>DATIAT010000086.1:0-44474 GCA_035457905.1 Nitrospiraceae bacterium
GAACCGTTGAATTCTTTAACGAAAGGATTCGACGTGCGCGAGGAAAAATCAGGAAGCAAAACCCAGGAGGGCGAGACACTTTGTCTTAGTTCACCGAGCAGAGAGATGACTCTATGAGCGATTACCGAACATTACGATGACAGTACAGATTGTCTCTCGCCTCCCGATCTAATTGGCTCATTTCATATTTCACTGCGGATTCTTTGAGCCTGTGCCCCGTCTACGACCGTGTGAATTTTGTCATCGCTGCCGTCCGGAGTCTAAGAAGGGGGCAGTTGTTCAATAATGATGAGTAGAGAGGCTGTTAGGCCGAACCGGCGTAGATTGGAACTCGGGTGTTGAGGCGCTCATGGATGACTTGCCAATTAATGTTAGAGAAAAAGGCTTCAATGTATGCTGCTCGCTCGGCTGGCTGGTCATCTAGAAGAAAGGCATGCTCCCATACATCCGTAACCAAAAGAGGGAGGAAGCCGGGGGCATTTCCGGTGTCATGTAATGTGATCCAATGATTCGATAGGCGGCCATTCACCGGGTTCAGAGAGCAGATTGCCCAACCGACACCTCGCATCTGCCAACACTTGTGAAGTCTGTGAGGACTCACATGGTAGGTGGTACAAGAACTTCCGGCTGGTCAGCAGGCATTTATACCTTATTTTGCTTCAGTCAGATGCGCTAAACCAGTTTCGGCATGTGTCGTGGCGACGTCGGCGTGGCCTGCTTTACCATGCTCTATGGCTTCTTTCAGATGCTTAATCCCTTCGTCCAAATGCCGGTTTTTGTCTCCCATCTCAGCATATTGCACCGACTTTTCCGCATGTGTCACGAGTGCCTCAGCGTGACCCTGTTTGCCATGGTCCACTGCTTCCTTCGCGTGCTTGATGGCCTCCTTGACGTTACTGGCGGGGGACGACTGGGCGTTCAGGATGGGCACACTAGCAAACGCTCCAAGCGTTACCAGAATGAGGGCACCACGGTAGAATTTGCTTGTCATCTTTGCCTCCCCTCCATGGGTAGAATTCACTGCCGATAAGACCGTAGGAAATCTTAAATGCACCTTAACACAGCGTTTCCGTAGACTGTCAAGAAAACTTGGCAGGCTGCTCAAAATTCAGAAAGCACATGTGATAACCTTTTCTATTGTATCTGCCCTACCGAAAAGCGATCCTTCCTATTTCCGCATCCGCACTCCCACGGCGGCACCGGCTGCGGATCGACCCACAAGCCTTTCTTGGCGTCTCGTGCCTCCTTCTCTAATCTCTCAAGTTCTGTGTCCAAGGGAATTGGCGGCGGAATTTCGTATGAGTATGAAGTCGATTCAACTAGGGTGCCGCAAAGGGGAAATACCCGTTCACTGGCTATGTCGCATGGCGGAGATCGATCTCGCGAAAGTCTGACGGGCCATGGAACGGAGCGGGAGAGGCCGCGCCCAACAAAACGCTGTCGGTCAGTTTACCAAGGGCGCTCGTGGCATATGGTTGGTCAGGAAATTTTTCTCGATGAACTGGGCTTTTGAACTTTTACTCTCGGAGTCACACCACAATCATACCCTGGATGAGAGCATTGAGAAATGCCTCCTTGATGTAGATTGGTGCTCTGCTTAAGGGTCACAAAAATATATTTTCTCTGCCCCACAGCCTACACTGTGCATACATGGAGACCGGCTGGAAGGGAGAGGTTCTGTAAGTTATTGAGTTTTGGTGGGCCGTGTAGGGGTCGAACCTACGGCCCGCTGATTAAGAGTCAGCTGCTCTACCAACTGAGCTAACGGCCCACCGGGTATTCAATTGTTACCGAGTTCCACACACTCGCCGGCGACTTGAGAGGTCTTATCCCGTCACCAAGAACAATGAGAAGGGTTCCGGGTCGGGTCAAGCAAGGTATGGTGCGCCTGACAGGATTTGAACCTGTGGCCCTCAGCTCCGGAGGCTGATGCTCTATCCAGCTGAGCTACAGGCGCTCCCGCAACCAAGGAGAGGGACACTAGCACAGGATTTTATCCTCTGTCCAGCGGGGACCAGTTCATTTGGTTTGTACGGTTTGTCTCGTTTGTTTGGTTGAACGAAACTAACCAGATGAAACAAATCAACCAAATAAAGTCAACAAACCAGATCAACCAGTCAAACCTGGTTTGGCTACGTCTCGCGGCCTAAGAATCCGTAGGGCAGGAGTACCTCTTCTCCTGTCGATCCTGTGGCCCGACGGTGGGCCTCCAGGGCTGCGGCCTCCTCCTGCGCTAATTGATCTTCTTCCTCCCGGAATGATGAGGGGAGCCGCAGGATCGGGATGAAGGTTTGAACCTCGCAGGCTCCCTGCGCCAGACCGCGATCTTCTGTCGGGATGCCCATCGTTCGGCAAGCCAAGGGACGGTGATCGTACAGGCCACAGTGTCCATCTGCCTCCAGCGCCGGACAGGCATGATGGTGAAACTCTGTGACCAATCTATCAATCTCTGGATCGGACCAATCGTCAAGCAGGGGGGTGTGGGTCAGTTGTGGGAAGGCAGCTTCCATCGCGGCGGTTTGTGCGATGGCACGTTGTTCGATGCGACGGCGGTGATCCGGCGTGAGGGCGGCGAGTCCCTGTTGGAGGGTGTAAACGTCGAGTAATGTGATTGGAAATGGGCCGATGCAGCAACTGGTGCAGCCGAGTCGACAGGGCACCTCACCGAGCAGAACCGCGGTCGCCCGCTGGAACCAGTGATCGGTTTTTCGATAGAGCGGAACGGGATCGGGTAGCGCAGGAACTGGGAGCCTGTCGGACACGGCGGCTCATTCCAATTTGGTGGAGAGATCGACGATGAGATCGCCTTTGGGCGAGTAGAAGCCCTGGTTGTCGATCTGGACGATACCATTGCACTGGTCTTGATAGAATTCCAGGATCCATCCGTTGAAGTCATAGCCTTCGTCGGTCATCTCATTCTGAGCGAACCGGGTCGTCAGCACGAACCGTGCGCGCTCCAGATGTGCGCGTACCAGTCCGGCCTCGACATCGTCATGGGCGGAGAGGAGGCCTAAAAACAGCTCCTTTTCCCTGTCGAACACGTCACGATACGAGCCTCGATCCCGCGCACAAAACACCTGAATCGGTTTCCTGTTGCGATCGTAACCGAGCGCCACCTGCACCCAGGCCCATTCATCCAACTTGGCGTCGTCCATGCCCGGCGGGGTGATCGGGGTCTGGCCGCGCGAGGTGAGAAACTCCAAAAGCAAACGGAGCGGGGGAGAATTTTCCTTCTGACAAAACACACGAGAATACTGAAATTGCTCTGCCTGTGCCGCATCGGCCGATTGAGTGGTCGATGGCAGAATAGGTAGGTCTTTTGCCATGCTAGCGACTCCAGAGTTCGACAACCGTGACTCAGGAACACGATTGTCATTCGTACTCTACGCTGGCTGGTCTCAAAACTGCAAGAACCCGTGCAGGCGTTTTCCTACGCCTGGACTGCGTTTTTCTGGTTGACAGCCTCACAGCGCTTGGATAGACTCCCGCAGGTTTTCGCCGCTTCCAACGACAGGACTATTCATTCATTAACACTCATTAGAGTCTGAGCGGAGTGAAGAGAGGCGAGTTCACAACATCTCACCATCATCGTTATTCTATTTAAGGAGGTTGCTCGATGGCTAAATCAATGACGAAGTCGCAGATCGCCGATTATCTGTCCCAGAAATCCGGGTTGACCAAGAAGGCAGCCGTCCAGCTCATGGATGACTTTGCCACCTTGGCCTATAAGGAGGCGAAGAATGTCTTCGTGATACCCGGAATCGGGAAGCTTGTATTGGCGAATCGCAAGGCCCGCATGGGAAGGAACCCACAAACTGGAGAGGCTATCAAGATCCCAGCCAAGCGTGTGGTCAAGTTCCGCGTGGCCAAGGCAGCCAAGGATGCAATCCTCGGAAAGAAGTAGGCAGGATTTGTCCGGCGCAGACTGTACGTGGCGCGACCTCTTCTACCTCCCTCACCCCGTATAAAGAACCACAGGGCCGGCTCCCGGAGAAGGAGGCCGGCCCTGTGTTTTTGTGACCACCGTTACATCGATGGACCGAGTCCGGTTCCCCCCATGCCGTCGTGTCCGACCAGCCTGATCGCATCGCCGTCTTGAACCAACGAGTCCTCGCTGGCGATCTTCTTATTGATGGTCACCAGCACTTTCTTTGCACGAATGAGCTCGAGAAGATGGCGCAACTGAATGCCCTGTCGCTGGATCACCTGGCGGACGGACATCGGAGAAGGAACTTCGCAAGCCAGATCCCGCTCGCCATCGGCGGTCTGAAGCTGGCCCATTAATGAAATGGTAATCATGCTCGGATACTTCTGATCTGCAGCCCTGACGTTAACCCGGCTTAGATGTGTGCCACACCCGTTGACTCCGTGCCGGTCGCCGTCGATAATGCTCGCCCATGCCGTCGTTGGATATTCAGAATCCCGGAATGCCGGATTTGCAATTCGTCCTGTTCGTGTCGGCTCTCTGTACGGCCGATCTTGTAACCATCAACGTGTCACCCGCACTCCGAGCCACTCTTTTCGATCGTTGTTGGGCGCTCATCCATACCGAAGCGCCGCCGACCAATCCCAAGGATCGAGTGCTCGATCTTCGACAGGGCACGGAGTTGACGCTGGAGGCCTGTGTGTCGACCATTCGATCGTTGCTGACGGATGCAGGGATTCGTACTCTCACCTGGGACCATCCGGTGAGTAAGCCGACCCACGAGAGCACGCCGGCTGCGAAACCGTTGATCGATCGGCTCGGGCAATTGTACCCTGAACCACCTGAGATCGTCGATCCGAAAAACCCGGCGTCCGGTTAGCCCAGCGAGAGCGGCGAAACCGGACGGAACGCTTCTAGGACCCATTGATTCCAAGAAGATGGCTATGTTAATCAGCGAGGGCATAGTGGTAAGATCCCGTCGACAATAACGGCATGATTCTATAGCACAGGGAGGAGGCAACAATGGGAAAAAGTCTAAAAGGGACCAAGAGTCACGACAATCTCAAAGGCGCATTTGCCGGAGAGTCTCAGGCTAATCGACGCTACCTGTACTTCGCCAGGCGGGCGGACATCGAAGGGTTTCCCGATATCGGAGGATTGTTCCGCGATACGTCCGAAGCAGAGACAGGCCATGCGTTCGGACACCTGGATTTCTTAAAGGAAGTCGGGGATCCGGCGACCGGGGTGCCGATCGGAAATACCGAGGCTAACTTGAAGTCGGCGGTCGAAGGAGAAACCTACGAGTACACCCAGATGTACCCCGGCATGGCGAAAACGGCTCGAGATGAGGGATTCCCTGAATTGGCCGAATGGTTCGAGACTCTCGCCAAAGCGGAGCGGTCCCATGCGAACCGTTTCACAAAGGGGCTCGAGAGCCTGAAGCAGGGCTAATCGAGCCGACAGCAGTCGGCGTTCAGCGGTCAGTGATCAGTTCATAGTTCATTTGGTCTGTCTCGTTTGTTTGGTCTATTTGGTTTGTCCGATTCAAACCAGAGAAACAAAATAAACCAGATAAACCAGAGAGCGTGACCGGGGTTGCTGACTGCTGATGGCTGAGAGTGTGTGTGCCCCATCCATGAATGGCCTGAGCCTCATCAACCCCATCGATCCCGCGCAGCTTTCGAAAGACACGCAACGCATCTATGAAATCTGCGATGGCTGCCGGCGCTGCTTCAATCTTTGTCCGTCGTTCAACACGCTGCTCGACGGCATCGATCGGTACGAGGGCGACGTCGCCAAACTCACGCTCGCCGACCATCACCGGGTCGTGGACGAGTGCTATTACTGTAAGCTCTGCTACAACCATTGTCCGTATACGCCGCCGCATCAGTACGCCCTCGATTTCCCACGCTTGATGATTGCGTGGAAGAAGCATCTGGCTGCAACGCGGGGGGTCAGCTGGCACGATCGGTTATTGATCAATACGGATATGATCGGGTCCTTAGGGAGCCGGCTGGCGCCTGTTGCCAATTGGGCCCTGGGCCTCCGGTTTGTACGCTCGCTGATAGAGTCGTTGGCTGGCGTGCATCAGGACCGACAGGTCTTGCGATTTTCTACGGAGACGTTTATCCATTGGTGGACGCGCCGGGGAGCCGCACAAGTGCCCTCATCCGCTCCAAAGAAAGTCGCTCTCTTCGGGAGCTGCATGGTCAATTATCAGGCGACGGATATCGGGAAGGCGGCAGTTCAGGTTCTCGAAAAAAACGGCGTGCATGTCGTGATTCCCGAGCAACGTTGTTGCGGGATGCCTTTCTTCGATATAGGCGATACAGCAGCGATTCAGCAGGCGGCTTCGGCGAATGTCGCGTCGTTTTTGCCCTGGGTGGAGATAGGGTACGATATTGTCGCGCCGGTGCCCAGCTGCAGCTTGATGTGGAAGCGGGAATATCCCGAGATCGTCGGCGGTTACGAAGTGAAACGTGTGGCTGAACGGACGTTCGATGTCTGTGAATATCTCATGATGTTGAAGCGGGAGGGGGCCCTGGCCACCGACTTTCTGCAAAAACCGGGGCGAGTGGCTTACCAGGTCCCGTGCCATTTGCGGGATCAGAACATCGGATTCAAATCAAAGGAACTCATGGAGTGCGCCGGCGCGCAGGTCGAGGTGATCGAGAGATGCTCCGGCCATGATGGTTCATGGTCCGCAAAGACGGAGTTTTTCCCCCTCTCCATGTTGATTGCGAAGAAGGCTGTTCGAGCGATTGAACAGGCTCCGGCCGAACTCGTGGCATCTGATTGCCCGCTGGCGGCACTGCAGCTGGATCAAGCCGGCGCTATGGCCCATGTCGGCGGCAAGCTGACGAGGCATCCGATTCAAATCGTCCGCGATGCCTACGGGCTGCAGTCGGAAACGGCTGCGGGTAAGGGGTAAAGGGACCAATCCATTCATGAAGACGCTTACAGTTGAAGATGTGATCCCTTTTGAGGAGTATGAACGGCAGCGAGACAGCTACCGGTCCAGAATCATTGCGCTCAAGCAGCGGAGGCGGATATCTGTCGGACCGTTGATCACGCTGGTGTTTGAGAATTACGATACGTTGCAATTCCAGATTCAGGAAATGATCCGTGTCGAACGCATCTTCGACCCGGAAAAAGTTCAGGATGAATTGGACGTCTACAATGCCCTTATGCCGGTGCCCGGCGAGTTAAGTGCGACGTTGTTGATCGAGATTACGGAACAGGAGCGTATGAAGGAGTGGCTCGACATGTTCATGGGGCTCGATCATGGAGACACCGTAGCGATCCGTGCGGGGGTCGAGCAGGTCTTCGGGGTGTTTGAAACCGGCCACAGTCATGAAACGAAAATCAGCGCGGTGCACTTCGTCCGATTCCGGCCGACTGCGTCGATGGTAGCTGCGTTTGCAGACTTGCATGTTCCGATCACGTTGACGGTGCATCACGGTGCGTACCATGCTGAAGTGCCCGTCCAGGGGACCATGCGCGAGGAATGGCTTTCGGATCTTAACCAATAGTGCTTAGTTCTGAGTGCTGAGTTTTGAGTTGTCCGTTTGGACGAAGTTTCGAACCCAGAACTCAGGACTCAGAACCCAGAACTGGAAACTATGTCCACTGTCTTACTGACGAAGCGTATCGAGTTTGCGGCGGCTCACCGCTATATCAAGTCTGAATGGGACGAGGCCAAGAACCGGGCCGTGTTCGGCCTCTGCTATAACCCGCCGGCGCACGGGCATAACTACCTGGTCGAGGTGACGGTTTCAGGCGAAGTGGATCCGAAGACCGGCATGGTCGTGAATCTTTTCGATCTGAAGCGCACGTTGCTCAATGTGCTCGAAGAATTCGATCATAAGAATTTGAACCTGGATATGCCGTACTTCAAGGACCGTATCCCCACATCGGAAAACATTGCGCAGGTCCTCTGGGCCAAGCTGGATACGCAAAAGGCCATCGGTACGCTTCACGCGATCCGGTTGTATGAAGATGAAGATCTGTATGCTGACGTGACGGCGGAGGCCGGGCCCGATACCGCCAGTGTCACGCGGCGCTATTCGTTCACGGCCCTGCAGGAAAACCGTCAGGGTCGCGAATGGGACTGCTACGTGACAGTCCATGGCACGATCGATCCGGTGACCGGAATGGTCACGGATATCGGCGCACTGGATCGATTAGTGAAAGAGCGTGTGGTGCAGGTGTTCGACCACCAGGATCTACGCGAGGTCTTCAACGTCGAATCTGTCACCGGCTGGCACCTAGCCGAACGGATCTGGAAGGTGCTCGTGCCCGGTATTTCAGCAGGTCAACTCGCCAGTGTCCGTGTCGTCCAGTCTCGTGACCTCTCATTCGATTACGGAGGTTGACTGTCGGTCGACTTCGTATCGGGACACTGATTATGAAGAGACACCTAACCGGTGCGGTGATCATTGCTGTCCTCTGTTGGACAGCGGTGGCCTGGTCCGCCAACGAGCGGGAGTCGATCGAGAAGACGGTTAAAGAAGCGGCCATGGCGCCCGCAACCTTCTCCGAAACCAGAGACAGGCAAGCCGTGTTGAAGTTGTACACCAAGGACTACGTCGGCATTGAAGACGGCGCGACGGAGACACGCGACACCATCGAGAAATGGCTTTTGGATTATGAATCCGAACTCAACAAGGGCAGCACTCTGCGCTTTATCAGCATCGTATCGAACCTGCACGTCCGGATTCCGGGCCCAACGGCTTGGGCCACCTACGACTATGTGTTTCAGGCCGTCAGGAAAGGCGAACTCGAAGCGCAAGACTCCGGGCAATGCACCACACTTCTGCGGAAGGAAGGCTCAACCTGGCTGATCTTTCACGAGCATTGTTCAAAGCCAGGACCGGCGAAGTAGGGGATCGTGCTCGACGACGACTGTGACCTGCGTCGAGTCCCCAACCTGGAATCGATCTTCGCTAGGTGATCGGAACCTGAATCTGTCCTGGCTATTTCAGCAGATGATCAGAAATCAAGGCGGCGAGTTCGGCCGGTTCCACTACTCCTTCACGAGTGAGGAGCAGCTTGCCGTTAGAGAAAAAGTGCGTGGTGGGATAGGTTTCGAAGCTGTGTCTCTTCTTAATTTCACGGCAGCGGCCCGGGACATGCATCTTGGCCTTGCCGACTTTCACCTCGGGAAACTTGACAGCGGTCTCTTCCAGGATCGGGTCGTACACCTTGCAGGGCTCACAGGTCGCTAAGCCGTAGGCGACGATGGACGCCGACGCGTCGGTGAACTCCTTGTAATTCTCGTCTCTGACGTCTTGGACGGTACCAGACATAAAGTCATCAAGTCGTAAAGTCAAAAGTCCGAAAGTCGGAGAGCCTAGACTTGAAGACTTTCCGACTTTCAGACTTTATGACGATGGATCAGTTGAGCTTCGCGAGAGCTGCGAGGATGTCTTTATCCTCCCGCGCCACCTTGATGTCCTGGACCTTCGCATAGGCGACCTTGCCGTTCTTGTCGACGATGACGGTCGCTCGCTTCGAGCAATTCAACGGCTCAAAGTAGAGGCCATAGCTCTTTGCTGTGGTCCGATGCACGTCCGACAGCAGCCGATGCTTGAGGTCCATGGAATCAGCCCAAGCCTTGTGCGAGAAGAAGCTGTCGCAACTGATGCCGAACAGTTCCGCGTTTGCCGATTGAAACTTGGGGAAGTCGTCGGTCAAACACTTGTTCTCCCCTTGACAGACGGGGCTCCAATCCAGAGGGTAGAAGCAGAGCACGACATTCTTCTTACCGCGATAGTCGCTTAGCTTCACATCCTTCTGGTCCTGATCCTTTAAGTTAAAGTCCGGGGCGATATCGCCCACCTTGATTTCTGGTGCTACGTCACTCATTACATACCTCCTTCACTGGGTTTAATCCGGTTTCTAATACTGTCGCCTGCAATTTTTTACCGTGCGACTTGGAACCTTGTCAACAGGTCTGAAGGCCTAACAGAGGTCTAGATGACCCATAAGTGACTGATAAAGAAGGCGGGCTATGATAACAAACGAATTTCTCGAAAGCTCAGCATGCGTCCGGCTGGTGCGGCGGTGCGGTGGTTGGCAATCTCAATGTTCTGACCCAGGAGTCCTACGCGGATGTGGCTTCCGACTTTCGGCGACTGTCCGATCCTCGTCAATTCGTCTGCTGTTTCTCTGAGTAGATCGCGGGCAGGCTGGTCCGGGAGGCCGGGAGAGATAAATATTTCAAGTTCATCCACCCCGAACTTGCTGAGGCCGAGGGTATAGCACCAACTCCGGTGGTTCTGCTCATCCTCACTCTGCGTGATCGGAATATGATCGCTGACGTCAAAGTGCGTGAGGGGACGATCCTGCCAATCCGACGGATTCACGTATTGGTTGGTGATGATGTCATGGGCTGTGCCTTGTGTGAGGAACGTCAAACCTCGGGCGAGGCGCGCGGCGAAGAGTATCGTGTCCGGCATGTCTCTGGGGGAGGCAAGGGACGGCGCGACCGCGCCCATCACGTCGTGCTCCCAAGCCAACTGTTTCATGATATCGGCGACGTGACTCATCGGCAGCGGCATAACCACATGGGCCGACCAGGGGCCGTGAGTCGCCTGCCAGGATTCAAGTGAGCCTGCTTCGTGACGAATGGTCAGCGGCCCGCCATACTCCCGCTCGTACCAGATCTTGAGCTCGTCGGTGGCCGGTGCGGTCCCCCGATAGCCTACAAAGTAGAGCGGGGGGCGGCGGGCGGAAGGCTTGGGGGTTTTCTTCCTGATCCTCATCGTTGCACGAGAGACTATTTGCCGGACTTGCGGGCCTTGCGGCGGTCATCCGGGTTCAGAAGGCGCTTGCGGATACGCAGACTCTTCGGAGTGACCTCAACCAGTTCATCCGGGCCGATATATTCGAGCGCGAACTCCAGGCCCATTTCCCGTGGCGGGGTGAGGACCAACGCTTCGTCGCTGCCTGACGCCCGCATGTTGGACAAGTGCTTCTCTTTACACACATTGACGTCCATGTCTTCATCCCGGCTGTTCTCGCCGACGACCATCCCGCGGTAGACCTCCACGACAGGGCCGATAAACATCGTGCCTCGTTCTTGGATCATGAAGATGGCGTAACCGGTGCTGACTCCGTCCTCATGTGCGACGAGCGAGCCGTGTGTCGCTACCGCGAGATCGCGTTCTTCCACCGGTTCGTACGCGACGAAGACGTGGTGCATGATAACGGTCCCCCGCGTTTTAGCGACTAAGAGATTCTTCAGGCCCATGATGCCGCGGGTGGGGATATGGTACTCCAGGTACATTTCACTCGGTCCGGCATCGGAATGGATGAGTCGCATATGCCGCAACTCGCCGCGGCGTTTGCCAAGCTCTTCAATCACAACGCCTTGATATGTCTCCGGCACCTGGATGGTCAGCTCCTCATAGGGTTCGAGGACCCTCTCTCCTTCCCGGTGGACAATCACTTCTGGTTGCGAAACTTGCAATTCGTATCCTTCCCGTCGCATTTGTTCGATCAAGACGCCGAGATGCAGCTCGCCGCGGCCGGCCACGAGGAATTTATCCGCGCTATCCGTTTCCTGCACCCGCAACGATACATTGGTTTCGAGTTCCCTGAAGAGCCGGTCGCGCAAATGCCGCGAGGTCAGGTACTTGCCTTCCCGTCCGGCGAACGGACTGTTGTTTACGGAAAAGGTCATTTGTACGGTCGGCTCGTCGACCGTGACCCGAGGCAACGCAACAGGACGTTCCGCGTCCGCAATCGTATCGCCGATGTTCACTTCGTCCAAGCCGGCCACGGCGACAATTTCTCCCGCCTCGGCGCGTTCCGTATCCTTCCTTTCGAGGCCTGAGTAGACCGCGAGATCCGACACCTTTCCAGGGAATTGTGTGCCGTCCTTTCCGAGTACGACCACGTTCTGCCTGCGGGCGATCGAACCTGACTGAATCTTGCCCACACCCATCTTGCCTTTGTAGAGGTCTTGAATCAGGGAGAGGACGAGGATCTGGAGCGGTGCCTCGGCATTGATGACCGGGGCAGGAATTTTTCCCAGCACGGTGTCGAGTAGCGGCGTAATATCCGTACCCGGCTTATTGATGTCGAGCGTTGCGGTGCCCTTGATCGCCGCCGTGTAGACGATCGGAAAATCAAGCTGTTCGTCCGTGGCGCCAAGATGGACGAACAAGTCGAAGGTCCGGTTCACCACGTCGTCGATCACTGCGTCGGACCTGTCGATCTTGTTGATGACCACGATGGCCTTGTGGCCGAGCGCTAAGGCCTTCCGCAACACGAAGGTCGTTTGCGGCATGGGGCCCTCTTTCGCATCGATCAAGATGAGAACGCCGTCCACCATCCCCAGGGTCCGTTCGACTTCCCCGCCGAAGTCGGCATGGCCCGGCGTATCGACGATATTGATCTTCACGCCTTTGTATATCACGCTCGCATTTTTGGCCCGGATCGTGATCCCGCGTTCACGTTCCTGATCCATCGAGTCCATGATCCGTTCGCCCATCTCGTCGATCTTGCGATGGACATGGGTTTGCCGGAGCACGGCGTCGACCAGCGTCGTCTTGCCATGATCGACGTGGGCAATGATTGCGATATTCCGGATATCGCTCCGACGCTCATCGGGCTCGAGTGGCGTTGAGACGGGAGATTCTTCTGAGGTTCTCTTATCCATAAGATATTGCTGCGTCTTCCAAAAAAAAGACGCCCAGAAATCCAGGCGTCATGCGGCAGTATACCCGATGCTCGACATCCGGTACAAGCGATGCCAGCGGAAACTGCGGGAACCACGGCGATACCGGCTTGAACCTTGAGTTTTGCAGACCTCCACGGTATGGTGACCTTGGTACTCTTCTCAGGAAACCAGGCTCCTAGGGCAACCCCGCGTCACCATGATAGATCGACCGGTACAGCTACAGGATCCGTTTCTCCCATCACCACCTCGTCGCTCATGGCGCTGGTGGCAGATCCTGCTCCTCTGCGTGGGGGCGGTAATTCTGATCGGGGGGCTGACTGCGGGAGGATTGCTCTGGCACTTCTCGAAAGACCTTCCCGCATTGGATCAGTTGGGTACATATCAGCCAAGCCTGGTCACACAGGTGTATTCGAGCGATCAACGACTTATCGGTCAGTTTTTCATCGAACGTCGCATCCTGACGCCGCTGACGGATATTCCGGAACTGTTACAGCGCGCGGTCATTGCAGTCGAGGATGTCCGCTTTTTCGAGCACCCAGGTCTGGACTACATCGGCATGCTCCGCGCGGCCTGGACCAATGTGAGACGAGGGGGCAAGGTCGAAGGAGCCAGTACCATTACCCAGCAGCTGGCGCGATCGCTGTTCCTCTCTTCCGAACGCACGTTCGACCGGAAAGTCCGCGAGCTCATTCTGGCCTACAAGATGGAATTGGTCCTGACGAAGGAGCAAATCCTCGAACTGTATTTGAATCAGATCTACTTCGGTCAAGGGGCTTATGGCGTCGCTTCGGCAGCTCAAACATATTTTGGGAAAGACCTCTCCGCGCTTACAGTTGGAGAATCAGCATTCCTGGCCGGTCTCCCAAAATCGCCGAACCATTATTCGCCTTTTAAGGCCTACGATAGCGCAAAAAAGAGACAGGAGCATGTCTTGGCGCGCATGGAAGAGGCGAAATTCATCACCGCGGCAGAACGTGAACAGGCCGCGGCGGAAATACTCAATTTCCGTCGTCCTGGGAGTGAGCAGGCTGCGCCTTATTTCGTAGAGTATGTCCGGCAGCTACTGGTCGCCAAGTATGGTGAAACGATGGTGTATAAAGGCGGGCTCAAGGTTTATACGACCTTGAACATGGAAATGCAGAAGGCTGCTGAAGCAGCCTTTGCAGCCGGCTTGCGTGAATTGGATAAACGCCAAGGATGGCGTGGCCCCCTTCGAACGGTAGATCTTACTGCGCCGACGCCGCCCGTCGTGGCAGCCGTGACCGACCAGGCACTGAAAGTAGGAGACTATCGAGAGGGATTCGTCACCAAAGTAGCAAAGGATCACTATCTGGTGCAAGTCGGCACGACGGTGGCCACTCTTGCCTTTGACGACATGGCATGGGCCAAGCGCCGCCTGACCGGGCCGGATACGGCGAAAGATGTCGTCGTCAATCAGAATCTCAAACAGGTGCTAAAGCCAGGCGATGTCATCGAGGTGATGGTGAAAAAGCTGGATCGCGGCGGCGCCTACGTGCAACTGGAGCAGACTCCCCTGGTCGATGGAGGGTTGATCGCGCTGGAGCCGGTCAAGGGCGCCATTCGGGCCATGGTCGGAGGCTACGATTTCACTCGTAGCGAGTACAATCGGGCCGTGCAGGCACGTCGCCAGCCCGGGTCCGCTTTTAAACCGATCATATACGCCACAGCCATGAATCAAGGGATGAGCCCGGCATCCGTGATCCTGGATGCGCCGGTTGTCTACGAGCAGGAACAGGATGAGAAAACATGGAAACCGGAGAACTATGGGAGAAAAATTCACGGCATGGTGAGCTTGCGAGATGCCCTGGCCCACTCCCACAATCTGGCGACGGTCCGGTTGCTGGACAAGGTCGGCGTGAAGAACGTGATCGAATTTGCGAAAACGATCGGGATTACCAGCCCGCTGGCGGCAGACCTGTCGTTGGGGCTGGGTTCATCGTCCGTTGGGCTGATGGAACTGACTTCTGCCTATGGCGTATTCCTCAACCAGGGATACCGCGCCGAGCCGTACGCGATCCTCTTTGTCAAGGACAATGCAGGGAAGGTGCTTGAAAGTGCGGAACCGCAATCTCTGCCGGTGATCTCCAAGGAAACGGCGTACCTGATTACGAATATGATGGAAGACGTGATCCAGAAAGGGACCGGCCAGTCGGCCAAGACGATCGGGAGGCCGATTGCAGGGAAAACAGGAACCACGGACGAATTCATCAATGCATGGTTCATTGGCGGTGCGCCGAACCTGGTCACTGGAATCTACGTCGGGTTTGACGATCGACGTTCACTCGGTGAAACGGAGTCGGGGGCGCATGCCGCGCTGCCTATCTGGACCAATTTCATGCAGCAGGCACTTAAGCCGTTACCGGTCGTGCCCTTTACCATTCCGGAAGGCGTAACGTTCGTCAAGGTCGATCCGGCGACGGGATTGCTTGAGGGCGAGGAGGACGGACAGACCAGTACCGTCGAACTCTTCACCAAGGGAAGCGAGCCGACTCAAGCGACACAACGCCGACTAGACCCGGTCGACTTTTACAAACTGGACCAAATCCCCGAAGGCACGCTCTGATAAGCCTGGTCTGTTTGGTTTGTTTGGTTGCTTGATCAGCGAGTCAACATTTCTGTCTCTCAGGCCTTCAGGGCCAGAATCTCCTTGAGCGTCTGTTCAATGTCGTCCGTCGAGGTGAGAAGGCTTGGCGCCAACCTCGCGTACTGCGTCGCGTAGGGCGTGACGCTTCCGATGATCTTCTTCTGTCGAAGCCGCTCGACCACTTGGCGTGGCGTCATTCCCTCCACATCAAAACAGACGATGCCGGAAGAGAGGTCTTGCGACATCGGTGTGTGCAACGTCACATGCGGCATCTTGGCCAATCCTTGCTTCATCTGTTGATTCAGTTCGTAGATACGCTGAGTCACGCGAGCCTTACCGATCACCTGATGAAATCTGAAGGCCTCGTCGAGCGCCCAGCGGTGCTCGAAGGAGTGAAATCCCCCCGGTGTCATATAGACGGAGTTCGGTAGGTCTTTCGGCGGGCTGAGTTTCATCCATATGTCATACGCTTGGGTATTGAAGGTGGGAATGATGGCATTGGCCGCAGGCCAGGCTTGTTGATGCCCCCACACTAAGCCGGTCCCTCGCGGGCCGAATATCCATTTGTGCGTTCCCGCAACCAGGAAATCACATCCCACATCGGAGAGACGGAAATTTTCGACACCCAGTGCATGGACCCCATCCACGCAGAAGATTATTCGATCCTGTTCCGCACGGGGTTCGTTTAATTTATGAATCACCTGGGCCATTTCCTGGATAGGGAGCTTCAGCCCAGTGCTCGAATGAACCCACGTTACGGCAATGATACGGGTGTTCGGTCGAATGTTCTTGATCAGATTGTCGAGTAATTCATGACGCGACACATTCTTGAGGGAATCATAGAGCGGGATCTGCCGTATCGTGGCCCCTGTACGTTCTGCACGAAGCCTTAAAGACGTTTCGGTCGCATAATGATCGTGCAAGGTCGTAAGAATTTCCTGACCTTGGCGCGAAGTGAGGCCGCCGTATAGAAGTCCCAATCCCATCGTTGTGCTCTCAGTCAGAGCGATCTCGGTCGGATCGACCGCGAGATAGTCCGCCACGGCCCGCAATACTGCTGCCTCCTGCTTTTCTTCATGCTCGAACCAGTAGCCGATGGGATTGGCGTCCAGTCCGCGCCTGTGCCGTTCGATCGCCGCCCTGACCGGAGCGGGATGAGATGCGAGAAAGAATCCCGCCAGGTGGATGTAATCGCGGGAGAGTTGAAATTGCTCACGCACGGCCTGCCAGTTATCAAGCTTTAGCGGCGAGGAATCGGCAATTGCAGTGGAAACAGGATTCTCAACAGCCAACAGCGCCGCACCGATGGCCAATCCGCTACGGACGAGGAAGTCCCGTCGATTGATCGCACCCATGAGGCATCCTTTCGTAAAAAAGGCTAAATGGATTTTCTCACTCTACTGCGATGACAATTCGTGAGCAAGTTGGTTGAGCGGGTAAGATCTCACAGGGCTGCTCAAAAAGGCTTCCCAACTAGGCCGCAGGCGGAGCACACATCCTCAACGTACCCCCTGGGGTACGTTGAGGATGTGTGCGAGCCGAGAACAACGTTGGGAACCTTTTTCAGCAGCCGAATTAGTAGGTGTCGGTTGGCGGGCACGTGCACACAAGGTGTCTGTCTCCATAAGCTTCGTCGACGCGGCTCACGCTGGGCCAGAATTTATGGTCGCGCACCCAGGGGGCAGGAAAGGCCGCCTGCTCACGGGTATAGGGTCGGTTCCATTCGTTGGCAGCCACTACCTGCGCAGTGTGGGGTGCATTCTTCAGCAGATTGTTTGTGCGGGGCTGGCGTCCCTCGACGATATCTTGAATCTCAGCATGAATCGAGATCAGTGCCTGACAGAACCGGTCCAGTTCGGCTCTCGACTCGCTTTCCGTTGGTTCGATCATCAGCGTTCCGACGACCGGGAAGGAGACTGTCGGAGCATGGAACCCGTAATCCATCAGTCGTTTTGCAACATCCATCGCTTCGACTCCCGCACTGTCTTTGAATTGACGAAGATCGAGAATAAATTCGTGCGCGACGAATCCGGACGTTCCCGTGTAGAGGATGGGGTAGTATTTCCCCAGCCGTTTAGCCATGTAGTTGGCATTCAAGATTGCCATCTGGGTCGCCTTGGTCAAACCGTCTCGGCCCATCAGAGCGATGTAGAGCCACGAAATCGTCACGATGCTGGGACTGCCGTACGGCGCCGCCGAGACCGGCCCGATGGAATCTGGTCCGCCCAGTCTCGCCATGGGATGGCTGGGAAGGAACGGTGCCAGATGTCTCGCGGCAACGACCGGTCCCATCCCGGGCCCCCCTCCGCCATGAGGGATACAGAACGTTTTGTGCAGATTCAGATGACACACATCTGCGCCGATGTCCCCGGGCCGACAGAGCCCCACCTGAGCATTCATATTGGCGCCGTCCATGTAGACTTGCCCGCCGTGCGTATGAACGATCTGACAGATGCGGCGGACGTCCGCCTCGAAGACACCGTGAGTCGAAGGGTAGGTCAACATCAGCGCCGCGAGCCGGTCTCGATGCTGAACGGCCTTGGCTTCAAGATCGGCTAAATCCACATTGCCCCGGCGATCGCAGGCCACCGTCACGACCGTCATGCCCACCATAGCCGCACTGGCGGGATTCGTGCCGTGGGCGGAGAGGGGTATCAAGCACACGTCCCGACGCTCTTCACCCTGGCTGCGATGGTACGCCCGAATCACCATCAGCCCCGTATACTCGCCCTGAGAGCCAGCGTTCGGTTGCAAGGACACGGCGGAGAGTCCGGTGATCTCAGCCAACCACGATTCCAGCTGATGGAACAACTCTTGGTATCCCTTGGTCTGTTCAACTGGCACAAAGGGATGAATCTGTGAGAATTCCGGCCAGGTAACCGGCAGCATCTCAGTAGTCGCATTCAGCTTCATGGTGCATGATCCTAACGGTATCATCGAATGGACCAGCGACAAATCCTTTGCCGCCAGACGGTGGATATACCGGAGCATCTCATGTTCCGAGTGGTAGCGATTAAATACATCGTGGGTCAGATATTTGCTGGTTCGGGCAAGATTCGCCGGGAAACCAGTCCTAACGCTGCGGCTCAAGTCCCGCACATGAAACGGCAACCGGCCATGACCGACAAAAATTTCCATCAGCCGGCGGATCTCGTCTTCCGTGCTCACCTCATCCAGCGCCATCCCGATGGAATGATCTTCATACTGGCGAAGATTGATGCCCGCTTCGTTCGCCCGAATCAGGACGGACTCGAACTGCGTCTTCGTCAGACGCACCCGAATCGTATCGAAGTAGGCTTCTGTTGCGATGTCGAACCCGAGCTGCCGTAAACCCTCGGCCAGCACTACAGCCAGGCCATGCACGCGTTCGGCAATCCGACGCAACCCCTCCGGCCCATGATAGACCGCGTACATGCTCGCCATGATGGCCAAGAGTACCTGCGCCGTACAAATGTTGCTTGTCGCCTTTTCACGCCGGATATGTTGTTCACGGGTCTGCAGGGAAAGCCGGTAGGCGACCCTCCCTGTGACATCCTTGGACACCCCGACGATGCGTCCCGGCATCTGTCGTTTGAACGTTTCAGCTGCAGAAAGAAATGCAGCGTGTGGACCGCCGAATCCAAGCGGAACACCGAATCGCTGACTGGAGCCCACGGCAATATCGGCTCCGAATTCTCCCGGTGGGCGGAGAAGCGTCACGGCAAGCAGATCGGTAGCGACTGCCACAAGAGCACCGGTCTCATGGGCCTGCGTCACCAGTGCACTGTAATCCCCCACATAGCCGTCCGTGGCCGGATACTGGAGCAGAATGCCTGCCAGTTGAGGGTTGGAAAAATCGATGACTTGTGTCGGCCCAACGCGCAGCTTCATGCCAAGCGGTTCTGCCCGCGTCCGCATCACGGCAATCGTCTGGGGATGACAGTCCTGCGAAACGAAGAACTCCGCCCGTTCGCGGCCGGATGCACGGGAAATGGCAAGGCACATAGCCATCGCCTCCGCCGCCGCCGTGGCTTCATCCAGGAGTGACGCATTGGCTAAGGGCAGGCCGGTGAGGTCGGTTACCAGCGTTTGAAAATTCACGAGCGCTTCCAAGCGGCCCTGGGAAATCTCAGCCTGGTAAGGGGTGTACTGCGTGTACCAGGACGGGTCTTCAAACACGTTGCGTTGGATCACGCCGGGGGTCACGCAGTCGTGATAACCCATTCCAATCAATGAACGGAAGATCCTGTTTTCTGCGGCGATGGAGCGGATTTCTTGCAGCACCGCTTGCTCGGTTCGGCTAAGGGGCAGGTCTAATTCTCTCCGTATACGAATGTCGGCCGGCACGGTTGCCTCGCTCAGCTCTTTCAGCGACTGCAAGCCGAGCGTGGCAAGCATCTCGCCTGCATCGACGTCGGTCGGGCCAAGATGGCGATGGATAAACGTGTCGGGTGGGCTCAGGAAGTGCGGTGTCGCCATAGTGTTCGTCTTGTCCTTCGGATATGTTTCGCCGGTCGAAAGCCGTGATGTATCACTCGTTCGAAGTGTGCAGAATAACATGCGCCGTCCCTCCTCTCCAAGGTCTGTGAGAAAGTTTCTGGCTTGCCTTCGGATGGAGAGTCACGTATGAGCATAAGAAGACTGTTTGTTTGGTTGTCTGGTCTGTTTCGTTTTTTGGTTGAGCAAAACTCACCAAGTGAACCAAATAAACTGAATAACCAAACAGACCGGAGTTGGTCAGACGTTTAGCCCATGAAACTGCACGACATTCTCATCGTCGGAGCCGGTCTGGCAGGGATGAGGGCGGCGATTGCCGCGCCGCCGGATCTCGATGTCGCTGTGTTATCCAAGGTCCATCCGGTCCGCAGCCACTCTGTGGCTGCACAAGGGGGCATCAATGCGGCGTTGGGAGAGAACGATTCCTGGGAAGCCCATGCCTACGACACCACCAGAGGCGGACTCTATCTCGGCGATCAAGACGCCATCGAGGCGATGTGTCGAGAAGCGCCTGACGACATTCACGAATTAGAACGTCTCGGGGTGATCTTCAGCCGCGATGAGCAGGGGCGTATCGCCCAACGTCCGTTCGGCGGAGCGGGTTTCCCTCGCACCTGTTATGCCGCCGATCGTACCGGCCATGCCATCCTCCACGCCATGTACGAACAACTGCTCAAACGGCGGGTCGCCGTGTATGAAGAATGGTTCGTCACGGCGTTGATTGTGGAAGACGGCACGTGCCGTGGCGTAGTCGCGTGGGACCTGATCCATGGAGGGCTGCGTGCTATCGGAGCAAAAGCCGTCATCTTGGCCACCGGAGGAAGCGGGCGCGTCTTTCTGACAAGCACGAACGCCGTGATCAACACCGGCGACGGCATGGCGCTCGCGTATCGCGCAGGCGCCGCACTGGCGGACATGGAGTTTGTCCAGTTCCACCCGACTACGCTGAAAGGAACCGGCATCCTCATTACCGAAGGCGCCCGCGGAGAAGGGGCCTACCTTTTGAATACGCTGGGCGAACGATTTATGAAAGCCTACGCTCCGCAGCAGATGGAACTGGCTACCCGCTCCACCGTCTCATTGGCCATCGGGCAAGAAATCCTCGAAGGCCGCGGAGTCGACGGGTGCGTACTTCTGGACTTGCGCCATCTCGGACGACAGCGCATTCTCGAACGGCTCCCTCAGATCAGACAGCTCGCCATTGAGTTTGCCGGACTCGATCCTATCGAAACTCCCATTCCTGTCCGACCCGGCGCGCACTATCAGATGGGCGGTGTCCGGACCAACCAATGGGCCGAAACCGGCATTGCCGGCCTCTACGCGGCCGGTGAGTGCGCCTGCGTCAGTGTGCACGGAGCGAATCGACTCGGAGGGAATTCCCTCCTTGAGACAATTGTGTTCGGACGGCGCGCAGGCCTTCGAGCCGGAGAGTACGTCAGAACCGTCGTGCCACGAGCACTCACAAGCAACCAGCTCGCAACCGAACAGACTCGGGTCCACACAGTGATGTCGCAGGAAGGATCGATTCGAGCCTGGCAGATTCGAGAAGAACTCGGCCAGTTGATGAGCCTCAATCTTGGCCTCGTTCGGACTCACGAATCCATGTCCGCTGCGATTTCATCCCTGAGGACACTGACCCAACGCGCCGCCGCCGTGACCGTGCAGGATAAAGGGCTCGTGTTTAATACGGAACTCGTGCAAGCCTTTGAGCTCCAATCCCTCCTTGATGTCGCCGAAACCATCGTCACCAGCGCACTCGCCAGGACGGAAAGCCGTGGGGCCCACTATCGTTCGGACTTTCCGAAGCGGGACGATACCCGCTGGCTTCAACATACCCTGGCGACGAGAACACCTGACGGACCGGTTTTGCAGTATGCCCCTGTCGCAATTACGCGATTTCAACCGAAGTAGTACCCACATGTCTGCATGTGCTCATTTGTATTACGTGTTTATTTAAGGGATCAACATCCCAGAGTGCACAACTTTCACACGCACAACCATCCAGGAACGATTGAGTTGCTTCGGAGAAGTTCTTCGCCTTGAGAGAGAGTTGCCAGCTTTTCAATCTCAGTGATAGGCTGGTATGTGTTACCCTGCAGGCTGATCAAAAAGCTCTTCAGCGAGGCCGCAGGAAGCGAAGACCCGGAGCGTACACGGTTGGGTAGGTGAACAGTCTGAGCTACTGAGAACGAAGCTGCGGGGGCTTTTTCAGCAGACTGCCATGCGTATTCTTGTCATTGAAGACGAAACCAAAGTCGGTTGCTTCATCAAGCGCGCGCTCGAAGAAGAGAGCTACGCCGTCGACCTCTGTGAAGACGGCGCCCAGGGCCTTCAGATGGCTCTGAATACCAACTACGATCTGCTGATCGTCGACTTGATGCTGCCGTCATTGCCCGGATTGGAAATACTCAGAGGGGTCCGGCAGGCTCGAATTCACACCCCTATTCTGATCCTGACCGCCCAATCACAAGTTGATCAACGCGTTAAAGGCCTTGACGCAGGAGCGGACGACTACCTCACCAAGCCCTTCGCCATCGACGAACTGCTCGCCCGCATCCGCGCCCTGCTTCGCCGCGGCTCCACCGAAAGTCCCGGCGTGCTCCAGGTTGACGATCTGGTCCTGAACCCGGCCACGCGCGAAGTGTCCAGAGGCGGCCAGCGAATCGACCTGACTCTGAAGGAGTACGCCCTGCTCGAATATCTGATGCGCCATACGGGACGCGTATTGACCCGTCCTATGATTTCAGAACATGTGTGGAACCAGGACTTCGACACCTTCACCAATGTCATCGACGTCTACGTGAATTATCTCCGCAACAAGATCGATCGGGGGCGTTCCAAGAAACTGATTCACACGATTCGCGGAAGCGGATATATGCTGAAGGTTGACTGATGCCGCTTCGCCTCCGGCTTACTCTCTGGTACGGCTCCGCGCTCGCGCTCATCCTCATTATCTTCTCAACCGTGTTGTACGTTGTGACCGCTCGAAGCCTTCGCGACGCGGTCGATCAATCGCTGGAAGAAACCGCTGAGGCGGCCGTTCGGTCGCTGGAGGAACGAGGATTTCTCCCTCTTATCGACGAAGACGAACTCATGTCGCAGTTCCCCGAACTGACGCGCATCGATAAGTTCTTTCAGATCTTCAGCCCCTCCGGCACGATCACGATCCGTTCGCCGAATATGAAACAGCATGAGGTGCCCCTGAGTCGCCAGGCCTTAGAAGTCGCCTACACAGGCCGGACGCTTCTCGAATTTGCAAAATACCCTAAAGAACCGCCGTTACGCCTCATTTCCGTTCCCATCATCTACCGCGGCAACCTGCTGTACATCATCCAGGTCGGCACCTCGATGGACTCCGTCGAACAAACCCTGAATCGCCTTCTCCTCGTGCTTCTGGTCAGTATACCCATCGCGCTGGCGGTGTCGCTGGCCGGTGGGTGGTTTATGGCCGGCCGGGCCCTTCGTCCGGTCGATGCGATCACGCTGGCCGCTCAACGCATTGCCGGAGGCGACCTCACACAACGACTGACGGTCCCGGCGTCGGCCGATGAAATCGGCCGCCTGACCAACACGTTTAACGACATGATCGATCGGCTTGAAACCTCCTTTCGACAGATCCGCCAGTTCAGCAGCGATGCCTCGCACGAACTGCGCACACCGTTGACAGTTATGAAAGGAGAGACCGAACTTGCGCTCCGACGCCCTCGCGAAACTGACGATTACAAAGTCGTCCTCGAGAGCAATCTCGAAGAAATCGACCGGATGACGCGTATTGTGGATGAGTTGCTCTTCCTCTCCCGAGCCGACATGGGCGAAGTGAAGATGGAACGATTACCTGTCCCGCTGGACACGCTCCTCGAGGATCTTCATCGGCAGGCCTCGCTGTTGGGGCAGGAACGGGACATCCAGGTCGTGCTGCAATCCACCGCGCCGGCAGTGGTATTGGGGGATGAACTGCGCTTGCGCGAACTGTTCCTGAACCTGCTCGATAACGCAGTGAAATACTCTCGCCCCGGCGGCACAGTCGACATTGCGCTGACGATCGAACAGACTCAGGCACGGGTGTCCGTGATCGATCGCGGCATTGGCATCGCGCCAGAAGATCAGTCCCGGATTTTCGACCGCTTCTACCGCACCGATGAAGCGCGAGCCCATACCAAGAAGGGCACGGGCCTTGGGTTGTCCATCTGCGCATGGATTGTCGAGTCCCATCACGGACGCATCGAGGTCCAGAGTAAGTCCGGCGAAGGCTCGACCTTCACAGTCACGCTTCCTCTGGCTTCTATCCCGTCGCCTAAGCGACTTCGGATGGCTTCCCCGCCGGCAGGGTTGCTTAAGAGAACAAGCGGGACGGAAGAGGGCTGATTGGTTTTTCGGATCTGTATCGTTTCCCCCGTTAGTCGAACACCACGGTTTTTCTGCCGTACACCAGCACCCGCCGTTCAACGTGGCGGCGCACGGCGCGGGCCAGTACGATCTCTTCCAGATCGCGCCCCTTTCTGACGAGATCCTCGACAGTGTCCCGGTGACCCACGCGTATGACATCCTGCTCGATGATCGGACCCTCATCGAGATCGTCTGTGGCATAGTGCGCCGTAGCTCCGATGATTTTCACGCCCCGGTCATAGGCCTGCCGATAAGGATTGGCGCCGATGAAAGCCGGTAAAAATGAGTGGTGAATATTGATGACCGGACAGCCGACCTGTGACAGAAAGCCCGCGCTGAGGATTTGCATGTACCGGGCCATGACCACGAGTTCAACACGGTGATCATTCAGCAAAGAGAGCACCTGCTCTTCCTGTTGCGGCTTGGTTTCCTTGGTTACAGGACAGACGAAGAACGGGATCTTGAACAGTTCAGCCCAGCCTGCGCAGGTATCGTGGTTGGAAATAATCACGGGGATGTCGATGGGCAACTCGTCACGTTTGTGCCGTTGGAGCAGATCCGCCAGGCAGTGATCCTGTTTCGAGACCAACATCGCGACCCTGGTTCGGCGGCTTGAAGGGCGAACCTCATAGCGCATATCGAAGGTCTTCGCAACCGGTGCGAAGGCGGCGGCGATCTCATCGGGCGGAATCTGCAAACCCTCGGCGGCAAACTCCATACGCATGAGAAATTCGTTCGTCTCCTCATCGGTATGATGGTCCGAATCGAGAATGTTCCCGCCGAAGTCATGAATAAAGCCCGAGACACGGGCGACGATACCCCTACGATCTTTACAATGGATTAAGAGGACAACTGATTCTTTTCGGTGTGCCATCATCGTAGGCCTGCCTTAATAATCGGACGGATGCTCAAAAAGGCTGTCCAGCAAGGCCGCAGCAAGTGAGGGCCGAAAGCGTACCCTCTGGGGCACACGGGGCGACGAATAAGGAGAACCACGTTTGTGCGCGCCGCCGAGTGGTGAGGCGGCCGGGTCCCCGTTGAGGACCTGAACGACGCGAGAACGCCGCTGGCAGGCTTTTTCAGCATCCGTCTAGGAGACGATGTGGCCTACAAGATCGTACAGCGCCGCATCAGTAATTTTGACTTTGACGAACTCCCCTGCCGTGGCAGTCCCGTCATTGATATACACGGTGCCGTCGATCTCAGGCGCCAGCCCTTCGTGCCGTCCCTCGAACAGCAGGTCTGTCTCCTCTGAGGCTCCTTCAACTAAGACCTCCATCACGGAACCGATGCGGCTCCGACCGCACGCCTCCGCAATCTCTTCCTGCACCGCCAAGAGTTCATTCCGTCGCTCATCCATAACTGATCGCTCGACTTTGCCATCGAGCTCGGCGGCCAGCGTGTTTTCCTCGTCCGAATACAAGAACACCGCCACCCGATCGAACTCGGTATCTTCCACATAATCCCTTAACTCGTCGAATTCCTGATCCGTCTCTCCGGGAAACCCCACGATGAAAGCGGTGCGAAACGTGACGCCGGGAATACGCGCTCGGATCTTATCGACGAGTGAGATGATGGCGGCACGATCGCCCAGCCGGTGCATTCGCTTGAGCATCCGGTCATTGATGTGTTGCAGGGGCATGTCAATATACTTGGTGATCTTCTCTTCGCCTGCATAGAGGCTCAACAACTCGTCCGATACCTGCTGCGGGTAGAGATAGAACGGCCTGATCCAGCGTAAGTCTTTTACTTTAACCAGTTCGCGAAGCAGCGTGACGAGGCCCTGGCGCAGACCGAGATCGACGCCGTAATTCACCGTGTCCTGTGAAATGAGGTTGATCTCTTTCACACCCTCTGCTGCAAGGCGTATCGCCTCGGCCACGATCGATTCCACCGGGCGGCTCCGCTGCTTACCCCGCATCAACGGAATCGCACAGAAGGCGCAATTCCGGTTACAACCTTCGGCGATTTTTACATACACACTATGGGCCTTCCCGAGACGGAGGCGCGGAGCGTCCGCGTCGTACAGATAGGGAGGCTCGCTGATCCAAAGCCGTTGTTGCCGTTTCTTCGGCACAAGAAGGTCCCGGCAAATCTCCGCGATCTTCCCGAACTCACCGGTCCCCACCACACCGTCGAGTTCCGGCAATTGCTTGAGCAGATCCCCTTGATACCGTTGCGCCAGACAGCCTGCGGCAATCAATACCCGACAGGATCCGGTCTCTTTTAGTTTGCCGTGCGTAATGATCGTATCGATCGACTCTTGCTTGGCCTCTTCGATAAAACCGCAGGTATTAATGATGACCACCTCTGCCTTCGCCGGGTCGTCGGTCAAGGCAAACCCGTCTGCGACCAGAGTGCCAAGCATAACTTCGGAATCGACTTGGTTCTTCGAACAGCCGAGATTCACGAAACCGATAGTGGTTTTCTTGCTGTTTGGGCGAGATGGGATGATCAATCGTGAAGGCATCGCGAAGCAGTGTACGAAACGCTTGAAAAGCCTGTCAATCTATCAAGAAGGGGCATCGGTGACACCGGTTCCATGCCGCCATTCGCCAGACTGCATCGTCTTGCATCTTTGCTCAGGGGATGGATCAGATCGCGGAGCGTTTTGCCGAAGGAACGCGGACCCTTCGAGAATTTGCCGAAGAGGAAAGCGGAAACTGACTGAGTCTGCGAAAGAATTTCCGAAGGATTCCCTTCGGCAAATTCCGAAAGGGTCGTTCCGAGAGGCACCAACGCGTAGAGATCTGATCCATCCCCCGCGCCCTCCTTGCCCTCCCGTTCTCTCTTATGGCATCATCGCCCTCTTGGAGACTGGGATGGCACATTTGCTCGAGTATGTTGGTTCAGTACATATCTATCTTGGACCATATCGGGGAAATCCGATCTCCTTGTATTTGAAGCGGACGGAGGCCGGTTGCCAGATCGGCCCAAAGGCCTATCCGTGGAATGACGTCGTGGGGAATGGTGAGACGCCGAATAAGGCCGCTGCAGATTTCGAAGAGAAATGGAAATCCAAGGGTCTTTCGCCGGAAATGTACTCCGGACCTTCATGGGAAGGAGACATCAAACCGGAAAAGCCTGCTCCCCCCAAGCCATCCGCACCCGCCAAGCCGACGGCACCTGCCCCTGCATCAGTACCAGCTGGTCAGTCTGCCGTCCCTGCAACGAAAGCAGCGGCACCTGCTGACGGCACACCGACTCCAGCTCCCGCTCTGGTAGCTCCGCCAGGAGATGAATCGAGCTAACCCACTATAAAATTAAAGCGAGCGTTTTGACAGTTGGCGTTCGGGGGAGATGTTGGCCAGTTTGCTGCGCTTCAGACCGTACCCCATGTAGACCAAGACACCGATGGCCGTCCAGACGGCGAATCGAATCCAGGTCACCCATGGGAGAAAGCTCATTAAGCCGAAGCAGGCCAGCATACCAAGCACAGGAACGACCGGCATAAAGGGAAGCCGGAAGGGACGGTGCTGGTTCGGCTTCGTATAGCGCAGGATCACGACACCGATGCAGACCAGGACAAAGGCAAAGAGAGTGCCGATATTCGTCATATCTGCGGCATCGCCGATGGGAATCAGGGCTGCGAGTGCAGCGACGGCGATACCGGTGAGAATGGTGGCATAGTGCGGTGTCCCGTAGCGTGGATGCACAGTTGATAGCCAGGGACTCAAGAGGTGGTCGCGCGACATGGCAAAGAACACCCGGATCTGACCCAGCATCATCACCACGAGCACGCTGGTAATTCCAGCTACAGCCCCGATCGCCACAATCGCCGCCCCCCACTTGAAGCCCACTATACTCAATGCTTCGGCTACCGGCGCATGGATGTCGATCTGGCCAGTGGGGACCAGGCCGGTTAGGACAGCGGCCACAGCAATGTATAGTACGGTACAGATGCCGAGTGAGGCGATAATCCCGATCGGCAGATCCCGCTGGGGATTTTTGGCTTCTTCAGCGGTTGTCGAGATGGCGTCGAATCCGATATAAGCGAAGAACACGATCGCCGCTGCGGCACCCACGCCGGCAAATCCCTGCGGAAGGAACGGTGTCCAGTTGTCGGTATTCACTGCCGGCGTCCCGACGGCTATGAAAAAGAGAATGACCGCGAGCTTTAAGCACACAATAACACCGGTTACGCGGGCGCTCTCTTTAATCCCAATAACGAGGACAATGGTAATGAGTAAGACGACGATGGCAGCAGGGAAGTTTGCTACACCCCCGTCAGCAGGTGGATGCGTCGCCCAGTGCGGCAATTCGATCCCGGCCAATCTGAGCAGCTTATTGAAGTAGCCGGACCATCCAATGGCAACGGCGACACAGGCCACACCGTATTCTAGAATCAGGTTCCAGCCGGTAATCCAGGCCAGAAATTCTCCCAATGTGGCATACGAGTAGGTATAGGCAGAGCCCGCCACAGGAATCATAGTGGAGAACTCTGCATAGCAGAGTGCCGCAAAGGCGCATGTCAAGCCCGCGAGCACGAAGGACAGAATGATCCCAGGCCCCGCCCCAGGCCGGTGGGCATCGCCAACGATGGCGGTGCCGATCAGGACAAAGATGCCGGTGCCGATGATCGCGCCGATGCCGAGCGCAGTTAGGTCCCAGACGGTGAGGGTTTTTTTCAAGCGATGATCCGGCTGATCCGCTTCAGTGATGATCTGTTCGATGGACTTGGTTCTGAAGAGTCGGCTGATCACCGTGTCTCCTCAGACCGCGGGGATGGCGAAGGGGACTGTCGAATCGCTAAGCCTCTGTTCCATATCGAGTCAAGTATAGCAGGCGTTCCCCGCTTATGACGCATCGTTCGTGTCTCGCGTTTCACGCGCCACGATTGGTGGCGCGGGCGGCACGCAGAAATGCCTCGAACAATCTTCGGTGGAGGGGATGTCGGTCGAAGAGAAATTCCGGGTGCCACTGGATGCCGAGAAAGAACGGGTGTGCCGGATACTCGATCGCCTCTACGATACCATCTGAGGCCACGGCGCTGGCAATCAAGGACGGCGCAACGACTTTGACCGATTGATGATGCGAGCTATTCACCCGCATCGATACCGATCGTACGATGCGACGGAGCAGGCTGCCTGGTGTGATTGTGACTGTGTGGCTGAAATTCGTCGCCGGGGTCGATTGCCGATGTTGGAGCGGCACCGATATTTGGGATGAGATGTCCTGAAACAGGCTGCCCCCGCAGGCGACATTCATCGCCTGCATACCTCCGCAAATGCCCAGTAGCGGGACGTCGGACTGTCGCGCCAGATTTACGATGTCCAGTTCAAAACTTGCGCGTCGTTCGCTCACGAGCTCGAACGGATAGCGTTGACGCTCCCCGTACAACGACGGTGGCAGGTCCGGCCCGCTTCCGGTGAGGAGGAGCCCGTTGATCTGCTTGAGGAGACGGCGTCTCGCAGCCCGGTCCGCCACGAGTGGGAGGACCAGCGGGATGCCGCCGAGTTCTTCAATGGCACGAATGTAGCGCGCACGCAAAAAATAGGTGGGCTCGCGCCCGCCCCATTCCTTCCGATTGCCGGCATTGAAGTCAGGGGTAACCCCGATGATCGGTTTCATCGACTAGCGGGCTGCTTAGGGAGTAGAGGCCGGCTCTGTCGCACCATTCGAATCTGCGACTCCTAGGAAGCGGATAGGCCGATTGCCTTCCAGGTGATCGGGGGAAATGTAGTAGTCGCCGAGGAGGCTCGTGTTCCAAATGCTCTTGGCCGCCTGTTCGTTCCCACCTGAAAAGAGATAGGCCAATCCTCCGACGATTCCTCCACCTATGGCAAATGCGGCCTTAAAGGGAAAATAGAGGATTGTGGAGACGGCGGCAGCAGCTCCCATGCCAGCGCCCGATGCAGTTCCGCTCGCCGTGCCCTGGCTCGATGGGGTAGCTGCGCTTTCCTGACTCCACGCCGATGGCGCCATTGTGACGGTGCACAGGACCAGGAGCAGGAAAACTGCTACCAGTTTGAGGCCCGAAACGATACCGAAGTGTCCGAACGAAGACGAGTATGTGTCCACAGATCCTCCTTCTTCTTCGATAGAGCAAGGATTGAGCAACAGTGATTGGCTGTACGATACTCAACCACGATTCAGTGTTAGTGCGGTTATAACAAATTCGACCCTGAATGCAAACCCCCTGCCGCGCCCGGGAGGAATGACTCATGAAGCAGTCGCATCTTTCGGTACGAGATCCAATTCAGATGCAATGTACGATGTGATGAAGTTCCTCCGCTTGATGACAGCCTCTCTGATTCCGGCAATCCCTGAATCTTCTGCAAGACATTGGTTCTCTTGAGCGATGCCGGATTGCAACGCCAGGTCCAGCTTGCACCAACAAACGGCCTGGATAAACAGCTCACCGGCTCGTTGTTCATAGGATGGACGATCTTCATCCGAGAGATCGATCAAAGCCAAATCCAACCAGCGGGAAAAATCCAGGGTGACGCTGAGCGAATCAATTTGGCTTTGGGTCATGACGACGGCAACCTGGACTCCTCCCTTCCAACTCCGCTTCTTAACGTTAAAGACACAGGAGAAGGTGAAGGGTCTTCCCTCCACCGGCTGCGGTCCGACGAACAGGGTTACGCGGAACTGAGAAGGCTCTGGTCCAGGCGCGACTGACATGGCGCGTATTGTAACATGCCCGCTGGGTTCAACATCCGTTTCATTGACGGTTCGGCAACACGACGATAAGATGATTTTTGCCATGACCTCGGCTATACATCAGCGCGTCAGCGAGATTCAGCAGGCACTGCGCGACGCCGAGATCGACGGCTGGCTCTTTTATGATTTTCGAAGAAGCGACCCCCTCGCTTATCGCATTCTCCAGCTCGATCCCGCAATCCATGTCACGAGGCGGTGGTACTATTGGGTTCCGGCACGGGGGATCCCTGCCAAGCTGCTGCATCGCATCGAGCCCTACGTGCTGGATCGGTTGCCGGGACAGGCCGACTACTATGTGTCGTGGGACCAGCAACGGCAGATCCTTGCGCGCCTATTCACTAGTGGCCTGCGTGTCGCCATGCAGTATTCTCCGCTGAACGCAGTTCCCTATGTATCGCGCGTGGATGCCGGTACGATCGAGTTGATCAGAAGTTATGGCGTCGAAGTGGTCAGCTCGGCGGATTTGATCCAGACGTTTGAAGCGCGCTGGACGGATCGCCAACTCGAATCGCATCGGTTTGCCGCTGCAGCGCTACGTCGCATCGTCGATGAAACATTCAGTTATACCCATGAGGCAATCGCAAAAGGGCAGAGCCTCACCGAGTACGGAGTGCAGCAGTTCATATTGGCTCGTATACGCGAGGCGGGAATGATCACGTCGAGCCCCCCGATTGCCGCCGTGAATGCCCACAGCGCAGATCCTCATTATGGCCCGACAGAGTCGGGATCAACAGAAATCACCCTCGAATCGTTGCTCTTGATCGATCTCTGGGCCAAACAGGCGGAGGCAGGCTCGGTCTATGCCGACATTACCTGGACCGGCTATGTCGGTCAGACAGTGCCGGTGAAGCATCGCGAGATTTTCGATTTGGTCCGGCAGGGAAGGGATGCGGCCCTGGCCTTCGTCCGGACAGAAATTGCCGCGGGCCGTCGCCCGTTTGGCTGGCAAGTCGATGACGCCTGTCGCCGGATCATCCAACATGCGGGTTATGGTGACCAATTCGTCCATCGGACAGGCCATTCGATCGGCGAAGAAGTGCATGGCAACGGCGCTAATATCGACGGCCTGGAAACACAAGACACTCGGCGTTTGATGCCTAGGACCTGCTTTTCTATTGAGCCTGGAATTTACCTGCCGGGCGAATTTGGAATCAGGAGTGAGTTGGATGTCTATGTCGCTGAGCGTGAGGCGTTGGTGTTTGGGTTGCCCCTGCAAGACCGGATCGTACCGATACTTTAAGCCGCTTCCCCTTCCTTGACAGTGCCTCTTACCGGCCTATAGAGTTGATTTGATTCTCCGGCAAGCAGGGCCGACGGCGCTCTGTCTGGCAGGACCCAGGAAGAGGAACTACGACATGTTCGGTACCATGGGGATCTCGGAACTCATCATCATCCTCGTCATCGTCCTCATTATTTTCGGGGCCGGAAAGCTTCCACAAATCGGTGAGGGTATCGGCAAAGCGCTCAGAGGGTTCAAGAAAGAAGTCAACGATATCCCTCAGCCGGATGCGACCCCGTCCGAAGCGAATCAACCGGCGCCCGTACACACCCTATCGACATCCCCGGCTCCTCCGCCGCCAGCGGCAGCATCCGGACAGACACTCGTCGCTCCGAAGTCCACCGCGCCCTATACGCCCGGACCGGAGCTGACTCCAGGGACCACCGCCTCGCTGATGCATAACATGGCTGCTCCGTCCCAGCCAGCCCGGCCATCGAACCCCACGGCAGCCCAGTCGCTTTCAGCCCATTCAGCGACGCAGGGGCACCAGCCTCCGACAATGGAAGAACGGGCAGCCGCCCCCACACCAATACAACGGGCGCAGTACCCCCCCCTTCCGGCCGGCGCGCAGGCGAAGCCCGTGGCTAAACGCCCATCGGCCATTGTCAACAAGGAAGCCGTAGCCCGCGTGCAGGCACAGCAGGCTGCAATGAAGGCAAACGCCGCTCAGACCGCCGGCATTTCTCCTGGGGACATGCAGAGTTTGGGAGAAGGACTAGGGGATGCATTGCGGACGTTCAAGCAGACGGTTACAGAAATTCGTAATTCGGTCGATCCCGAGATCCGTACCATCCAAACCGAGATGGAATCTGCCAAGAAGGAACTCCAACAGTCCATCGAAGCGGCCAAAGAGCTGCCTGCCCGGCACGAAGAGCCTCCTAAACAAGCGTGAACCGTTATCCCAGTCTTCACCAGCCTGCCGGAGGGTTATACCGTGCCCTATGACATTTCCCCGCGCACTTTGGTGCGCGCTCTTGCGCTGTTAATTCTCTGCCTCACCGGTTGTGTTCAGGATTCTCCTCCATCATCGAAAGAGCATACGGTCTCGCTCTTACTGGAATTGCTCCACGATGAAGCCCCGGAGATCCGGCGGACAGCTGTGGAATCCCTCGGCAAGATCGGTGACGCACGAGCCTCAGAGGCTATTCTCCATCTTAAAAATGATCCGGCGCCCATTGTCCGTGAAGCGTCGGTGCTGGCCATAGGGCGCTTGAAACCCACGGTCACCGACGGAGTGGTCTCCCTGTTGACGCAAGCGCTGGAGGACCCTGTCGAATCGATCCGGCAATCGGCGGTTGTGGCAATCGGCGAGATTGAATCGGATTCTCGATTGTTACCACCTATCGTCGAACTACTACGATCGTCTGCTCCTACAGTGAGGAGGGCCGCGGCGCGGGCCTTGCTGCAAGTCGATGCGAGCCAATCGATTGCCTCGCTTGCCGCAGCAGGACGTGATTCTGATGCGGAGGTTCGTCAGGGTGTTGTAGCGGCGATGGGTGAATGGGGAGGGTCGGCGGTTACATCATGGCTTCGGGAGCGTTTGGCGCAGGATCTTTCGCCCGGAGTGCGGGCAGAAGCAGCCTATCGGCTGGGGACGTTCGGTGATTCCGAAACGAAGGCAGCGCTTGAAACTGCCGGCACGAAGGATGCTGACAGCGGGGTGCGTCGTTGGGCGAAACGGGGAATCTAGCCCGCATTGTTCACGACGGTTCATCGCGCACTCGCTCGAGAGCGCGTTCCTCGTGAAGCGTATCTCATATTTCGCATGCGATCACACAGACACACTCATTCCCCCTGCGCTTCACGAACGACGCTTCACGCGCAATCGCAGCGGATCGGCAATTGCAGCGGAAGCGCTCATGAATAATGCGGGCTAAGTTCCTAGGCGGGAACGATTCAAGGCATCGACAAGTTCGATAAGCTCTTTGCGGGCCTTCTCATCGATGTCGGTAAATTGGATGCCCATCCCGGGGAAGAGCAGATGCCGTTCAGGCTTATTGCGGGTCCAGGCGACCTTCGCTTTGGCTTTGTGTTTTGCCCAAGGATGATCGGGCAATGCAAACTCGACGGATAGTTCGGTCCCCGGAGGGAGCGGAGCGCTGCTTTCGATGAATAACCCGCCCGCACCGATGCCGCTGGTTAAACTGTCGAACTGTCCGCCTTCCTGGGTTGTGTAGTGAACCTTTAAAGCCAGCGGAGCTCTCGGATGAGAGCGCATGTGGGTGTATCGCGCGTCGTCGGTGGCAAGAATTTGCTCAATGACCGCTCCCCATGACAAGGCGCCGAGCAGGTCTCCCGTGGCGCTATAAAGCGTGACCACTTCCTGGTCGGTATTCATTTCAAGGACTTTTCCCTTATGCCCTTCCGTCGCAAGCACTGGAATCTTCATGGTCAGGTCCTTGTATCGCACAGAAGACGATCCGGTGGTTTATAGCGAGCCGCTGGCTGACCGTCAGACGGTCTGGATAGATTTCACCAGTTCGAGCACACGATTACGGATATCGGGGTTAATCTCCGTAAAACGCACGCCCATGCCGGGGCTAAACGTATATTGATCCGCTTTAGGACATACCCATGCGACGAGGCCTTTCGCCGGCAACCATTCTGACGGTTGCTCCGGCAGCGAGAATTCAAGCGCAAGCTTGGTGCCGACAGGTAGAGTGCTCAGGCTTTCGATAAAGAGCCCGCCGCCGCCAATACCGTTTGCACGACTTTCAAACTGTTGACCATCCGGGGTCACGTATCTGACACGGAAGGTGAGCGTTACGCGCGGCTCATTCCTGGCTTCTCGGCTCGCCTGAGGTTTACGATACGCCAAAATCTGGTCGATGATGAAGTCCCATGACAAGTTGCCCATGGGTTCGCCATTGATCCCCAACAGGGTGATCACTTCCCGAGCTGCGTCGAGGTCGAGGGTCTTCCCTTTGTGTCGAAGGCTTGAAGACACTGGATATTTCACATATCCTCCGCTCTCAATCTTGTAATGCAAGTATAGCGCAGCATTTCATCTTGTCGAGGAAAAGCGCGGAGTTGTCCGCGTCCCCCGATCGAGAACAGAGCTGTACGGGAATGACGGGGACCGGATGGCCCCCGCCTGAAGGATTCGAATTAGCCGTTTCGCCAGACAGGCAGAGAAATCAACGTTTAGACAGGCCTAGGCGGTTTTCACGTCCTTGTCTTGTTCGAAGATTCGGATGGGGTCGTGCTTGCCGAGAATGGCATCCTCGGTGATAAGCACTTCCTTGATCTGCTTCTGCGAAGGGGCATCGTACATTACGTCCAGCATCACATCTTCCAGGATGGCGCGTAATCCTCGAGCGCCGGTTTTCTGGTGAAATGCTTTCCGCGCGATCGCCCCGAGCGCGCCTTCCGTAAACTTGAGCTTCACTTTTTCGAAGGACAGCAATTTCTCATACTGCTTGGTGAGTGCGTTTCTCGGCTCGGTCAGAATTCGAATGAGGGCGCGTTCGTCCAGTTCATCCAACGTGGCGACGACTGGCAACCGCCCCACGAACTCCGGAATCAATCCGTACTTGAGAAAGTCTTCCGGTTGAACCTTCGCGAACAGTTCCCCGAGTCGCGCCTCACTTCGTCCGCGAACTTCAGCTCCAAATCCCATCGCCTTCCGATTCAAACGTTGCTCGATAATGTGTTCGAGACCGACGAACGCTCCGCCGCAGATGAACAGGATGTTGCTCGTATTGATTTGAATAAACTCCTGGTGCGGATGTTTGCGCCCGCCTTGAGGAGGCACATTGGCGACAGTTCCCTCGATAAGCTTGAGCAGCGCCTGTTGCACTCCTTCGCCCGAGACGTCGCGAGTGATGGACGGGCTGTCGCTTTTTCGGCTGATCTTGTCGATCTCATCGATGTACACGATGCCCCGTTCGGCCCGTTCGACGTCGTAGTCCGCTGCTTGCAGAAGCTTGAGAATGATGTTTTCCACGTCTTCGCCGACATATCCCGCTTCCGTGAGTGTCGTCGCATCGGCCAGTGTGAAGGGGACATCCAAGTACTTCGCGAGGGTCTGAGCCAAGAGCGTTTTTCCTGTGCCCGTCGGCCCTAGCATGAGGATATTGCCCTTCTGGAGTTGCACGTCGTCAACGTCTTTGTCCTTGGACGAAATTCGTTTGTAGTGGTTATGAACGGCCACGGAGAGAATTTTCTTGGCCCGCTCCTGTCCCACGACGTACTGATCCAAGTGGTGCTTGATTTCCGTCGGTTTCTTGAGTTTCGACGAAATCTCTTCCTTGGCCTCTTCCCAATCCTCGGCAATGATGTCGTTGCAGAGGTTGACGCATTCGTCGCAGATGTAAACGGTGGGCCCGGCAATCAATTTGCGGACTTCGTCGCGGCTTTTCCCGCAGAACGAGCAGCGGAGATGTCGATCCATCTTATCCGGCTTTGCCATGACCCCTCCCTGTTACTTGTCTTTGATCGTGTCTTTTCCTGTGTCGCCGCTGACGGCCTTGAGGAACTTCGGGGGGCGCGTGATCACTTCGTCGATGAGACCGTACCGTTTAGCTTCTTCAGCCGACAGGAAGTAGTCTCGCTCTGTGTCTTGAGAAATCTTCTCCAGGGGCTGGCCGGTATGTTTGGCCATGATTTCATTGAGCCGTTCGCGTATTTTCAGGATCTCTCTCGCGTGAATGTCGATTTCGGTGGCTTGCCCTTGAAACCCGCCCATAGGTTGGTGAATCATTACCCTGGCATTCGGCAAGACGAATCGCTTGCCTTTCGTTCCGGCGGTGAGTAACAAGGCCCCCATGCTGGCGGCCTGGCCGAGGCAGATGGTGTTGATCGGGGGTTTCACGTATTGCATGGTATCGTAAATACCCAATCCCGCCGTGACACTGCCACCGGGGGAATTTACATAGAGATTGATGTCCTTTTCAGGATCTTCCGCTTCGAGGAACAAAAGCTGGGCGATGATCAGGTTGGCAAAGACGTCGTCGATCGGAGCGCCGAGGAAAATGATCCGGTCTTTCAGGAGACGGGAATAAATGTCGTACGCGCGTTCGCCCCGGTTAGTTGTTTCGATTACGATGGGAACAAGCATGCACGTCGTTCCTTTCAGTTAGTAAGGTGCTGAAAAAGTCGCCCTTCTCACCAACCCAGCCCCTGGTTCGCCAAAACGCACCTTTTCCCACACTTCGTTCTCACTTACCGGCCCTGTTTTGCCGGCGCTATCCCTGAATCACCGAATTGCGGTACACAAAATCCAAGGCCTTATCCACCAAAATGCGAGTGCGTAAATCGTCGGTGGACTCCTGTCCTCCGGCTTTGATAATCTTGACCAGCTCGGCGGTCGGTATTTTGAGCTCCGACGCGAGCCGTACGATTTCAGCGTTGAAATCCTCCTGTGTGACCGTCAGCCCTTCTTTCTCAGCAATCGCCTCTAATACGAGACTGACCTTGACACGGCGTGCCGCTTCGTCACGATGTTCCTGTCGGAGCCTGTTGAGTTCCTCCGCGCCGGGCGATTTCTGGGCTCCGCCTTTCCGCTGATGTTGCTGGAGGTGCTGGCGGACGATAGCCTCCAGCTCACGCTCTACCATCGTTTCCGGGAGGTCGAAGTGATGGGTATCCAGGAGCCGTTTGACGATCGTATCTTTATAACTATCTTCGATCTCCCGCTTCAACGCCTGCTCCATCCCGGCCCGTAGCTTGTCCTTGATTTCCTGAAGCGAGTTGTAGGGGCCGCAATCTTTGGCAAATTCGTCGTCCAGAGCCGGCAGTTTTTTTTCCTTGACGGACTTGATCGTCAGCGTAAACACGACGGTCTTTCCTGCAACGCGAGGATCGGGGTGGCTGGGCGGGTACGGTTGGGATATCTGGAGCGTATCGCCTTCTTTTTTCCCCACCACATGCGTGTCGATTTCCAACCCCAGAACGGTTGCGTGCGATCCGACCTTATGGAGTTGGCCTTCCTTCTTCGTTCCGTCCAGCGGTGCTCCATCGAGAGCGCCTTCTACATCCAGCACGATATAGTCCCCATCCACGATAACGTGGGTGGGTGGTACCGCTTCCAGGCGAGCATGTTGTTCGCGCAAGACCTCGAGCCCTCGGTCAAGCTGTTCGTCTGTGACGGTGCGCTTGTCGGGCTTGAGCGAGATCGGACTCGGCGCTTTATAATCCCGCAATTCGATTTTCGGTTTGATCTCAACGGTCGCAGTAAATGTGAACGGCTCGTTCTTCTTGATCTTGACTCGATCTAACGGAGGAATTTCGACGTGGACCGGCACAATCCCCGCCTCGCGGACAGCTTTGTCGTAGAAGTCCGGCACGATGGTCCGGATGACATCTTCCTCTACGGCTTTGGCATAACGTTTTTCCAGCAAGGCCAAGGGTACCTTCCCGGGGCGAAATCCCGGGATGTTGACCTGCCGGTTCAGTTCGCCGTAGGCGCGAGTAATCCGCTGCGTGACTTCATCAGCCGGCACCTCAATTTTGAGGGCGCGTTTCATCGGTCCGAGTTCAGTCACTTCCATCTTCATCGCCGGTGCGCGCCCTTAATTATTCCAACTACGAAGCCTTGCGCGGACTGCCAAGCTTTGGGCCTACCGCCCGGCCGTGGTCTGGTGCGAGAGGGGGGACTTGAACCCCCACGGTTACCCACGAGATCCTAAGTCTCGCGCGTCTGCCAGTTCCGCCACTCTCGCAGGGTGGGGTATGCAGGAGCCGATCTCAATCCTATGAACAAATACACGAAAAGACAGGTTCTTGGAGGTAGTTTGTACCGTCGGACGTATGCCACTGTCAACCCATACTACTGAGGGGTGGAAGCGTATTCTCTCGGAAGCTGATGAGCTGATACGCTTCCGGTTGTGACACGACTGGTCTCATACAAAATGCGAATAGAACTCGGCTCATGTTCGACGGAGTCCGCGATCAAGGGAGGGCTCGATGCAGACCTTGGTATTCACGTTGCGCTTGTTCCAGCCACCTCTCAGCTTGGTTGCCCCAGGATCTACCGTTCCGCCGAAAAGCCCCCTTTAGGACCGTCAGAACTCCCCGCCAATACTTTCAGCAACTTGTGATACCAACTGACCTCGTTCAAATATATTTCAGTCAACCTCATCATTATTAATACGACCGTAACATTGGAGGAGTATCTTCTCATGGAAAACTCAGGCCCAAGTGGTCTCTACAGAATTGTTGAACCGCTGAGCCCGTGGCGATATGGCAGCCCATACTCCCAAGAAGATACTCCTCGTCGAAGACGAGACAGACATCGCCCAAGATGGATGGTTCCTACCCCTGTGAGACACAATTTGTATCACTACATCAACAGGCCTCTGAAGTTTGCGCCGCGAGGCCGCTAGCAGAATTCGTGAAATTCGCACTGAGCCGACGATGACAGAAAATTGTCGTGGACCAAGAGTATCATCCGCTTTCAATCATAGAACTAAACGGGCTGACCACGAGGTGGAAAATCTCTGTGCGAACTGCGGCTACTGAAGGATCGGCTAAAATCCACAACTAGGCCTTGTTGATCGGCCTTCCGTTCCCTTATATAAATCTCTCATGATCAGACCAATCTGCCTGTCTCTCGTCGCCTGCCTAGGCATCGGAGTTATCACCTCCTGCAGCCCACGACAATTCACCACTGTCACGATCTACGACACACCTGCCGCTTTCGTGCGGTTGGAGTTCGATCGAACCGTGAAGAAGGGAACTGAACACTCGCATCCGATTTCGCTCATGCCCCAGCAGATCGCGGCTGTCCTGGGCGGGGTCATCGTCCATGAACCCAATGCCTTCATTCGGGGTGACATCTTGCAACGGAATCCTGTCCCCCGCATCCATCCGGCCTTTTCTGATAAAGACATCGCGTTTTTCGCGCCGCTGTTGGCACTGGCCATCAGCAAGGCTACGCCCGAAGAAGTCGTGACCTTTTATCAGACCCGCGATCTTTCACTCTTGAGCCGGGAGGTCACGTCCGGAGGAATGTTTGTTCAAGGCGATGAACTGCATCTCACCCTTGCAAACTACCGATCATCTACTGGCTCCATGGCAGACACGGGTATGGCAGAAACGCAGGATGATCGGTTGACACCTATGCAATCGCTCTCACCGCAGCGCACCAGGCTGGATTTTGAGCCACACTCAGCCAAGTGGAAACAGGAGACTAGTGGCTTGGAAAAAGTCTTTCAACAGGACGATCGCAAGCTGATCGTGTTGTATAAACAACTGCCCCCACGCCCGTTGGTTCAACCGGCATCCGAGCCCGCCACGGGCCCCTAGCTGGATGCTATAGATGGTCTGCCTGCGCTGATTCGAGGGCAACGTGCGGGAAAATCGAGGCTGGGGTCCGCGTACGCGACTATTTGAGTTACATAACGATCTCATCGAGACTTTGGCACTTGCATTATTATCCTTCTGGCGAGGAGACTTGAAGGCGCTGTGCCTCCCGGTAGGAGCCCGCGATGACTCGACTCGATTGCCGTATCCCTGTCCGCCACCGCTCTCGCTCCGTATCTTCGAAGATCGAGCGTGAAATCAAGCTGTCCATCGATGACCATTTCCGCTTGCCCGAGCTTCCTGGCACCCCGCTTCCACGACGCCGGTTGATCTCGACCTACTACGATACTTCCGAGTACGACCTGGCCCACGCGGGAATCACTCTCCGCCACCGAATTGAGCGGGGGAAACAGGCCTGGCAATTGAAACTTCCCCTGATGAAAGACCGGCAGGAAATCGAGATGGCCGATCATCGGCCTACTCCTCCGGTGATGTTCCGCGATCTGCTCTTTCTCTATCTCGGACAGCGGGAACTCCAACCGGTGGTAACCTTACGAGTCTGGCGCACAGGCATTCGCGTTCGTAGGGACCATACCCCCGTCGCAGAGGTGACGCTTGACCATGTGTCTGTCATGAAGGACGGAGCCGTGACTCACCGCTTCCGAGAACTGGAAATTGAACAGGCGAACGGGACGGAAGGTACGCTGACCGAACTTGAACGGCAGCTTCGTCGAGTGGGAGCCGAAGACCATGACGGACGTCCCAAGCTGTTCCGCGCACTTTCTCTCATGGCTCATGGCCCTGATCCATGGCCGCCATCGGATGCGCCGGCTGTAGCTCACGTGAAGCGGGCGCTCGCACATCATGTCCGATGGTTGCTCGCGCATGATCCCGGCACCAGGCTTGGACGGGAGCCTGAAAGCCTGCACCAAATGCGAGTGGCAACGAGACAATTGCGCGCCGTCCTGCGCGCGGCCAGACCCCTGCTGGCTCCGGAATGGGCGGACTCGTTGCGGGAAGAGTTGAGCTGGCTCGGTCAACTGCTGGGACCGGCCCGCGACCTAGACGTACAACTCGCCTACTTTCGTGAAGAATCTGCCGCTCTCGATGCACGAGACCGCAAGCTACTGACACAATTCATCGCCCATCTGGAAACTCAGCGAGGAATAGCCCAAGAGGCTCTGCTGAGCGATCTTATGAGCAAACGGTACCTTGACCTGATCAGACGGCTCCGGCAAGCAGCCCAGGACCCAACCGCCGTCGAATCCACCATGACGTTGCGCGATCTCGCTATGGAGGCGTTCGAAAAGTTGCGAGACGCGATTCGCCGGGCCGGTGACGCACCCAATAATGCCAGAATCCATGAAATTAGGATCAAAACCAAACGAGCCCGCTACGCCGCCGAGCTGGCCGAACCGATGGTCGGCAAACCGGCCACACGATTTATCAACAGGGCCCGCCTCGTGCAGGACATCTTAGGGATGCACCAAGACGCTATTCAAGCCGAAGCACAGGTGCGGGCGTTCCTCAAGCAATCGAGAGGTGTGCGGGCCGCCTTCGTCGCCGGACGCATGGTCGAACGCCAACGCCAGCGCCGGGAGAAGGCTAGAAAAAAGATGCCGCGGCTTCTGCGCGGACTCATGAAGCGGGGCGAAAAAGCTTGGGGGTAGAAGTGGGCTCCATTAACCGCAACACCCGGCGGTTTTTTCAGTCGGCTCACAGCAATCTGGCTGTCCCATCGTGTCCGGCGTGCAGCAGGCACTTTCAGCCTGATCGGACCGTCCGGAAAATAACTGGGCATCCTCCATCGTCCGGTAGGCTTCCCACGGAATACCGGCAGGATCTTGGGTCCAGGATTTGTCGGAGCGGGCGTAACAGCAGATGGTTTCGCCTTCCTCGGTCATGGGCATATCTGCGGTCTTGAGGCGTTCGCGCAATTCTGTCAGCTCGCTCTCTTCTTCGACCTGGATGCCGAGGTGATCAATGCCCTTTGTTTTCACCCGCGTAGATATCGCGAAGTTCACGCGCGGGTCCTCCAGCAACCATTTGGCGTAGTCCCTTTTCGTTTTCACCGGGGCCGTACCGAACAGTGCGCTGTAAAAGCCGATGGATTCTTCGAGCTGTTCAACCCCGATATGGATATGAAATCGTTTCATGATGCCTTCTCCTTCGGTTCACAACAATGTGACAGTTCAATGATCGAGCATTTCCGTTTTGTATCATCGCGGATGCTCGCAAATTCGATGCGGCAGCAGTCCTTGACCATGTAGCGGATCAATTCCGAAAAAAACTCAAAATTGGCCCTGTATATAATTGACCTCCCTTCCCGCCGTGGCACAACGAGGCCCGCATGGCTCATGTGGGACAGGTGGAACGACAGCGTATTGTGAGGAATGGATAATGACTCGCTCAGTGCACCGGCTGGCGCACCCTCCTGGCCGTACTCGACCAGCAAACGAAAGACTGATAGGCGGGTTTCCTGCGAAAGCGCATCGAATGCAGCAAGAGCTTCTTTAATGTCCATATGTCCAGAATACCCGACATATTATAAAAAGTCAATCGTCTTGGCGAGCCCCTTGGCCGCCTCACATCGCTGCATAGGGGTACGATGTTGCGCGGGTCGCTATGCAACCGTGGATTTCATCAGGCTGTCTGCTTGTGGAGGGGAGAACCCTTGATACCCTCGATGGCGCTCGGTGAGTTCCAGCACGGAGAAAGGCTGACCGTCAATCATTTCAGGCGCCGTAAAGATTTGCCGTAACTGGCTGCCGCGAGCGCCGACGATCTGGCCGGTGAAGACCACTCCTTTCGCCTTCAACCGTTCAATGGCCCGCTCGATGTCCTCTACTCGAACCGCCACATGATGAAAGACCTGATCCCCGAATGTTTTGACCCAACCGGGGATGATGCTCGTACGGCCTCGATCGTCGGAGTAGGCCTGATCCACGAAAAGCGCTGGATAGCCAACCTTCCGATAGACTTTCGCGTACCAGTCTTCATACTCGATCGTTTCGCTGTATCCATACCCGAGTCTTGTAAATTCCTCCGCGCGCCGGTCGATATCCAGCGTCCGAATCGTCAGATGGTCTGCAACCGGGTAGAAGCCGACACCCGCCTCGTCCAGCGAGTCCCGTAGCAGTCTGGCTGCTCGATTCCGCGAGACGTAGGTCTCAATCATTCTGGCAATCAGTGCATCCAATTCAGCGCCTGGTTCCATTGTTTGGCTCCTTCCCAACGAGTGTGAGTCATCGGTCACTCACAAATCAGATCAAGGATGACAGGAGAAACCGCGCAGGATGCTCAAAAAGGACGCCCGGAAAGGCCGCAGCGAGCGTAGAGGCTAGGCGTACGCTTCGGCACGTTGAGCCTCTTAACGAAGCTAGAACGCCGCTGGCGGGCTTTTTCAGCATCCTGTTAGGAGCCGAACTGAATGCCCTGAGCTAACGGTAAATCGTTGCTCCAGTTTATTGTGTTCGTCTGCCGGCGCATATAGGCCTTCCAGGCATCCGAGCCGGCCTCGCGCCCTCCGCCTGTTTCCTTTTCTCCTCCAAAAGCGCCACCGATCTCCGCTCCAGACGTACCGATGTTCACATTGGCAATCCCGCAGTCGCTGCCGACCGTAGACGTGAACCGCTCGCTGCTCCGCACGTCGGACGTAAAAATTGCCGAAGACAAACCTTGAGGCACCGCATTCTGCAGCGCGATGGCGTCGTCAAGCTCCGTGAATGGCATGACGTAGAGAATCGGCGCAAAGGTCTCGCGCTGGACGATGGGCCAATGGTTCTCCGCTGTCACGATGGTCGGTTCCACAAAATAGCCCCGCTCACCCAGCACCTGTCCTCCATAGAGCACTTTCCCTCCTGCCTGCTTCACTTCTTCGATAGCGTTCCGATAGGCTTCGACCGCAGCTCGATCGATCAAGGGGCCCAGGAGTACGCCCGGCTCCAACGGATTGCCAATGTGGATTTGTCTGTAGGCCGAGATAAGCTTCGCGACTACTTCATCGTAACGAGACTCGTGGATGAACAACCGTCTGGTCGTCGTGCACCGTTGGCCGGCAGTGCCGACGGCGCCGAACACGATGGCGCGAATCGCCAAGGAAAGATCCGCCGTTTGATCCACGATGATGGCATTGTTCCCGCTCAGTTCCAAAAGCGTCCGACCCAGTCGTTGCGCGACGGTCGTGGCCACAGCTCGACCGACC
>DATIAT010000087.1:0-2937 GCA_035457905.1 Nitrospiraceae bacterium
TCGTCTTCCACCATTTCCTCGCTGGCCGGCATGCCGTAAGCCACATACTTGGCATAGGATAGATAGATCGCCGCACTGTCCGTCATCGCCTTCGATCCCGCCGTCATGCGCACGACTTTGTCGGAGCCAGGCGGTTCCACATTCTGTAACATCTTGACGTGGTCATGCAGCAGCGTGATGTAGCGTTCCACAGCTGACTCGACCTCTTTGTAGGCCTTCAAGATTTCATCCGTCATGGTTGTCCTCCTTCGCATGGTCAGCATACACTAGGACATGGCGCCTCTCCAAGGCAAGGACGCGGTCAGGCTTTCCCCTCTCCTTTTGCAGGTTCTTGAAGAATTTCGCTCGGAGAGCCGTCCTTCCGGCGTGATGCGGGAGGCCCCAGCCGTGGCCGAACTCTCACGCCTATTCACAAAAGGACGTGAAGTGCTGGGCACGAATTATCTTAAGGATCCGGTCTTAGCTGCGGCTTATCTCCACTATTTTTTTCCCGTCAATCTTTGCAAAATCCAAGTCCTCCTTGATGAGTTGCCGGAGAACTGGCAGATAGCTCCCGGCTGTCAGCCGCTTCGAGTGCTGGACCTCGGCACGGGACCGGGGACGGGTGCCTTGGCCGTCCTCGATTGGCTTAGGCACCATGGTTGTGATTCGTTAGACGGATTGACCGTTGTCGGTGTGGATACGTCGGCGGAGGCTCTGCATCAGGCGCGGCTCCTTTGGACCGCCTATTCACGCCAGGCAGACGTAAGGAACGCCAACCTTGTCCTCCATGAAGATGATCTCGCGGGTTCTGCGAAGAGCGGCTGGCGGGACGACATCACCCGACGAGCCCCCTATGACCTCGTGATTGTGGCCAACTGCGTCAACGAGTTGTTCGGCCAGACGACCCAGGCTATCAAAGCGAGAACTAATCTGATCGCTGATCTGCTCGCAATGCTCGCAACAGAGGGCACCCTGATGATCGTAGAGCCGGCCTTGCGCCAAACCTCTCGGGCGCTGCACCAACTCCGTGATCAATTGCTCCGGGAAAAGCGGTGCACGGTTTACAGCCCCTGCCTGCACGAAGGACATTGTCCGGCTCTGATCAAGGAACATGACTGGTGCCATGAAGAACGTACCTGGGTGCCTCCCCGTTCGATTCAGCAGATCGATCACGAGGTGGGGTTCATCAAGGATGCCCTGAAATTTTCCTATCTGCTGTTGAGAATCGACGGAAAGACCGTTGTCGAGCGCAGTCCGGACACGTTCAGGATGGTGAGTGAATTGCGAACACTCAAAGGCGATACCAGGGCCTGGCTCTGCAATGAGCTTGGACGATCCGAAGTCGGGAGATTGGATCGCGAAGCATCTGACTTGAATGCGGCGTGGAACGAATGTCAGCGTGGGACCATCGTACGGATTGAGAGCATCACTCGCAAGGTCGGGGCCTCCCTGGGAAGAATCCCGAACAATGCGGCCGTCGACGTCGTTCGTTCCGTTTGACGGTCCATCGAGGAAGATGAGCTTCTTGACGCCAGATTACTTCATTCATGCCGCAAATATCCTCTTGTTGATCGCATACAGCGTACGTGATGTCCTCTGGCTGCGCTTGTTCGCGGTGGCCGCTTCGCTCATTGCCATCCCTTTCTATGTGCTTCAGCCTGGGGTGCTGTGGGCTCCGCTTGCGTGGAGCGTGGTCTTTGCAGGCATCAACGCATTTCAATCGTGGCTGCTCATTCTTGAACGCCGCCCGGTGAAGCTGACCTCCGAGGAGGAGGAGATTCGCCGGCTGGCATTTCATGATCTTCCCCCTCGCAAGGTATTGCAGGTCCTTAGCATCGGATCATGGATTACGCTTAACACAGGTGAATGTCTCATAGAGAGCGGGAAACTACCGGACGATATTTTACTCATCGTTCGAGGTGGAGTCCTAATCAAGAAGGATGGACGCGTGCTCGGCAGATTGAAGGCTGGTGACCTGGTGGGCTCCGCGCTCATTCTGAGCGGCATCGTGGCTAATGTAGACGCGGCGGTAGAGGAACCTATCCGCGCCATACGTTGGCAAATCGAGACCTTGAAGAAGTATCTTAGTGCCAACCCGGAGACGCGGACGGTCATGCAGCGGTACCTCGCCCATGACCTCGCCGGCAAAATCGGGCGTCTGGTCACCGATTCGTCAAAGCGCTCTGACAACATCGCATAACGTGAGCGAACAGGTGACATGGAACGAATCACCCCTCTCGTGTTTGAGTCGAAGTTGAACGGATTATTCAGGAAGATTTCCCGCTGAAGGAAGAACTCAACACTGAAGCTGAATACCCAAACTACAGGAAGAAGTAAAAATATCGAAGATTATCTAGAAGAACAAAACATGTATTGGAGAAGTTTAGATGGACAGTGTAGCGAGCGTTGCTCGCCAAGGGACTGCGCATGTTTGATGTTCAGGTTGAGCGCAGCTGGACCTGAACGAGTTTGCGACGCCGAGCAGAGACTATCTCACCCACCCGCCTAGCCCGCGCCGAGACGCGGGCTTGACCCATGGGCGTAGCGCGGTCGAGCCGTAGCGTTGAGCAGGGCAGAACGATCAGCGCTGTTGATTTGCTGAAAGCTGAAGGCTGAGTGCTATGGGCTAGGTGGCTAGTCCGCTTCCGGCTCCGAGGATCCGTGCTGGTGGCTCACCTTGTCCTCTTCGAACAACTCTTCCATCTCCTCGGCGATCATGTCGCGATCATTCGGGACAGAGATGAGCGGAATCTCTTTTCTGGCTTTCGGTTGTTCCGTCTCGTCGGATGGTTTGGGTGGTTTGGGGTTCTCACTCATGTGTAAAGTATACACCAGGCTTACAGGAGGATGTTGAAAAAGTCATTACTCTATGATGCTATCTTGAACATCCACGCATTCATTCGAAGGCTTCGAGCGACGAGTTTTCGGCAAAAGGCCGTTTGCAGCCCTCGCAGG
>DATIAT010000088.1:0-5692 GCA_035457905.1 Nitrospiraceae bacterium
AGGAGTTGAAAGCGTATGCGGAATTCTTGGAGACTCCCGCTGGCAGAGATGTGACACAAACCGTCAATAGGGCGGTTCAAGGTTCGGCGATCGATGCCATCCAGAGTATCAAGCCTCCTCGAAGCAAAAGCGTACAGCCGCCAGGCGAAACGGCATAAGGCCACACCTCCGCCCTGCGTCGACAACCGCGATCTCTCCTGCACATGCGCTCGGCTCTTTACATGCCCACGTGCTTCTTCAAAATTTCTGAATCCTTGATGGCCGGATCGTTCGGGGCAAGCTCCAATGCTTTCTTGAATGAAGCCGTGGCGTCTTCATGTTTGCCCATTTTGTCCAAGGTCAGTGCCACATTGTAGTGCACAACCGCGGAATTGGGATCGGCCTTGACTGCCTTTTGATAGTGCTCCATCGCAACGTCCCAATGACCTTGTTGGTAATGGCCCACCCCCTCGTCATTTTCCATCCGGGCAGCCGAACTGGCGGGGGCTACCAGGGGGGCATCAGCTGCCTTTCCAGATTGTTTCGATCCATATCCGGTCTGGCCCGAATCGCATGCGATGGCGATGCTGAGGATGATAAAGCCAAGAGCGTAAAGCATAAAGGCGCGTGTCATGGACATCCTCCTTGTTGAAAATCGTTGATTCACGAGTCTAATGCACAAAGATGTATGAAGGCTATAACTGAATGTCGCACTTTCGAACAGGGGGTATCCCGAGGGGTGGAGCTGGCAAGGGTTGTCCATACTGCTCAGAGTCGATGAGAGAAACGACATGGAGGGTATGAACGATGAGTCTGCATGACTATAAAGGACACCAGATTACGTTGATACCAAGCCCGGAAGGTTCGATGTGGGCATGCCAATATGTGATCAGACAGCCCGGCAAGACAGAAGTCGACGGCTTTCCAGACCGTACCTATTTTTCACGTGAAGAAGCTGAGTCAGCTGCGCTGGCGAGGGCGAAGTGGCTCATTGATGAATCGCATACCAACAAAGACAGTGGCGTCAAGACTTGAAATCGTTCGTCTGCATGTGAGCAGCGAAGCGTGTTTTGACTACACGGCCTATCGGATGACAAAATCGTACCGCCATGACCGATCTGCCTGTGATGAACGAACACTCATCACCGATTCGCATCAGAGCTCACACGTTGCTCTGCCTGCAAGGTTTCCGCGGCGAGGGATACAACCCTGCATTCGTGGAGAACATGGCAGCGGTTGATCGGAGCTTAGCGGTACATCCGGAGGCTGTCGTTGAAGTGCTTGCGTCTCCTGATGCCCTGTGCGCGGCTTGTCCTCATCGTCGGACGGAAGGCTGCACCTTGAGCGGCGAAGATTCGGAACGGGACATGAGACAGCAGGATGGCGTGGTGCTCACGAAACTTGGCCTCAAAACAGGAGACCGTGTGACCTGGCGGGAGATTCTTGAGCGGATTCGCCGGGCAGTCAGCGGCGATGATTTGCCTTCCATCTGCGGAAATTGCCGATGGCTGCCGCTCGGATACTGCCGGGAAGGGATCGAGCGCCTGCGCACCAAACGGTGATGGGTCTTTTGCCCGATCGATGCCACATTTTTGTGTCTTCTGCGCTACCGAGCGGGCTCGAATAGTTCGATCGGGTTCCCGTCGGGGTCTTCAATCTGGATTTGTCGGCCGCCAGGTCCCGTCTCCATTTCGTTCCGGCAATGAATTCCCGCCTGCTTTAACGCTGTGATGCATGCGGGCAAGTCGGCAACTTTCAGCACGATCCGATTCCAGCCGCCAGGCTCCTGAGTCGCACCATTCGGCATGAGGCGTGATCCCGATGCACCTGAGCCGCTGAGAAGAAGCTGTGAGTCGCCTAACGAGACATTCGCGAAGGCAGGCAGCTGTTGGCGTTCGAGGCGGAAACCGAGATGGTTCGTGTAGAACGCAATAGCGCGCGCGACATCCTTCACCTGATAGCGAACGCCGTGGACGCTCTTGATGAACGTGCGTGGTTCCCGTTGTGATGTCGTGGATTGAACCATGACGGTGTTCTCCTTTAACTCGGTGAGACGCCCGTTCTCGACTGGGTCTGAGTTGGTGGAGTCCAGGGGTAGAGTCGCGGGATCCACCAGGTCAGTGCTGCGGCAATAGCCAGTGCGCAGAGGATACCGACGAAGAATTGTGTCCAGGTGGTAGGCCGGATGGCACCCAGCGAAACGATGACCATGAGGAGTGGAATGTCCAGGAAGTGCGTGAAGGTAGGCACCTGCTCCAGGCGGGCTCGTTTCAATTCCGGAGTGATCGCGCCTTGAGCAATCGCCTCGCTGGTGAGTCGACGTAGCCTCATAAAATAGAGCCGTGTGACGGTGTTTCCTTCGACGAATTCAACGGCGAAGAGAATGATCATCCCAGCAAGCCAAGGATGCTGAAAGAAGTTCCAGCCACCCCACACATCCCATGTCATCCAGATTCCACTGAAGAGTAATAAAATGGCGCCAGGCACGACCACGCCATCGTAGAACACGGCGATGCTGCGGACCGCTTCGCCGAGAACTGCAAGGTCGCTGACCTTCCGAGACCGTAGATCCGAAATCCATACACCGATGAGCCCGGCTCCGATCAACACCATGCCGACTAGGTGTGAAAATCTCAGCAACGAATATGTCATGTATGGGCTCAGCAAAACGGTTGACTGTGGTGCTCGTCTCGCCGGCGAAACGTATATTAGATGTTTGAGGCGGGGCGGGTCTATCGCGACGCTGGGTTGGAATCGACGATGACCAAGCACTTTTTCGCTCAGTGCGAACTGTGCGGAATCGCTCGATCCTGCTTCCTCTCATTCTCAAAAGAAGCGGAAAAAGCACCATTCCCATCCAGGCATCTGCCTTGCCTCCTTACTAAGCGTAATAATCGAAGGAGGCCCAGTCATGCGCAATCTGTTAAACCGTTTCGGAGACAGAGAGCTGTTATGGACCCTTATGGCCGTGGTCGGAGCGATAGTGATCGCAATTAATAGCTGATCAGCTCTCATCAACCCTCTTCTGGCTCGGCAAATGGACCTGTCACATGTTGAAGAGCGGTCATGGGACCGATCCTTCGCAGCGTTTCAAGTTGCGCCTTGTCGTTGACGAGGAACGCCCCGGCAAACCCCACCGCATTAATCGAAATATCCTCGAAGCGTTCCCTCGACCGTGGCACAAGGAGCATCCAATTTCGAGTCATGAGCAGGTTGTAGGGAGCGGTGGGCGTATGACTACCCGCGGTTGCATCAACGGGGAGACCGGCCGCACGAAGCAACTTGCGGTAACTGGCATGCAAGGAAGCACCGCTGTTCTTTTCCGGATTGGTCCAGTCTGGATCCATCGGTGAACAGGCATGACGGAAGGGTAGACCTGGCACGGTGCCGACCATGCCGTCGGCCTGTGGGAAGCGCAAGAGCCGGTCGATCGGCAGCGGGGAAATTGTCGGGTCGAGCGGCACCAATTGCAAATGTTTGTGCGTCTGGCTGGCTCCGGCCTCGGGCCCCGCGTTATAGAAGGCGAGTCCGTCAATTTCGGTGAGTCCGATGAGGAGGGCCTCGCAGTCCTTTTGTGTGAGCTGACATCGTTGATCTTCAAAAGCTCGAGTGACCATTAACAGGTGATGCTCGAACACATTGAACTTGTTCAGTAAGGCGATGTGCGTCGGCGAAATCGGCGCGACGAAGAGTTCAGGATCGTACGGAAGAAACGGATTGGCAATGGCTTTGGCTCTCTCCTTCATGGCCAAGGATTCCAGAACCCGCACCTGGAAAGGGATGTCGTTCTGCTCGATCACTTCCGTGGTGGTTGGGATAAATTGTATGGCGCCCCCCCGGCGAGCGTGAGCCGTACGTTCAAAGAGAGTCGCCTGTAAGGTGCCCGGTACAAGATCCTTTTCAACCATACTCAAGATAGTACCAGCCCCCTTTCCCATCTCTTCCAAGGGGAACACCTAGTTGGAGAATACCCCGTCAAGGCGCCATGTGAGATTAGAGTATATTGCACCTCAACACGTACTAACACTGGTGTCTTATGGTACAAGCCGTTCACATTCGAGTGTTATTGGCAGATGACCAGCCGATGGTTCGGCAAGCATTACGCAGCGCTTTGCTAGACTATCCCAACATCGAAGTCGTCGGTGAGGCGAGTGATGGTGACGAGGCTGTTGCAGCTGCGTCCAAGCTCCAACCGTCAGTCATTGTGATGGACATCAGCATGTCAAAAATGGACGGAATCACGGCGACGCGATTAATCAAGGCACAGCATCCCCACATTGGCGTGGTAGGGCTTTCTGTGCATCTCCAGGATTATCAGCTAGAAGCGATGCATCAAGCCGGGGCTTTCGAGGTCTTAAGTAAGGATAATGCAGTGACTGAATTGTATAGTGCAGTCCAGCGAGCTATCGCATCATTACAACCCGTTTTTATCGTTGGAGACACGGCCGCCGCGGCGTAACACCAGAGCTTCTTACGATGCGCGGCTGAAAACGACTTTATTTCGTTTGTGGTATTTGTCCTTAAGCGAGTCGCAGGTTCGCTAGTGAAGCAAATGCTGTTCCGCTGCTGATGTCTGGCTTGATGCTCAGCTCTAGGATGATGGCCGCTGGCAGTTCTACACGATGGTCTTCTGTTTCGTTGGTCGTGTTTGGAGGGCTGAAATTCCACTGCTGTCGCACTATTTCACGGAAGGACCGTCCATTATCCGATGACCAACGAAGGACGTATTCTTGCGTACGTGCGGTTTCCAGCTCTACGAAATTTATCCAAATTCTTCGGAGCTGTTGCGGATGATGAAACAGAAGTCGAATTGTCTGATCGCCTGGTTCTGCGGCTCGCCACCCTGAAGTCCCTCCAGGCACCAAAGCCGACTCAATAGGATGAGCGGCATCCTCGGAAGTGATTTCCACCTCCGCAAGTTCCTCCACGTTCAGCCAATTGCACTCCGAAGAAGCTCCTTCTTGCACGTGGCGACTAATTCGTTTACGCATACTGTGCCTCCAGTCGTTTCTCAATTTGAGGAGGTCAAAGAAGCAACGATAAAGAACAAAAATAACATTTTAGTCACGCCTCGCTTATCGGTATACTCGGGAAAACCCTACAACGAGCCATCAGTGGGGCGACCGTGAAGGGCATGGTTGCCGAATGGAATGATAGTGAGGCAGAAACTCCTTCCCTATAGAGATAACGCATGAACATGGAAGCAAGCGATGTTCTTGGGGCCATTGCCATCGGCATTGGCGCGACTCTGGTCATGGACCTGTGGAATCTACTCTTGAAGCGTGCGTGCAGCATTCTCTCGCTTAACTACTGTCTACTCGGACGTTGGCTAGGTCACATGCTGGACGGTAAGTTTCGGCATGCGAGTATCACCGCCGCGTCCCAGAAACCCTTTGAGTGCACGCTCGGCTGGATCGCCCACTACGCGATCGGGGTCATGTTGGCCGTTGCGTTCGTGACGTTCGCATCAGGGGACTGGCTTGTGCGACCGACATTGCTGCCCGCGCTGCTCTATGGCATCGGCACCGTTGTGTTCCCATTTTTTCTCATGCAGCCGGCGTTCGGCCTCGGCATCGCGGCCTCGCGAACGTCCAATCCCACGCAGGCCAGGCTGAAAAGCCTTGGGACACATACCGTCTTCGGTGTCGCCTTGTATCTCTGTGCGCTCGGGGTCAGCTATTTTTTGCGGGGCTCATGAGGCGCTTTTGCATGA
>DATIAT010000089.1:0-36690 GCA_035457905.1 Nitrospiraceae bacterium
ACTCCGCTCGTTGCCGACAGTACCTGATATCCATGCCGGGTAAAAACGGATTGGATTAACTCGCAGTTCATACGGTCGTCGTCAATAACAAGAATTTTGATCATGTCTCAGCCTCGAGGGCGGGAATGCGAGACTCGCCTTGGCAGAATGCCTGCAAATCCGGAGTTTCAGCGTAACACAGACGATGTTGGCGGAGAAGCAAATGACAGGATCTCACCGTAGGCTACGCAGTGGGCAGTGCTGCAGTCCCGAGCAGTGCATCCACGAACGCGCTGCCCTGAAAATCCTGCAGATCCTCGACTGACTCTCCAACTCCGATGAGCCTCACGGGCAACTTGAGTTCATCGGCTATCGCGACGACGATCCCGCCGCGAGCGGTGCCGTCGAGCTTCGTCAAGGCCAGGCCGGTAACCCCGACCGCTTGATGAAATTGACGAGCTTGAGACAGCGCGTTCTGCCCTACCGTCGCGTCCAGCACAAGAAGCACTTCGTGCGGTGCGCCAGGACATTCCTGCGCAATGACGCGCACAATCTTGCGGAGCTCATCCATGAGATTCGATTTCGTGTGCAGCCTGCCAGCAGTATCGATCAAGACCACGTCCACCTTGCGAGCTTTCGCGGCGGCAATTCCATCGAACGCGACTGCGGCCGGATCAGCTCCATGCCGGTGACCGATCACACTGACACCGATTCGGTCCGCCCACACTTGTAGTTGATCGATCGCCGCCGCTCTAAAGGTGTCGCAAGCCACCAGCAACGGTACTTTCCCTGCCCGCACAAGCCGTTGCGCGATCTTGGCGATCGTGGTCGTCTTCCCCACACCGTTCACCCCCACCGCCAGGATGACGAAGGGCTTGGGGCCCTTGGCAATCAAGGGGTCCAGCGACAGCCCTTGTACAGGCATCAGCACGTCGAGCAGGGTGTCTCGCAATACCGAATACAACCGATCGGATTGCGAGGCATCGGTCCCCTGAAGCTGCTTTTTGAGACGCTCCATCACTCGCTCTACGACGCGAACGCCGAGATCGGAGGCAATGAGGGCGGCCTCGAATTCCTCCAAGAGAGCAGGATCTGCCGCACGACCGCGCAGCCGATCCAGGGATCCGCGAACCACATCACGCGTTTTGGTGAGGCCGTCGCTCAGCCGTTGCAGCCATCCCATAGATTTACCCGCGACGCATCGCGTGCGATACATCCTTTGCCGTAAATCGGTACGGTGAACCGATCGAACCGTATCGCGTTCGACTTTCCCGTTTCGGGACGCACGAAATTGCCCGCATGATCATCCGTTCACGACGACGCATGCGGCGAGCTTCTTTCTCATTTCGCTCATGATCATAGCCGCAGAGATGCAAAATCCCATGGACCAGCAACCAAGCGAGCTCCTCGTCCAAAGATCGTCCGGCCTCTATCGCCTGCCGCCACGCTGTGGGCACCGAAATCACCACATCGCCCAGCAAATTCCTTGTGAAGTGCGCGGCGTGAGGTGTGCCAGATTCCCGCATGGCAAAAGCCAGCACATCCGTCGTGCGATCCTTACCCCGATACCGACGATTGAGACCTCGCATCCGCTGATCCCCTACCAACAGGATCCCCAATTCCGCCGACGTTTCCCCGATATCGGCAAGAATCGCCCGCGCCAATCGTTCCAGACGCACGTGATCGAACGTGATCCGTCTGACCTGACTCTGCATGTAAACCGGCATTAATGCGACTGACCCCAAGGGTCCGTGAACGGCGAGGAAGGGGTGGCAGACTTTGGCTGTTTTCGATGCGATGGCGCTCGACGTCCCGCCACCCCGGATGAGGGACCGACAGACTGAGTGGGGCTCTGATGCTGATCGTAGGCTTTGATAATGTCTTGCACCAGCTTATGACGAACAACGTCGCGCTCGTCGAAATAGACGAATTCGATGCCCTCGACGTCCTGCAGAATCTCTCGCACCTCGATTAGACCAGAAACCCGTTCGGGAGGCAGATCTACTTGAGTAATATCGCCGGTAACAACCACCTTGGAATGGAACCCAAGTCGAGTGAGAAACATCTTCATCTGTTCTGCTGTGGCATTTTGCGCTTCGTCGAGAATGACAAAGGAATCGTTCAACGTACGGCCTCGCATAAATCCGAGCGGTGCAATTTCTATGTCGCCTCGTTCAATCGAGCGCGCAGCCCGTTCCATATCCATCATGTCAAACAGTGCATCGTACAGCGGACGAAGAAAAGGATTCACTTTTGCGTACATATCACCCGGCAGATACCCGAGTTTTTCGCCGGCCTCGACAGCCGGCCGAGCCAGAATGATGCGGCTGACTTCTTTCTTTAAAAGAGCGCTGACCGCCATAGCCATGGCCAAATAGGTCTTGCCTGTGCCCGCTGGACCAATGCCGATCACGATGTCGTGTGTTTCAATGGCTTCGATATAGGCCTTTTGTGTGGGCGTTTTCGGCGCGACAAATCGCTTCCTGGTAACGATAGTGGCCGCGTTGGAAAGGACTTCTTTGATCGGAGTCTCCGGACTCTGCCTGAGCGCGCTCAGGGCATGGGTGATATCGTCCGGTTGGAGGACCATCCCGTCATTGGCAAGGGAGGCAAGTTCTGTGAGGACACGCTCCGCGTGGCGAGTGGCGTCTGGCGCACCGTCCAGTGTGAGTTCTTCACCGCGCGCCGACAAGCGCACACCGAGATCTTCTTCGATCAGCTTGAGGTGCCGGTCGTGGTGACCGAATAAAACGGCAGTATTGGTGCCTTCTCTCAGTTTAAGCTTGCGCACAGACTCAGATATGCTCTCCTCCCGTTGAACGAACAACCTTATTGTAGCAAACTGCTTACGAAGGTGACAAGAAGTGCTTAGCAGGCGGCGTGGGGCTGAGGAGGAAAAGGCGAAGGAAGGAGTGCTTCATACGCTAAGACTTAGTCGCAGCTGTAAGCGACAAGTCGAACTCCTGCTTAGCGAACCCTCCCTGCGAGTCTTTGGCTATCACCCGTACCCGGTGCGAAGCACCTATTAGGTCCGGTCTTATCCCCCAGTGAATTTGGCCTGTTTTCGCCTCAATGGTCATTCCAGGGGGAGCCAATTCCAGCTCATAGGTGATCGGGTCACCATCAGCATCAGTGGCTTTAACAAGATAGTCATATTGCTCGCCTTTGGGCGATGGTGATGGCGTCGATACAATAGTCGGATACGAATTAGATAGCGCAAACCGTTGCGTGACAGTGACGATTCCATCAGGGGTGCCGTCCGAAGCCTTGACATCCACCTGGATGGCATCCTTAGCAGTAAGGCCGGCCAAGTCGAGTGTGCGCTCCTCTCCCTCCTTCAAGACTGCCTCATTTTTTCTCCATCGATAGGTTAGCGAGACCGCGTCGTGATCCGGATCAATTACATCAACTTTTGCCAGGAGCTGTCGACCTTGGGCGTCATGATCGAAATCGAGGGACACGTCGTAAATGATCGGAGGAGTATTGACGACAGAGACAGCAGCGGAACGAAACGCCGCTCCTTCGATTGTGCCATCGAAGGGCGTGACTTCCACCGCTACCTGATCTCCCCGCTTCAACAGCTCAGGCTGAAGCGATTCTCGCGTTTGTCCGGCGATCACTTGACCATTGACCAGCCACCGATACCGGAAGGTGAGCGTGTTGAGATCGAGATCCTGTGCCTCCACCCTCACCGTTAGCGGACTGGACAGCACCACTGGTGTGGGCAGAATAGCAACTTCTTTGACCACAGGAGAACGGTTGCTCTTGTCACCGGAAAGACGATTGCCGCCTTCCCCTCCCTCCTCATGGGAGAAACATCCAGAGAACAAGGCAAAAGCGACGGGAAGCCACCGCCTCGCCCCACCTGACGCGAAGGCGCGAAACCGACGGTTTCGCGCCAATTCTTCAGAAGCTGCTGTGTAGACCGTCATCTGCTTAGGTCCGCTGGTCGATCCAAGCCATGAATTGGCTCCAGAGCACCGATGGCGCTTTCGGCGACAGTTTGGAGATTGCGGAGTTGCTGGACTGGAAGAAGCCAGCCATACCAGTCGGCGATGCGCCGATCTGGATGGCCACGGAAGATGCAACACCTTCACCCGCACTGACCGACCGCACCGACTTCCCAGCCGCGTCCACCCCGAAAATCGGATCGGTATAGCCTGTTCCTGTCAGATAATAGAGTCCGTAGATCTGACTTGTCCCGGTCGCCACGCAGATGTCGCTATTGGGAGTAAAGGTTGGGAAAAAGGCCGCGCCTCCGATCAAAGTTGGATTCACGATACTACGTTCGGCCCCCAACGTAGGCGAGCTGGCATTGGACAACAGTTGAACGACCCAGCCATCCATCGCAGGAATGCCGGCCCCCACATTGCCTTGGATTTTTTCGGTTAGGCCTGAAAAAGTCGAGACGCTACCGACCCCTTGCACCTGGTTGCCTGATGCGCAGGAGACGCAGATCTCCGCATTCGTTACCTCCAGAAGATCTTCATCTTGACAGCTCGAGATCGACGATTGCGTGCATGTACCTTTCACTACTGAATCTTTGACTCCCACCAGATACTGTGGATTTTGATCCGTTTTGTCGGCGCTGCTCAAGAAGCGCCCGGTTCCGAAAAAGAGCCAGCTGTTGCCAGAGTTATCCAATGTCACAGCGGGACTGGTCGTGACCGGCCCCAGGGGGACCGGCAGGCCGCCTATTGGCACCCTGGTAACCATCTCCGTTGGTACAAGCCACCCTGAGTCGATCACCCCCCAGTTCAGCACCGAACAAGGAGCCGTCGTACAGGTCCCCATCGTCAGACGATACATTTTCCCTGTCCAATAACCAAGGCCCGTGCCGCATGCGGACCAGCCTCCGCCACTGCATGAAGCGCCACCACTGATCGTTCGCCCTCCGTAAACTGCGTCCGATCGGAAATCCAGGTCGCGATCGTAGGTAATGAGATCACTCATAAAACTGCTCTTGTAGGTCAACGTGCCACTCGCCTGGTCGAGCACTGGCATCCCGAAATAGCTGGGGAAGGTCCCCTGCTGCACCAGGAGAACTCCGTACATCGATGCATACATCGCAGCCCGCCCATCATACCCATGTACGCCGGATCCGAGTAACATCATCCAACGGGCATTGGTGTGATCGTTCTTTCCGTCACCCTTGGGGCTAATACGGACCACCGTCGGATAACCCGTGGTCAGTCCTAACCCCCAATCGGAAAATGCGCTAAGCACCTGGGGGGTCGCTTCAGGATCAGTAATATCCAACACGATGTAGCCGCTATAAAAGTATCTTGTTTCAACCACGCTTCCGTTGAAATTCGCCGTCACGGCCAATGGCGGCCCTCCATTGTTTGTGCCAGAGGCCGATGCGCATATCCCGCAACTGCCCCCAAACCGCATCCCCAAAATCAGAATTGTGCCCCATCCATCCGGATGGATACAGCCTGTCGCGGTTGGGGTCGTTCCGCCGCCACAGGCTGCTTCCGGAGTAAAGATCCGTACATCGGTCACTTTCGGCTTGAGATCGACATATGAGATATGGGTATATGCCGACTGGGTATACCACATGAGCTGAGGAAGGATGTAATAGGGCACAAATCCCCAGAGCTCCTCACCCAGTTCGGCTCCGCTGCTGTTGTCAGTCGGGGCCGTCGTATACCAGCCATGCTCCTGCGCTAGAGTATTGGGATCGTCTCCGCGATGGTAGTAGCCGACATTGAACGCGTGTAGCATCCCGTCGTTGGCTCCCACATAAGCGGTCTGGCGTCGTTTGGCCCACCGTTGGATATATTGGCGATACCCGAGGTCGCCGTAGAGGATATCGAATCGCTCACGCGGCGGCCCCACGATTGTCGGGCTAGAATTGACAATGTCCCCCAACCGCCAGACTTGTAACGAACCGTTGACTGTGAGCTGCCGGTCCCGCATCCCGGAGACCTGATAGCCCTGGATAAAATTGATGATATTCGTCGCCGTATAGGGACCCGTAGCGGTAGCGCGCAGGAACGGCGCCAGCGTCGCCGAGTTCGCCGTCGTGAAGGGCATCTGCTCGTTGGCCGTGACGATGCCGTCCCCATTCAGATCGACCCAAGTAAAGAGGTTCCTCGGCTTGACGGCCAGATCTCGCAACGCCAACTTCTTACCCGCTTCCCAAATCCCTTGCATTTCGCGCAGCGGACCCGTGTCGTAGGGGGTCGCACTGTCTGCCTTGCCGTCGCCGTCGGAATCCGCGTACCGCTTGACAATCACGTCACCCGATAAGGTGTCGATTTCGGTCGTGACGATATTGTCGTTGGTATAGATGAGTTTGCCGTCTGCGGCGCCACTGGGACCGCCGCGATCTTCCCGCAGGTTCCCATATGTGTCGATGAAGATCCCCTGGAGATAGCCGGTCCACTTGATCTCGTTGTTCCCCTCCTGTGTGGAAGGATAGAAGAAGGCTTGGTAAATGGACCCTTCCCCGTTCGAAGAAGAGGCCAACACTGAAATCGAGGTGCCGGACGCTGATTTCCTTAAAATATCGTTAAGCGCCGCGTTAATCTGTCCTTCCAGATCGCCGCCCTCCGATGCGTCAAAGAAAGTGTCCGGGACACAATCTGGCATACCCGTTGGCCCAGTTGAGTCCCACTCGGAATTGCTGGTGCTGCTGCCGGTCCCAAGATTCGATCCGCTCGGATAGGTGCAAGATTGGCTTCCGGCCAGATTGACGGCATTGTTTTTGTCCTTATCGTCAAACCCACCATACTTGGCCGCCGACGCCAGCAGCGCCGCTCCGATTGGGCCTCCCATGGCGTTCACAGCGTAGAAGGATACATACTGCGTCCCGCCGAGGTCGGACCTGATGTCGTACGTCCGTCCGTAAGAGGCGACGTCGTCGAGCCGGTCTCCCGCACCAGCGGTCGTGACGACGCCGAGATTGGTAGTCGGCGTCATAGTCAGATTCGTTGGAAAGGGGGTACTCTGATCGGGATTGTTGCCGTCGTTCACTCCGATACCAGGGCTGATCATCAGGACGAAGTTCTTGCAGCAACGAATCTTTTGGCCGAACGTCACGAAGTAAAAGGGATCGCCAGCCACATTGGTCGAGCTATTGTAATTTGTTGGCCAACTCCCGCCGTTGTTGTAACAGGGCCCTTGCGATTTCCTGTACAAACAAAGGCCTTCATAGAGGGCTTCCGCCAGAGGAGAGTATGCTTCCGTATGCTCGTTTCGGATATTCGTCATGTCACTCGGGCCAAAGGCGGAGTCGAATGCATATTGGAGACTGCCCCCATTCCCTGTCGAGGAGTTCACGAACATGATGCCCACATGCATGTTGTCCAATCGCATCTTCTGGAAGATGCCCCACGAACGATCCCGCCGATAGCAAATCCGGTGGCCCGCATAACTGGGGTCGCCTACAATGCAGTTATCATTGATGTTGCCGGTGCCGGCCGGCACGTCCGGCTCCGTCGTAAGGTCCACTTGAATGTTGTACCGATTGGCCGGTGCGTTGTTGAAGGGGTCCACGGTGGCATCGTCGTTGACATATATATTCCCGACGCCCGTTCCATCGCCCATCCCAAAGAAAATACCACCGTCGGCCGTCGTCACAGGCAAAGTATTGGGCACACGCGATGTGGATCCCCCTGGCCATAGGGTGGTGGTCGGCGCAAACTTCACGAACCGCCAGCAGGAATTGGAGTTGTTATTGCAGCTGGCAGTCGATCCGTTCTCGCCGATCCTTTTGGCGCCAGCCAGAGTCTGGGCCGTCCCGTCGGTGTTGGACGATGCCGGCAAGGGACGGCCACCGACCAAGACTTGATAAATCATTTCCTGCTTTCGCATGGTCAGCCAATTCAGGAAATTCCCGTCCCAACTGGTGGTATCGTTGCAGGCAACGGTAAAATCTGCCATTCCGGCGCCATTCACTTTAGCCCAGCGATGGATGAAGTTTGTGCCGTTATTGATGTAACAACGCTCCGGGTCGAAGATGCCGTAATATTTTTTGCTCGGGTTGAAAACGTCCGCCGGAGCAGCCGGCGTCGCCGTCGCGATCACAACCCCCGCGTTGTCCACAGCGACCAAGTTGTCTACGGTTACATTCGAGGCATATTTGCTGAACGTCGCGCCCGCTTTGAAGGAAATCGGATACTGATGGTTCGTTCCACTGTAAGCGGCTTCGAGCGTCGCGTTTCCGAAATCGACGAGAAACAACACATTCGGCGGTGCGTTCTGATTGAGAAAGATAGGGTAATTCGTATAGTCTGCCATGTTCTGCGCGGAGACGTCGGCGGGGTTTCCCAGCCAGGCGCAGGCCGAGAAGATCGCGGCAGCCAGAACGCACCCTCGCCCTGCTTTGATATCGCTCCGTTTCATGTTGCCCTCCCGATGGTACTCACGATCGCCTGTTGCCAAGCGTCGTGGGAGTGTGAACTGCGCCCATGCATTGATCGTCCATGCAATGCTGTGGTATTCCTTCTCGTCCCTCTTGCCCCCTTCATCATGGCTGCTTTTGGCAACCGTCGCCCGTGAGGGCACAGGCATAAAGCGCCGCCACCCGGCTCTCGGCTCCTGTGGCCGTATTCGTGGCAGTGCAAGTGATTCGAAAATATACATCGGCTCCGTTGGATCCCGCCCCGACTCCAGCTCCGTCGTAGGCAGCAAATTGCTGCTGGCCTGACCCAGCCCTCAGTTTGACGTACAGCCGGTCAATGTCGCCGACGACCGTATAGCTTCCTACGGTCATCTGGATGTTGGGGGCCGCTAGCAGTCCGGTCGGCCCGATCCCACTCGCCACATCTATGTTGTTTTCTGGGTTTCCCATAATCTCGTCCCCCAGAACCGTAGGGTTATTATTTGTAGTGACCACAGGCCCGGCCGGAGCCAAGAAAGCTGCAGGAATCTCTGCGCCGTTTTCCGGGAGCAGAGTTTGCAATATGACATTGGCGCTGGTGCCCAGACAGGATTCGGCGGCCTGACCCGATGTCTCAGTCGTCCGCTGCAGGCCCGCCATCGTGTTCCCCAAGCCACTGACTGTGAGAGCGGCAATGCCAAGGACAGTCATCATCAACAGCACCATTATGACTGACAGGAGAGCGATACCCTGCTCATCGCGTATCGTGACGACCGACTGGACACCTCGATCTCTCATGTCGGCCGTTCCGTTATAAACCAACATTGCGAGTCTCCACCGTTCTCACCAACACCCGCCGCCGATGGTTTGAGTCGGCGGGAAGTGGATGGTCACTGGTTACGGTCAGAGGGGGAGACCCGGTGGAAGCCACTCCTTCGCCAAACCCTTGATCGTTTTTCATTTGCCTGGTCACCAGTGCGACCTGCACCAGCTGAATCTTGTCCGACGTGAGCGGTGCGGCAGTCCAAGGCACATTGCTCAGAAAATCCGCCTGATCGAAACCGCCGGAACCATTCTGATCGTCGATGATCCGATCTGGGACCCCGCTGTTGATGGCCGTCACGCAGCCGTCGCATGCAAAAGCTAGCTGGAGATCCTCAACCCCTTCTGCGATAGGGCCTTCAGCGTTGGGGCCCGTGACAACACCGGCCACGCCTCTGGTCAAACAGGGCGCATTGCCTCCGCAGATATTCGTGGGGTCGGGAGGAAGCACGACCTGATACCGCATACATTGCAGCAGGTAGACCTGATCCGCTATCTGAAACCAGAGAGGAGGAGGGATCGACACGGTAAGTGTACTGGCCGAAGTGTTTAGTCCCGTCACCAGCACTGTGGCAGCCCCACCAATGGAAATATAGGATTGGTTCACGACCAGTCCCGAGTTTACCATGTCGGTCACAGCACCAGGTTGGAGTGTGATCGTTGTGGCTCCCGAAGAGGCTGTCGGTGCACTCAAGGTCCATCTGTTCGCCCCGGATGCCCTGGTAACAGGCACCAGCAGTTGCACCGAATCAGGCCCGGTATCGATCCCGGCCACGTTTTGATCGCCAGGCACAATAGCCCTGGTACAATTACCAATCGCTACGCCAGGACTTCCAAAACCTGCCGATTTGATATCCCTGGTCAACATGTCCATCGCCATTCGTACATTCTGCTGCATATCGACGATTTGCTCGTTGGCTTGTAGTGACTTGTTGGTGGTTGTCAGAATAGTAAATCCCGCCGCCACAATAACGACGGCAACGATCATGCCCACCATCAATTCAACAAGTGTGAAGCCCGCCTGATTGGTGGAACCGCCCGGAGCCAACTGGTGACGCTCCATAACCATGCCGTCTTCCTCCATCATTCAGGCGCAACCACTCGATTCAGCGTGACGGATCGCGGCCGCTTCACTGTATGATCGCTGTTCTCAGATCCCATCCAGGTAATGGTCACAGTGACGTTCCTTTGGTTTAGGGCCGTCGGTGGAATCACAGTGGCAGACACTGCGACTACGCCTTTGATATTTTCATAGTTGCTGCCTTTCACAAGACTTTCCCAGAGCAGACAGTCTCCCTTGGCCTGCGCCTGCGTCGTGGGACTGATCGTGCCGCAGTTGCCGGGACTCTGGGTATCAATCCCGTTATAGCTGACCGCGTTCCGCCGGTTGAATTGGATGCGCTCAAGCATGTCAGACGCCAGTGCTGTGGTAAGCGTCAGTTCATTTGAGTCAACATTCTTCACTAACGCAACCGTCTGCATGGCAGACAAGGCAAGAAGACCGATGCTCAGTAGCGCCGCTGCCAGCATCCCTTCTATCAAGGTAAAGCCCTGCTCCCCTCCGTACCGAAGAAAAGAGCATTTGCGCATCGCACCTGCCATTGACGACGTCATGGGCAAGCGCCTCCACTTGAATTCGGAGACCAGTTCACTTTGCCAGAGGCAATGATCGTGACGGAGTATTGACGCCCGTACGTATCGCACACACCGATCGTTTGCACTCCTGTCCCCCCGCTCGTCCGAACACCCATCGATGAAAAACTCACCGTGACCGGACTCCCGACCACCGATTTCACGTGTGCTGGGAAGGTTGCACTGTTAATCACTGGGCCACCAGAAGAAGGTGCGGATGAAAGGGACACTATCCCTCCGGCATTCATCACGGTTACATCCACACCTCTGTTTCGGTTCATCCCTGTCATACGAGCCAAGGTCAGCTGACTAGCGATCTCCGCCGTAGCCTGTCGAAGCTGTGTCTGCACATACCACTGTGTAAAATTGGGGATCGCTAACGTTGCGGCGATCCCAATTATGACACCAACGATCATAACTTCGATCAGAGTGAAACCTGCCTGTCTGACTCTGAGCCGATGATTCGTGAAGCACATCTGATATTGGTCGGATCTCATATGGATGGAGGAATTCTCATTTATTCTAGTCAAACGCAAAGGACGTGCCGATTCTCTTGATCACAATGACTTTGCCAACTTGTTGAATCTAGACGCATTATTACATTTATTGCTTCCCGAGACCTCTTCGGAACAGTGCCGGATCGACAAACTTTGTCACTTTCAATCCACAATTGCCCAGGTAATATGACACCTCGTCAACACCTAGGACGCGTATCGCCTCAACCCTTTACAAGAGAAAGAGAAACACATAAAGGTGTCTGCGCTGAGAGCATCTTGCTTCGTCCACCAGTCTACCCAACGCCACGATCATCTCTGCGTTGTTTCTTTGGGTCCCTGGACTATCCTTTGGAACATGGGACTGTGCAAATGTACTGAAGGCATGAGGAACACCAAAACGAAGGGGCGGCCAGCTAGCTGGCCGCCCCCCGTTAATCAACTACTTGGATAGCCGGTTAACAGAGTGAGCACGTGGGTGCCACAATAAGCGGATTCGTGTTGACCGGATCTAGGGAGGGAGACGGCGGAGTGGGAGGAGGTGGCGGCGGCGGCGCTGGATCGGAGACTCCAGATCCTCCAGGTCTGTGAGCATCTTGCTTCAGTCTGGCATTGTCCCGACCGTTAAATCCATGCTCTCCGGCAACCTCGTTCGCATTCGTCAGCCCTTGGCCCCGGTGATTGCCATCAATTCTTGGTTTGTTATAGCCGGGTGTGCAGAGGGGATTACACACTACCTGCTGCGCCACGCTTACTCCCGAAATGATGAGAGGCATTGAGAGAACCGCACTTACTGTAACCAGTTTCCACTTATACATGACACACCTCCTCGTGCCTGGTTGTGACAGCCCTGACAGTCTAACCGACTGCCATAAACACACGGCAACACCCGATACTAACGCACACGCCATGCCAGGCCATATCAGTCGAAAGCCTTTGAAACTAAAGAGCAGCCTCGCACCCGAAGAGGTTCTCTTAACAACATCTGCCTCCAAATGACAAATATTTGTCTTGGCCATACGTATCGCACGGTGAACTTTGAAATGAGCGAAAAGCCCATCACGCTCGCACTTAGCCGAACAGCTAGTGCAATATTTAACACTAGGTAGTAAGTTCCCTTACGACATCATTGGTTCCGCTAGCGCCTCATCTTCTCCAACTCGAGATCGTTGCTGGACTTCGAGAATTCCGGATAACCAACCGGTGCAACATTTATGACCGCAAAAGATGGAGAAAGTAACTTGATGCTAGCTAGGACACGTTACATCTGATTCATCAGCACAGAAGAGCCAAATTCAAATATGTCGATGGCCGAGTGATCTACTAGCTTTAAGGTGCAACAAGGACGATTTGCTGAGGATATCCCATATCTTATTGCCCTTCACTTCGGCAGGACTCCCAGCCTTCTACTTTGCCGTGCAGGGGAGAGTGGTGTCCTCACCCCCAGACCAGGTGCTTGCGGATAAGTTGACACACCAGTTCAGAACTACGCCGATTGATCCAACCACACGGATGGCCTTCAGATCAGGAGGATTTCAAAGAAAAGGCCTCTACGAGGTGGTTGAGTTGTCGGACTGAGGATTCCACCGAAAGTTACTCCATCACTACAGTGCGAACTTGGCGATAGGTGGTCAATCCTTGAAGTACCTTCTGTATACCGTCTTGAACCAACCTGACCATCCCCATCTCGCTGGCCTTGGTCAGCATATCGATAGTTCGAGCCTTCGACACAATGAGCTGTTTCATCTCTTCTGAGGCAAGCAGTAGCTCATGGAGTGGGACCCGGCCCTTGAATCCTGTTCGATTACATATTTCGCACCCACGGCCTCTGTAGAGCATGAACTGATCGTCATAGATAAACCCCAGCCTCTCCCAATTCTTTATGCTATAGCTAGTCGTGAGCTCCTCATACTCTTGTGCGGGTGGATGATAGGCCTCTTTGCACTGTATGCAGATTCGTTTACACAGACGCTGGGCAAGCACCCCCAACAAGGCGTCGGCAAAGTTGAAGGCGTCGCAGCCAAGATCCAATAGACGGATCACTGTTTCAACTGCACTGTTTGTATGGAGGGTACTAAGTACTAAGTGGCCAGTGAGCGACGCCTCAATGGCAATATCGGCAGTTTCTTTATCCCGCATTTCGCCGATCATGATGACATCAGGGTCGGCACGAAGAAACGCCCTCATCGCAGTTGCAAAGGTAAGACCGATCTTCGAATGGACTTGGACCTGGCGTAGACCGTCTTGAGTTATTTCAATCGGATCTTCAGCTGTCCAAATCTTCCGTTCTTCGGTATTGATGTGTTTTAGAATCGCATGCAAGGTGGTAGTTTTCCCAGAACCAGTCGGCCCCACACACAAGATGATCCCATGGGGTTTTTTCGCGATGGTTTGAATGGCATGCAAAATTGCTGGAGCGAAGTCCATCGCCTCAAGGGGCATCGGTTGCTTGGCCGTAAGGAGGCGCAGCACGACATCTTCATCCTGGCCTGAGGTGGGCAAGGTCGCGACGCGGACTTCGATCTCCCGATCCTTTGCCAATCGGTACCGGATTTTGCCGTCTTGGGGTTTGCGTCGTTCTGCGATGTCGAGGTTGGCCATAACCTTTATGCGTGAAACGACAGCGCGCCGATAGGCCGAGGGAATTTTCATGTACGTGAAGCAGGAGCCGTCGATGCGTAAGCGCACGACCGTATCTTTACGATCTGTATATGGTTCAATATGAACGTCCGACGCACCGAGGCGGTCAGCTTCGGCAATCACTTGATTGGTCAACCGCACAATGGCCGAATCGTTCTCGTCGACCCCGCCGGATACGGGATCAATGCCAGGCTCGTGTTGGATTTCGTTGATCAATTCACCGAGAATGGCCCCTATAGACCCGCTGGCTCCCTGGCCTTTAGCCAGATAGAGAAATTGTTCAATATCTCGACGTAGGCCTACTGAGTAGCGAATGGTCATTCCCGGGAACGTGCGGCGCACATCCCAGCTCTTGTCGACATCGTGTGGATCGCTGGTGAGAACGTCGATGAGTGAGCCCCGGCGGGCAATCGGCAGCCAAAGATTCTTTCGGAGATAGTCCGGGTTAAGTGTTTTCAACAATTCGGCATCGATGACCGTTCGTTCGTCATAGGGCAGATAGGGGCATTGGTAAAAATCACTCAGGGCCGACCCTAAGGCATGCTTCGGAACATGATAGCGGTCAAGGAGAACAGTTTCGAGATCAAAGGCGCCATTTTTCGATTCGCCGACAGCCGCTAGCACCTCAGACTGACTAATGACTCCGCGATAGACCAGCGCATCCAGCACATTCTGCTCGATCGTGCGAGGCGATTTATCTCCACAGTTCATTTTCTTTGACGAATCTCATCCCAATCCATCTTGCTTTCCATCGCCCAGCTTAGGACGCTGGTCTCGACAACCACATCCAGCCTTCACCTCAACTTCCGGTCTCTAGTTGCAATGAAAAACTGTGTGTGCCCCATCGCACCTTGACAACCTGCACATGTGACACAAGAGCGGAACTGCGTGCAGAGTAGCTGGGTGAGAGAGGCGAGGAGTCCGAGGGTGAGCTTTCGTGAATTTTTGGGCTTCGAACGTCCGATCGCGTTTTATCGCATGCTTCCCATGTCACGTATGACAATCCATGAACGTTGACAGCCCGTCCCAATAACCCCTTAGTATTTCGCCAGCCAAGTTCCCGGCGCTCTGTATACAACCGGAATTCCTCGAAACATTCCCTTCGCGAAATCGGCGTTATACCAAACCTCGATGACAGCACTGTCTCCGATCGATCTCACACTCCGTCCGCTCATCATAGCCCCATACAGACGAGTGGATTGTTCAATCCTGATTTCACCTGCCGCATACAACACACCGTTGAGGTGGATACCAGACAATTCCACCGGCGTCTTTGCCCCCAACGACTGCGCTCCAGACACAGACGGACTGAGGGCCGAAATAGGTTGTCCTGCTGCATGAGGCCTGAGCACGACATGACCTTGTACGACAAGAAGTCCTTCAAAATAGTCTGTATCCAGCACCAGCGTTCCCATATTGTTGTCACGAGGCGGTTCCCCATCAACTGTGTCGATGAAGACCAATCCACGATGGTTTCCGACGATCTCAGATTCCAATTCGTCTGCCGGTCTTAATCCTTGCTCCGTATCTGAAGCCGCCTGCGGATGAAGCTGCCCTGCACGATCGAGTCGATAATAGGTTCCCCAGCGAAGTGCGATTTTCTTAAGCGAGTCGTAGTCCCACTGATCGAGCCTCACTCCCGGCGTCGGATGTTGGTTCAAGTGGACGTTTTCAGGAAGCGTAGGATTCATGCCTTGACCTGGTGGAGGAGAGATGACTGAGACATTCCCTCCAATCCAATACTCCGCCCAGCGATCCTCCGTACGCAACATCTGGTCATACGACTGACCGGTAACTGGGGCCACAGTGTTCTTGAGAACCAGATCCTCGACTCGCTGCACTGTAAAATCACCCAAAACCCGTTGATCACCCCAATGGACCATGACGGAAGTCTTGCCACCTGTTTGCATGGCGCCGATGGCTTGTCCAACTTGCACGGCCGCGCGAACCGCAGGAATCGACACGGCCCCGAGTTGAAGCTGAATTGTCCGTGTAACCGGCCGGTGATCAGCCGTCGTCGCTGTTACCTCGACGGTGCTCAATAAGCCAGGTTGCAAAGGACCATACATTTTCAACTTCAGAATCCGACCAAGTTTTCCCAGAGTATTGGTGAAACCGTAGAGCGAATTATTAAGGATCTGATTGTCCAATTGGTTCGCTGCATCGAGCAGCAAGTCGGGATGGTCAGTGGCCCCGATAAATTGCGAACGTCCGGCCATATCGAAGAACGACGGCCCACCTGCAAGATCTTCCTGGCGCTTAGCGAGCAATCCGGCAAGGAAGGTCGGTGTGACATTCGGATCATGGAACCAACTCATCACGACATCTGCCGCACCGTCGGCCAAATGTTGTGCAATGTCGCCCTCTCTCATGGCGCTGATGCCCGATCCATCCTGGCCTGCCAAATACAGAGACGTCATCCCAACGGTTCCGAGCAGAAATATCAGCATGATCGCCCCAAGGAGCGCGTGACCCTTTTCACACAGATTCGCGGGTTCTGATGCGCGCCGTTCTGTCACCTGCTTCTCCTCTCCCTCATAATAAGAAACGGTGCCATCGTCATGTCCTGAGGCTAATTTCTCGAACCGCTCGAATTGCTTGATCGGACAGCGTCACCTCAACGATAACCCGCCTCACCTGTGTCGGTTCTGTCACAGCTTGTCCGCTCTCACCCCAGTAGGAAAACCGCACCTCTCTGATATTTCCCACCAGGACGCTCGCGCCGCCATCGACCTGTCGCAACAATCTCAGAACGCCCTGGTCATCGCGCCGGTTGTAGTAGCGAACACGATTCAGGAGGGAGATAGATGCTCCGGATGGAATCGCCCGTGTAAGCGGCTGCGCCACCGTAAGCAGACTCCGTTGTCCATCACGATCCAGAACAAGCATCTCGCAGCTCGCAGACCAACAGGCTTCAATGGCTTTCCGATCCCCCCACCCTCGCCCGTCTTCAACCGACAAGGCCGTTTGCCCGACCGCCGCCGGTGTTGTAACTGTCGTCGTGAAACCTTGCAGATTCGCCAAAAACTCAACTGAGTCCGGAGCCATTGTCGTAAGAGAACCGGCCTCTGCCAGCCGCAACTCCTGCTCAAAAACCTCCAGTCCGAGGCGAAGATCCTGTCGTTGTGCGACTTCACGTTGTTGTTTCATAAATTGGTGCTGAAAATACGACAGGGATTGAAGCGTTGCACCTAAGACAATGAACCCAGCCGCTATGGCAAACATCAGTTCAGTCAGGCTGGTTCCTACCTCAATCAAAAATTTATGGCGTGTGCCTCTTATAAGCCATCCTGCCCGCTTCCCATCCTTTCCGAATGACACCACGTTACTGGCTCCCAACGAATACGGGGTTCGCCCGTAGCGTACCGACCCGCACTTCACGCTGACTATCTCCTGCTGCATAGAGTGCGTGGGCCTCAATCAAGACATACCCTGAGGCCGACAGCGATGCGGAACGGCTCGGCGTCACTGTCCAGGTCAAATGGACGTCATCCTGATCCCAACTACCGGAGAACACCCCGTCACCGGCCAGCACATCTCCGCTCAGTCCATCGTCACGCATGACAAGGTCAGGAGTACCATCGTGATTCAAATCATCCAGCAAGAGACGATCCCATCTTACAGACCGTTTTGCTTCGATCCTCGACTCCGCCATCGCCAGAGCTCGCGTCGCCAACATACCCGTTTTGAGGCTCCGTTCTGCTACCTGAAATGCCCCCATGGCACCGGTCAACCCAATCATCGTCAACGCCATGGCGACGAGTACTTCGGCAAAACTAGCTCCTCCCTCTGCGTGAAACAATCGCTCCCGCCTCATGAGGACACCCGCCCGGTGATGCTCACAGTGAAAGTGGTTTCCTGACCTTGACTGTCACGAACCCGAATTGTTGTAGGCGTTGCCGCTCGACCGCTGGGATAGAATAGCACCTCTGGTCCAGCGGTTGGTTCTTCTACGATTACCCCCCTATCTGCATATTGATAGACGTGAAGGATTTCTTCGACATCCGCGCGTTGTAGCGTGATGGTTCGAGCTGTTTGATCGAATATGACTCGAAGGCGCTCTCGCTTCGCCATCGCCAGTTGTCTGGCAAGTCGGAGTTCCGAAGCAATTTCTGCTGTGACGCTACGCGCCTGCACCCTTGCGGCTACCGCCTGATAACCTGGTCCAGCCATTGCCACAAGGATACCCATGATCGTCAGTACAATGAGGAGTTCCGTCAGACTCCAGCCTTTTTCCTGTCTCTGCGATGTTCTCGGCATGTTCCATTCTCACAAGAAGGTCCCTTGCGAAAAAGAGCGTCGACTCCAAGACCCGTGCCCGTGTTGACTCACACCCAGACAACGGATTGATCAGCGAGAAGCAGGAGCGGAATAATCCGCAGGGTGGCGGAGTTTCGAGTAGTTGTGAGGAAGCATGGACGTGAAGCGGCCTGGGCGCTGGTCGGAGGGGAAGAAGAGAACTGGAAAGTAATCTTACTGTTTTAGATACAGGGGTCTACCAGAAGAGATACAGGCAGAGGGCTAGAAGGCGGGGTCCAGAAGGCCTTGATACCAATCGAGGAGCGGCTGGGCGAAAAACAGAGAGAGAAGGGCTCCCAACACAAGGAAAGGGCCGAATGGGAGATAATCATCACGTTTAATGATGCGCAGGGTGATCAAACTGATCCCGATGATGGAACCAGTAAGCGATCCGATCATGATGGTCAGAAGGGCCGGCTTCCAGCCAAGAAACGCGCCAATCATTGCCAGCAACTTGATGTCGCCACCCCCCATTCCCTCCTTGCCGAAAAGATAAGGGCTCAACCAAGCGAGGAACCAGAGTATGCCGCCACCCACAGTGAGACCGACTACAGAATTCACTACACCGACCGGCAGCACAGTCACTGCGCCAAGAAGGCCGACCACCATTCCGGGTAGAGTAATGATATTGGGAATCATCTTATGTGTGAGATCCGTTCCCGTCACGATGACTAGCGCTGAAAACAATACGGCATAGAGGGCAGCCGTCCATGTTAGTCCGAAGAACGATAATATAGCGAGATAACCCAAAGCATTGACGGCTTCGACGAGGGGATACCGTATCGAAATTGGCGTGCGGCAAGTTCGGCAGCGTCCACGAAGCCACAGGTAGCTCAACAAAGGAATATTGTCGTAGCTCCTAATTGAGTTGGCACATGAAGGGCAATGGGAGCCAGGCCAGACGATTGATTCGCCTCGGGGCAACCTGAAAATGCACACATTGAGAAAACTGCCGATCAGCGCGCCGAGGGTCCCAACGACTAGATAGGGAAACCATTCATGCATAATCAACTCGACGGCAGTATCCGGCTCGAAATACCCAGATGATTTCGCCGGCAACATGAAATAGATTAGGTAGCTTCACTGGGCCGGATTTCCTCTAGTTTACTTATGGCGAGAGAGTTCTTATAATCGCTGCCTGCTGGGCGAGTGTCTGTTTCTCAGCGTTACTCCATCGCGTTAATGATACCGTACTACTTTATTGGTCAAAGGAGAACTAAATAATGGCACAGACTGCGAAGACGAAACCCAAACTTTCTCCGGCCAGTCTGACCCCGCCCCCCCGAAAAAAGCGACCTGAATCGCTCACCAGTCGCGAGAAAGAGATTCTTGAACTGATTTGGGCCGGTTTCAAAAACAAGGAGATCGGTCAACGACTCAAGATCAGCGTCAAGACTGTCGAAGCGCATCGGGCCAATATGATGAAAAAGATGCGCGTGTCGAACACCGCTCAGCTGCTCAAGACTGCGATCCAAGACGGAACAATCAAGATACGGTAGGCTTCTTCACCAGCATTGTGCCCCTGCGACGCTGGCGGACCGTTTCGAACAGCGTTACGGCTGCTGCAACTGAGACATTCAGCGACGCTACTCGGCCCTGCATAGGAATTCGGATACGCTCGTCGCATTCTCCCAACACACCGGGGCGAATACCGGTTCCTTCTCCTCCAAACACCAATGCTATCGGCCCGGTCATATCAATGTCGGTATGGAGTTTCACCGCCGACGGATCCACGCCATAGACCCACAGGCCTGTCTTTTTAAGGTCTTGAATCAGTCGAATCAGATTTCCTACACGTGCGACGGAGATGTGATCGAGCGCCCCGGCTGACACTTTCGCTACCACTGATGTCAGACCAACTGCGCGACGTTCGGGAATGAAGACGCCGTGAACACCCGCCGCCTCGGCGGTTCGCAAGATCGCTCCCAAGTTGTGCGGATCTTCAATTCCGTCAAGGAGCACAAGGAAAGGCTTCTCGCCCAGACTCCTCGCCCGTTCAAGAATTCGCTCTGTCGTATCGTAGAATTTCGCTGCGATGAACGCGATCACGCCCTGGTGGTCTCCGCTCGGCACTAATCGATCGAGCGCAGGAAGTGGTTCAATGTGAACGGGAACTTGCTGCGTCTTCGCCAGATGGACGAGATCGGCAAACTGCCGATCGGTCCGCAGCATGAGCAACCGCTGGAGTGGACGTGCGCCCGCACGCAAGGCTTCGCGCACGGCATGCAGCCCGTAAATCAATTCCGGCTGACTATCGCTTCCAGCGGCTGGTGCCGTCGGGCTTGTCTTCGATGAGGATGCCGTGGGACGCGAGAAATTGACGAATCTCGTCGGCCTTCTTGAAGTTCTTCTGTTTTCTGGCTTCATTTCGTTCCGCAATTTGTGCCTCAATCTCCTTATCCGATACGCGTATTTTTGGAGATAATTTCACACCACCACCTGAAATTCCTAGATATTCAGACCCGACCTTTAACTCATAATCCCACCGGTCTAATTGGAACAATCCCAACACGCCGCCCAGTATACGAAACGTCTGGCGCGCCTGCTGCCTCCCATGTGTTGAAAGTCCAACATCAAGCAACTTGTTTACGTCGCTACGGAGCCTCTGAAGTTCGGCAACCGCCACCGGCGTATTAAAGTCATTGTCCATGGCCTTCCGGAACGACTCTCGAGTTCGATCAACAGACGACGGGAGATCCTTGTCGCCTACGGTGTCGCATTCTGATTCACGGAGTCGATTAAACAATCCGTAGAACCCGTCCAATGCCTGCTTTGCTTCCTGCATAGCCTGGTCGGAAAAATCCAGTGGGCCATGGTAATGAGTCGAAAGGAGGAAATATCTCAGGACTTCGCCAGTGACATCCTCTGACCATTTGGAATTCTCAAAAATCTCTCTGATGGTAAAGAAATTGCCCAGGGACTTGGACATCTTCTCCTGGTTGATTTGCACAAAACCGTTGTGAATCCAATAGCGTGCAAATTCTTTTCCCGTCGCCCCACATGACTGCGCGATTTCGTTTTCGTGGTGCGGGAAGATCAAATCCATCCCTCCGCCATGAATGTCGAACGTGTCACCGAGGTGTTTCATGGACATTGCTGAGCATTCAATATGCCAACCAGGTCTCCCTGGGCCCCAGGGACTTTCCCATGATGGCTCGCCCGGCTTACTGCTCTTCCAGAGAGCAAAATCCATTGGATGACGTTTTCTCTCATCGACGTCAACCCGTGCTCCCGCCTGCATATCGTCAAGCCGCCGTTTTGAGAGACGTCCGTATCCGGAATATTTGGCCACGTCAAAATACACGTCTCCATCGACTTGGTATGCCAGGCCCTTATTCACCAACTTCTCGGTCAATCGAACGATGTCGTTCATGTGCTCCGTCGCCTTGGGCTCAATCGATGCTGGCCGAATGCCCAATTTCCCCATGTCTTCGTAGTAGGCTTGAATATATTTCGCGGTGATCGTGTCGCAGCTGACGCCCTGTTCGTTCGCGCGCTTGATGATTTTGTCATCCACGTCGGTGAAGTTTTTGACGAATTCAACCATGTAGCCGCTGAATTCGAGGTATCGCCGGATCACATCAAATACGAGCGCACTGCGCGCGTGACCGATATGGCAGTAGTCATAGACTGTCACGCCACAGACATACATCCGCACGGTCTTCGGCTGGAGTGAGTGGAACGGCTCTTTTTTACCCGTGAGCGTGTTGTAGATCGAGAGCATGGGCCGGTTATAACTCCGGAGTGATGCGGCGCCTTGGCCAATGAGACCAGAGAAAATAGACCAGCGCAAGTGCCAGACAGAGCCCGATCACAATGTCGAACTGATGGAAATAGCCTCTCAGATTCTCCCACTCCTCTCCCATTTTCACGCCGATGTAGGCCAGAAGATAACACCAGGGCAGCGCACCAAGAAAGGTAAAGAGTATGAACCGATAAATGTTCACTCTGGCGATGCCGGCTGGCAAGGAGATAAAGGTCCGGATGACCGGAAGCATCCTGCCGAAAAATACTGCCGCCTCGCCATACTTGGCGAACCATCGATCCGCTATCTCGATGTCCTTTCGCGACACCAAGACATACGGCCCGTACCGCTCAACAAATGGTCGCCCACCCCACACACCGGCATAATAGGCCACTAGAGACCCCGCGACATTCCCGATGGCGCCGGCCAACGTGACGCCGAGCATCGTGAACTGTCCCGTCGTCACGAGATATCCGGAAAAGGGCATGATGATCTCGCTGGGCAGGGGAATGCAGGCACTCTCGATGGCCATGGTGAGGAAAATACCGGTGTAGCCGAATGTTGAGATCGTCGACACCACAAACCGGCTCAGCTCTGTAATGATCGTTTCGATCAGATTCCCCACGGCTCCCTAACTCCTCTGATTCCTCGTGAGTCTCGACGACGCGATCACCCGATTCACTTTCGGTCGACGCACGGTTTCCCACTTCCGGAATCGATCCAACATCCCGTGATGAGTGGTGTCAAGATGAATGGGGGTAAGCGAAACTGCTCCTTGCTCAAGCGCCTCATAGTCGGCATCTTTGCTCCGGCTCCACGATACACGAGTCCCGGCAATCCAATAGTAAATACGGCCATGTGGATCGACCTTTTCAATGATCGGATTGTCGAAACGCCTGCGGCTGAGACAGGTGACCCGGACTCCGGTGATCGATCCGAACGGCCGATTCGGAATATTGAGATTCACGAGCGTTTCGTTTGGCAAACCCTCTTGCAAGATCAACCGCGCGATGCGAACGGCATACCGAGCGCCGGCGTCGAAATAAAAACGCTCCTGTCCCTCCTGTGACACAGCTATCGAAGGGACACCGAGGATCGTTCCTTCCATCGCTGCCGAAACCGTTCCGGAATACAGCACGTCGTCGCCAATATTCACGCCCTTATTGATCCCTGATACGAGGAGGTCGGGTGGTGCTGACATGATCTTCAGCACGGCTAAATTCACACAATCAACAGGGGTTCCGTTGACAGCATAGATCCTTGTCTTGAGTTGATGTACTCGCAGGGGCTTATGGAGCGTCACGGCATGGGCCACGGCAGTCCGCTCTCGATCCGGCGCCACCACCCACACCTCACCGACTTTCGACAAAGCCTTGGCGAGCGCCGTCAAACCAGGCGAGTGAATTCCGTCATCGTTGGTGACCAAAATACGCATAGATCCGTCAGGAACAAAAAAAGCTGCCGACGGCAGCTCTCTCTTTCAGTACTCGGTGTTGAGAGTGAGTGTCCGACGATCCTATCCGTCCCAGTTCTCAACACTCATTGCTCAGCACAATCTGTTTTGGTCGGGGCGAGCCGATTTGAACGGCCGACCACTCGCACCCCAAGCGAGTACGCTACCGGGCTGCGCCACGCCCCGACGCATTCTATGGAATCCCACCGTTTCGTGTATTGTCCTTTGAAAGCGGTTCGATTACAACCGGCCTCGCAAGAAACAAGATCTATCATCGTTAGTCCGGATGCGACTCCAGAATTTTGAGAATCGCTTTGAGGTTCCCCCGGAGCCTCTGCGCAAGTTCTTTGGGACGTACCCGTTGGCTTCCCACTCGCCCCCGTCTAGCCCAATATCGTTTGACACCTGCGAGTGTATGCCCCTCTTCATAGAGCATTCGCTTGATCTCCAACACCGTTTCGACTTCTCGTTTGACATAGAGCCGCTGATTTCCACGACTTTTCTTGGGCTTGAGAAACGGAAATTCAGACTCCCAGAATCGCAAGACATAGGCTGGCAGTTCGGTTATTTGGCTGACTTCGCCGATCTTATAAAAGACCTTGCTGCCCAGCCTGGGCTCGTTCCCCATGACCGGTCCTCGTGGTGGGATGAGTTAATCTGATTGAACGAGGTTATGAATTGACGTACTTCTTAAACACTTGACTGGGGCGAAACGTCACCACGCGACGAGGTGTGATTCCAATTTCTTCACCGGTTCGAGGGTTCCGGCCCTTCCGTGCACCTTTACTACGTACCACAAAGTTTCCAAATCCGGCAATTTTGACTGACTCCCCCTTATGCAACACTTCTTTCAACATAGTCAGCACGAGTTCGACGATATCCGCAGCCTCATTTTTCGAAATACCGACCTGCTTGTAGATTTCGTTCGCGATATCTGCCTTTCGCATGCTTTCCCCTCCGCCACCTGCGCAAGCTTCTCGAATGATCGCCCGTGAACCTTCCACGAACGATAAGCAGTTTCGCCATAAGTTACGTGAGGTTATAAGGCCTGTCAAGAAGAAAGATGTCGGATAGAGTGTCTTCCCTTATCGGTCTTCGGCAAGCAGCTTGTACTCGATGCTGTCTGCAAGCGCCTGCCAGCTCGCTTCGATTATGTTCTCTGATACACCGACGGTCCCCCATTTATCTTTATGATCACCTGATTCAATCAACACACGGACCTTGGACGCCGTGCCACGATTGGCCGACAACACTCGCACTTTGTAGTCGAGCAGCTTGACTTCTCGGAGCTGAGGGTAAAACTTTTCCAACGCCTTCCGCAATGCATGGTCGAGCGCATTGACGGGACCGGCTCCGACTGCTGCCGCATGCTCCACCACTTCACCGACCTTCACCATTACTGTGGCTTCGGACAACGAGGCACCAAGTTCTTGTTTTTTTTCGACAATCACCCGAAATCCCAGGAGTTGGAAGGCTGGCCTGTGAGTTCCCATCGCCTTCCGCATGAGCAATTCGAAGGAACCTTCCGCCGCCTCGAACTGGTATCCTTCACTTTCACGTTCCTTCAACACCCCGATCAACTCCTGCAATTTGGTATGGCCCTTGTCCAACTTGATACCAAACGCCTCGACCTTCTCCAGCAATCCGCTTCGACCGGCCGCGTCCGATACCAGCACGCGCTGGCGGTTGCCGACCAATCCCGGAATCACATGTTCGTATGTCGCGGGATTTTTGAGCACCGCATGGATATGGACACCGCCTTTGTGGGCGAATGCCGAATCTCCAACATAGGGCTGGTGCTTATCTGGCATAAGGTTCGCGATCTCCGTGACAAACCCTGACACCTGTTTGAGATGGGTCAGACGGTCTTTCAACACCGGTCGTTTCATCTTCAGTTCAAGATTAGGAATAATCGAACACAAATTGGCATTACCGCACCGTTCACCGATCCCGTTAATCGTCCCCTGGACTTGCACCACGCCGGTTTCGATCGCCACCAGCGAATTCGCGACAGCCATTTCGCAGTCGTTGTGAGCATGAATCCCCAAAGGCACTGCGCACTCCCGCCCAACGACCTGGCAGATTTCTTTGATTTCCCAGGGCATCGACCCGCCGTTCGTATCGCAGAGAATCACCCGCTCAGCCCCGGCAGCAACAGCGAGACGGATGGTCTCCAGCGCGTAATCTGGATTGGTCTTGTATCCGTCAAAGAAATGTTCCGCATCGTAGAACACTCTCCGGCCTTTCGAACGGAGGTAGGCCACTGAGTCGTTGATGAGCTCGAGATTCTTCACAAGGGAAATGCCGAGCGCATCGGTAACATGCAGCGACCAGGTTTTCCCGAACAGCGTGATGATCGTGGTCTCTGCCTCCAGCAACGCCCGGATATTCGGATCCTTCTGCACGGTATTGCTCGACTTTCTCGTCGATCCGAACGCCACCACCGTCGCTGTCCGCAACGGCACGATCTTGATCATCTGAAAGAATTCGATGTCTTTGGGATTCGCTCCAGGCCACCCGCCCTCAATGAACTGCACGCCCAACCCATCCAACTGTTGAGCAACCCGGACCTTGTCTTCAGCCGAAAAGGTCACATCCTCCGCCTGAGCTCCGTCCCGTAACGTCGTGTCATAGATCTCCAACTCTATCGGCCGCTCCGCAGACGGAGATCCAACGGGCGACACAGGGCCGGTCGAGGTACGGTGCGAAGATCGTGGTTGTAGAAATTTCCGAGCCATACTGGAAACGATACTAGGGTAGAATGAATCTGTTCAGCCTCACCTGGTCGACATCATCTACTTCGGGCTTCGGTCCCCTACCGGGGACTGATCCAACCCGAAAGCGGTGTGGAGCGAACGCATCGCAAGTTCGGCATACTTTTCATCGATCACGCAGGAGATTTTTATTTCCGACGTGCTGATCATGAGGATATTCACGCCTTCCTGCGCCAAGACATCGAACATCTTGGCAGCGACTCCTGAATGGGAACGCATCCCGACGCCGACCAGCGAGACCTTTGCAATCGCCTCTGTGACGGCAACCGATTTGGCATCGATCCCTTTCGCCACATCTTGAATCAGGGGCAGGGCTTTCTTGATGTCTGCTCGTGGAATCGTAAAGGAAATATCCGTCAAACCCGACTGACTGATGTTCTGGATAATCATGTCGACGTTAATGTTGGCCTGAGCCACAGGCCCAAAGAGTTTGGACGCAATACCGGGTTTGTCCGGCACGCCAACAATCGTAATCTTGGCCTGATTCCGGTCGCCGGTGACTCCCGACACTGCTACTGCTTCCATGTCCTCGTCTTCACGTGTCACGAGCGTCCCCTTTCCTTCTTTGAAACTGGAATTCACTTCCACCGGCACATTGAACTTCGCAGCAAATTCGACGGAGCGGCTCTGCAACACTTTGGCACCTAGACTGGCCATCTCCAGCATTTCCTCATAGGAAATCTTGTCGATTCGTCGAGCCGCCGGCACAATATTGGGATCCGACGTGTAGACGCCGTCAACGTCGGTAAAGATAATGCATCGATCGGCCTTCAGCGCTGCCGCCAATGCGACTGCTGTGAGGTCGGAGCCTCCTCGTCCCAATGTCGTGACATCCGACTGCTGGTTGATTCCTTGAAATCCGGCAACCACTGGAACAATGCCATTGAGCAGAGCCTCGCGAATTCGATCGGCACTCACTCGGGTAATCCGCGCTTTCGTGTGAGCACTGTCGGTCATGATCCCGACTTGCCGCCCCGTGAAAGATTGGGCATCCAGCCCTCTGGCCCGCAAGGCCATTGCTAACAGAGCGATGGTTACTCGCTCTCCGGTCGACAAGAGCATATCGAGTTCTCGATCGTCCGGCAGCGGCGTCACTTCATGCGCCAACCGAAGCAAGCGATCCGTCTCTCCGCTCATGGCCGACAAGACGACCACGACGGACTGGTTTTCCTTGTGAGCCTGCTCGACGCGGTCGGCCACACGGCAGATCCGCTCAATCGTGCCCACCGAGGTTCCTCCATATTTCTGGACAATCAGCGCCACGACCCTCAAGATCCTTTTGCGAAAAGCCGCACGACGAATTTTGTCGCATCACGAGGTGGCACGGTCGAGGCACGAGCCTCGGCCTCAGTAAATCTCTTTCCGACCCCGGCAGCGAGGACTGACGCACTGTCACGATAGGCGAAGAACCCCGGACGTTCTACGGCCTGGCCATGGAGCACATTGCCCCAATCGCAGAAGGCTACGATGCGATGCGGACCCGATTGGGTCAGTCCTTCGAGAAGAGGTCCTATCAGATCGCGATCGATCGCTTCAATTCCCTTCACCTTGGCCGCCACATCTGATCCGTAGACGACCTCGTCCGGTAGCTCCACCTGCACATATGCAAAATCATTTTTCTTGAGCTCTTCCAGCGCGATCGCTGCTTGGGTGCGAAGATCCGAACCTGCCAATCGAGCGCCATCCACAGCTTCCAGCCCGGCCATGAGTCCGAGTCCCCGATGGACATCGCTCTGCGAAACCACCACACCGGTCACCTTGAATCGATCAGCAAGGCTGGGCCAAGGAATGGCGCGGCCTTGGCCCCAGAGCCAGAGACAATTGGCCGGCTTCCGCCCTGCCTCACGACGTTCATCGTTGAGAGAATGATCGCGCAAGATCTGAAATGAGGCCTCCATGAGTTTCCACAGAATGTCAGACCCGTCTCCTGCCGGTAACGCGTCAGCGATCGGCCGACCAATCAATAGTTGTGGGTCCGTACAGATCGCTCGCGACTTCCCGTTGACCCATACCATGAGATGACGATGGCCTGACCCAGGATAGAACTGAATCATTTCAGACCCGAGCTGCTCATTGATCGCTTCAATTAATTCGCGGGCCTCCTCTGTGGAAATCAGGCCTGCGGTTGCATCATCCATCACCACGTGCGGCCCGAGCTTCTTGACCTCATTCAATCCGCCTTTATTCCCGGATTGGGCGTCCGCACGCAACGTAACCATCGAACAGCAATACACCACATCATGCTCGCTGACAGCGACGCCTAGACTGGCCGCCTCAAGGGGACCAGGACCCTGGTAGTATTTCTTGGGATCATATCCGAGCATGGCGGTCCCGATTAAACCACTTCCTTGTCGCACACTCTCAAGCGATGCGGCCAGGAGCCCTAGCTCCCCGCCTTGCGCAAGACGATCGAGGTGGGGGGTCGAAGCCGCCTGAAGAGGAGTCTGTCCCCTCAATTCCTCCCTGGGACGGTCTGCCATCCCACCGGCATGGAGAATGACTTGTTTCATCGAAGCACTGCTCGCATTATCCCTACGCCCTCAACAGACGAGCGACATCCTCCCGCGTGGCTTTAACGGTTTTCGGTTGAACTGACACACTGATAGCTGTGTCAGCATCCTTCAATCCATGGCCGGTCAAAGTGCAGACCACTATCTCGCCTTCCTGTAATCCGCCTTGCTTGCTCAACTTCATGACACCAGCAACTGATGCGGCAGACGCCGGTTCACAGAATATTCCCTCCGTGGCAGCTACCATTCGATACGCCTGTAGAATTTCATCATCCGTCACCGAATCGATCGCTCCTCCAGATTCCTTGACGGCATTTGAGGCGGCTTCCCAGCTGGCCGGATTGCCGATCCGAATCGCCGAGGCTACCGTCTGCGGATTCTCTACAACGTGACCAAGGACGATGGGTGCCGCGCCTGAAGCCTGGAACCCGATCATACGGGGAAGCCTCGTGGATTGATTGGCTGCGCGATATTCTCGGTACCCTTTCCAATAGGCGGTAATATTGCCGGCATTTCCGACCGGCAGTGCATGAACAGTCGGAGCATCGCCGAGCTGATCACAGACCTCCATCGCGCCGGTTTTCTGCCCTTCAATCCGATAGGGATTGATCGAGTTGACCATCTCGATGCGATGGACCATCGCTAATTCTTTGACGATGGTCAAAGCCTGATCGAAGTTTCCTTCAATTTGGATCACTGTGGCCTGATGCATCATAGCCTGGGACAGTTTGCCCAGCGCGATTTTCCCGGCCGGAATCAACACATAGACCGCCAGTCCTGCCCTCGCGCCATAGGCTGCGGCAGAGGCAGAGGTATTTCCTGTGGAAGCGCAGATCACTGCTTTGGCCCCAGACTCGACAGCCTTTGAGATGGCCATTGTCATACCGCGATCTTTAAATGATCCTGTCGGATTTAAGCCTTCGAATTTGAGATAGAGATCGACACCCGGGGCAATTTGCTTGCCCAGTCGCGTCGCCCTTATGAGCGGAGTGTTGCCTTCGCCGAGCGTCACCACAGGGGTCCGGTCTGTCACTGGCAGAAACTTCCGATAGGCTTCGATCACACCACGCCAGCGATTCATCGCATTCACTCGTCCTTGCCCTCAACCCTGATCAACGTGGTGGGTTCGGAGATGAAAGCCATCCGATTGATGACCCTCAATGCCGTTTGGACATCGCGCTCCGTGGCGGTATGGGTTTTGATCACGACTGGAACCGTTTGGCCTTCGCGCCGTCCCTGTTGAAGGACGGACGATATACTAATCCCCCACCTGCCAAGCTCCCCCGCGATTTGCGACAAGACGCCGGGGCGGTCTAATACCATAAACCTCAGATAATAGAGTGAGCTGATTTCTTCTATCGCCCGCATCCGAAGCGGGCGGCGCTGGTCCTGTTGAAAAGAGGCAGGCGGGACTCGTTGAACCGCCCCTTTCAAGAGATTCCGTGCAATGGCGATGAGATCGCCGACGACTGCATTGCCGGTCGGCATCGCCCCCGCGCCTCGGCCATACAGCACGACGTCGCCCACGGCATCGCCGACAAGTTGAATGGCATTGTAAACTCCTTCAACTTGGGCGATCGGAGATGAAGACGGCAGCATCGTGGGGTGCACCCGGGCTTCGACTTCATTGCCGATCAGCTTGGCGATGCCCAGGAGTTTAATCGTATAACCAAACTCTTTCGCGTAGGCGATATCGAGCGGCGCAATATGGGTGATCCCCTCGGTGTACACATCTTTCACATTGACCGGTGTCCCATAAGCCAGTGCAGCCAGGATCGCCAGTTTGTGTGTCGAATCAATACCGGCGACATCGAATGTCGGATCCGCTTCGGCATAACCGGCCCGCTTCGCTTCGTCGAGTACCGCCTCAAAGCTCTGGCCTTCATGTGTCATGCGAGAGAGAATGTAATTGGCCGTCCCGTTGATGATTCCATAAATGGATTGAACGGTGTCGGCTGCCAACCCTTCCCTCACCGCCTGGATGATGGGAATCCCTCCGCCCACGCTCGCTTCGAAACCTAGATCGACTCCGGCGCGGGAAGCCGCGGCAAATATTTCCTCTCCGTGTAGGGCGAGCAAGGCCTTGTTAGCAGTGACGACGTGTTTGCCTGCCTCAATGGCCTCCATAATGATGCGCTTGGCAATATCGCAGCCCCCGATCAACTCCACGATGATGTGGATCGACGGATCTGTGAGTATTTGCTTTGCGTCGGTTGTGAGGAGGCCAGGCGGCAAGGTGAGACCTCTGTCGCGTGTCACATCAAGATCCGCAATCCGAATGATCTCGATCGGTACACCAACCCGACGGCTGATCAAGGCGGCGTTCTTCAAGAGAATGCTGGCAACGCCTGTCCCGACCGTTCCGAGTCCAATGATGCCAACACCCACGCGTGAGATCATTCCTCACCCCCATCAAGCTTCAGGGCTTTGCGAATGCCTCGAACGGCTTGCCTTGTGCGATGTTCGTTTTCGACAAGACCGAACCGCACATATTCGTCTCCACCTTCACCAAACCCGACTCCGGGCGATACGGCCACCTTGGCCTCACGGAGTAAGAGCTTCGAAAACTCTAACGAACCCAGTGACCGATACGGCAGAGGAATTCTGGCCCAGACGAACATCGTGGCTAGAGGTTTGTTCACCTTCCATCCGATGCGGTTGAGCCCGCTCACCAACACGTCACGACGCTTCTGATAGCGCAAGACTGTCTCTTGCACACATTCCTGCGGCCCATTGAGGGCGATCACACTGGCGATCTGCAGAGGCTGGAAAATGCCGTAATCCAAGTAGCTCTTGATCTTAGCCAAGGCCCCGACAATTTCGCGATTCCCGCAACAAAATCCCACGCGCCAACCGGGCATGTTGTAGGCCTTGGAGAGAGTATAGAACTCGACGCCGACATCCTTCCCTCCTGGAACCTGTAGAAAGCTCGGCGCCTTATAGCCGTCGAACACCAAGTCGGCATAGGCCAGATCGTGAATAACAATCACGTTATGTTCTTTGGCAAAAGCAACGATCTTCTTAAAAAACCCAAGATCGGCCACGGCAGTGGTCGGATTATGTGGAAAATTGATGACCAAGACCTTGGGCCTTGGAAAGGTCTGGCGATACACCCTCTGCAAGTCGTCGAAGAAGTCGCTGTCGGGACGCAACTCGATTCCGCGGACCTCTCCACCCGCGATGATGAAACTGTACATATGAATGGGATATGTCGGTGTCGGCGCCAGTACAACGTCACCGGGTCCGATCAAGGCCAGCGCCAGATGCGCCAACCCTTCCTTGGAACCGATTGTGACGATGGTTTCAGTCTCGGGATCCAGATCGACATCGTAATTCCGCTTGTACCATCCCGCAATCGCATGCCGCAGTTTTGTAATCCCACGGGAGGCCGAGTAGCGATGATTTTTCCCCTTGCGTGCCGCTTCGATCATTTTCTCGACGATATGGGTCGGCGTCGCTTGGTCAGGATTTCCCATTCCGAAATCGATAATGTCTTCGCCCTGCTGACGAGCTTCGAGTTTGAGACTCTGCACTTGGGCAAACACATACGGCGGCAGCCGTTTTATACGATAAAACCCGTCGCCTAATCCCATGAAGACCCCTGCCCGCAATCCTCACATACGTGGAAACATTGAACGACCGCCCCCTGTCACATTAGAGGGCCTATTCTAATGGCGCGAAGCGTATCGAGTCAAATTATGTCGTGATTCTGTGGGGTTCGGTATTTCACCCCCACGGGTCTACCCAAAAACACTCCACCAATTTCCCCTCTGAGTCCTTGCCCCGCCCTGCTGGTTTCTGTTACAACTGCAACGCCTTTCGCTCTCATCACTCAACTCAGTTTTCCCTTGCACCACATAGCAGAACGGAGGGTTCATGCCGCGGCTTGGGGTGAACATCGACCATGTGGCTACGTTGCGGCAGGCCCGTGGTGGAACCGACCCGGACCCCCTTGCTGCCGCTGTGCTAGTGGAATTGGCAGGGGCTGACGGCATTGTCGTCCATCTTCGAGAAGACCGGCGGCATATTCAAGACCGCGACCTTCGCCTCTTGCGGGAACTCGTCCGTACCAAGCTCGATCTGGAACTGGCCGCCGATGAAACGATGGCCAAGATTGCCCTGGCCGTAAAGCCGGATATGGTTACGCTCGTCCCTGAGCGGCGTCAGGAGCTCACGACAGAGGGCGGCCTGGACGTGGCTGGCCATAGAGATCGTATCCAGCAGGTCGTGGCCATGCTCAGGGACGGCGGCATCCCTGTCAGCCTCTTTATCGAGCCGGACTTGGAACAAGTCAAAGCCTCGCACAGAGTCTCAGCCGATTTTGTCGAACTCCATACCGGCCGGTATGCGAATGCCCGGCGCTCGAAGGAAGCCGACGCGGAAGTCGCGGCCATTATGCAGGCCGCGAAGCTCTCCTACAAACTCGGTCTGGGTGTCAATGCCGGACATGGCTTGGACTATCGCAATGTAACACGGCTGACCCACATTCCAGAAATCGTCGAATACAATATCGGCCACAGTATCATTGCCAGAGCAGTCCTGGTTGGACTCGACCATGCGGTGAAGGAAATGAAAGCGTTGCTGCGTTGAACCATCGCACTGGTGGGTAGTCTGCGTTCCTCCATGGAAATCGGTTTCACCCTCATTATGACATTACGCCGCAGACAACAGCTCTCGTCTCTCCCGGCGCTCGCCCGATTATTTCTGTGGTATCCACACCGCGCCCAAGGCCGCCGATGAAGATTGTAACAGGGGCTGAAATGCGGGCACTCGATCGCCGCGCAATCCTTGAAGCGCATATCCCCAGTACCGTCTTGATGGAGCGAGCTGGCGAGGGAATTGTGAAGCATCTGGAGGAACATTATGGGCCGGTACGAGGCAAGGCTATTACTGTCCTTTGCGGGAAAGGGAACAACGGAGGAGACGGATTGGTTGTGGCCCGACTGCTGTATCGTCGGCGTGCGCGGGTTCATGTCGTGCTTCTCGCGTCGGTTACCGAGCTGGGTCGCGATACCAGAGTCATGTATCGCCGTCTCGCTCGAGTTGCTGGGCGAGCAGCGATCCTTCGATTCAGGTCTGCCGAGCAGGTGCGGCCTCTTCTGGCTTCCAGCGAGCTTCTTATCGATGCCCTACTTGGAACTGGATTATCCTCCGTTGTGAACGGATCGTATCGTGAGGCAATCGAACTCATCAACAGTGTCGGGAAACCGGTCATCGCCGTCGATATCCCGTCCGGTCTCCATGCCGATACCGGCGCCATCTTGGGGCGAGCAATCAAGGCCACCCTGACCATCACATGCGGTCTCCCCAAGCTCGGCCTTTATATCGACGCAGGGATCGACCAGGCTGGCGCAATCCGCATCGTAGATATCGGCATTCCACCCGCCTATGTGGATGCCGTCGAGAGCAGAACTCTGCTCCTGACAAGCGACAAAGCATTTGAGGCTCTACCGGAACGTGCGCCCTCCGCACATAAAGGAGTCTTTGGTCATGCGGGGATCATTGCCGGTTCCGTAGGGAAAACCGGCGCAGCGGCGCTGGCGGCCCGAGCAGCGCTTCGAGTTGGAGCCGGCCTGGTGACCGTGGCTACTCCGAGCAGCGTCAACGATGTTCTGGAAGCGAAACTCCTTGAAGCAATGACGACGCCTCTCCCGGAAACGAAGGCACGGACACTGGCCCGTTCAGGACTCGATCGTGTCTTAGCCTTTATCCAAGCGCGTACGGCTGTTGCTATCGGGCCTGGACTTTCGACACATCACGAAACCGTCGAACTCGTGCAATCACTCATGAAGCATCTGGATCGGCCCTCTGTCCTCGACGCAGATGCACTTAATGCCTTGGCCGGCCGGGCCTCGCTGCTGACTGAATGCACAACTCCACCTATTCTCACCCCACACCCCGGTGAGATGGCCCGACTTGAAGTCGATGCCACCGCGCAAAGTGTCAATGCAGATCGAATCGGCACGGCTAGACGGTTTGCCCGAGAACGGGGCGTGTTCCTCGTCCTGAAAGGTGCGCGAACCATCATCGCCCGCCCCGATGGACTTGTCGCCATTTGCCCGACCGGGAATCCCGGCATGGCTACGGCAGGAACCGGCGATGTGTTGACCGGCATGATCGTCGGATTGCTCGCGCAAAGGGTCCCCGCATGGGAAGCAGCCTGTGCCGCAGTCTATTTTCACGGATCAGCTGGCGACTTGGCATCCCACTACTGGGGGCAGCTCGGAATGCTTGCCGGTGATCTTATCGCTCAGATTCCTTATGCGCTCAAGCGGACAAAAACGATCTAATGCCGTCCTCCCCGTGAAGGCGAAACAGACAACAGCTCGCCGTAGAGCCATTTCGAACCTGCCGTGGAAACTGGTGTCTACCTCATACCGGCACACTGATCGGCTGGGCCAAGCGATCGGTCGCGTGCTCCGTGGAGGAGAAACGATCGCACTCTACGGGCCACTCGGAGCGGGCAAGACGGTGCTCGTTCGCGGGGTCGCTCAGGGTCTGGGTACATCGCCTATGGCAGTGACCAGCCCGACATTCGTCGTCATTCACGAATACAACCAGGGCCGCTTGCCGCTCGCCCATATAGATCTGTATCGTATTCGCACGCTCCACGAACTTGAGTCAACAGGACTTATCGCGCATTTCGCCGACAAAACCGTCACGGCAATAGAATGGGCCGACAAGGGCTTGGTCGCATTGCCTCAGGATCGGATAGAAGTTACGCTGAACCATCGTGCCACACGGAGCCGAATGATTCAGTTGCACGCGACGGGACCGAAATCCAAAAAGGCCCTCGCCCGCTTGCGGAGGCAGTATGGCAAGGCCGATAGGGTGGATCGAATGTCATCACGTCCGGCCTCGAACAGGGAGGCAACGATGCGATCATGATTAGGGTGATTCTGGTCGGAGTGCTTCTTCTTCTCTCTCTGGCCTTTTTCCTTCAGAACCAGGAACAGGAAGTCACGCTTCGCTACTTCTTTGGGCTCTTTGAGGCCTCGACGCCGATCTACAAACCCATTCTGGCGGGGTTCGGCATGGGACTCTTGGTTTCCGGCATTCTTCTTTTTCCCCCGTGGGTGCGGAGCCGTATCGAGCTCCGCCGGAAAACTAAAGCGCTGCAAGAAGCAGAAGTCGATTTAGAGCGACTACGCCTCTCGCTCGATGCAGCCACCAGTCGTGCATCTCCCACCTTAACCGGCGAAGCGCATCGGGATTGATACCATGATTGACGCAGACGCCTCACCGTTGATGCGACAATACCGCGAAATCAAGCGCGGCTATCCAGACGCTCTCCTCTTGTTCCGCGTTGGCGACTTCTACGAAATGTTTTACACGGACGCGCAAGTCGCCTCCAAGCTGCTCTCCATTGCCCTGACCTCGCGCGACAAATCCAGCGCCAACCCGGTCCCGCTCTGTGGAGTGCCCTATCATGCCGCGCATGGTTATATCGCGAAGCTCCTCAAGGCCGGGCGGACTGTCGCGCTGTGTGAACAGGTGGAAGACCCGAAACTCGCAAAGGGTCTCGTTCGCCGCGAAGTCGTTCGCTTGTATACACCGGGCACGCTGATCGATACAGAATTTCTATCACCTGGAGAACCGCATTTCCTGACGGGAGTCTGCTTTTCCGACGCCACAACTTCTTCCATTAAGGGTCAATCCGTCATTGGACTGGCCTGTTTGGACATCTCCACAGGGGAGTTTTGGATGCAAGAGTTCCAAGGTGCACAGGCAGAAATCCAGCTCATGGACGAACTGGCTCGTCTGGATCCACGAGAGATACTCTATCCAGACGCTCATGCGAAGACGATCTCGTGCCTGACTCGTCTCTGCGGACCGCGCCTCTGCGCACAACCCTCGGTCTCCTTCAACCCCAAAGATGCCGCGCAATTACTCCAGGCTCAGCTGGCTGTGCACTCGCTCGACGGATTCGATTGCCGTGGCCTGACCGCCGGAATCGGAGCCGCCGGAGCGATCCTGCGGTATGTTCGTGAGACCCAACCGACTGCCTCTCTG
>DATIAT010000090.1:0-8088 GCA_035457905.1 Nitrospiraceae bacterium
CGACATCACTGACGATGGCTATGATTTCAATGGTTGGATCCTGGAATTCTATCAAGAGAATTGCAACGGAATCGTTCACGTTGATGGTCAGGGGTTTTATTCTCCCAAAGGCACCCTGATCGTCGACATGTCCGCCAACGATCCGGAGGAATAAGGGGCATGCGGCCCCCACCACCTTCGCGCGTGACAACGCTCGCCAGTAAAACTGACGATTGGTTTCGACGGGCCAGTGCTGCGCTCCTAAGTCAGGTCCCCTGTCACTCCGGCTGTTCTCATTGCTGCATCGGACTCTTTCCCATCACTCGTCTCGATGTACGCCTTCTCCAAGAAGGCCTTGCTGCGCTCCCTACAGCTCAGCGGAAGCATATCGTCACACGTGCGGCTCAACAGGTGACCGCGCTTGAAGCTGTTTTTCCGCGGCTCGGCTCTTCACCCTCTCTCGATGCCTGGTCAGATGCTGACGTCGACGAGGCTGTTCGCACGTTTCACAACGCTCCCTGTCCGGCCTTGGGCGACAACGGCCTGTGCTCGCTCTATCCCTATCGTCCTCTCACCTGCCGATCGATGGGCATTCCGACGCGGCATGGGGCGATGGTACACGGCGCCTGCGAGGTGCAAACGTTTGTGCCCATCACGCGCCTGCCGGCTGCTCTCGAAGCAGAGGAACAACTTTTGGCGAATCTTGAATCGGTTGAATTGGCCGCACTCCCGGAGGTGTCCGTGGCAGGTGAGGAATTGCTGCTCCCTTATGGCTTCGTGTCAACCTCACAGCATCTTTGAAGGGTCTTACACGAGCCCCACCAGAGCCATCGAGACTGCGCACGCCTCGACTGACACAGAAAGGACACATGGGGCACCACTCGATTCTGATTATCGACGACGATGCGGATGTCAGGAATGCGCTGCAGTTGGTACTCAAGAGAGCGGGGTACCATCCTCTGTTGGCTGAAAGCGGACAGGCAGCGATTGAACTTATGACCAAGCATGATCAGGCCACCACGGTCGCTGCAATCCTTTGTGACTTGGAAATGCCCCAAATGAATGGCGCGACCGTCATCGCACATTTGCACAAACAGCATCCGATGATTCCGATCATTGTGTTGAGCGGGGCTGCTCCTGCACAGTTTCTTGACGCCGTCGGACAGCAGGGCGTGGGAGACTGGCTCCGGAAACCCGCCACTAATGAGGTGGTCTTGGAAAAGGTGCGCGGGGCCGTTCATCTGTTCGAGCTGCGAAAGGGATCGAAAGACCGCCCAACGACCTAGTTCGTCTTCTCATGTGTGGACAGACCGCAAAACGCTGTGATAATGTGACGGTCCTTGCTGCCAGGAGCGCCTGTAGCTCAGCTGGATAGAGCATCAGCCTCCGGAGCTGAGGGCCACAGGTTCAAATCCTGTCAGGCGCACCAACAGCACGAACAGGAAGCCAGAAACCGCCAGCCACCTCTCGAACATACCCGGTGGGCCGTTAGCTCAGTTGGTAGAGCAGCTGACTCTTAATCAGCGGGCCGTAGGTTCGACCCCTACACGGCCCACCAAACAAATCAGCAACTTAGGCGGGTGTGGCAGAAGCAGCTTCGCTTGAAACGGTGGCAGGTGTTATTACAGTGTTAAATCCATCCAACACGTTGACTCGGTTGACCTGCCCACTCGCGATCCAACGCGCATAATACTTCAGCGACTTCATCACGCTGCATTAAGGAGACTCCATGAAGATAAGAATCGTTTCGGCGATTGCTGCCTTGGCGATCCTGCTACTTCCGCTTTCCCAAATTGTACTCCCACCTCACGCATACGCTGCCGACAAAAATGCACCCGCTGACGCGGATCTGTTGGACATTAACACGGCAACTGCCGAGCAGCTCAAAGCGCTGCCCGGCATTGGCGATGCCTATTCAGAGAAAATTATAAAAGGGCGACCGTATAGCAAGAAGGACGAGTTGGTGCAGAAAAAGATCTTGCCGCGGGCGACCTACGAGCAGATCAAGTACAAAATCATTGCAAAGCAGAAATAATGCAGCGCCGCAGTTAGCGGCCCCCTTTCGTCCGTACTGAGCACAATACCAGGCGAAACAAAGGGGTCTGACCCCTTCAGCCACTTGACCCCTTCAGACACTTCTTAGGTAATTCGGAGAATTTTGGGTAATTACACCGAGGCCGGGGTATCTGCCATCCTGCCTCGCCAATTACTAGTAAGGACTTTTTGAAGGTTCTTACGCAGCGTCTGTCTTGAAACCCGTCTGGATAACACGCACGAGTGATGTGGCTTGAAGGTGAAGAGGTTCTGAGCCCGACGGTCTGTCTAATCGCGTAATGCAAGCTTTCAACGGCCCGCCTCTTTGGTGAGCAACACTGAGGCTCCGGCACCGAGCACTGCCTGCCGATTTTCGCCTCCTGCGTTCACTAATCACCCGACTATCACAATGTCGGGATCGAGAGCACTAAGGCTTCACCAACAACTTCAATTTCAGGATAGCTTTCGAGCAATGAGCGCAATCCTTGCCGGACCATGGCGTGATCGTCCACAAGCAATACATGAATCTTCCCATAGGACCTACCCTTGCCTACAGAACGGAGAGGGGGAGCTATGCGCTCCATGCGCTGCTGGAACACAGCTGGTATTCTGAGCGTTCATTTTTGTAGCGATACCGTGAGATTTGAGTGAGAGGATAAGTGTCGCGACCGTGCCTTCACCAGGAGATGACTTGATATCGAAGGACCCTCCTAGGGCTCGCATGCGTTCCCGAATACTGAACAGGCCGAACTTCGAAGAAAGGCCACAAGCATTGTCACCACCAATATTAGCAGCAGCAAGATCAAAGCCCTGCCCCTTGTCGCTTACGATGATCTTAATTCGCCCGTCGTCCAGCGTCATGTCAACCGCCGCCTCGCCGGCACGCGCGTGCTTGGCCGAGTTGATAAGTAGTTCACGGACCGACTGGAAGAGCAATGTGCATTGGTCTTCAGGCAAATTCACTTCTTGATCTGGCACAGTGATGCACACGGCCATGTCGTATTTCTCCATGTAGTGGCCCAGCCAGCGCAGACCTGCAGCTAATCCGTATTCGCGTAGGGCGGGTGGGCTCAGCTCCGCCACCAACGTCCGGGTGTATTGCATGGCTTGCGACAGCACCTCGTCCGTCTCCTTCATCACCTTGGCGGCGGTCGGCGCCGTCTCCGTAAACCGTTTTGCTGCACCCAGCTTCAGTCTTCCCAGCACTAACAGTTGCTGCAGGTGGTCGTGCAGCTCCATAGCCAGCCGCTTGCGCTCACGTTGCTCGGCCAGGTTCAATTCCGTCGCCAATGATCGCAGCCGAGATTCCGACTCCAGGAGCTCCGCGGTACGGGCCGTCACCTGCCGTTCCAGCTCCTCCGCGAAGCGTTCAAGTCGAAATTGTGCTTCTTTCCGTTCAGTCGTGTCATAATTGACGCCGACCATTCGGACGGGATGGCCGTCTTGATCGGTCAGTGTGGCGCCCAGTCCCGTGATCCACCGGACGGCGCCGTCGGCTCGAATGATGCGAAACTCTTCGCGGAACCTCCCGGTCAATTCAGCGCGGGCTGCGGCGTCCTTTATCCGATCGACATCGTCGGGGTGTACTAGCGCGTAGAACTCATCCATGGTTATCGGAGGTTGGTCTCGGGGCTTTCCAAAAATCTGGTACTGTTGGGCATCCCATATGACGCTTCCGGTTTGTAAATCGATATCCCAGGCCCCCTTGTTACCAGCCTCCATCGCCAGCCGCAGCCGCTCTTCGCTCGCTCGCAGCGCATCCTCCGCCTCTCGTCGAATCTCTGCGTCGATTTGCCGAGCGATGATGACCCCGGCGGCCTGAGTCACTAGCGCGGCAAACTCCAGGTCCTTTGGGGTCGCTTCACGCGGCTCGCGCCAATAGACCGCGAACGTGCCGACGAACTTGCCTGTCGCTGTCTGTATCGGAAAACTCCAACAGCCTCGAAAATCGGCCTTCTCGGCCATCCAAAGCCACGGCACCCAGCGCGGCTCCTTGACCACATCGCTGGTGAGGACTGGCAGCCCAGTGTGCATCGCCAAGCCGCACGACAGAGACTCCGCACTGATTTTAAAGCCGTCAACTGCGTTGGCATAGTCGGCGGGCATGCCGACAACGTGGTGCAGCGCTGTACATTCGCGGTTGGCAAGATAAAAGGCCGTTCGAACGCCCTCGCCCAGTCGCTCGGTCGCGGTGCGCACGAGCACGCTGAGCGACGTTTCCAGTGTCGCGCTGTTCAAAGCGGCCTCAAGCGCCTCGCGCTGGCCAGCCAGCCAAGCTTCACTCTCGCGCAAGGTTTGCTCCACTTCGCGACGCTCGTGGATTTTGCTCTCTAAGTTGGCTTGCTTTTCCGCCACAACAAGGGCGTGACTTCGAGCCTGCTGTTGAGCTCTGCGCAGAACCTCGCAAACCAATATGATCGCACCGGTACTGTATGTAGAAGCAAGAAAGCCCCAAGCATCTTGCCGGTCCATAACCAGTTCATAACGAGGAGATACAAACAAATAATCTAGCGCTGGATAGCTGAGCAAAGCGGTCAGTGTGGCTGGCCACCAGCCAGCCTTCCACCCCGCAAGCGCTACGAAGCCGTAGACCGTAATCAGGGGGACCAAGTCTCCGAGCAGCGGATCAAGAATCCACCGCAGAACAACGGCTCCAACTGAGCAGAGAAACGCTATTCCGTATGGATGGAGAAAGTTTAAATTGTGCTGTAGGAAACGGCCGATCCCAACAACACAATCCGAGAAGGCAGAAGGTGGCATGATGCTTTTCCTTTACAGTTGGATAATGCCTTGCGACGTCCATCCGGCCTTGATGGACGGAAGAGATACTATAAAAAACAGATCAGCCCATTCACTGGGGGAACCCCTAGTCTATGTCATCTAGATGACAATTCCGCTCGGCGATGGAGAGGAGAAGCGCTTATTGTCGTTCTAGACACACCTTCTTTGCTGGCCAGCCTTTTTCGCCGGCGCTCAGTCTTGTCGAAACACACTCCTCCCACCGACTATACACAGAGGAGTAGTTATCCAATGAGAAGGAGGAACCATTAAATACATATGTCTCGGTTACATGGAGGAAGGGAACTCGGAAAAGATGTCCGAAGACGAGCGCAATGCGCTCATTGATGACTGCTGTACCTACGACGATTCGCTGCGAACAAACGGACACTTCGCTGGAGGGGAAGCGCTCCAAACTGCCAGGAACGCCAAGACTCTACGATGGCAGAATGGGAAGGTGATAGTCACCGATGGTCCCTATGCCGAGACGAAGGAGCAATTGGGCGGAATTCTCGTGCTCGAGGCCAAGGATTTGAACGAGGCCATCCAATTGATGTCGAAGCACCCAGGCGTAAAGGCGGGCCCCTTCGAGATACGGCCGGCTGAGGATTTGTCAGTACTTGTGGAGGAAAGTGAACGCAGGCGCTCGAGAGCAAAAGGCGGATGAAACAAACGGCTATGTCAGGCTCCACGTACTAAAGCAATGAGCTGGTTTGGTGCAAGAATAGTTGCTCAACGTGGCTCTCCTCTTTCCCCCATAAGTCAGAAAACGAGTCGATCGATGAGAAGAGCCTTAAGCTCTGCGGAAGCCTTCCCGCAGTATGAGACCGAAGTACTTGCCGTAGCGTTTTCAATCCGGTCAGAACTCTGGGTGATCAAGAGTGCAGTGGGCTGCCAAAATGGAATAAACAAGGTCGGATCTTTGCCGACCCACGCCTGTACTCGTGCGCACCCGAAGTGACTCGGCACCATGACATACGCGGCAGCGAGGAGATCAAAGGGATAGAAACCTTCCCGACCGATCCCCTCCTGCCAATATCGTAACCAGGGACGAGCACGACCCGCGACCCATGATATGGCGCTACCAGATGCGGTAAGACGATCCAGGTCGTTATGAGTAATCTCGACACCGCGAGCCGCATCGTATGGAATCAAGGTCATAGAGAGATTCATGCTGACGATTCTTGCGGCAGCGGGGACGTCCAACATGAAATTGAGATCGCGGAATACGGGTCCATGACCGAAGAGGATACCGGCATCGGCGCCTTCAGCGGGGTGGAAGATATGGCCTGGACGTCGCCCCATTACCGCGATGAGATGTGCAACGCGGGAACTAAGGTCCGGCCGTTCCAGAAGAACGGTTGCGAGGTTTGTGAGTGGCCCCAAGGCAACAATGGTAAGCGGGCCAGCCTCAAGCGCTGCGATCAGCGCCGCATGCGCAGGTAACCGGGTCGTCAGCGGTTGCGATTCGAACGCGGTTGATGAGCCGGTGTACACAGAGAACTTGCGACCGAGTTGAGCTGCCAACCTGTCCGAGAGTTCGTTGGTCGTTTCGTCAACCACCTCCCGTGGCGCATTACCGAACACCGACGATATGCCCACGACATCAAGATCAGATTCCTGAGCGAGCAATGCAATGGCGAAGCAATCATCCGGGTCTGTCCGTTCGCTGTAACCACAGGCGGCGTCTGTATCGATCCAAAGCCGCCGTGGAACGGCGTATGCTTGCCCTGGAGTGTAAGCTAGCGGTGACAGCCCTTGGTCCCCCGTACGCCACTCCTCGACACGAATCGCAAGAGTAGTAATCAGACCAACTATGAGGATGGCCAGTCCAATCCCGATGACACGAGCTATCTTTACGACCCTTCTCACTGACTGCATCCTTCCATGGCCAAAGGCAGGACAATTGAATTTCTGTCAGTCAGTGACTTTTTGACGAACATAGAGATACAGGGCGAGGGATAGCAGGAAGATGACATACCAGGTCCAATTCCTTCCGGGAATGAAATGAGAAGAAATGTGGAGGACAAATATATCCATCCAAGCTTGATGTGGAAGCAGCTCAGCGCTCCATAGAATATCAGGGAACATGGCGATCACGTGTCCGACGAGCAGCCAAAGGAAAGGAAAAAGAATGGTTCGATTGGACCAATAGGTGATCAGGGTCATTACGCCGAATGCAGCCGAGGTCCCTACAAAAAAATGGAGAAACCAATGAAACCGTGAGTCGTGGTGTTGGTACGAGAGGTACAACAGTACCTCCGCCGTCGCGAAGAACACGAGCTGCCAAGCGACAGGCGCCTTCATCCAAGATGCTTCAAGAGCAGTTTTATTTCCCATGCGCGTTGCCCGAATCCTGGATCAAGAGTACGAAAGCGAAGGTAGCCATCTGAATCGATCAATGCATAGCCCACCGGGTACCCACCATCAATGGGTCTATGAAGCCCAGCAGCGGCCGCCAACGAGCCATCACCGTCACTGACGAAGCGCTGGATGCCAGTCTGAATGACCGGCCTCGATCCATCGGGTGTCACCACCACAAGAGCAGACATGCTTGCCAAGTCGGATTGGTCGGCTAAATCGTGAAATAGGTAGCCATCTGACAAGCTGCGCGCGAAAAACACGACTACCGGACGTCCTGGTGCGACCCCAAGACTTGGAGCTTGATACGTTTTGGCCGGTAGTAACAGTCCCGTCCGCTCCCAGGCCTGGTCAGGGTCATTCAACGCGTTGCGTCGATGCTCAGCGACCGCAAGAGCTACCCCCATTGATAGTGCAACAGCGAGCCAGATAGCGACGTATCGGCGCGTTGTTTGTCTCAGCTTCATACAGTTAGCGGCAATGATGGCTTACCGATTTCATTCCTGGAACGGAGCCCTGTGCCGGGGCTAATCAATTATGGGCCGAAAACAACGGGCCAGCTCATATCTCGCGTCGTATCCTGAGCGTCCGAGGAGTCTTGGGACTCTGCTTCTCATACTGCAATCAGGTCAGCGGCTAATGCGTGCAATTTCGCCCACAGCCTACAGCGCTGTAGGCGCACATAACCTATCGATTTCACTAGTAAAATAGAGCAGTCCAGCCATGTTATTTTTGGTTGGATTTTCCCACCTTAACATGGGGGTGGACGATGACTGCTACGCGGACAACTCGCGCACATCGCGTTCTTTTGGTCGATGATTACGTGCCGGTCCGGATCATACTGCGGAATATGCTGACAGAATATGTTGATCTTCAAATTGTGGGAGAAGCGTGCGATGGTCAACAGGCTATAGAACAAGTCGCAGCCTGTCAGCC
>DATIAT010000091.1:0-4113 GCA_035457905.1 Nitrospiraceae bacterium
CGCCATGGACCACCGCCTTTCTCACAAAAAGACGGCGGTCGAGCCTTCAAGGAGTCCGTCGGCAATTGTGAATGGTGAAGAAAAATAGGTTGGTGGCGCAAAAAGAAGTTCTCTTACCGAGGAGCAATGTGCATCGACGACAGTGCGACGTCAGGTGGCGTCCTCTCAAACACTTTGACGACCACACCCTTCTGCTTCATCGTTTTCACGAGTCCCCCGTAGGAATCATCGCGAATAATACGGTTAAACTGCGCATGGTAGTTTCTGACCATGCTGGCGTCATCGATGACCACGTCGTATATGAGCCAATGGCCAGACTGACTCCCCAACCGGAAATCTAATGAAGTATCTACCTTTGATCCCACAAGGTTGGTTCTCACCTCCGCAAAGTGGCCGTTGCGTCGTTCAGACAGATACACGATCCGTTCGTCGTAATATTGATCGATCTTGCTTGCCAACGTGTCTCGCAGTAATTGAACAAAGAGGCGGACGAATTCCTGCCGCTCTGTAGCATTCAATCGGTTCCATGAGGCTCCCAGAGCCCGTTCGGCCACCTCCTCATAGCTGACGTGGTGTCTGATGATTTCTTCGATTAAATGGCGTCGCTCCCCCAATCGGGCCGGCTGCTTCAGCGCCTCATTTCCAAGGATGGCGTGTAAGTCGGCGATCGTGCTCTTGACCGCATCCTTGGGGGAATAATCGTCTGGACGTCCGACGCCGTCCTTTTTGGCGGCCATCGCCGGATCTGGTTGCATCCGAGTGTCAATTGCATTTCCGACCATCGTGCTCTTGTTGTTGGAAATCTCCTTCCAGCCGCATCCCGTCAGAGCAGTCATGATTCCACCGACCATAATCCATGAGGCAAGATATAACCGCATGGTACCCTCCAACACTATGATCCTGATCCTGGGTAATACTGAGCAATTGCACTGTACCCTGTTATGAGGAGAGCCCACTGGTCAAAACTGCTCAACGAGACAGAATTAATGCAGTCAGAGAGCCGATGCGCCACACCTGTCTCGAGCGTCAGTGACGGTCGGCCGACTCGATGGCAGCTTGGATCTCGTTGAGGACGCTCAATTGTTGTGTCATGTCCCGACCCTGCGAATGGGCTAGATCCTGGGCGCAGAATCTCAGGAGCGGAATCAGCACGCGGCACTCGTCTCGCAAATGCTTGTCGAAGGTGAAGCAGCGCAAGGTGGGTCCGACCATTTGACGAACCTCCCCTTCATACCGTGGATCTGAATGATCGAGTCGCCGCAGTGCCTTCACTTCCTTCTCTAACAATTCCGCAAGTGATCTGATCAGAGCCAAAATAGAGTCCAGTCGGAGACGGCCTTCAGTCCATTCGGTGGCAATGTGTGTATTGAGAGACGTGTCCGGTCTGTTCTTCTTGCCGAAAATGCCTTTGCCGAAATGATGCCGTTGTCTAAACCATTGACCAGCGAGCACGAAGGAATAATAGACTACAGCGATGCCGGCGGCAGAGCCCGACAACAAGAAGAGAACGGCGGTCAAGTCCAGATTCAGCATAATGCTTGCCCCCGTGATCCCCACAGTTCGCCGATGAGAGTATCCGCTCAGATTCCGCTGTACAGAACAATCTCGACACGTCGATTCATTCGCCGCCCTTGCTCAGTCTCATTGCTCGCGATCGGCCGGATGTCCCCATACCATTCAGTGATAAAGCTCTGCGAAGCCGCTCCATTTTTCCTGCAGAACATGGACCGTTTGAGTCGCACGTGCTTTGGATAGGGCCAACTTCTCGAAATACCCGTCGGAATGGTCTTTGCCCGAGGCCTTGTCGGCGTGCCCAGCAACTCGGATTTCCTTGAAAGAAGCTGCTTTGAAAAGAACGCCCATCTGCTTCAGCAAGTCGATACCATCAGGTTTGACCTCATGACTCCCGGCAGGGAGGTAATATCCCCCATACCCCCTAGACCACCATACCGTCATTCAGGAGGCCGGCCAGATCCTCTGCATGCTCTTCTTCTTGCGCGAGAATCCGCTCTAAGAGCTGGCGGGTTGTCGAATCATCCGTGCCGATATACGCGACCATTTCACGATAGCTCTCGATTGCGATCCGTTCGGCGATCAAGTTCTCCGTGATCATCTCCACCAGGGATTCCCCATCGATATATTCCGAGTGGCTCCGGTTCAGCATCCCTTCAGGGGAAAGATTCGGCTCTCCCCCGAGTTGGACAATGCGTTCAGCCAATTGATCGGCATGGGCTTGTTCTTCGGTGGCATGCTGCAGAAACTCGCCCTTCACGCTGAGGGAACTGATCCCGGTGGCCATGAAGTAATGGCGCTTATAGCGAAGGACACAGACGATTTCCGTCGCAAGGGCCTCATTCAGAAGCTTGATCACCGTCTTTGCGTTGGCCTTGTACCCCGATGTCATGGCGCCGTCCTCAATCCCTTGACGAGCCCGATCTCTGAGCGTCTTCACATCCGTCAGACCGAGTGCTTCCTTCACAGTTCCTTCCTTTCGGGACGTCCGAGGCGCTGCAGTTTCAGGATGCACCGATGTCGATGTGGCTTCTTTCACGATTCCCTCCTTGCGGGGAATGCCCCCGTTTTTTATTGCCAATCATGAGTTGCCGATGCTTTGCCGTCATCCTCGGTCTGCTTCCATAAATCCGGTGCGAGTGACAAAATTCCGCCGCTCCCGCATGGTCGGTAGTACCTACTGACGGGTTACACGTTGAATGCTAGGCCTCTAGAGGAAGGGAGGCTGGTCAAAAGTGCTCAGCCCTAAAGATCAGCGGTGAAGAATTGGACCGCTGATGCCCCTGAACTCTGTCTGGCTTGGTTTCGCTGAGCCAAGCAGCGGAAACGGATAGGGACCTAGTCGTGGAGGATCACATTGAGAAGGGAGCTATGCACGTGCAACTCACCGTTGTAGTCAATGAAACCCATTTTCCGGAACTTGTTCATAAAAAAACTGACTCGCGAGCGTGTGGTGCCAATCATCTCGGCGAGCGTTTCCTGACTGATCTTCGTAATGACTGTCTCCGGCTTCCCTTCCTTGCCAAAATGAGCCAACAATAGCAGCACTCGCGCGAGTCGCTTCTCGCTGGAGTTGAAGAGCTGATCCACCAAATCCTCTTCGATTCGAATGGTGTGGGCCAGCAGATAGTTCATAAACAACTCCGCGAAGGTAGGCTCCTCGTGCAACACGCGAATCATGGCCTCCTTGTCGATGCGCACGAAACTCGAGTCTTCTACGGCCGTCGCGGTCGCCGTCCGAATCGTCTGTCCGGCAAGGCAAGACTCTCCAAAAAATGCACCTCGTTCCAGAATCGCAATTACGGCTTCTTTGCCTTGTTGCGAGACCACCGTCAGCTTCACCTTGCCCGTCTGGATATAGAATACTGCCTCCGCGGCATCCCCTTGCGAAAAGATCGTGTGCTTCTTAGGGCATAGCTGACTTGATTTCCCCTTGCCCACCTTGCTGAGAAATAGATGAGGGTCAAATGAAATTGTTCGCGCGCGCGCCATGCATCAACCTCAACTGGGGAATCTTCCGCTCATTACGGCAGGCATCGAAGATGTATTTTCGCACCTTCGCATGGCAAGAGGCAAACAGAGCCTTGAACTCATCTTCCTGACCTCATTTGACCTGCCCTGTGTCGGTTATCGGGAGCGGTTCAGGGAATACGACGCGCCGGGCGCTGGCACCGGTGCTTGCAATTTATCCATATGCTGTTGCAGTTCCATCAGCGCATGATTGAGTTGTTTGACAGAGCAGTGGCGCAAGGTATGAATGCTCTTACCTGTCCACAGCCGCAATGCTTTTCGGGATGGTGAATTCAGAGTCAGCACATACGTCTGGGGTATCTGATTCATGGTGTCCTCCATTGGTGTCTATGGCCCGCTGTTCGACATCGGCTCCAGCAGGCAGTGCGTGCCGCCTCGAGCTTTCTGTCACGCTGCTCGAAAAACAGCGAGCAGATCACTCAACGCCAGGGTCTTGTGTTTCAATACTGCTCGCTCCGCTTTCAATTCATCGAGAGCACCCGCCTTCGCAGCGCCATCCGCCAGGCATGCCATGACAAGCGATCCTACCCGATCGCACTCCTGCTCGACCTTCCCCTTCACGACCTGATT
>DATIAT010000092.1:0-6009 GCA_035457905.1 Nitrospiraceae bacterium
GATTGCTCGACGGGCTCTTCCCTAACTTTTTTTCGCTCATCGTGATTAGTTCGTCGCCGTGTATGCTGCAGTCTATGCTTACATGTGAAGCTTCTCGTTCTAGTCCTTTAAGTCGTCCATCACATAGTGTTCACCGCGGAAACCTGTCAGCACAAAAAACAAACGCTGTTCCTGTGAGACAATCACTTTGTTTCATTCGGATTCCTTGGACATCTTGTTAGACCTTTTTCAGGAGCGCTCTCAATCCCTCGCATGGATGCGGCATTCACACCCCAGCTGCGGCAGCACAGCCGCGCCCTCATGCTTAAGCCAAGGGCGATGGCCCAGGCGGGATGCCGCTGTCCCTATATCTTGGTGAACCCCACGGAGTATGCGTGCTCTGGGTGGAAGTATCGCGGCCTGTGCGGAGGTGTCAGGCGACTAGGCGGGGCTGTTCAGGCTGGTACGCAATTGTAATTTCAGCAAGAATAAGTTTGGTGGAGGCGAGGGGAACCAACCATCGTTGGCACCATTGCTCCGCTTTCAAATTCAAGGAGTTGCCTTCGCAGCCTGATTCGCGACCTTCGGTCTAGGAATTAGACCAGATTCAAACTCGACCAGCCTAACCGGACAAGAAACCACAAATCGCGTAGTTATTCCTAGACCTGTCAAACTTGACAGTTGTGCTCATTAGCTGGCACGCGCTTTACTAGCACCTTCTGCACATGCCTATACAGAACGCTCCCGGCCGCTTCCACGAGCAAATGCTGAAGGAGGTTTAGATGATGGAACGAACCTTGGTCTCCTTGTTGACCGTCGTGGCCCTCATAGTCCTATCGTCGGTCACCGCATACCCCCAGTCGGCGAAGCCCAACATTCTCGTCATCTGGGGCGACGACATCGGCACCTGGAACATCAGTCATAACAGCCACGGCATGATGGGCTATCGCACACCGAACATCGACCGCATCGCCCGCGAGGGCATCGCCTTTACGGATTACTATGGTCAACAAAGCTGCACAGCCGGTCGTGCTGCGTTCCTCGGAGGCAATGTTCCTGTGCGCACGGGAATGACCAAGGTTGGGTTGCCTGGAGCGAAGGAGGGATGGCAGCAGACCGACGTTACCGTCGCCGCGGTGCTGAAGAGTCTTGGCTATGCCACCGGCCAGTTTGGTAAGAACCATCAAGGGGACCGCGACGAACACCTGCCGACGAATCACGGCTTCGAGGAGTTTTTTGGCAACCTCTATCACCTCAATGCCGAGGAAGAGCCTGAGAATCGGGACTATCCCAAAAATCTCGTTTTGCCCAATGGCAAGACCTTCCTTCAGCAGTTTGGGCCCCGCGGCGTGATTCATTCTTGGGGGAATGCCGATGGCACGCAAAAGATCACCGACACCGGCCCCCTCACGAAAAAACGCATGGAGACCATCGATGAGGAAACCTTGGCCGGCGCCAAGGACTTCATTCAGCGCCAGCACAAGGCCAGGAAGCCATTCTTCGTTTGGTGGAACAGCACGCGGATGCATTTCCGCACCCATGTGAAAGCCGAGCATCGTGGTATTGCCGGACCGTCTGGTGATGAGTATCACGACGGCATGGTCGAACACGACGCCATGGTCGGAGAACTGCTCAAACTCCTCGATGAGTTAGCCATCGCAAACGACACCATCGTTTTCTATTCAACCGACAACGGCCCTCATTTCAACAGTTGGCCCGATGCGGGCATCACTCCATTCCGGAGTGAAAAGAATTCCAATTGGGAGGGGGCTTACCGTGTGCCGGCGTTCGTGCGCTGGTCCGGTCATATTCCTGCCGGCATGACCCTCAACGGCATCGTGGCGCACGAAGACTGGCTGCCGACGCTTGCCGCTGCCGGTGGCGATCCCGAGATCAAGCAGAAGTTGCTCAATGGAGTGGAGCTCAACGGCCGAAAATATCGCAACTATATCGACGGCTACAACCAGCTCGATTACTTTACGGGTAAAGCAAAAGAATCGCCCCGTAAAGAGTTCTGGTATGTCAACGACGACGGCCAGGTCGTTGCTGCCCGTTGGGAAGACTGGAAAGTGGTCTTCCTGGAAAATCGAGGCACAGCGTTCGAGGTCTGGCGGGAGCCCTTCGTTGATCTGCGCGTTCCGCTTTTGTTTAATCTGCGCCGAGACCCCTTCGAAAAATCTCAGCACAGCTCGAACACCTATAACGACTGGTTTCTCGAGCGGCCATTCGTCATCGTTCCTATTCAAGGGCTCGCCGCCCGGTTTCTCCAAACCATGAAGGACTATCCACCGAGTCAGACTCCCGGCTCCTTCAATTTAAAGAAGATCGAAGAACGGTTGAAGGAGAGCGGTTCATGAATGTGTCCCTCTGTCTGGTGATGAACCTCGAGGGAAAGGTGTGATGATTCAGCGCCAGGGGAGATGCCAAGTCTTGCTGATCGCCTTATGGGCGGCCTTGTCGATCGTAGGGTGCAGCAAGCCGTTTCACCTGTGGCAAGTGGACATCACGTCGACGTCAAGACCCCAATCCCTGGATATCTCCGCACTTGCGCGAGAGCGTGTAGCGATCCTCGCACCCGCAGCCTACAACCATCTTCAGGGATACATTCCAGCCGTCTCTCGCGGTCTTCGCACCGCCTGCGTTGAAATAACCTCTCCTCTGAAGACGATCTCTCTGTATGAGACGTTGAACACGCTGAGTCGGCAAGGTCTGGCGTCTGACTACCGGGAGGAAAAGCCCGACTATGCGCCGAGCGACATCATGGATCGTCAACGCTTAGGCCGCATACACAAAGCGCTCGCTGCCAGATATGTGTTGCAGCCAGGTCTGACACAGTTCACCGAGTCCACGGAGGACCGTTTTGAATTCGCCGGGTGGAAATTGATCAAGACCCGTGTGAACTCTCTCAGTCTTTGGTTGAGACTCTGGGATGCGGAGACCGGCGAGTTTCTCTGGGAGGGTGCGGGCGAAGGCACCGTTGCGGCCACCTTGTTTGAAGAAAAATCGACTCTTCCGTTGTATGACATCGCGCGGAGTCTGTGGAGACTCATGCTGCAAGAGGGCTTGTTGGCCGGCAAAACTAGAGCAGTCCTCACATCGGAGGAATATATCTTCAGCGGCGATAAAGAAACCACAACTGCCCCGAGCGAGGCTCAGCGCTGAAATGCCGAGTCATCGACCGACAAGCATACGGCGCACGGTCGTCAATCCCCCTCGATCCGTAGTCTCTTGAGCTTCTTTGGAAGGATTCGGCACAGTACTGCATCTGCCACAGGACGGCAAGAACGCAGTGAAAGGAAGGTATATGCCTCTGCGATTCGTGCGTGTGGTTGGTTGTACGGCGCTTTTCCTGGCAATCATGATGGGACAGGTCCATGCCGCCGCCGACCTCGCATCATGGAATGATGGGCTTGCCAAACAACGGATCACGACATTTGTCGGGAAGGTGACCACGGAAGGCGGTGTCGATTTCGTCCCTCCGGCGGAGCGCATTGCCGTATTCGACAATGACGGCACGCTCTGGTCAGAACAGCCGACGTATTTCCAGGTGCAATTTGCGTTGGACCGCGTCAAAGCCTTGGCGCCGGGGCACCCGGAGTGGAACACGAAGCAGCCCTTCAAAGCATTGCTTGAAGGCGACAAGAAGGCCTTCGCAGCGATGGGCCAGAAAGGTCTCGTGGAAGTCCTGGCTATTTCGCATTCAGGAATGACGACGGAACAGTTTGAACGCACGGTCAAGGACTGGCTCGCCACGGCAATCCATCCTCGCTTCAAAAGACCGTACACCGAACTGGTCTACCAACCGATGGTCGAACTGTTGGCGTATCTGCGTGCGCACGGGTTTAAGACCTTCATCGTGTCGGGCGGCGGGGTCGAGTTCATGCGCGCGTGGGTCGAGAATGTTTATGGCATCCCGCCCGAACAGGTCGTCGGTAGCATGGGAAAGCAGAAGCTCGAGTGGCGCGACGGCACGCCGGTGCTCTTGAAGTTGCCGGCCGTGGATTTTGTGGATGACAAAGAAGGCAAGCCCATCGGCATCCAGAAATTTATCGGCCGACGCCCGATCTTCGCGTTTGGTAATTCAGACGGAGATCACCAGATGTTGCAGTGGACGTCTGCTGGGCCGGGAGCGCGTTTCATGGGTCTCGTCCATCATACCGATGCCGAACGCGAATGGGCCTACGACCGTAGCTCGGATTTCGGAAAATTAGACAAGGCACTCGATGAGGCCTATCTCAAAGGATGGACGGTCGTCGATATGAAAAATGATTGGAAACGGGTGTTCGCATTCGAGGAGGCTCGATAAGACATGTTCCCCCAAAGGTATAAACGCCGGTGCGTGAGACCAGATCACGACGCATGCCCCAAAGATCCATGAGCGTCTTAAACGTGACAGTTCCATTCCGACAAAAAGGGTCTTACGCTCCGGCTCGCTGTCTTGAGTGGGCGCTTGTCTGTGCGCTGCTGCTAGCCTGTTCAGTGCCCAAAGAGCGAGAGTCTCTTCCATCCCCATCGCCAGGACCGCTTGGCTGGGACGTGCCTCCTCTCTTCTCTGCCGCCGGTCTGCTCACACCGGATTGGCTCAAAGGATCTCATCACTCAGTTCAAGACGAAGTGGTGAACGATGGCGCCCAACATCACTTCGTGGTGAGTTCAGAATTCGGGACGTTTCCTGCCGTCGGTATACCGATGCTTCGAACTCAAGTCATAGAAACTGAGGCCATTGCGGCGCTGAAGGATGTCCGTCAATCTGAGGTGTTTGTCGATGCGCTCAAATTCCAACTGTTACACCCGCTGCACGGTTTGAAGATACTACTCACGGAGCCCAGGCGACTGGGGACGAGTGTCGGGGGCGGACTCTTGGAGTTTCTTGCCATGCCCAACCAATTTAGCAAGTTTGAGGGAAGCGACCAGGAAGATTCCATGACGAAATCGGCCATAGGCTTTTCGTATCTGAAGCGAAAAATCGCCTTTCAGTTCGGTATCGATCCCTATTCATCCAATCCTGCATTGCAGGATGAACTGAATGAATTGAGCTGGATCGCCTTTTCCGCCGATCTAGCCCCTCAGATCGGGTATGTTTTTATGCCAGCCAGCGCCATTATGTGGATGACCTTTAGTGCGACTCGCTGGACCTCGTACCTCGATGAACAAGTCCGCGACCATTCACCGGGCGATCTGCGGGCCATGGACCGGGCCAAATTGCTGAACATGGGAATCAGTGAAGAGGACATTCATCGGTTCCTCCTCAACAGCCACTACTCACCGAGACACTCGATTATCATTACGACGGCGCTAGACGAACTCACCGGTGTGGATGACCGGGAGGCTTTTCTGGCCATAGCCGAGGAGGCAACTTCTGAGGAACTGGTCTTATTCTACCAGCACGTGGTGGAAATGATGCGCGGCTATCACGTGAACATAGGCGCCGTTGATCGGCTGCTGGCACTGCCACGTGTTCCGGCTCTCTATACCAAGAATAAGAGGCTCGTCGTGATGTTGCCCGTCGATTATTTATTTTGGACCTCGCGCGTTGCGTCGGTCGCTCAGGCCCTGACGACGCATGTGCCCAGTCGACCTCGTATCGTCCAACGAGAACTCTGGATCGCCGGTAATGTCTCGCCGCGCGCCAGGCAGGAGCTTGAATTGCTTGGATGGACAGTGTACGAGCAGGTCTCAGCAAGACTTAATCCAGAGCACTGACCCGCGATTTGCACGGCTCCATTCAAAGAAAGATTTTGACAGACGTTTGAGGCTTCAGGACGTCGAAGCCGAACGTGTTTGTCCGGCGGCGTCAACGAAGCACTGGAGGTGCTTATCCGGCGCCATCGATTAATAAATCGATCAAACGACATTAGAAGTGTGATCCGGCGGCCCAATGAAGAGAGGCTTCGCCTGATGAGCCGCCGGCACGAGCAAGCGCATTAAGACACAGAACACTGGAGGTGCTTATCCGGCGCCCATTCATGACGATACAACTATAAAGAGGCGCCGGGTCAACCGAAGGTTGGTATGGTGGAGGCGAGGGGA
>DATIAT010000093.1:0-28309 GCA_035457905.1 Nitrospiraceae bacterium
TGTTCACACTGCCGGTACACTTCACCTGTACGAGTTGACGCTCCCACAGGGAGCTTTTATCGAGCAAGACACTCCTCTCTCGATCATCCCCCCGGACGACATGGAACCAACCGAAGGCTTTGTGCTCGGTAACCAAGACAATGTGACCCTGGTGCAGACTTTCGATGCCATCGGACAGTCCTGCACGGATGTCACGGTGGTTCCTGACCGAGCAGGGCTTCTGGCCACATGGACTATGCGGTTACGCAACATGCTGGCTCAGCCCGATACCTACCGATTCGGAACGGCAGACCGTTTGGCGTCTCTCCTTGATGTGACGACCAGCACAGGAGAACTTTCTGAGTCAGGGACCGGATCGTCGATCCTCACGACTGTTTGGACGGACGAGCTTTCCATACGACGACAGCGATTGGCTGCTCTCGCGATCGAACAGATTCGCGCGAATAAACGCATTCTGGTCGTCTGCGCTGATCACCATGCGGCAGATGCCCTTACCGCAACCATCGCGCGAGCCATGAAATCCGTCGGGCTTATGTATAAAACCTGGGTGAGCCGTTATGAAATGACACTGGTTCAACAGGTTGAGGGAATCGGGATTCATGAACTTGGGTTCGAAGCGCAAATGCACCAGTTCTACGACAAGTCTCGCGCGGATAAGGCCGCGCTCCGTCGCAAGTACGATCGATTCCGAGAGCTGACGCCGATCCTGGCCTACAAAGGGCAGAAGCAAAAGGACCTCGATGAGGTGCGTCTACTGGAATGGCGATTGCTGACGCAGGTCAGCGACCTGCAAGACAAGATCAAGGAGGTGCAGACCACTCTAGCTGAGTATGAAAACCTTCCGCTCTTCCAGCGGCTCAGCTTGCAGGTTGTCGGGAAAAATGTCGAGTCGCTGCATCAATATCTCGAGTTATATGAGACTCAATGCGCTGCACTGAGAAGTGAACTGGATGTCGCCAAGGCGCGCGTCGATGAGCTCGTACCGGAGGCGGCCGTGCCGAAAGACATGCGGCCGGAGTTTGACGAACTCAAAGAAGAGATTGTCAGGCTGGGTGGAACCAAAAAGATCCGAGAACTGCTCGCAGCAGAAGAAGACATGAATCGCCAGTCCTTCGTACAAAACCGACGACTCATGGTCACCACCGCATCGCGAGTACTGAGCGACCCTCTGTTCCATCGCGTCAGGTTCGATGTCCTGATCGCCGACGAGGCGCCGTGGATCGCGGCGGCACCGCTACTCGGCGCCGCCGGGCTCGTCAATGAGAGGATCGTCATCAGTGGAAACCGGCGCGACATTGCCACAGCCGGACTGTGGGCCTCACGGGAGTCGGAGCTCCGGTAATCGAAGCTGCTTGCTTGACGGGGACCTTACTAATTCACGATAATCCCACATCTCTCACGATATGCCGAAGTGGCGAAACTGGCAGACGCACTAGATTCAGGGTCTAGCGCCCGCAAGGGTGTGCGGGTTCAAATCCCGCCTTCGGCACCACAGCACTTTCCCCGCTCCTATCAAGGCTTTTCGCTGTTTCTTCCCTCTCAGGTCTCACATCTTCCAACACCTTGTCTGGCATCTTTTCAGGCTGAATTGTCAAGTAATTGTCAAGTGGCGAACCGATCCAACCCGCCATCCCGCTGATTAAGAGTCCCGTCGAAGACCTACCTCAGGACACTCAGCAAGAGGAATCATCTGCAAAAGAAGAGGATTCGTGATGGGACAGATCATCATGGATCATGGTGTGTCAGGGTGTTTTGGCACCAGCTTGGCACCAAAACATTGTTCTCAATTATTTAAGAATGCTGCGACGAATGTCCTTGGCGTGGTGACAAAAGTCGGGGACGCACATTTTCTATTGACAGCTGACCTCGGTCAAGATGCATGCTTTTAACTATATGACCAGGCAAGCTGCCCTAAATAGGATTGCAGGAACTGCTTTCCTCTTCACATTTGTACTGCTTGAAGCGGCCTGTGGGCAGGACAATCGTTCGGTTGAGTTTGGCAAAATCGTCCAGGTAGATCCAGGATTGAACAGGATTCTCACTAGAGACGCAAAACTAGAAAAACTCATCGGAGGGTTTGGTCTGCTGGAAGGACCGGTTTGGAGCTCTGGGTATCTCTTGTTTAGCGACATGAAGAGCCATGTCATTTACAAATGGCATCCTGAATCTGGCCTATCTGTATTCTTAAAAACCGGTTTTACAAAAGGGGGCCCCAACGGTCTAGCTTTCGACAAGAAAGGTAGACTCGTAATCTGCGAGCACGGAAATCGTCGGGTGAGTCGTCTCGAAACGGATGGTAGCCTCACGGTCTTGGCTGAGCGCTATAGGGGTAAGCGGCTTAACAGTCCGAATGATTTAGTGTATCGATCGGATGGTCTTCTGTACTTCACCGATCCCCCCTACGGTCTGCCGGGTAAATATGCTGATCCCCAGAAGGATTTGCCTTACAGCGGGATTTTTCGCTTTTCTGAAGGCAATCTGGAATTGCTGAGCGAAGAGCTGAGCGGGCCCAATGGTTTGACATTCTCACCTGATGAAAAATATTTGTATGTGGGGGATGACAACCAGGGCGAGCCCGTCATTCAGCGGTATGAAGTTAATCCTGACGGGACTCTCTCCAAGGGCGAGGTGTTCTTCAACGCCGGCTCTGTAACAAAAGCAACGTCGCTGGATGGCATGAAATCGGACATTGAGGGTAATCTCTATGTCACTGCTTCCACTGGGATGATCATTATTAGCCCAACCGGCAAACACCTTGGAACCCTACAAGTACCTGAAGGAGCAACCAACATAGCCTGGGGCGACGATGACCAAAAAATGCTCTATGTTACCGGAGCAAAATCGTTGTACCGCATTCGCATAAGTATACCCGGGAGTCCAGCTTTTCGAGGGCAACCGATTCATTCTGTTCCCCCATGAAGAGCAGAGGCGTAAGCACACTTGTGAAGGCTCAACCCGTTTTGCACCAAAGCTTTCCGGAATGAATGCGTCACGGAAGCTCAGCGAAGGGAACGGTCTCTACCGCCTTATCTGATAGCGGCGAGCCAGAAAGAGGATCAAGAACCCGCACAGCTGAAGTGAGATGTTTCGGGGACAAGTGAGCATAGCGAAGGGTCATGGTCGGGGACGTATGCCCTAGGAGGTTGCTGACTGTGGCTAAGGGCACCGCTCGCATAATGAGCCAGGAGGCGAACGTGTGACGGAGATCGTGAAAGTGGAAATCCGTCAGTCCTGCGGTATCACACGCTCGATCAAAGCCATGTCGCACATCATCCCACCGATGTCCGGCGGCATCGTGGAACACCCAGAGCACGTCCTGGCGGGTCCTACGCTGGCTCAAGAGACTCCAGAGCGTTTCATTGAACGGGAGCGCACGCGCCATGCCGTTCTTGGTCTGTGTCAACCGGATAAATCCGTGCGTCAGATCCACGGCCTCCCAGGTAAGGGACAGGATTTCTTTCTTTCGCATCCCGGTATGGAGCGCCGTGAGCACGATCGGCTTGAGAAAGTCTTCGCGGGCTTGGACGAGCCGGTCCGCTTCCGCCAGCCCGGAGAGATATCGTAACCGGCCTGAGGGCTCTTGATACTTCTTGATCGCGGTCAGCTCCTCTCGTGCGGTCTTGCGTAAGAGTTTCCAATCCACGGCTTTGCTGAGCGCATGCTTCAGCGTGGCCATTTCCCGGTTGATCGTGGCAGGGCCAACCTTCTCACCGAGCCGCTGTGCCCGGTAGTGATCAATGACTTCCACCGTGAGGGAATGAATCGGCGGGTTGCCCCAGATGCGAGCGAAGTGCGCGAAGTGATAGTGTTTGGTCGCCACGCCTCGTTGATGGCTCACAAAGGACAGATATCGTTCCTTAAGGTCGTCCAAGGCGAACGGCTTGATGGGAGGCGCTGGCAACAGCCCTTCCTGGGCTTCTTTCCTTCGATCAACCAGGCGCTTTTCCGCGTCTCTCTTGTTCAGGGACTTGGAGGACTCAAACCGCTGATGGCCCAGTGCATCGAAGTACGTCATCCACCACACGTTCCCTCGTTTATAGAGTCCCTTCGTTGATCGTGCCATCGTCGTCTCCTTTCACGATTGTCGTTCGCCCTACCCCGGCCACTCTTCGCGCTCGAGGGGCCTCGGTGACACCGGACTCGGTCTCGGACGGCTCACAGGAGAAGCGCCGGCAGCAGACAACACTCTTACGCTGTGGTCCTCGAGCGCCCTCGTCACGGGTGACAGATTGAGCCGGGCGTAGATGGCGGTATGTTGCAGGCCGCTGTGGTTCAACACGTTGCCGATGATCGCCAGGTTTTCCCCGTGACAGGCGAGCCAGGAGGCACAGGTGCGCCGGAGATCATGGACCGTCACATCGGGCAGACCGGCAGCGGTTCTGATCCGTTTCCACGCATAGAAAATTTTCGAGGTTGAGAGATGGCCCTTGTGTGGCATGTGGGGCCGATTCCCCTCAAAGGGAAACACGTACTCGTTTCATTGCGGCAAGGCCCCAATCCGTTTCATTAAGGCGAGCGGCACCGGTACGGTCTGGGCGCGATCGGTCTTCGTATGGGGCTTATGCCAGCGCCCATTGAGGAAGTCCAAGTCGACCCACTTGATCGCGATGGCCTCGGTCCGGCGACAGCCCACGAGCAGACACAAGAGAAAATAACATTGGAGGTGTTCCGGCTCCCGGTGAAGCACCTCCAGCAAGGTCGGCATCTCCTCCGGCTGGACAAAGCGCCGACGCGACCGTTCCTTATACCGCTTGATACGGACTGCAGGATTGTCGCCGTTGAAGAGGCGCCAGTCTCAGGCCTTATTGAACATCGTGCGCAGAGTGGAGAGCGATTTATTGGCCATGCTGGGCGACGTGCTGCCGATCGCATGAAACCATTCCTCGACATGGAGCGGCGTCAACTTCTCAAGCGGCGTCCCTACCAAGGGGCCGAAGTAGTTCCGAATCGTGCCGCGCATCTCCTGCGCAAAGGCGAGCTGAGCCACGTGGTTGCGTTTGTAGAGGACGAGCAATTCCCCGATGGTCATGTGTCACCGTCCCTGCTGTTTCGCCTGGGCGAGGAGTTGTTCCAGCCGATCCAGGCTGATCGCCTGCTGGCCGATCTTCGACATGAGCCGGAGGCCGCGCCCGCCGACCACACGGCCTTTCACGATCGCCGTCCGGCTATGTCCGTTGGCCGGCTGGCGGAATTGCTTCATGTTCATGGTGTTCTCCCAGGCTGTTGAATGGTACCCAGTCCCCCTCCGTATCGATCCAGACCAGGCTATCGCTCATCAAGGTGCGCCACTCCTCCACGCTGCGTGGATCGTCGAAATCTGGCGGGCGAAGACCGAGAAAGAGTTCCCCGACATAGCAGAGTTGGTCATTCCAGGTGAGCCCAGCGCGGGCCGCCGCGAGCTCGAGTTCACCGCGCACGTCGACGGGCACTTTCAAGTCCACGCGTTCGTCTTGGTGTGGAGCATAATAAAAATCCGCACAGCCCCCACGGTGACGCGGATGCATGGTGCCCTCCTTGGTTTGTGCGTTACGCCGCCTTCTTCCCTTTGAAGTGCTGCTCCAATAAATGCCGAATGAGACCTGCTGCGCTCGTGCCGCGCCCTCGCAATGCATCAAGTTTCGTTTTGAGTGGTGCAGGGAGTTGAATCATCACGCGCTTCATTTTCATACAATGTACCTCCAGTAGAGCACCATTGATTAATAACAGTACGTCTAATGTTACATACTCTAGCAAATGATAGCAAGTGCTATTTGCCTCGTCCTGTCCTAGTGTGCTACACCGTGCCCTACGTCGTGCTACCCTTGTCATGCCTTTGCGATACAACCGTCTGAGAGATGGCACCAAAAAGTAATCCCGATAAGCCGGCCCACCTGAATATCCGAGATATCCCCCGATCGACGCTCTATCGTCTCAAGATGGCGGCGGCGGCAGAAGAGAGAACTGTCAAAGATTTGGTGTTAGAACTCGTAGACCAGAAGATCCAGGAACTAGAGAAGAAAGGGCTGCTGCCGAAGGGGAAGGGGTGAGGCAGAGAGTAGCTGAGACCTCCAAGGCGAATGCCGTTGACCGTGTGAAATTATAAGTTTAAATTTAAGTTCGGTGAACCATGAAGACAATCGCCTACCATAAGATTGATAAACGAGAGCTTCCCACTTACCCAATCAGTGAGGCTGCACATTACCTTCGCATTCCTGCTTCAACAATCCGATGGTGGGTTACAGGGGTATCGTATCACTTGGACACCGGACCGAAAAAACACAAGCCAATCATTGACCTACCTGAAGATGGGAACAATGTGCTGTCATTTATCAATTTAACCGAACTACATATTCTTGATGCCATTCGTAGGAAGCACCGCATACCCCTGCCAAAAGTTAGGAGAGCCTTGGACTACCTTACTGATCACTATCCATCTAAACACCCATTGGCTGAGGAGGACTTCGCGACCGACGGAATAAACCTCTTCGCGGAAAAGTACGGGCTATTGGTCAATCTTTCAGCAGAAGGTCAATTAGCAATTCGAGAATTGCTTGAGGCCCACCTTAAGAGAATTGAACGTGACCAGGCGGGTATTCCCGTTCGCCTATATCCCTATGTGAGGAAAAAAGAGCTTCAAGAGCCGCGAGCAGTGGTAATTGACCCCTATGTGTCCTTCGGACGACCATCTCTCGTTGGCACTGGAATCGCCACAGCAGTAATCGCGGAGCGGTTTCGCGCCGGGGAATCCCTAGAGGGTCTCGCAGAAGACTACGGACGGAGCCAGGACGAAATTGAAGAAGCGATCCGCTGCGAACTCTACCCCGAAGCCGCCTAGCTCTCCTACCTTCTTCTTAGATGCGTGCCTCGGCAAAAACCAAATCGCGACTGCCTTGCGTGGAGCCGGAGAGCAAGTTCAAGTCCATGATGACCATTTTCCGCAGGGCACTCACGATGAAATCTGGCTTAGTGCGGTAGGAAAGCGTGGATGGATTGTCCTGACAAAAGACGACCGTATCAGATACCACATCGCCGCGATTAATGCCATCAAGTCTGCAGGAGCCACAGCCATAATCTTGCCCAAAGGGAGCTTGAAAGCTTCAGAAATGGCTGAGATCTTCATCAAAGTCCTACCAAACATCAAAACGTTCATCGAAAAGCACAAGCCACCCTTTATTGCCCGACTTACACCAGGTGGAGCCCTTGCTGTTATCGATATTAAGGGAAAGAGATAATAGGTGGGACGGTAAGTGAATCTTGTCTCTGGATCAGATTTAAGAAGCGAGCTACCTGCCAAGGCCTGCACCGTTAGTGGCGCATTGCCCTCTGCACGATTGTTGACTAGCACATTAGGAGGTGTTTTCAAGGTGGGATGAGACCGCAGCCAGCAAGTCTTGCACACTGAAGGGCTTCTGGAGTTTGTCGTTCGCCCCGAGATGCTTCGCCATGGTGAGATAGTTTGAGTCTCCAATCATTGCAATAATCTTGTTGTCAGGTCGAGTCTTCCGAAGCCGTGGGATCAGTTCGAAGCCGTCCATCTCCGGCATAAAAATATCCAACAGAATCACATCCACCTGCTCTTGCTCCAAGAGACGCAGGCCGTGTTGTCCATGTTCGGCGGTCAGGACACGGTAGCCCGCCCTTTCGAGCACACCCTGGCAGAGCAGCCGCATTGATTCTTCATCATCAATGAGCAGGATCGTCGCCATCGATCTTCGCACTCCGTTCTTCGGCTCGTCACAGACCCCACCACACGCATGCGGGGCACTTGTAGCTGAACCGGGACAGGGGCGCTACTGGCGAAGTCGTCAGGAGTCCTCTAGGACGACAGGGTGAAAACGCGCGTCTCATGTGTCTGACCGAGACTCGCCTTCGCCCTGGTCATTAACTGATTGTTTGTGCTTCCATGCGCCGTAGGACAAGTGAATGACGTGTAGATGATTCTCAAGCGAGAGCTGTTCCATGGTACTGAGCGGGGGCTCTCCGTCAAGCCACTGCGCGAGACTGCGCGCACATTTCTCAAAGTCGGTCACCAGCGGGTTCCGTGAGGTCGCGTCGACCGATGCTCGTTTAGCCATCAGAGCGCCTTCCTGCCTCCCTTGAAGCAGTGAACTGCGGTTCTTATAGCCGAGTTGTGGTCGACGGCCTATCGACACACAGAGGATTTCCTTGTCGTGGTTGAGACGATAGGAGCCCGTCCAAGTCGCCTCGACGAGGCTCCAAGGCGACAGCGGAGGACCTTATCCATTTCTGTTTGACCTGCCCCTTCAAAGGCCTCACTGTTTGCCTCGCGTTTGCGGTCCACCGAACATCTTGGAATGTCGTACGAGCTTCTCCGGGGCTGGACCTCACATTCGCCCTCACGCCGACCACTTCTTCAGGATCCGCGTCCGCCGCCAGGCCGCACTCTCAGGGCACCGGCAACCCTGCTCCGCTCTGTCTTTCCCACCATAGGCCTCAGCAGACGGTGGAGTTCCGTCTTGCTGAACCAGTTCCGTGAATCGGATGAGAGAGGCAGGTGTTACCAGCGGCGGCCGAAGGCCAGGAAGGCGGACACCTCCGCGCAGGGCAGCGGCTTGGCAAACAAATAGCCTTGCCCATATTCGCATCCGAGCAACCGAAGGATCGTCAGATGTTCAACGGTTTCTACCCCTTCGGCGATCACTTGCCGCCCCAGCTGATGTGCGAGGACGATAATGGTCTTCACGATCGCGAACGCGTCGTCGTCGGCCCCCAGCCGCTGCACGAACGACTGATCGATCTTGAGGAACGTAATCGGCAGCTGCTGCAGATAGCTCAAGGACGAAAACCCCGTGCCAAAATCATCCAGGCACGTTTGAATCTGCTGCGATTCGAGTTGCTTGAGGACCTCGGTGACCGCCTCAGGATTCTGCATCATGTCCGATTCCGTGATTTCGATCTTGAGGCTCGACGCATCCACCCCGGTGGCCCGCAGCACGTCGTTGGCGAGGGTGGCCAGATCAGCGTCCATGAATTGGTGGAGCGAGAAATTCACGCTCACGGTCAGCGGACGAATTTGCGGAAACTCCGCGTGCCAGAGCGTAAGCTGCCGACAGGCCTCTCGAAGGCCCCACGCGCTAATCTTCGGCATCAACCCCAATTCCGTCGCCACCTCCAGGAACTCATCCGGCCTGGTGAGCCCATATTCAGGATGCGCCCAGCGAAGCAACGCCTCAAACCCCGCGACTTGGCCGGACTTCAAGGCTACGATCGGCTGATACTCCAGCCGGAACTCCTGCCGCTCCTGCGCCTGCCGAAGATCGGATTCCAGCTTCAACCGGACCATGGCCTGCTCATGCATGGCCGTATCGAAAATCACAAACCCGCCCCGTCCGATCGCTCTCGCCTGATGCATCGCGGTCGTCGCATCACGCAGGAGATGGTCGCCGCTCTGATACTTCGCGCTACAGCACACGATGCCCATGCTGGCTGTCAGCAACACCTGACGGCCCTCCACGGTAAACGGCTTGGCAAATTCCAGATGGAGTCGCGTGGCCACATGCGTGACATTGCCGACTGCTTTCAAGTTGTCCAGCAAGAAGGCGAACTCGTCCCCTTCCATTCGCGCAACCGTGTCGGCCGAGCGCACCCGACACAGCATCCGTTGACTGACTTCAATGAGCAGGCGATCGGCCGCGGTGGGGCCCATGCCGTCACGGATCACATGGAATCCGTCCAAATTGAGAGAGAGCAGGGCAAAGAGACGGTGGGGGTGACGCCGGCTCTGCAGATAGACCCGGTCCAGCCGGTCTAGAAACAAAGCGCGATTGGGCAGGCCGGTGAGCGAGTCGTGAAAGGTTTCTAGGAGGAGTCGCTGCTCAGCCTGCCGCTTTTCCTCAAGTAACCGTTTTCGATTGAGGGCCTGTGACACAGAATGACCCAGGCGGGCCAAGCGATCTTTCATCAGATAGTCGGTGGCTCCGGCCTTCATGCATTCCACCGCCATCTCCTCACCGATGCAGCCCGACACGACAATAAACGGAATATCGAGCCCCCGCTCGTGCATGAGTCGCAGCGCATCGAGCGCCGTAAATTGCGGCATGGAGAAATCCGCCAGAATGAAATCTGGACGCTGATCGAGTGCGCGCAGGTAGTCAGCTTGGGAATCGACGCGGCGGGGGGACAGATCGAACCCAGCTTCCTTGAGCAGGTCGAGAATGAGTTCTGCATCCTTCGGCGAGTCTTCAAGGAGGAGGAGGTTGAGGCTCGTTGGCATCGTTGTCCACGGCTACGAAAAGGCCGTGCCTTCCATCTGTGACAAAGCGTGAATGCCGACCTCGCTCATCATATTTGCTTAGGAGTCAGTATAGGGTGAGACTCGCCGTCGACCAACGAAATCTTAAGAATGGTGCAGCGAGGGAAGAGAGTATCGAGGGGTGTGGTCGACCACCACAGAGACCTTTGCGCCCTCCTTCGGTTTCCTCCTATTAAAAATGCGCCTCTCCGCGAGGCCCCATGCCGTCCTCGATTCGGCCTCACCGTCGGTTCCCTGGTTCTGCCCTGTCGCCTCTACGCTGGTCTACACGAAGGCCAAGGCACTATGTGGAATTGTCTTGATGAACCGCTGGCGTTCAAGCCGTCTCCATGAGTTCTGGCGTCGGAGCGACAGAGAGTGGGACTAGTCAGCGAGCCTCCCACTTCGCACCATCACTCTAGGTGCAAGGCGCGATTGGAAGAATCGTTGTTGCTACCTCCTTTGAACTAACCCCTCCGAGTCTTTTCTTCACATGCTCTGGTGGTAGCGTTTGAACGACAACGGAGGCCGCGAATTACCCTGATGCACCGTACGGTGGGGGGAGGCGAAGCATGAAGAACATGGTGTGGACCATTCACGGTGTCTGCTTATTGGGGGTCTTCGTACTGTTCGGCTGCACGAGCCCGATACCACCATCTCCTATCGCCCCTGCGCGGCTCGGTACCAGCCAAGATCAGGCGACGATTCAAGCCCTGCAGCGGCGGCTTCATGAGCGTGAGCTGACCATCACCATGCAGAACTATCAGATTGAGGTCCTATCCAGTCAGTTGGATGCCCTGAAGCGCATCGACCAGGACGCTCGGCAACCGCGGCGGCCCGCGCGCAACTCGATAATCGTCGTGCCATAGCCTTTGAGGAGAGACGACATCTCTCGATGTCTGCCAGGACGTAGAAGGCTTCATTGCAAGGAGGAGACACCATGAAATGCAGACGCTGTCAGGGCTTGATGGTAGAAGATGACTTCTTTGACTTTGAGGGGACCCTGGGCTTCATGTGGATGAGAGGCTGGCGGTGTATGAACTGCGGTCATGCGGCGGATCCCGTGTTAGAGGCCAACCGCCGCTTGCATGAAGCGATTGTTGGTGCATGAGAAGGTCCAAATGATCCTTCCGGACACGAAGGCAGGGGATGTCAGCAGTGACTAACAGGAGCGACTCTTCCATGGCGACCATTCTGGTCATGGATGACGAAGCGGGCATCCGCGCCCTCCTTCGCACCAGTCTTCAAGCAGCCGGGTATGCGGTCACGGAAGCTTCTAACGGTCGCCAGGGGCTTTAGCAGTACCGCCAGAACCCGTCGGATTTGATCATCACCGACATAGCCATGCCTGAGCTGAATGGGCTAGACATGATGCTGGTACTGACGCGTCAATTCCTCCACGCAAAGGTGATCGCGATTTCAGGCGTAGGCGGGGAATCAAATGCCTTGGATGTCGCGAAACTGCTCGGAGCACGGCGGACCTTTCACAAGCCCTTCAACCTGCCGCAGTTGCCGGACGCGGTGCGATACGAATTGGAACATTAAGGCACCACCATCAAGACCGGCCACACGCCTGCCGAACAAGGCTCTTTTTTGTCTCAAGGGTGCACAAATCTGGCAGGAGTCTGATGCCCATTGACGTCGAGGATACCTCTTTTCAGCCTGACGGGGCCTATGGCCTGCGGTATCATTTTTGCTTGAGGCATGAAGAAAGAAAACGAGTTTCATGGCCTGCAGCACGAGCGAGATGCGCTGATGCAAACGAAAAGAAAACAGGCAACACGTCGGTCTCTGCGCTCGTGGGCGAATTTGGCCTTAGCCGATGAATGTCTGGGCGGACTTCAAACACCAACCGCCAAGACCTGCGCCGCTCGGCTGAGCGTGGTACCGGACACGACGGAGGAGGAGATTGAGGCGCTTGCTCCGACCATGGGAATTATAAATGGCATTCGCCTGTCTCTCACGTTGTGGAGTCTCATCGGTCTCATCATCCTCTTGATGCGTTAAACCTCAACCGTTCTCGATCCAATCGGAGACGCTCCCATGATGCAGGAAATTCTTTTGTGGGCGATCGTCGCTGTACCGGCCGTCTCCATCTTTGTAATGGCTCTCGCTGGCCTTGATCAGAACCATCACACCCGCGACTACCTACAAGGAAACGCCTCGCCGGAACACCGTGACAGCGAGGAACCGCACGACGACTCATCCCCAGCCGTCGAAAGTCGTGGTCTGACCCAGGGACATTTACATTAGAATTCTCCCCATACAGGCGTACAGCAGAAGTTCCTATCCACCAATCACCGCGATTTAATGGAATGCCCCAGCCGCTGCCGCCGTGGAAATGGCGGAAGCGTACCCGTTGAGGACGCCACGGTGGAGGAAGGGGAGAGATTAAGTTGTCGCTGCGAAGCAGGACGTTTTCCTCTAAGACTGTCAAGACCGCTACCCTACTTAAGATGGATGGAGAATACCGGAAGAATATGTAATACATGCCGGCCTAGATCTCCTCTCAGAACGCCCACCATGGAAGCAACTTTCGCGAACAAGAAGAGGATTGTTACTGATGTGCAGTAATTAGTGACGAGGGCGGCTTGCCACGACAAAAGAAGCAGAAGCTGTTTGTCATCTTTTCCAGATCGAAACAACAGACGGAAGCTGGCATGCGCTACATTGCCAACGACGGCTCCCCGACTATCAGCAAATCGAAAGCGGCCCGATTCCGGACCTTCTGGGGTGCCAAAGAGTTTGTCGCAATCAACCACATCGCTTTGAACGCTCATACTTTTATAGATCGGGAAGAATTTACTGAATTGGAAAGACAGGATTAGCTGATTGAAGGTGAGCGTCACCCATAGATTCCCCCGCCTTTTACAGGCAGGGTTCTCTCAGAATTCAAGCTTCGCTTGTCCCGCGTCTTCCTGACCTTGTTTCGCCACGTACCGTCGTATGATCTCTTCGGTAATCCCAACCGTAGACACAAAGTAGCCCTTTGACCAGATGCCGCCGCGATCCCAATACACCTTGTCCAAGAATCGAAACTGCTCGCGCAGGGCGCGGCTCGTGTGCTTCTTGATCGTCTCCACCGCAACACTGACACTGTACTTCGGCGGGATCACCATGCGCACATGCCCGTGATCCTTGTCGAGTCCGATCTCCGTGACATGCCAGTCGGGATAGTATTTCTGGACCTCCCGCAGCTTGACTCGCAAATACCTGGCAACGCCCTCGACAAGGATCTTGCGGCGGAATCTGGTCACCCACACGATGTGGTACTGCGTTTTGTATACGGTGTGGGCCGCCTTGTGCAGTTTCACCCCTTGCAGTCTACCGGAAGCCGCGGGACCTTGCTCACACCCCCGCCTTTACAGGCGGGGACCTCCCGCTGGATTAGAAGGATGCCCGACGAACCGGCGGAGCGGAGCCACCCCGAACTCCGTTAGCCGCCAGGACGCGGGCGCCGTCAGACCTGCCGACTCTGAAAGCTACTTGTCTATCTTCTCCATCTTCATGTCCTTGTCACCCTCCATCATCTTCCCGTCCAACATCACTGTCTGGCCGTCCTTCAACTGCATTTCTTTGCCGTCCTTCATCACCACCTTGCCGTTCATCATGACCTTGGTGCCGTTGGACATGGTTGTCTCGCGATCCATCCGGCCAATCTCCTTTCCGTCCTGCATCCTCGTCATCTTGCCATCCTTCATCATGATGCCATCCTTCTCGGCGGCCAACACCGGTGACGCAAGGAATGACAGGGACAAGCAGAGCCCAACAACTGCGAGTGTAACAATTCTGTAGTTCTTCATGGCGTAACCCTCCAATTTCTATTAGTAATGAGTAGTGCGAATGAACTGTCCCGGACGACGTGGGAACTAGAACGGCTGGGGGGGGAGGGCCGCGCCCGGATTGGACGGACGTGAGACCAGCCTCGTTACGCGCTTGCCACTGCTCGACAGGGTCGAGGCCCTGCCTTCTTCGTTGGAGTAGCGGCCGCAGGCCCACAGCCAAGATTCGATGAATACGACCGCGTATCAACAGCTCAGACATCGTTTCGCGATCTCCTCACCATAGCCGGTTCTTCCATGCCCCCAGTCGCAAGCTATAGCACACTGGTCTAGAGTGTGATCCGCCTAACGCTGGCCACGAGACACACAGCGCAGTCCACAACACCGGGAAGACACTAGCCCACATGAGCAACGCCAAGGGTCAACGGTGGGCATGGCGTTCGTTGTGGGATTTAACTGCAGCAGCCCTGGCCGTTCTTCGGCGCTCTCGCAGACTTGCCCACGTATTGCTCCGGAGTAAGATCGAACTTCTCTTTGCACTTGGAGCCACAGAAGTAATACGTCTGCCCTTTGTGCTCGGTTCGCCCCGCTGCGGTCGCTGTTTCTATGTCCATACCGCACACCGGATCTTTTACAGCCGTTGTGCTTTTCATTATCATCTCTCCTTCGTGTGTGAATTTGTGGTCGATGATCGTTCAAATGTTGATTGACCGGTTTCCGCACCTCATCACGCACTGCCCCTGCCTCGATCGGGAATCACCTGTCTAGCTCAATGGGGCAGAGGACCACGAATAACGAGGCAGGCCGGCACAGACCTTCTTACCCGATTTGCCCGTAGGGATGTCGCCGACATGGTCAGCAGTATGAATGCGAACGGGCAAACGAATGGAGGAAATGTTACGCATGGTGCTTTTCTCCCGCCCATTTTTCTTTCGCGCGCCCGGCGTTGCTTTGCTTGCGCAGCTTGAAGGGAGAATTTCCGAATGAACGTATTGAAGACTCCGTCGCGCGCGCGATTGGTTCTAAAATGATTCTCACACAAACGTTCTCATTTCGGTGATGTCGAAGTCTGTTCAAAACAGCTCAGTTCGAGCGTGCACCCCATCAGTGCCCTGCGGTGAAAAGAGGATGAATCAGGAAGAGATCGACAAATTGCAGGCGTAAATCTGGAGGCGAACTCGACGATAAGATTCGAGCCCACGGCCTTCGCCTTAAAAGCTCGAACAGCTGGAATTGGGGTGAAGATCCGCTCGGCTCCCCAGACAGGACTCGAACCCGCTTTTTCTCATTGATGCAGTTGATTGCGGAGCGTTCGAGGGGTGCCTGTGGGCTGTCCCACTTAATTTCTGGGCAGGTTGTTGAATATTGTAAGCTATCGTTTCTGCAAAGAATTCAGACCGTTTCGAGCCTCCACTTCTTACGGGATATCCATGAACACTCGCTGGTGACTCTGATGAGAGACCTTCGGCTGCCTTCTGAGGCGATGGGTCTTGAATAAGTTCCGTTGGTTTCCTTCACTCAGCTAACGAAGCCATCTCTCCACAATGTAAGTGGGGCACGATAGTTTGCCTTGCCGCGAATCCTCTGCATCAATTTTTCCAACATGAGCAATTGGGAACAGAATGCCGTCTATCTCCTCGGTATATTCCCGTTCACACTTGCCGTCTGTCTGAGACCAGAGGAGATGACATCGTGGCCTTCCGAGTGGGTCGGTTGCCCCAAGACCTCTTCCGTATAGATCTAGCCTTCTACGGTGCGCGTGGTTCAGCGGATCTGGAGGTGCGCCACACCTCGAAAGCCCTGGAGCCGCATCTGTGCCTAACGTGCGCCCAACCCAAGGTCGAGTGTGGAACGTGGAAGGAAACCCAGACGCGATTGCCGATGAGAGAGTACTAATACATTTCCGAGATCCCACGCGGTGCATTCCTGTGCATTATGCGGGCGCACGCGAGCAAATCACTTCAACCGGAGGTTCTAGGCCATGATGCCCAAAGACGTGTCTACGGAGGAGGTTGTTATTGAAATGCTGCGGAAAACTAGTCCCTGTTGCCTGGACGATCTCGTCACGTCCCTTCCAAATCTCAGTTGGGTAGAGGTATTCGTCGCCGTCCATCGGATGTCGAGGGACGGGCAGTTGTTGCTTCGCCAAATCGGTTACTCGAGCTATCAGATCACGCTCTCCTCGCAGCTCCCGTCGTCCCGTTCACCCTATTGCCAGAATGACGCACACCCATGACTCCCTCTCACAGCACGCAATTACGCCAGCATGGGTACAACAGTGAAGTTAGCGACGCTCCGAACCGGAGGAACTACCGTGCCTGAATTCCAATCGCCAATATAGTCTCAGTTCACGGGCACTCCTTGTGATCTCCATGATCGGCCGGACTCCAGTTGGTAGGGACGGAAACAAGCACAATGTAGAGCTGTGACACATAATCAATGCCTATCGATAGATTTGAGGAAGGAGGTGTGTATGGGACGACATGATTACACAAAAGCGAGTCTCATTGTCAGTCTCGCTTGCATGACGCTCTTGGGGGGATATGTTCTTGGAGCTAAGCCTCCTCAAGCAAGTTCTTCTCGTTCTTCCGAGGTGGAGAGTTCTCGGATCGTGGAAGGCTCGTTAGTCACCCTCAAATACGTGGCCACCGTTCTCGGCTCGACCGGGATCGATTACGGCAACATCAGCGAGTATATTCAGAGTCGGCGCGAGATCGTCCGAGCTTTGGAGCAAGAGATAGTTGGAATGAAACCCGGGGAGTCAAAGAAAGTTGAGCTGAGTCCAGAGGAAGGCTTTGGCATATATGATGATGGGAAAAAAATGATTGTTCGAACAACTCTATTGCCGACTGGAGCGAAAAAGGGAGATATCATACAGAATGCTCTGGGCGACTTGGCCACTGTAGTGGAAGTAGTAGACGCGACGGCTGTGTTGGATCACAACCATCCGCTCGCAGGTAAGCCGCTCGTCGTGCAGATGAAGATCCTCAAGATCGAGAATCCGTGATCATCATGATCAACACTGACGGGATCGAAAACGGCTAGGTTCTACCGCTTTGCTGATGCAAAAGAATTTGCCGAAGAGAACCACGTAGCCTTCTGCGCTCTTACCTATATAGTCGGGAAGATTTTACAGATTTAGAAATGCAGGGTTAGGAGCCGTCCGACAATTAAGGTTCGGACACCGGGGGCACGTGATGACGACAATTCAAGCTGCTGAATTAAGAGTGACGTAGAAACAGCGAGCGGATATGCCACCTCTTTCTTTCAGTGTGCAGGGACCAGCCCGCCGCGAGGGGTGCCCTTGTGGGAGCGATCACTGCGCCGTGACCGACCTGTCACGATGCCCGGCCAGAGCTGGTTCGCACCCATGATCCCGGCCTCCCCGCTCCTCACACTTAACAACCGCTTTCCGCGGCAGGCCTCGTGATCTCTCGCGCGGCGACCGTCTGTGTCTTCACGACCTGGGCTGCTCCGATTGTCTCCATCGCCTGCGAGAAACACCCCGGACAGTAGGTGTGCGTCTGAACGCAATCCGCCGGATTGATGCCATTTGTCTGTCGATACGTTCGCTGCGTGACCCAGCGCGCATGATCAAGGGAAGGGCCGAGCTCCTCGCGAATGCGTCGGCAGAGACAACAGACCGGGAGCAGTAGCGTCTCTTTCCCTGAAGCGGATGGGGCTGCATGGGTTATCTGAGCGAACAGGGTTTCAACAGCCATACGCTCCGCCTTTCATTGCTCCGCTCCGTAGTCCCATGATGTTCGACAGGCGACTGCGCCGCGTCAGTCCCATGATGGATCGCCTGTTGGCTGTCGCCATGCGCGAGGTGGGCAGGATGTGTCCTTTTTCATGTTGGTTCGCCTCATCGCCCTGCGAGTCTGCTTCTGCTGGTGAGCCGTCTGTTCAGGATGTTCCGGGGCTTTCTGGTGACGGTCGGCTACTTGTTTGGACATGGTCTCCTCCTGTGAATTCTTCGCTGCAGTGTGCCGAAAAGACCGCCTGTGGTCTGGTCACAATTGCTCACAGTTAAAATATTATCTGGCAGATCACAGGGCGCTTGTCCCTGGGCGAAGATTCAGCCGGCAGACGGGAACTTAGTCGTGCAGGACGACATTGAGGAGGGAGGTGTGGACGTGGACGCCACCGTTGTAGTCCAAGAAGCCTAACTTCCGAAACTTATTCATGAAGAAACTCACCCGTGACCGTGTGGTGCCAATCATTTCGGCCAGCACTTCCTGACTGATCTTCGGAATGATGGCCTCCCGCTTGCCTTCCTTCCCGAAATGAGCCAGTAACAGCAGCGCCCGGGCCAGCCGCTTCTCGCTCGAGTTAAAGAGTTGATCCACCAAGTCCTCTTGGATGCGTATGTGGCGAGCCAGGAGATGGGTCAGGAACAGCTCGGCGAAGGTGGGCTCGGTGTGGAGTACAGTGAGCATGACCTGTTTGTCAATGCGAACGATACTGGAGTTTTCCAGCGTGGTCGCCGTGGCCATGCACACCAGCTGCCCGGCGAGGCATCCCTCCCCGAAGAAGGTATCCCGCTCCAGTATCCCGACAATGGCTTCTTTGCCTTGTTGGGACACGACCGAGAGCTTGACCCGACCCTCCTGGATATAGAACACCGCATCCGCCGGATCCCCTTGCGAAAAGACAATTGTTTTCTTGGGGGACGTTAGCAGGGCTTTCCCCTTGCTGACTGTTGCAAGAAATTCCTTGAGATTGAATCGTGAGGGTTGTTTGCGCCCCATGAGTCGACCTCTTGGCGAGTGAGGGGCTGAGGCCACATCCACTAGGTACCGAGTGACAACCACAATTATAAAACACGGGGGGGGCTGTCACGCAGGAAGGGGGCCACGCTGACATCTGTTGAGAACGAGAGTAACGGTGACCCTCTTCGGAACATTTGGTTAGGGATCACGAAAATGGAACGCCTTCGGAATGGCCTACGCAGAAGAAATGAACGGCTCGGTGTTTCAAATGTACTGCCATACTTAATTTCTGGACCATTTATTGAGCACTGCAAGCCATCCATTTTGCAGTGAATCCAGCCCTCTTCGATTATCCTTATCCTCAAGAGACATCCGGGCACACTCGCTCGATATTCTGTTGAGAGAGCCTCGCTGGCTTCCGCTCCGATGGGTTTTGAATAGATTAAGTAGGTTTCCGGCATACAGCTAACTCAGCTACCTGTCCACAATATAAGTAGGGCAAACAGAGCAAGGAGTTTGGAACCTATCTCAAAAATGCTTTAGGAGCAGGGTGATCGATGCGAGCTGCACAAAACCCAGGAAGTTGGTGGCGTGGTACTCCCAGCGAATCAGCAACCGCCGCCTCCATTGGAGCCACGCAAAGAACCGTTCGACGAGCCAGCGGCGTTGGTACCGGCGTCAGTGGCGCCCGTCTTGGGTCTTGAGTTTCCGAGTCGACCGGTGCGGCGCGATCAGGTTCACGCCGTCTTGCTTGAGGTCATCATCGAGTCCGTCGCTGTTATACGCGCGATCGCCAATGAGTTGCTCCGGCTTGGCCTCCAGCATGTAGAAGTCGAAACTGAGTTGCACCAAGGTGACCTCATGATGATTGGCGGCATGCGTACTGACCGAGAGCGGCAGCCCGTGTCGATCGACAATCGCCAGGATTTTCACGCCCTTGCCACGTTTCGTGAGGCCGACCGCGTCGCTGCCACCCTTCGCGGCGGCAAACGTCGCGTCGATGAAGCTCTCGCGCTCATCGAGCGCCCCTTCCTCGCGCAACGTGTTGGCCAACTGCGTGATTCGCGCGAGTGTCGACGGCTCGTCGATATCGCCCTCCAGTCATATTCCGTGATCAAGACTGGCCACGTAGGAGTGACTGGGGCGACCGGCACATTGCTTTTTCATACTTTAGAGGAACTGCGTGCACTCGCTGATCGGTCGTTGCCTGAGATTCGCCTGGCTTACCTAAGCGGCTCAGTTGCGCATGTGGGACTGTCGATCGAGAAAGAGCAGGACTAGACCATCGAGTCTATCTCCTCGGAGCAGGCAGAGATAAATCACACCAAAAATCCTGGACACTCAATGACCCAGCACCCACCGGGGTTTCCCTCCGTGGGCGGCAATTCTCCATCCCTCATACGAACATCTATAGGTGTTAAAAACTGCGACAAACTTGTCAGGTGAGTGGCAGCGAGAGACAAAGAGAACTGAGCGGCTGAGCACACGAATCGACTGAACTGGAATGGGGATTGCCCAGGTCATCAACGACTTGAGCAACCCCCCTTTACATTCCCGCCTTCGGCACCATTCCTTCCCCTTTTGCTCCCTAGAACTCTTCAAGAGTAGAATCCGTATCTTACGAAGGCGCTCGCAAGAGAATGAACCTGCTCGGCTCCACCTGAAGGATGATTTCTAGGAAGACAGAGGCCCGGCAGTCGTGTTGGTTTAACCGGGTATCCAACGAATCGGAAGAGGGTGAGATGCCTGAAGCGGTGGTACGATGGCTTGGAAGGTAGTAGTGCAGTGGAAAATCTCGCGTCGAACCATACGCACACCCGACTCCGGCATGATCCGTAACCGTCACTGAAGAAATCTGGAGAAATTGTCCTGTGAGCAACGATCGATTCCAACGGCTTCGATTCCCTGTTTGCCTTGCACTGTGTGCCGTTTGTTTCGTGACGCCTGCACTGGCGGACTTCAAAGCGGGTGAAGCTGCTTATCGACGGGGTGATTATGCGACAGCCTTGCGTGAGTGGCAATCGCTGGCTGAGCAAGGACATGCTGGCGCGCAATACAGCATCGGCCTGCTCTATGGCAACGGCCAGGGTGTTCCAAAAGATGATGCCAGAGCGTGGCAGTGGTACGAGAAAGCCGCCGTCCAAGGGCACGCGGACGCCCAGGTCAACCTGGGAATTCTCTATGATTATGGACGGGGTATTCCACAGGATTTCAAAAAAGCTGTGTACTGGTATCGACTGTCCGCAAATCAGGGCAATCCATTAGCCCAAAGGAGACTTGGCCTCATGTATGAGCGTGGGGACGGTGTATCGCAGGACTATATCGAGGCTTATATGTGGTACAGCCTGGGGGCAGCGAATGGTGCGAAGGCCGGGGCTATGTTGCAGGATGCGCTCGCAAAACGGATGGACCCCGAGCAGATCGCCGAGGCCCAGCAGCGTGCACGGAACTGGAAGCCGAAGGGCAAATAAATGATGAGCACGTCACACACGGAACGATATCGCATTGAAGATGCAACGGTCTCCATGTGACGGACCTGCAGCAATCCGTGAACTACAGGAGCGCACGGACAAACCGTGCGGATTAAATAGACTGATACATTCTCTATCCGAAAAGGAGGGAACGACCATGAACGTCATTGACCGCATCATTCTCCATTCCTTAGCTTTTGGGGTTTGGGCCTGGGTGCTCATCACTATTCTTTCAGGTCAACATCTTGGTTGTTAGCTACCCATCGTAGGATCATGAGTACAGACCTCGAACAGAAACGCGCGTTTATCGACGTTCGTCGGCCTACATTATTCACTGGGAGGATTTCCTTATTGCTCAAGCGAAGTTGCCTGGATGCCCGCACGCTAATTCCATGCTGAGATTCTGCCGCTCATGCTGGCACGGCCCATAATTCGGACTTTTGACTGCCTCACTGCGCGATTCGGATCAAACGATTGCCCGTAAGCTTCCTAACGCAAGAGCTGTGAAACGAGCGGCAGCGTTGACAGGGCTGAATTGTCCTCCAAATCAAGGCTTCGGCACCAATTCGACTCTCCCTTTTGCCCCTTAGGTCCCCTCAAGAGTAGAATCCATCCCTTGCAAGGGCGCGGGCATGCGCTAGAGAATTAGTTTGTTCGGCCTCCCCAGAGAGCAGGAATTCATGAAAATCGTGGTCAGCGGAGGAACGGGATTTATCGGTCGGCCCTTGTGTGCATCGTTCTGTGAAGAGGGTCATCAGGTCATCCTCCTCACGAGAAGAAGGGAAGAGGCCCAACGATCGTGCGGATCAGACGTCACAGTCGCCGAGTGGACTGGCAGAGAGGGGGGATCATGGGAACAGTGTCTCGAAGGCGCCGATGTCGTCATTAATCTCGCAGGCGCACCGATTGCTGATGGACGCTGGACCGATGCCCGTAAGCGACTCCTTAGGGAAAGCCGTGTTCTGACCACTCGTCTGCTGGTAGGAGCACTATCCCGCCGCTCCTCGAAACCCCGAACGCTGATCAATGCTTCTGGTATCGGCTACTACGGGGCCAGTGACGATCGTGTGCTGGATGAGAGCGTCGCGCGGGGCAAAGGCTTTCTGGCCGATCTCTGTCTGGCTTGGGAAGCAGAAGCGCTTCGGGCTGCGGATTTCGGCTTGCGAGTCGTCCTGTTGCGGACCGGCATGGTCCTCGAACACGACGGCGGCGCTTTGCCGAAGATGTGGGTGCCGTTCCGTCTCTTCATTGGCGGCCCCATCATGCCGGGAACTCAGTGGGTGTCGTGGATTCATCGGCGCGATCACATCGGTCTGATTCAGTGGTTACTTACGACGCCACACATCTCTGGTCCCGTCAATCTGGTGGCTCCCGAGCCTGTGACAATGAACACTTTCTGCGACGTGCTCGGACGCGTTCTCCACCGGCCATCCTGGCTGCCCGTTCCAGGCTTCGCACTCCGCGTGGCATTGGGCGAGCTCGGAACGCTCATGACCACGGGCCAACGAGTCAATCCGGCGAAGGCGCTCTCCGGGGGATATGTGTTTCACTATCCGACACTGCAACCCGCCTTGCGAGCGATCATAACGGAGGAGCAGAAGAGAGCATAGCATGGTCCCCCGTATTGAGTATCGGTCTGCGCACGCTTGCGTTTTCCTGGTAGAGTGACACCGGTGCATCGGCAATCGGTTCATCTCTATTCACTCTGTTCGCAAAACTCTGTGTGAGACGACTTGCACAAAATTCGTACTTCACAAGGAGGTGTTCACATGATGACCAAGAATCTCAGTATCACAACCGCTCTGCTCATGGGCCTGCTGACTGTCGCCTTGGCCCAGATGCCAGGAAAGACGAACGCGGTGTATGCCGCTGAAGAGCAGGATCAGTCAGGAAGTCAGATCCAGCGGCCGCACGGAGGTGATGCCAACTCGCCGAATGGTGTAATCGGTGTGTCGCTGCGTGTCGGAGCAGAACGAATCGGCGATCCAGCGTCGCTGTATGTGGCTCATGTGCATCCGGAAGGTCCCGCACGGCAGGCAGGCCTCAAGCATGGAGATGAAATAGTAACGGTGAACGATGTGGCAGTCAGCGGTAAAACTTATGAGCAAGTGATACAAATGGTCCGCGGAGAGGCGGGCACAGCAGTGAAACTCGGCGTAAAGGGAGACGGGAGTCTGCGCGAGATTGCGGTCACTCGTATCGCCGGCGAAAAACTCTACAAGGGCGAGATGGGGCCACATGGTAAGCAGGCGCGATAGTCACCCGTTTGAACAAAAGCGATACCGATCGCTTGTTGCAGCAACGGCGCCGCTCCGTCTTGGCATCAGTCGTTGTCTCCTCGGCGATGAAGTCCGTTTCGACGGGGGGCATAAACGGGACAATTTTCTGACGGACGTGCTGGGTCGCTATGTGGAGTGGGTTCCCGTCTGTCCAGAAGTTGAGGCTGGGCTGGGTGTTCCTCGCGAGGCGATGCGGTTGGTCGGCGACCCTCAACAGCCCCGACTCGTGACGATCAAGAACGGAATAGATCACACGCGCACACTGCAGATCATGACCGCGAATCGTATCGAGGAACTCAAGGGTCTGGACTTATCCGGGTATGTCTTTAAGAAGGGCTCGCCGAGTTGCGGAGTCGAGCGAGTTCGCATCCACAATGAGGCCGGGAGACCCAGTCCGAAGGGAGTCGGATTGTTTGCGCGGGGCTTTATCGAGCAGTTTCCCCTCACTCCTGTCGAAGAAGAAGGGCGGCTCTGCGATCCTGCTCTCAGGGAGAATTTTATCGAGCGGGTATTTTGTTACCGCCGCTGGCAGGACCTGCTTCGGAACGGGGTCACACGCCAGTCACTGGTTCAGTTCCACACAACACACAAATATGTGCTTTTGGCCCATCATCCGCAGCGATGCGAGACGCTCGGACGGCTGATCGGTCAGGCTGACCAGTACCGTCCAAAGGAACTCGCATCCCGCTATGGAGAACTCTTCATGAAAGCCTTGGCCGTGAAAGCGACGGTGCGGAAGCACGTCAACGTACTCCAACATATCCTGGGATATTTCAGGAAGCGACTCGACACTCACGAGAAGGCCGAGCTGCAGAGCGTGATCGCCGACTATTATCGAGGACTTACGCCTTTGGTTGTGCCTTTGACACTTATCAAGCACTATGTCCGGATCTTTGATGTGAGTTATATTCGCGAGCAGGTGTATCTCAATCCGCATCCGAAGGAACTCATGTTGCGCAATCATGTGTAGTATCTATGCATGAAGAAAGGAGCCGCGTAATGGCGACGGTCGTACGGGGAGTGATTCTAGTGGGGCATGGGGGCATTCCGAAGGGTTGCCCACAGGAGTTGATTACGCAACTAAAACGATTGGAAGGTGCGCGGCGTGCGGCAGGCACGCCGGTATCGGCCGAGGAACACGAGTTGGACACAAGAATTCGCCGATGGCCAAGGACGCCGGAGTCGGATCCCTATCAATCAGGGCTTGAGGCAGTCGCCGCTCGGTTGCGACCCGCGCTGGGGGATACCCTTTTTGCCGTGGCCTACAATGAGTTTTGCGCGCCGACTTTGGAAGAATCGGTGGAAGATCTGATCAAGAAAGGTGCGACGCACATTACCGTCGCCACGACAATGTTCACGCCGGGTGGCTCGCATTCGGAAGTTGAGATTCCGGAAATCCTTGAAGGGCTCCGGAAACAATACCCGGATGTTGTGCTCCACTATGCTTGGCCCTTTGACATGAATCTCATTGCGGTTATGCTCGCGACCCAGATCAAACAGTTTTGAAAAAGGTCTGGAGAGCAGGATTCCTCCTAAATAATGACTGGCATCTCGTGAGTGGCACGATCGAGCCACATTTCCTGTGAATTGTTTGCAGAGAGTCGCCGCACCGCTCATCTTGTCACCTTTCACCGGCATCATCACCACCCAGTCCCATGGTGATTTAAGGCTAGCTGGTCAGATGTCTCCGCCCACAACTTGTGAGCGGAGACTCAGATCATGCAACCTAACAGGTTATTGAAAAACCTACTGAGCACCGTGGACAGGTCGCGCGCCAAGCGAAAACGAATGGAATTGAATCAGCCAGCAGGGTGCTCAAAAAGGCCGGACGGCCAGGCGGCAGCGAGCGAAGAGGCGAGGCGCGCTCTTTGCCGTACGTTGAGCCTCTGAGCGACGCGAGAGCGAAGCTGGCGGACTGTTTCAACGTCCTGTTAGTTGTTGAAGATTATGCGAGGTAAGGTATGCACCCATGATGGGCATGCTAATAAAGGGAAAAAGCATGCGTATTTTATAGCCTGTTGTATCATTCACAACGAGACCACGAACGGCGAAGGCCTGCTTCCGGCATGCCTGATTTCTGCCTCTCAGGATATTCAAAAAAGCCGGACGATCCGGCCGGAGCGAACAAAGAGGCGAGGCGCACTCCTTGCCGTACGTTGAGCCTCTGAGCGACGCGAGAGCAAAGCTGGCGGACTGTTTCAACTTCCTGCTTGTGCGGCGCAGCAACGAGGCGAAAAGGATGAATCCCCATGTCTGACGCAACAGAGTCCCGCCCTTTTGCCTGGCTCCCGATCCTGATTATCCTCATGACGGTCGCCACGGTGACCATCGGTGCCACCATGTTCCACTATATCGAAACCCGCATGGTTGCCACGGCAGGCGAAACCCTGGCCCTGACAGCCGCCCAAATCTCGAACGAGTTGGACCGAGTTCTGTATGAACGGTATGGCGATGTTCAGATGCTTGCGCGGGCCTTCAACTCCCAGCCGGAGAATCGTGCCTTTCAGTCCTCATATCTCGCCTGGATGAAGACTTTGTACCCGGATTACGGGTGGATCGGCGTCACGAACGCGCGCGGACAGGTCATGGTCGCCACCAACCAGAACACGATCGGGCGGGACTACAGCACTGCATTCTGGTTTGAGGCCGTGCGGAACGGGCAACTGGTTAATGTGGGAGATGTGGCGCCATACTCAGCAGTCGGCGGGGAGGAATCCATTGCCTTTTCAGCACCCATCACCGGACCCCAGGGGCAGTTCCTTGGGGTCGTGACCACGCGGGTAAGCATTCCCGCCATGGAAGAGGTCATGACGAGGACCCTCCTAGCCTTCCGGAAAGAGAAACAATTTTTTGGAACGCTGGAATACCAGTTTCTGACGGAGAAAGGGGTGGCCTTCATTGATTCTGACCTCCACTATAAGGGCAACGTCAATCTCAAAGAACTCGGCCTCCCGTCGGCGCTGGCCCGCGAAAGGTTCCGATCCGGTTATGTCGAGGAGGAGCACCTACGTCGCCATGTGCCGGTGATCACCGGCTATGCCCGGACCCAAGGCTTCGGCGAGTTTGAGGGTCTGCATTGGGCGGTGCTGGTGCGTATGAATCGGCACGATGCCCTGACGCCGATTCGAGATGTCCTCTGGAACCTCGGCCTGGCAGGCGGTGCCGTAGTGGTTCCAATTTTTGGACTCTTGGTCTGGACCATGAAACGCGCGCAAAGGGAACATCTGAACGCGCAGCGGGAGAGTAGGATTTCCAGACTATCCGAAGTGGCGTTGAAGGAGAGCGAGGCACACACGCGGTGCATCGTCGAGATGGCGCTCGATGGTTTCATCGGGATGGATGCGGCCGGAATCATCACCGACTGGAACGTCCAAGCCGAACAGATGTTCGGCTGGTCCCGGCAGGATGCCATCGGGCGACTCTTATCAGCCACGATCCTACCTGCACAACACCGGGACGTCCATGAACTCGGGTTACCTCATTTCCTCGTAACCGGCGAAGGACCGGTGCTGAACAGGCGGATCGAGATCACGGCCTGCCGCCGGGACGGAAGCGAGTTTCCTGTGGAACTGTCGATCTCGCCGGTCTTGGTGCCCGGGAAGCTCTACACACTTAACGCGTTCATACGAGATATCACCGAGCTCAAGCGGGCGGAAGCGCAGTCGCGCATGCAGCACATTTTGACCCAGCTACTAGCCGAGTCCGAAACTCTCCAGGACGCGATGCCGAAGATCCTTCGCGCTGTCTGCGAGTTCTGCCATTGGGATCTTGGCGCGCTGTGGTTCGTGAACGAGAACAACCACCCGGCCGTCATCAGTTGCACGGATATCTGGCACCAATCTTCAGTGGAAAATACGGAGTTCTCACGGGCGACCATGCAAACCGTCCTCACGCGTGACGTCGGTCTGCCAGGACGGGTCTGGGCGAATGGCAAACCAGCCTGGGTCCTCGATGTGACACAGGACACCAACTTTCCTCGAGGCCCATTCGCTGTACAGGCGAACCTCCACAGCGCCTTAGCTTTTCCCATCAAAGTCGACGATAGGGTGCTTGGGGTGATGGAATTCTTCAGCCACAAGATCAGCCCCCCTGATGAGGATCTGCTGCAGATATTCGTCACCATCGGCAGCCAGGTCGGTCAGTTCATTCAACGGAAACGGGCGGAGGCTCAAGTTCACACCCACGCGAAGGAGCTTCAGCAGAAAAACTTCGACCTCGTCCTCGCATTGGCCAAGGCTCAGTCAGCCACGCAAGCCAAGTCTTCCTTCCTCGCCGTCATGAGCCATGAAATTCGTACACCCATGAACGGCATCATGGGAATGACTGGGCTCTTGCTCGATACGGATCTGACGCTTGAACAACGTGACTACGCCGAAACCGTCCGGCGATCAAGTGAGGCGCTGCTCGACATCATCAACGACATCCTTGACTTCTCAAAGATCGAAGCCGGCCGGTTGACGTTGGAAACAATCGATTTCGACCTTCGAACGATGGTCGAGGAGGCTCTGGACCTCTTTGCCCAACAGGCACAGCGCAAAGGCTTGGAATTGGGCTGCCTCGTGCACGCTGAAGTGCCCACTGCTCTACGGGGTGACCCAGGCCGCTTGCGTCAAATCCTCGTCAATCTCATCGGCAATGCGATCAAGTTTACTGAACAAGGCGAGGTGATGATTCATGTGACTCTAGGTGAGGAGACTGCCGATTGCGCCCTGATCGAATTTGCCGTGACCGACACGGGAATCGGCATGACGCCCGAGGCACAGGCCATTCTGTTCAAGCCTTTTTCCCAGGCGGATACCTCGACCACACGCAAGTTCGGCGGCACCGGCCTGGG
>DATIAT010000094.1:0-23130 GCA_035457905.1 Nitrospiraceae bacterium
AAACCACACCAGTTGGAACTAAGGATTGAGCTTACTGCGTAACTGGTTTGGGCCGCATCTGCGGCGGTGTGAATCTAGCATAGCTCACGCGAATGTCTCCGGCAATTCATGGGAGTCCTGACCGGCCGGGCTGATCACTGTTGAGGCCGAACCCGATGTGCTTCAAGTTGTTGTTCTTGATCGTGGTCGCCAATCCGGTGCCCATTTAAAGGGCAACGGCTGCTAAGGAATCGTTTTGCCTCTCCCTTGGATTACGGGTTACGTTTTCTGGATGGACGCCCCCTGTTGGGACCTTCCAAAACCTGGCGAGGCTATCTGTTTTCGATCCTGATCACGAGCGCGTGCGCGTGGGTCAAAGGTCTTGATTTGGGAAGGGGGCTAGTATTTTCTCTCGGGATCTTGCTGGGGGATAGCGCGACGAGCTTCATCGAACGGCGTCTTGGGCTGGTCTCCGGAGGGCACGCGCCAGGTCTCGACCAAGTGCTTGAAAGCCTGCTCCCTCTCCTCGTGGTGCAACACAGGTTTGACCTTGCCCTGTCGGGTATACTCGGCGTCGTAATAACCTTTGTTATCCTCGACCTCATCTTTTGGCGCTGTTACGCGCGCCATCATATTCATAACTCCTTGTTTTTATTGTACCTGCCGAACGTTCCCGCAACGCTTTTCATCGCTTGTCGCTCCGGACGAAATTAGCTTCAAGCTTTACGAGAAATGCCCCATAGGCGTTGTCTTGACAAACCGTCATGAATAATGTGGGCGGACAGGTCGTCGCCGGGGTAACCGTCCGATATGCCTTTATGCCTTGTTACGGATTTTCCGCATCAATTTTTCCAACCTGAGCAATTGTGAACAGACTGCCGTCTGCCTAGTCGGTATCTTGCCGCTCAGATTCGCCGTCTTCCTGAGACTAGAGGAGGTGATATCATGACTTGCCGAGTGGCCCGGTTGTCCCATGACCTCCCCCTCATAAATCTGGCCTTTTGCAGTGAATGTGGTTCAGGAGATCTCGAGGTCTGCTACACCTCGAAAGCCCTGGGGCCGCATCTGTGTATGATCTGCGCTCAATCCAAGGCCGAGTGCGGAACGTGGATGGAAACCCAGACGCAATCCCCGATGAGAGGGCAGGCTGTCGCCTGAAGCGGCGGCATCTGAATACGAATTCACTGTTAGGGGTACGAGTGCTGACGCCTCGCAGACTGAGCGACAAAAACACAGAAGGAGGACCTATGGTCTGTCAACGCTGCAGGGGACTGCTTGTCCGCGAAACCTCCAGTGACCTGAGAGAAAAAACAGGCTACGTGTGCCAGGCAACTCGATGTATCAATTGTGGATTTATCGAGGACTCCGTAGTTCGTGCCAATCGCCTCCGCCCTCCTGCGGCAAAACGGGCGGCGCCTCGTAGAATGGCGAGAAAGGAAAGACTCCTGTTCCTAACAGCCCGCTCTGAATCGTATCGCTCCACATGAGAGAAAAGTGAGGATCCTTGCAACCCTTTTCCCAATGATGGAGGTATTTGATAATGAACGACGGAACCGTGATACGAATTGGCAATGAGCCACATGAGCGGCGCAAACAGGGATTGTCCTCCTCTGAGCCGAGTGCGAATGGTGCATCTGCGCGCTCGAGACCGGGCATATTGATTTTTTCGAGAAGGCCACAGTTGCTGCATATAAATGGCCGGGCCTTGGAATTGATCGGCCACCGCAATCAGGCGGAGATCGGGCCAGTCCACGATACCTATCCGGCGCCGGTGCGTGAACTCAGTGCTCAGATCCTAGAACTGATGGACCTCCGCAGAGAAACCAACATCTGGGAGACCTTTGAGTTGAAGCGAGTCATCATTGGAGCTGGACGCAAAATCATGGTTCGTGGATTCGGGTTAGCGGATCAGAATTCACACGAGGACTCACGCATCGTGATTGTGCTGGATGAGGTTAGCCGTCGGCAGGAACACAAGGCTTAGCCGACGCCGGTCTTCTCTTCCAAAAGCGTATACGCCGCCCCCTGGAAATCAGCAGAATCTCGATCTGATTGACGCGGCTGCCGATGGGTGTGAGTGGGAGTGTCTAGTCTGCCACCAGATATTCTATCCATCCGGTTTGCCTCAAACATCGGTAGGCTTGATGGACGCGAGGAAGGCCGGCAGACGATTCACTGGAGGCCGGTCGGGTTCACGATCACGATTGAGAAGATCGACCGCATTCTGGCAGACGTCCAGATACAGATCGAGACTCTTCGGCAGAATACGATAAGTCTGAGGCTGGTGACCGGTCAATTGGCCGCCACGGAAGCAACGTGGAGAGGCAAATGAACGACGCCATCTGATCTCCATACTGATTGTTGCGGGATACCTGCTTGGTTGTGGGTCGGGAAGGGTATGACGGCATAAACCCTCTATCCAACCAAGAATCCTGTGAACACACTGCGTGACGATCGTTCGACGAGAGATAGCGCGTCATGACGCGCTATGCGTTCGATCAGGCGAGGGCGAAATGACCTCCCAGGAAATACTTCGGGAATATTACAAAACTGAGCATTTGTGACCAGACAACCGATGACCCTACAAGCATAATGGACATTGGACTCGGTGACCTGCTTCTACAAGGAGGGATTCGCCATGAGTACCCGTATCAATGTCAGTGGGTTGTCTTACTTTTGCACCGACGACAAGCTCCGTGAGGCCTTCATCCCGTTTGGAACGGTGGTGCTCGCGCAAGTTGTGAGGGATGAATGGGGCCATTCTCTTGGCCTCGGGATCGTGCAGATGGCCTGTGCTGAGGACGTAGAGAGGGTCTTCAATCAACACCAGTTCTTTAAAGTATACGGCTCGCGTGTGGATCTCTGGGAACCTGCAGAGCCGGAAGGTCCTCAAGCTGAGCGGATGGTGGCACATAGTCTGCGAAAGATGCGAGCTGTACAGGCGGGCCAAGACACCGGAGATAAGATGAGCCAGAAGACAGCCCACCCTTTGGCGTCGCTCATGCGTCGTTTCATCCAGCCGCTGGTGTCCTTTTCCCGGACCACCAAACACTAACGTCCCTACAGCCGTCGCCAGGTGCGCGGTAGGAGAGGGTCTACGGCTCGCGATTCCCATTATCGGCATTGTGAAGGTGATCTCCGAGCATAGAGAATAACTCTATCCTGTGGCTGAGTTACTGAAAAAATGAAGACGTTGTTCCATACGATGTCGTGTCGCCCGCACGCCATGGGCCGTCGTAGAGCCGGCACGGGCCTCGCAGTTCTCATGGCGCTGGCCGCGCTCTCGGACTCGTCTGCAGATGCTGCTCCTATCGAGGTGCGGTTTCCGGAGGGTATGACCCATGGCTTTCTTCTCGTGCGGTCACTTGCCGGGGAGGTCATTGGCCAGGGTGAAATAGTCCAAGTCGTGAAAGAGGGAGCTTTTGTTGAAAGCCATTTGGTCTTCACTTTCAAGGACGGCTCTCTCCATGATGAGAAAGTGACCTTCTCGCAACAGCGGGTGTTTGCGATGCTCCGCTATCACTTGGTCCAGCGCGGCCCGTCGTTTCCAGACCAGATCGAGGTCTCGATCGACCGGAGTACCGCGGAATACAAGGTTCGCTCCAAAGTGGGAGAGGATGGGAAGGAAGAAGTGCTGACCGGAGCGTTTACTCTACCCAAGGATGTATACAACGGCATCTTTGTCACGATATTGCTGAACCTGCCGAAAGGCACCAGTGAAACGGTGAACTTTCTCGCCTTCACGCCGAGGCCAGAGGTCATCAAACTGGAGTTGCTTCTGATGAGTGAGCACACTGTCCGCATCGGTGACCTGTCACGTAAGGCACTGCGGTACGTATTCAAGCCGGACATTGGAATGATTCGGGAGTTGCTCGGCAAGGCCGCCGGCCAGATCCCGACCAAGTTTCACTATGACTGTTGGATTCTGGCCGATGAGGTGCCAAGTTTCGTGCAATTCGAAGGGCCCTTGCAACTCATGGGACCGATCGTGCGCATTGAACTTGTGAGCCCCCGCTTGTCCATAAAGCCTGAAGACGAGAAGATTTCTTCCAAATGACGTTAGCTCGGTCATTTCCGGTCATTCCGAACCTCTGCCATTCAACGTTGGCTGGGGTGCATAGGCACGAAACGCTCACGCTGCAGTTTCGTCACGCACAAGTCCTGGAAGTCGGGTCTCATTGACGACTATCGTGGCGTGCGCACATGTGCGCACCAGATCTCGACCTCGCGCTTTTCCCAGTCCAGACACAGATCAGGATGATGGCCTTCGGCCTCCGCCAGAGCCCCAACCTTGTTCGACAATGCCAACGACTGCGCGAAGAACTTGAAGGTGTAGCCGTACCAAATGTCTTCGCCCATCGAGTGTCCGGCTTTGTCCGAGTTCCCTCAACAACTTCATCGGGCGAAGACCTTTCAACGGAGGCACAGTGGCTCCATCGCGACATTTCTTGACTGAAAGTTTCATCGGAAGCTCCATCAATACCCAGAGCAGTTGACAGTGATCTGGTTCACCTGAATTCTGCGGTTCAGGGTACCCGGACGGATCGATTCGTGAACAGATGGATCGCCAGTAACACGATCCCGATCAAGAACAGAATCCAGGAAATCTGGACCGCCACCGCGGCCACCCCGGCCATATTCAGGGCTCCGGCAATAACTCCAACCACCAAGAATATCAGTGCGTAGTACAGCATATCGTGTTCCTTTCAATTTGACGATTCTCGAATATCACGGGATCGTCGATGGGCCCACAGTTCACACATCTCAAACATTCCATACTCCGGATCTGCTTCTCCCTGTAACCGGTGACGGAACCATCCCAGTCCTCGATCACCAGGAACCCACCGCATCGTGCGCGCGCCATAAGTCCTCCTGTTCTGCCCTCGTCGAGAGCCGTAAACGCTATTCACATGTCGGCGATGATTCAGACACCTCCTCTCGGCCACCCGATTATGCTGGACCTTTGGCTGGATGGAATCTGACCCAAACTGCTCACTTTGAAAAAGTGGCGTGGAACCATTCAGAAAAAACGTGGGACTGCCTTTGCCACGGATCGCGATTCGACATGTCTGGAAAAGTGGTCAACGGGCCGGCTATTTCGAATCTATCCCCTGCGAAAGAGCCTCAGGCACATTAAAACTGCAGAAACTCATTCGCCCCATACTGAGCAATATCGACCAGACCCTGTCCGGTTCATCAGGCACACTCTAACGGTGAACTGATGGTCGTGCAGCGCCTCACCCGAGATCACAATGTTTCACATTCTTACCAGGGAGGTATCCGTGCGAACATTTACGATTGTCGCCATTGCGTTTCTGTTTGTGTTCGTTGGCATTCAACGTGTGGCTCAAGCCGATGAGGTGAAGGCCGCTGTTGAGGATATGAAAGGAAAAGCAAATGCGAATGCTGAGAAGGCCAAGGGGGAAGCGAAAGCCCTCACGGAAGAGGCCAAAGGAAATGAAGTGAGCGGCGCGATGGAACGGGCGAAGGGAGAAACCAAAGCAGTCGGAGAGCGAATCAAAGGCGAGGCAAAAGAACTGAAAGCCAAGACAGAGTGAATGAGTTGAGAGTCGATCTGCGAACACCCCGTGGAGAGGTGCCTCTCCACGGGGTGTTTCGGGTGTTTCTATCGGAGAAGCTCTCGCGAAGAGAACACAGGTTGGAACGGCATTAGGATCATCTTTTTCACGGACCTTCGCACAGAGTCTGCTTCACGCGGCCAGCCTCTTCCCTTCGGAACTGAGCAATTGTGATCAGACTACACATGATCGAACCGTTATCCTTATAAATCGATCAACAGTGTGAGGCCGTGAACGGCCGAGGTTCGGGACCTCATGACCAGTACCCAAGCATCCTGGACCGACCGGAGTGCGACGGAATAGTGTTGTTCACCGTGACAGCAAAGACTGCGCAGAGAACTTGGAGCAAGTATGAAAAGAATGCACACGACATCGCGAACAAAAACAGGCACTGCCGTCGGACTCCTTCCTGGAAAGAAAATTCGAAGGCCTCCGGCCGGAACACTAGCCGCACCGTTCAATCCCCAGACCTTCCTTACCAGAGTCGGCCACGGCAAAATCACGTTGCGGGCCCCCAAGAAGCGGGTAATTTTTTCGCAAGGGGATACGGCCGATGCGGTGTTTTATGTCAAGGCGGGCCGAATCAAGCTCACCGTGCTCTCGCAGCGGGGAAAAGAAGCCGTCGTCGGGATTCTGGATCACGGCAGCTTCTTTGGTGAAGGCTGCCTCGTCGGGCAGTTGGCATGCATGGCGAGCGCCATCGCAGTGGACGCATCCACAATCGTGCGCATTGAGAAGGCGGCCATGATCCGGGTACTCCACGATGAGCCCAGCTTCTCCGCGCTGTTTATGGCCTATCTGCTGTCTCGTAATGTGCGTATCCAGGCGGATTTAGTTGACCATCTCTTCAATTCGGCTGAGAAGCGGCTGGCGCGGATACTCCTGTTGCTGGCCCACTATGGGAAAGAAGGCAAGCCTGAGGCGGTCATTCAGAAGGTCACTCAGGACACGCTGGCCAACATGGTCGGCACCACGCGATCGCGCATCAGTTTCTTCCTGAATAAGTTCAGGAAGCTGGGCTTCATTCAATACAACGGCAGAATGGAAGTGCACAGTTCACTTCTTAATGTTGTCCTCCACGACTAGGTTTCCTCTCCTGAGGCTTCGTTGACTTGGGGTCGGGCGAGCGCAAAGCCGCCCGCCTCTGCATCCATCAAACTGATCAATATTGACCAGACGGACGTTCGTCTGGTTGGGTAGATTTGAGCGAAGTTTTTGCGCGACCGGACTGATATAGTGGCACATTGTCTCACGCCTAACGATCAGTCGGGCGCTGGGAGGAGACCTCCGCTTATACCGGGTCACGGCGTAGGAGAGATTCTTGGCCTCCTAGGTCTTGTTTGAATCCGCCGCTGGGCGAGTTTCGCCAGGATCACCAGTCCAAGGGAGCGGTGCAGCGGCTGCTCGTTCCAGTCTCCTCGCTAGCCTCGATCTTCTGTTTTGCCTCGGACATCGACACACCCACGTTGGCCTTGAGACATCCGTCTCGAATCCACCGGTGCGCTAGACCGGAAGCGCCGAAGAGGGGCGAGCCAGCTTGCGCGACGTCCTTCCTAAGAAAGTGACTTCGTATGAAGACCAGCGGAAAGATCAATATCGGAAGCTTGCTCCATTTCAGGGCAGGCTTCCCCGAAAACGACTTGGCGGAAAAGTACGCCGGCGGCGAGCCACCGCTGCGTTCGGAGCTCTTCAGCGCCGACCAGATGAAGCAGCACGGCAAGACCCTGGCCGGACTGCACCAGTTGAGCCCGGGACAGGTCCCGGACCAACTGCTGACCAGGTTGGCTGAGAATGAAGGCGTCCTGATCGGAGTCCGCGATCTGTTGGCAGAGGCGGTGAAGGCAGACCGCCGGATTACGCCGGCAGGCGAATGGCTTCTCGATAACTTCTATCTAATCGAGGAGCAGATTCGCATGGCCAAGAGACACTTGCCTAAGGGCTACAGCCGGGAGTTGCCGTGCATACTGAATGGCTCAACGGCCGGGCTTCCGCGCGTGTATGACATCGCGCTCGAAACGATCTCGCACGGCGATGGACGAGTCGATCCGGGAAGCCTCAGCAGTTTCGTTGCTGCGTACCAGACGATCACCGATCTCACGTTGGGGGAATTATGGGCCATCCCTATCATGCTCCGCCTGGCGCTGATCGAGAATCTCCGGCGCGCTGCGACGCGGATCGCCGCCCAGAGGATCGACCGCAATCGCGCAGACTATTGGGCGGATCAGATGATGGACATCGCAGAAAAGGATCCGAAGAGTCTGATTCTGGTGATCGCGGACATGGCGCGGTCGAGCCCGCCCATGGCAAGTGCGTTTGTGGCGGAGTTCGCGCGCCGGTTGCAGGGACAGAGCCCCGCCTTGGCATTGCCGCTTACCTGGATTGAGCAGCGGCTCTCCGAGTCCGGCCTGACGATTGAACAGTCGGTGCAGTCGGAAAACCAGCAGCAGGCCGTCGACCAGGTCTCCATCAGCAACAGCATCGGCAGTCTCCGGTTTCTGGGCGCGATGGACTGGCGCACGTTCGTTGAGACGATGAGCGTGGTCGAGCAGACGCTACGTGAGGATCCTGCAGGCGCATACGGCAAGATGGATTTTGCCACTCGCGATCGCTACCGCCACGAGGTGGAAAAGATGGCGAGGAGCAGCCGCCTCTCGGAGCGCGAAGTGGCACTCCATGCGATTCATCTGGCGCAGCAGGGCGCGAGCAAGAACGGCGACGACGGTCGAGAAGCCCACGTTGGTTTCTATTTGATTGACAAAGGAGTACCCCAGCTCGAACGAACGGCGGAGGTGCGCCTCCCCGCATCTGACGCCCCTCAGCGAATGAACGGCCGGTTTCCAGTGTCACTCTATGTCGGCACGATCGTCTCGATGACGGGGGTCTTTACCGTCGGCTTACTGGCGTTGGCGTATGCCGAGGAACAAGAGGGTTGGTTATTCGCACTGGTCGGTCTCCTTTCTCTAATCTGTACAAGTCAACTGGCGGTCGCGCTGGTGAATTGGCTTGCGACCGTGTTGGTGACCCCGCATTCGCTGCCGCGCATGGACTTCTCCAAGGGCATCCCCCCGGAATCACGCACGCTGGTCGTAGTCCCGACTATGCTGAGCAGCGTTGAAAACATCGAGGAGCTGACCGAAGCGCTCGAAGTCCGGTTTCTGGCCAATCGAGACGGCCACCTGCATTTCGGCCTGTTGACCGATTTTCGAGACGCGCACGAGGAAACACTCCCGGAAGACGAGCTCTTGTTGAGACAGGCCCAGAAGAGGATCGAAGAGCTGAATGGAAAGTACGCCGAGGCGACCTGCGATGCGTTCTTTCTGTTTCATCGCCCGCGCCGGTGGAATCCCGGGGAGCGGATCTGGATGGGATACGAGCGGAAACGCGGAAAACTGGCGGACGTAAACCAGCTTCTCCGTGGCGGTTCACGGGATCGCTTCTCACTCATCGTCGGTGAGACGGCGGTGCTCTCGACCGTAAAGTATGTGATCACCCTCGACACAGATACACAACTGCCGCGCGATGCAGCGCGGCAGTTTGTAGCGACGATGGCGCACCCGTTGAACCGTGCGCGGTACGACGAAGTCAAGCAGCGGGTCTGCGACGGATACGGCATCCTGCAACCGCGCGTCGCTGTGAGCCTGCCGGGCACGAGCCGGTCGCACTATGCGCGCCTTAACGGGAGCGACCCGGGCATCGATCCCTATACGCGCGCTATCTCCGATGTGTACCAAGACCTGTTCGGTGAAGGCTCGTTTATCGGCAAGGGGATCTATGAGGTGGATGCGTTCGAGCGTTCCCTCACCGGGCGCTTTCCCGAGAACCGGATCCTCAGCCACGATCTTCTGGAAGGGTGCTACGCGCGGGCGGGGTTGTTGAGCGATGTGCAGTTATACGAGGAGTATCCCTTCTGCTATAGCGTGGACGTGAGCCGGAGACATCGCTGGATTCGTGGGGATTGGCAGCTTGCAGGGTGGCTGCTGCCACGGGTTCCCGGCCCTGTCGCGCGGCGGCAAAAAAACCAACTCTCCGGACTGTCCCGATGGAAGCTCTTTGATAACCTTCGGCGTAGTCTGGTGCCTTCCGCCTTGACCGTCCTGTTGCTGCTGGGGTGGACGGTCTTGTCGCCGTTCTGGTTGTGGACCTTGGCGGTGATCGGAATCATCCTGATTCCCCCAGTGCTTGCCGCTATTCTGGATCTGTTCCAGAAGCCAGAGGATGTGCTAAGGGAGCAGCATTTCGCTGCCGCGCTGCACTCCGCCGGCCGGAACGTCGTTCAGACGATACTGACGATCGTGTGCCTTCCCTACGAGGCATTCTATAGTGTGGATGCGATTGTGCGCACGAACTGGCGGATGTGGGTCACGCATACACGGCTGCTCGAATGGAGTCCATCAAACCACTTTGATCACCGCACAGACCTGATCGCTTACTACCGGACGATGTGGATCGGGCCGGTCTCGGCCACGACCACGGCGATGCACTTGGCGTTTTCGGAACCGGTGGCATTCGTTGTGGCGATGCCCATTCTGGGTCTCTGGTTCTCCTCTCCTGCTATTGCATGGTGGATAAGCCGGCCACTCACCAGACGCGCGACAAGGTTGACGAATGACCAGACCATCTTTCTCCGAAAGCTTGCCAGAAAGACTTGGGCGTTCTTCGAGAAGTTCGTCGGTGCGGACGATCATTGGCTGCCGCCGGACAACTATCAGGAGCATCCCGCTCCAACGATTGCGCATCGTACGTCGCCGACCAATATGGGACTCGCGCTGCTCGCCAACTTGTCCGCGTACGACTTCGGTTATATGTCGGCCGGACAACTCATCGAACGCACGACGAAGGCGCTCCACACGATGAAAGCGTTGGAACGGTACCGGGGCCACTTCTACAACTGGTACGACACACAATCTCTGAAACCGTTGCTGCCGACTTACGTGTCGACCGTGGACAGCGGGAATCTTGCGGGCCATCTGCTGACATTGCGGCCGGGTCTGCTTGCACTCCCTGGGCAGAAAATCCTGGGGCCGAGATTCTTTGACGGGCTCAGCGACACCCTCAGAGTTCTCGAGGATGCTGCAGGGGAACTCGATCCGGCCTGCTTAGATCAATTTCAGATGCATCTGGAGTCTGCCTGTGAGTCCGGGCCGACCACGCTCACGGCCGCGCGACTCTGCCTTGACCGGCTGGCGGCGACCGCCGAGGAGGTGCTCGCTGGCTTGAAGACTGCCTCTGAGAGCCAAGCGACCTGGTGGGCGCATGCGCTTATCCGGCAATGCCGAGACGCCCTCGCCGACCTGATGTTTCTCGCTCCGTGGGCCGTGCTGTCGGTCACACAGAATAGGCTCAGCGAATGCGGCGACATCGACGAGATCCCCACGCTGCATGAGTTGGCCAGACTTGACGTGAAGTGGCTGCCGGCGATTGATCGTCGGTTGGCCTCAGAGGCGACGCGCGAGGAGCGCACATGGTTTGATGACCTTCAACGACTCGTTGAGAAGGCCAGCGGGCGCGCCAGAGAACGAATCGCAGCCCTTGAAGAGCTGGCGCGTCAAGCCGGTCACTTCGCCGCCGTGGACTATGATTTCCTGTTCGACAAGGCTTGTCAGCTGCTGGCTATCGGCTACAACGTCGGCGAGCGCCGGCGCGACTCGAGTTACTACGATCTGCTGGCTTCAGAAGCACGATTGTGCAATTTCGTGGCGATTGCACAGGGACAATTGCCGCAGGAGAGTTGGTTTGCACTCGGGCGTCTCCTCACGACCGCCGGTGGCGGGCCGGTACTGATTTCGTGGAGCGGGTCGATGTTCGAGTACCTCATGCCTCTGTTGGTGATGCCGACATACGACAACACACTGCTGGACCAGACCTGCAAGGCTGCGGTGGAGAGGCAGATCGAGTACGGAAAACAGCTTGGCGTTCCGTGGGGCGTTTCGGAATCCGGCTACAACACGATCGACGTGCATCTCAATTACCAGTACCGCGCATTCGGCGTGCCCGGCCTTGGACTCAAACGTGGGCTTGCCGATGACGTGGTCATTGCGCCCTATGCTTCGGCACTGGCGTTGATGGTGGCGCCTGAGGAGGCATGCCTGAATCTGCAGCGAATTGCGGCTGAAGGGTTTGAAGGACAATTCGGACTCTATGAAGCCATCGACTATACGCCATTGCGACTGCCACGCGGACAATCGAGCGCGGTGGTTCGGTCTTACATGGCCCATCACGAAGGCATGAGCCTCCTGTCACTGGCTTATCTGCTCCTGGACCGTCCAATGCAGAGGCGGTTCGAGTCGGACCCTTTGTTCCAGGCAACTACGCTGTTGCTTCAGGAGCGTATTCCAAAGGCCACGGCATTCTATTCGCACACCGCCGAGCTGTCCGATGTCCAGACAACAGCTGTTGGCTGGGAGACGCCGATGCGCCGGTTCACGAGCCCGCACACTCCAATGCCGGAGGTGCAGTTATTGTCGAATGGCCGATACCACGTGATGATCACGAACGCGGGGGGTGGGTACAGTCGTTGGAAGGACCTCGCCGTTACACGTTGGCGCGAAGACAGTACCTGCGACAACTGGGGGACATTCTGTTACCTACGTGATGTGACGAGCGGAGAGTTCTGGTCCACGGCCTATCAGCCGACGCTCCAACCACCGAAAAGCTATGAAGTCATCTTTTCTGAGGGGCGGGCTGAGTTTCGCCGCCGTGACCACAATGTCGAGACGTATACCGAGATTGTGGTGTCACCGGAAGATGACATCGAACTGCGTCGAACCCGCATCACCAACGGTTCGCGGACCAGTCGAACGATCGAGGTCACGAGTTATGCGGAGGTCGTGCTCGCATCCTCCGCCGCGGATGCGCTGCATCCGGCATTCAGCAATCTCTTTGTACAGACCGAGATTATTCGCGAGCGGCAAGCGATCCTGTGCACGCGCCGTCCCCGCTCTCTCGGCGAGCACACGCCATGGATGTGTCACCTCATGGCCGTGCATGGAGCAGACATCGAAGCGATGTCCTACGAGACTAACCGCCTACAGTTCATCGGGCGAGGTCGCACCGCCGCCGATCCACAAGCCGTGAGCGGCTCCGACGCACAGCAAGTGGCTGGCGATCCGGCGGTACTTTCCGGCAGCGAAGGCTCCGTGCTCGACCCCATTGTCGCCATCCGATGTCGGATCACCCTCGCTCCTGAAGAATCGGCCACGATTGACATGGTGTCCGGCATCGGTGACAGCCGAGACGTCTGCCTGGGCCTGGTTGAGAAGTACCATGATCGGCACCTCGCCGATCGTGTCTTCGATCTGGCGTGGACTCATAGCCAGGTGGTCATGCGGCAGCTGAACGCCACCGAGGCCGACGCACAACTCTACGGACGCCTGGCCAACTCTATCATTTACGCCAATTCCTCCCTACGGGCTGATCCGAGCGATCTGATCAAAAACCGCCGCGGGCAATCCGGACTCTGGGGCTACGCAATTTCCGGCGATTTGCCGATCGTATTGCTGCAGATCGGAGATCCGGCCAATATCGATCTGGTGCGTCAATTGGTGCAGGCTCACGCCTATTGGCGCTCCAAGGGGCTGGCCGTGGACCTGGTGATCTGGAACGAAGATCACGCCGGGTACCGGCAACTCCTCCATGAACAAATCATGGGGTTGATTGCCGCGGGCCTCGAAGCGCATGTGATGGATCGACCGGGCGGCATCTTCGTCCGTCCTATGGACCAGATATCGAGTGAGGACCGCATTCTGTTGCAATCGGTTGCTCGCGCCATCATCACAGACAAGCGGGGATCGCTGGCGGAACAGTTCACCCGTCGTGGCCCTATGGAAGTTACCGTGCCGCGTCTCGTACCAGCTCGAACCCGCCGCGCCGAACCCTTGCCATCCGCTGCGTTGCCGCGCCACGATCTCACCTACTTCAACGGGCTGGGTGGATTCACACCCGATGGCCGCGAGTATGTCATGACGACCGCGCACGAGCATGTAACGCCGGCGCCATGGGTGAATGTACTCGCGAATCCGAACTTTGGCACCGTCGTCTCGGAGAGCGGTCTGGGGTATACATGGAGCGAGAATGCCCACGAATTCCGCCTGACTCCGTGGCACAACGACCCGGTAAGCGACGTGAGCGGAGAAGCCTTGTACCTCCGTGACGAAGAGCGTGGGCACTTCTGGTCCCCTACGCCGTTGCCTAGCCGAGGAGCGACCCCATATGTCACCCGGCACGGCTTCGGCTATAGCGTCTTTGAACATACGGAGCGCGGTATCCGGTCGGAGCTGTGGGCGTATGTGGCAATGGACGCACCGATCAAGTTCATGGTGCTCAAGGTGAGGAACGAGTCGGGCCGGTCGCGCAAGCTGTCCGCAACGGGTTACGTGGAATGGGTGCTGGGAGATCTACGGCCAAAATCGGTGATGCATGTCGTGACCGAACTGGACTCCAAAAGCGGCGCCCTCTTCGCGCGAAATCCCTATCACACGGAGTTCGCCGGACGGACTGCCTTCTTTGACGCCGACGAGATGACTCGGACCATCAGTGGCGACCGGACTGAATTTATTGGGCGCAACGGCACCCTTCGCAGTCCGGCCGCGATGACCCGGGTGCGGCTGTCGGGCAAAATGGGGGCAGGGCTCGATCCCTGCGGCGCAATCCACGTTCCATTCGAACTGGCCAGTGGGCAAGAGCGCGAGATCATTTTCAGGCTCGGCGGCGGACGAAACGTCGAGGAGGCCAGACAGACAGCCCATCGCTTTCGAGGATCTGCTGCCGCGCGCGGTGCGCTCGAGGCGGTGTGGCAGTACTGGAAACATACACTCGGCGCAGTATATGTGGAGACGCCGGACCAGGCACTGAACGTGCTGACCAATGGCTGGCTCTTGTACCAAACGCTCGCGTGCCGCCTGTGGGCGAGGAGCGGATTCTATCAATCAGGGGGCGCATTCGGGTTCCGCGATCAACTTCAAGATTCGATGGCGCTCATCCACGCTGAACCGCATCTTGTGCGCGAGCACCTGCTGCTCTGCGCAGCTCGACAGTTTCAGGAAGGTGATGTCCAGCATTGGTGGCATCCCCCCTTAGGTCGGGGCGTGCGTACGCGCTGTTCGGATGATTACCTCTGGCTGCCCCTGGCGACGTGCCGCTATGTGCTGAGTACGGGTGACACAGGAGTCTTGGACAATGAATCGATCCATTTCCTCGAAGGGCGTCCGGTCAACCAGGAGGAGGATTCGTACTACGATCTAGCGGGCCGGTCTGAAAAATCGGCCAGTTTATACGAACACTGTGTGCGAGCCATTCTGAAAGGCCTCGCACGCGGGAAGCACGGCCTCCCGCTCATCGGCTCGGGTGACTGGAACGACGGCATGGACATGGTTGGCAAGCAGGGCACGGGCGAGAGCATTTGGCTGGGGTTTTTCCTGTATGAGGTACTCATGCAGTTCGCCAAGGTTGCACGCCTGCGCGGCGACCTGCCCTTCGTTGAATGTTGTGAAAAGGAAGCGGCCGATCTGCGCCGGAACATCGAGCAGGATGGCTGGGATGGAGAGTGGTACCTCCGTGCGTACTTTGATGACGGCTCGCCGCTTGGGTCGGTGAGTAATCCAGAGTGCCAGATCGATTCGATTGCGCAAAGCTGGTCGGTTCTCTCCGGCGCGGGGGATCCCACGCGCTCGCGCACAGCCATGGACTCGCTGGATCGGCGCCTTGTGCGCCGGGACCACGCGCTGATCCAATTGTTGGACCCGCCGTTCGACAAGTCAAATTTGAATCCTGGCTATATCAAAGGGTACGTCCCTGGGGTGAGAGAGAATGGGGGGCAGTATACGCATGCGGCGATCTGGGCGGCGATGGCGTTCGCCGCATTGGGAGACAGACGGCGTGCATGGGAGCTGTTGGCCATCATCAACCCGGTTCACCATGCGAGATCTCCGGAGGGGGTCGCGACTTATAAAGTAGAGCCATACGTAGTCGCAGCCGATGTCTATGCATTGACGCCGCACACCGGCCGCGGTGGATGGACGTGGTACACGGGTTCGGCCGGCTGGATGTACCGGCTTATCGTTGAATCACTCCTTGGGTTCAGGCTGGACGTAGATAGGCTACGCCTTGCTCCGTGCATCCCTGCGGATTGGAAGGGGTTCAAATTGCACTATCGATACAGGGAAACTCTCTATCATATCAGTGTCACACAGCCCAGTGCGGTGAACGGCAGGACGAGTGTGATCGTTGATGGCGTCGAGCGACACGATCAGGCTATCCCTCTTGTGAACGACCGTCTGGAGCACTCGGTTGAAGTGCACATACAGGCCGCCGAAGGTAGCGTAGAGTAACCGCTTACGCCGAATCAGAACGCATTGGGCAGTGGGTGGGAGGATAAGCTAATCGACGAAAAAACTTCAGATGCCTATTCCATTATTGTCGTAACTGGGGTATGAAGTGAGGCAGACAATTGTGTCGCAGTGCGATATTACTCATCCACACGGTAGAGGAGACACTCAATGACTAAGGGTATGGAGCAGAAGAAAATGACCAAGAAGAAGCCAGCCAAGACGATGATGGAAAAACGCGCCGACAAGATGGCCAAGAAGAGAGGATAACACGGCCGTTACTTCGGCCATTCCGACCGAAGGAAACATCCGCTGCGCCCATCGACGTGCGGGAGCAGCAGACCTGTACATTGATGGATCCGCTTTGGGGCCTCGACTACTGCTCGCCTAAGCAACCCGCGCTCTGGTCACTTCTTCCGATACACGTTCAACCCGACCTTTTCTTCGCGGCTTGGAATGGTCACATTCCCCTCTGTCGAGGCAATGATGATCGTCTTCCCCGAAGCAGAAGGTCCGAACTCTTTGGACAGATCTACCTTGATCGTCAACATTGTTCCTTCGATAGTCATGTCCACATTTTTCATGATGGTGGCCTTTCAGTGATGGACCAAGCGTGAGGATGCTTTGTCTGAATAATGGTGCAACCTGTACCGCGGGTTATGGCGGAAGTCAATCAACGGAACGCCTTATGCGGCTCCAAAGCCTGTGGCGCGTGGCGTGAGCGATGCGAGACGAGGGGGAAAAGGTGGAACATGCGAGATTGGTGGGAGCATGGTACCAGGCACGACTTGACGTGCAGCCTTCATCATCGGAGTTCCGAACACCTTGAAGGATTGACTGCGACTCCTCGCGTTTCGCACGTGCCGGGATCGTCGGTGACAACCCGAGGCACGGCTACGGCTTGCGCTTGATCATTTCCTCGAGGCGAGCGAAGGGCGTGAAGGTCGTAGGGCGATCTTGTTCGCGGTAAGACCGCGTTTCACCGGATGCACCGGTCACATCATTCCGCTGGTGCTCATTGTCGTGGCAGTAGAGACACAACAGCTCCCAGTTACTCCCGTCCGGCGGATTGTTGTCGTGGTTGTGGTCTTTGTGATGGACCGTGAGTTGGCTCAATTTCTTGCCGTCAAATTCACGCCCGCAGTGCGCGCAGATCCATGGAAACAATTTGAGGGCTTGCTCTCGATAGTGCTGCTGCAACTCAGCTTGGGTGCGCCTTGCCATGCGACCCTCACGGCATCCTGCTATGTGAGCTGTGTACAAGGCCAGGAAAACACCCGAATCGCCGGCTTGAGCCAGCCCGAGTGCTGTGCTTCCGCACACCAGGCCTTGACCGCGCCGGCGACCTTATCTCGTTGAACTGATTCGAGCGAGACGAGGATCACATTGTTTTTCCCGGCATAAAACGAGACCCCTTCCGTTGATCCCGATGTCCCAGTCCCAACCGTTTCGGGAAATTCGGTGTAGGCAGTAACTCCGCACGACTGCAACAATTCGTGCACGTGATCTTTCAGTGAGGTGCGAAACACTATCATCAACATATCCATAAGCGACCTTGATAAGTACCTCGACTAAATATAGCAGGTCCCTGATCGATCTTGGAAGGGTTGTTGGGGTCGCTAGGCAGGAGCGATTGTGGGACTGGAGTATTTGCCAAAGGACGCTCTGTTAATGGTCAGCTTACGCTGGTATTGTAACTCATACTCGAGAGTGCTCTCGGAGTACGGGGGGAACATGGAGATTTTCTTCATCGTCCTGGCGATCATCGCTGCCGGTGCGATCCTGGTCTATTTCTTGAATTCGCCCAAGGGAATGCAACTCGTTCGGAAGAAGAGTGTTCAAACCATACTCAACGATGTTAAAGCCATACAAAGTTCTGCGCCTCAGACACCTCTTCACGAGATCTACTATTCTCTTGCAGAAGAAAGAAACAACAAAAGCAAATGGCTGGCCGAATTTGGCTACTTGATCTTGTTAAGGGATGCCGGGTGTTTCGATGAGAGAACTGTGCCGCAACCTGAACAATTTGCTGAGTTAATGGCGAGCGTGGAGGAGAAGATTAGGCTCCGGGCAAGTGGTATGACGAAATAAATGAGCGAGGGAAGTTGTGTGGCGAGTCGAATGTGTGGCAGATAGAGGAAACTCGCCTGAGCATGATAAAGAAGACGCTTCGACTGCGAGCAGCGCCTACCATCGAGATCGAGGAACATTTCAGTAAAGTCGGTGACTGGGGGCCAGCCAGTAGGACACAGAAGTTTTGAGTGGGCGAACAACCAGCTTACCGCAGACATTACATGCATAGTATTCGATCGAAAGGGTGAGGTTAATTCCTGTCAATGTTAGCGCCTGGTGGGCACAGGGCGGCTGCTTCACCCTGATGGTTATCTTCATAATTCGCCCTTCATGCCCGCTTACCCCCCTGAGAAGACTTGAGAAATTATCAGCCCACCGCTGTCCACTCAAGTGATATCTTCACCGGCACATTGTCAAGAGTTTTTACGGCTCCACAACACTGCTCCGGGCATATCTAGGCAGCGCACAGTAGGCTTCGACCATGAGGAAAACGTCCACTGAAAGGTTATGCACAGATGGCAGATCGTTCAGTGCCCCAACTTTTAGCTTCCCCCCAGAAGCTGAGGGGAAGATCGCGACACAAATAGATAAAGAACATGAGAGTTTAAGATAGACGTTGCGCCGGTACAGTCCTGAGAAGTGCGTATAGTGACGGGAGTGTGCGTCGGCTTCGCGAGGAAGTGCCCGGTAATGGCGAATTCAAAAACATCAAACGTTATTTTGCGCTTTTTCTGGATTCGTTCTGAGCATCCTTTTTGTCAGCGGTACGTTTAATCTTCTTATCTATTAAATTCAGCCATTCCTTGAAATCCTTATAGCTCTCTGAACTCATGTTGGTAGGCCATTGGATTGTGACTTCTCCTTCCTCTAAAGTAAAAACCTCTGTGTTCGTGCCAGGCCTTGGTTGGAGGCGCTGCAAGGTCGTAGGGCCTGCTTCATGGCTGTGTTGGCGGTCGTCTACGGGAGGAGCGACTTTCCTTAATTCATTAATCGGGAGTGCGGTACTGCTGCCTTCCACAAAAGCAAACCCACCATCATCAGAAAGGCCTGTTACGGGCTTACTCTCAAACTGCAAGCCGTCTCGCGATTCCCATGCAACATAGTCCCCAATTTGAAGCTTCTCTCCGACTTGAGGCGGCCTACATGAATAAGTCGGAACATTGAAATCTTTCCCCTTTTTGACCTGCGTTACAACTGCCACAATTGCGGCTTCCTCGCAAGCGATTTCGCTCCGATAGGTCCTTGGGAGAATGACATCCCCGGTCACTAAATGTAAGACAATAATCCAAGCAGTCATTGCGGTTCCGGCAATGGTCCGGCAAAAAGTTCACCGTGTGTCTCTTTTTCATGTTGTACAACGAACGGAACCACGTGCCCGGGCCTCAGACCCCAGCACCAGCCTTCCTGCATCGGTGTTTTGGTCGTCCGCTTACTCACGGAGCGCCCTCCTCAGAGAGTCCCTCACGAACCAGATCACCTGATCACAATACACAGATCGTTCGCTGATGTTGTCCCGAAAGAACTGGAGCCGCCCGTTTTCGAGATAATAATGCACCGTGCTCCTATTGGGATGCAACAGCTCCGCAATCGTCGCTGGGCTGGACGACTGAAAGGGCGCAGCTCCTCACAGAACAAAAAGGGAAAGTCCAGTCATTTGCTACTGTTCCTTCTTGGTCGCAGCCGCGACTGTCTCGGTGTGAGCCTTATCGACCATTCCCTTAGCAGCTTCCAATGCGCGTATGGCCGCATCAAGTCCCGTCATGTGGGTAGCGTAATCTTTGATCCGCGTCTCGGGCCCGGCATAGTTAAAACCCTCGAACCCCATGACCACTTCGAGGAAGATAGCCCCACACCTGGGCACAGACTGTTGATACTCTTCAATCACCCGGGCAAATCCTTGGCGCTGGAATTCGATGGCGCCTGGTCTCAGTCTGGTACAGCCGTCGAAGCTTGTTGCGAGGTTGGGTTTCAGCAACGTTCCAGTGCTGTCGTAGCGCCATCGATATACACCAGAGCCATCTGGTAGCACCTCGGTGGGAGGGCCGTATTTCTCCACCAACGTCTTCGCGAAGGTGGCAAGAGTCGGCTTTTTGCTGGCCGAAAAATACTCGGCTCGATTGAGCAGCACGATTTGCTCCTGTCCAGGAACAGGCCCAAAGAATACAGAAAGTATGCTCCCGGAGTTCTCTGTTGCAGGATCTCTTACGTCACGAATAGCACCGGATATCATGGCGAGATACTTCGTGTTAGGCACGGGCCTCTGGGCCTGCTCGGGAAGACCAATCGACAGTGTATTCGTGCTCTCAGTGTAACTATCAAAGGGTCTATTTGAGGATTTGGCCGACGCTCCGAATCCATGCGACTTGAACACCTTGCGGGCCTGATCAGGCGTCAGGCCGATACGCAAACCAAGCACGTCCGGACCCGGCCTGCCGCTCCCGGTTGATTTCGATCCGTTCTTGTTTGTCGCAGCATCGCCTACTGGAGGATCGATTAAACTAGTCCTATGACCTGGTGAACGACTTGCATCGAGCAGTCCTGGCTTTTGTCTATTCGAATTTCCTCCGGTTGACAATGCCCTCTCGCCTGCGCCGGGTGTGGACGATTTCGGCGTAGCCGACGCCTTGGGGGACGCCGAATTGGCACGCCGGGCAGACAATGAGGTATGCTTGATGTCTCTGCTCCGTTCCGTAGCACCCGTAGCCTGAGACGTCTGTCGTTGGATACTAATTCCCGAGAGGTTGATTCCGCGCTTTATCGCAATTTGACCCGGGACGGCTTGACCACGAGCGTCCATCTTCAAAATCCCGATTTCTCCGCGCAGCGAGAAGGTCGGGTACGTTGGTGCTTGTCCATTTCGGTGAAACGAAATTGCTCCCTGCACATCTCCGTCCGGTTCTAACGGCACCGGATTGTTGAGGCCGCCAAAACCTTTGCTATCCCCCATATTCCACTTTCTTCCGCTGTTGTCTGTCAGAGAGGTTGGTCCGATTAACGTGATGAAGAGCCTGCGGCCCGTTCGATTCATGAAAGACAGTCCGATATCAGCCTTTGTCTCCTGGTCGAACAGCTCTACATTCGTCACGCGTACACACAACTCCGGGGTGGCACTAGAGGACAGTCCTGCCGGCTGACAGGCGCTCAGCGACTGATTGATTTCCGAGGGGTGGATCATACCCGCATCTTTCTGCTCTTTCGTGCACGACACGAGCCCCGCTCCGACTGCCGATATAATGCATGCGTATAGCAACCAACATGTGTTCACAATTGAGCGGTGTCGCAGAACGCCGGTGAAATGTTTCTCCATGTGACACTTCTCCTTCAGGCCGAAGAATGAGTTCACTCCTGCCCTTCAACACACAGAGACGCGGCATCTCAAACTGCGGTGTCGTAAGCGGGAGGGACAAGGGAGTCGTCCGCGCGGCAAGACCATCTAGAGGAAGATGCTAGCACCATCGCACATGCCGTCAAGACTTGGGCCAAAACCGGAACCATAGCCCTGCATCCTGAGGAATATCCCGTCGTCGCACTTTATGAAGGACGAGATGGAGAGAAGCGGGGGAGAGAGGCCTATTGTAGGAGAGAAGCGAACTAAAGGGAAAGGGCCGCAGGTTGGGGCTTAATCCTACGGAGGGAACATTAGTGTAACTGTTGGTACCACCATACGAATTGGCGGTCCTACGAAGAAGGAGATATTATCGCGGCACTGACGTTGGGAGCAGTTGTGGGGTAGAAACTCTCCAGAGTGATGATAAGGATTTCTTCTCCCTTGCTTCCAAAGCCAATCAGCTCATCTTCATGCGGTGGTCTATCGAATCTATGCTCCCACTTCAAGCCATCCGAATCAATATACGTGCTGACTGTGCCGAAGAACTCCGTGACTTCCTCCCCTTTACGCTGGCCCTCCATCTTCCATGTCTTGTAGATAACCGGGTGTCTGTTAGCGCACTCCTTTAGGGTAACCAGCACAAATGAACTGGCAATGGTGACGAGAAAATTGCTTGGGTCTATATGCACCGCAACGGCCTGGCGATCTCCGGAACTGTAGTCTGCTATGGCAACGGCTTTCCTACTTGTACTTGTAACGGTGCCGATAGTGGCTTTGAGCAATCCAGGGGGGCGAATCCTGCCGAAATGAGGGTGCTCGATGGTGAGTAGTTCCGCCACTCTCGTAATGCGAGCGAGATCCATGTAAAATATTCTACAACAACAATCTCTAGCAAGCTCTAGCAAGGCGCACAACTAAGGCCGACTGTGAAGTACGGCACTACAATTAGTGAAAGAGAATTGGTAGAGTAATAGCCGTCTTTATGCCTCTACAACCTCTAACTGAGGGAGGCCGCCATGGTATCTATTCACAAAATCATGGGTGTCCTCTCGTGTGGTTTCGTTCTATGCCTGAGTCCGTCCAATGTCACTCAGGCGGATCACAAGATGGACCCTGCCGCATGTGCTGATCGGAAGAGCGGGCCATCTGCCCTCGCGAAATGCGATGCGGAAGCACAGCAGGGTATCCGTAGGATTCAGGGAGAAATATTGCACATCAATGGCCCTAACCTTCTCGTCAAGCAGTCAAATGGCGATGAAGTGATTCTCCATATCGATCTGAGCACCCAGACAGGGGTACACTTAGCCCCAGGCATTAGTATTGAAGCTAAAGTGAATGAGGTGGAAGGCAAGACATATGCGCTGTCGATTAGCCAAACCCGATAACCCCAGCGTCGTAGCGAGTCGGCGCGCAGCCATTTCAGAGCATCCTGGCAGCCTCGTGCACGAAGGATAGACAATAGTCTTGTTTCTTGGTTGGTCTAGCCTAGCTAGATCTCAGCTAGTTTGTTCGAAGAACTTCACCGAGTATTATTCCGTTGGTTCTCTTTCTCACCCGCCTACGCAAGAAGCCATGGCTGCCCGTCCTCCGCAGCGGACTGCTACGGAGGATGGATAAAGCCGTGGGGCTCCATTGGTGCGCCCGACAGGACTTGAACCTGTAACCCCCAGATCCGTAGTTTTGTTGGACGAGGAAGAAACCCTGCCGTAATCGAAGAAAGCCCAATATTTCAAGGGTCAGAGCAGGTCGCGAGGGGTCAGATACCGGAACTTTTAGCACCCTATTGGCACCCTGCATTTATCGAGTAGATAGCTTTCGTTGTTAGTTTAGCCTCGCCATGATGCCCCAC
>DATIAT010000095.1:0-16623 GCA_035457905.1 Nitrospiraceae bacterium
GCGGTCTTCCAACAAATGACCGGTCGATCGGACAACACCGCGGCAAGCATCCTCAGCCTTCTCCTGGTGGGATTGGCGCTGTTGTTTTTGATCACCGAGCGATGGTTTCGTCATCGTAGCCGGTTTTACCAGACCACCGGAGGCTATCGTATACCGCAACGTCATCGGTATGGCTGGCTCGGCACATCTCTCGTGACCGGCTATCTGGCGCTCGTCGTAGGCACGGCATTCGCACTGCCGGCATACCTCCTCGTCGCCTGGAGCCTCACTCCTGAAGCGCAGGCGACCATCGATAGCCGTTTCTTCGGCTTTTTGTGGAATAGCGGTTTCCTGGCTGCCTGTGCAGCGACCGGCGGTGTCTTGATCGGCCTGCCACTGGCCTATATGGCCAGTCGCCGTCCCACCTGGTTGAACCTCGGGTGTTTGCAGGCTGCCTACGCAGGGTACGTTCTACCGGGACCAGTCGCTGCTTTGGCAGTGTTGGTCCTGTGCTTGAATCTCACGCCATTCTTATATGGGTCGGTCCTGGTTCTCATCGTAGCCTACGTCATTCATTTCCTGCCCGCCGGACTCCAGTCGCTTGAGCCGGCGTTACAGCAAATTACACCCAACCTCGAGGAAGTCGCGCGTACACTCGGCCTCGGCGTTCGGGAGACCTGGCAGCGCGTGACGCTGCCCCTCATGCGTAATGGATTCGTGGTGGCATGGGTGTTGATGTTTCTGCAAACGATGAAAGAGCTGCCTGCCACGTTGCTACTGCGGCCGGTAGGATTCGACACCCTGGCCATTCGGGTTTGGATGGAGGCCAGCGAAGAATATTATCAATTGGCTGCCCCCTCCGCGCTGTTGATTGTGCTGCTCGGATTGCCGACATTGCTGTTATTGTTATCGAAGGATTGGCGAGCAGCGTAATAAAAGAATGACAATACGTGAAGCAGCAACAGTCACTCATGAGTGAACCGAACCTTCAACCCGATCTGTACAGGCCGGTCTCGTCCGTACTGGAATTACGAGGCGTCTGGTGCGCCTACGACGTCGGACGGCCGGCTGTGCGCGACATCGCGTTTGCAGCACATGAGGGAGAGATTCTTTGTCTCTTGGGTCCATCAGGATGCGGGAAAACGACCATCTTACGCGCTATTGCCGGGTTCGAGCCCGTCCGATCAGGACAGATCTTCTTATCCGGACAACTGGTGTCGTCTCCTGAGCATCTGACGCCAACCGAAGATCGACACGTGGGCATGGTCTTTCAAGAGTATGCATTGTTCCCTCACTTGCGCGTCCAGGAAAACATCGCATTCGGATTGCGCCGCCTCAGCCGAAGCGAGCGGAAGATGCGCGTGCAGGACATGCTCCGTCTGGTCGGCCTTGAAGGCTTCGAGCGGCGTTATCCGCACGAGTTGTCCGGCGGCCAGCAACAACGCGTGGCACTCGCCAGAGCATTAGTTCAGCATCCGGTGCTCCTCTTGCTCGATGAACCGTTCAGCAACCTTGATCCGGACATGGCCGGGCGCATGCGTCAGGAGCTTCACGATTTGCTGCGCCGGACCAAGACGACGACGATCCTCGTCACGCACGACCACGACGAGGCCTTTGCGATAGCCGATCGAATTGCGGTGCTGAACCAAGGCCGGCTCGAACAGTTTGACACCCCGGAAACCATCTATCATATGCCCGAGACACCGTTCGTGGCCGATTTTGTGGGACAGGCCGACTTCATTCCCGGCACCGTGTCCAACGGGATGGTGCAGACAGAACTGGGGGAGTTTCCCAATACGCTTGACTGCGAGGAAGGCTCTTCGGTCGTGGTCATGATCAGACCCGACGACATCCATTTGATACCCACCAAGACAGCCACCTCACACGTCCTCTCGCGTCAATTCAGGGGATCGGAAAATCTCTACGCGGTCAGTCTGCCATCGGGCCAAATCGTCCACAGCAGTGAGAGCTCAACCAGCGTGTATCAAGAAGGTACTCCGGTTGAATTGCGTGTGCTGGCTTCTCACACGGTATTGTTCCGAGAGCCTGGCACGCGATCCATCACGAAATCTGCACATTGACAGCGGTTTTCCGCTTCTGGCACAGTCACCAGCCAAAGCACTCATCTCCCCCGCCATTTCTCACACGGCATTCGGCGAAGGAGCTTTTTCATGGAAGCGCTGAACAATGCAATCGACTATGGCATCGTCGGCCTGCTGATGGCCTTGAGTGTCTGGTCGGTCGCCATTGCGGTTGAGCGCTGGCTGTATTACCGGCGGATCGACCTCAAGCAGTTTGCATCTCAGCAAACGTTGGAAATCGCGCTGACAAAGAGGCTGGTCGTCATCGGCACCGTCGCTGCCAACGCCCCGTATATTGGGCTCCTCGGGACGGTGCTCGGCATTATGCTCACGTTTCATACCATGGGAACGTCGGGGACCATGGCCGTCAATACGATCATGATCGGGCTAAGTCTCGCGTTGAAAGCGACTGCGGTTGGACTACTCGTGGCCATTCCCTGTGTGGTCTTGAACAACATCCTGCGCCGAAGAGTCACCGAGCTCGTTGCTCAATACAAGGTGATGCATGGATCGCGAGCTTGATCAAATCAACGTGATTCCCCTCGTCGACGTGATGCTGGTTCTCTTGGTGATCGTGCTGACGACGGCGACGTTCATCAGCACCGGCCAGATTCCGGTGAATCTCGCCAAAGCCAAGGAGGCCAGCGATCGGAAAGATGTTCCTATCGTCATCACCCTCAACGCGGAAGGCCATCTATTCATCAACGACCAACCTGTGACGAGCGACGCATTGAAAGAGACCCTCAGAGTGGAATCTCGAGAATCGGCCGTTGTCGTGCGCGCCGACAAAACGACATTGTTGGAGCGATTTGTCTCTCTCGTCGATGATGTACGTGGGCTTGGTTTCCAGCATGTAAGCCTTGAAGTGGTCCGCTTATAACATCAGCTGAACGTTCGGAAGGTACCTACTCGATCGGATGGCTCACCTCGCTCTGCCTCTATGCTTGGCCCCAAGCTTTCAGCACGGCACCTGCTTCCAATCCTGCAGAATATTGTGTTTGTCGAACGTTAACTGATATGCGTCGCATGTCTCTCCTCTGGCAATGCCCGAATAACCGACGGTCCCGCTGCTTCGCTTGAAGTAGGTCCATCTGGTCTGATTTCCTTCAAGTTCTTCAACTTTGTGAGGTGAGCCGTACCGTTTGGCCACGTGCTCCATCGTGGCCTGGTTGATCTTGTTCTTGAAATACGGGCCCACATCTGAACACGAGAGTGTTCCCCAAACCACTGATGCGAGGCACATCAACCAAATTCGTCTCATAGCTATTGTTCCCTCGATAGACTGTCGGATGTAAGGACGACGCGGTCGCGCAGTCCTGATGAAAGCAGCAAGCGTCCAGCATCATCAACAATAATGGCCTCAACACCCTCTAGTTGCTCGACCAACTCCATTCCTCGCTCAGGCCCCAACACAAAGATACCGGTGTCCAGTCCGTCCGCCCATATCCCTTCTTTGGCAATCACGCTCACGCTTTGACACCCACGAGCCGGCTGCAGCGTGCGGGGATCAAGAATGTGATGATATCGAACACCGTCCTTTTCAAAGAATCGTTCGTAATCACCGGCGGTTGAAATTGCCTCATCTTGTAGTTTGATCTCCGCTAAGATTGCCCCTTCCTTTCGCGGGTGCCGGATGCCCACGGAGAACGAGGCACCACCGGGCAAAAGACCAAACGTTTTGATATCGCCAGACAACGCCACGACGCCGGCCAAGGCTCCGGCCTCTTTCATCACCACTACGGATTGATCCGCAGCATACCCTTTGCCAATACCTCCAACATCGATGCGCATGCCCTGTTTTTCAAGATGAATCGTCCGCTCCCAGAGGTCGGTATGCACGTACTGTAAATCCAACAGGGGCTTCAATGCAGCTAATTCCTCAGTGGTCGGCAGCCGAGGCTCCGCAGAGATGTTCCATGCATCGACGGCCGGCCCGATGGCGACGTTGAAAGCTCCTTCGGTCATTTCAGCGATCTCGAGCGATTTTCTCACAACGGCCAGCGTTTCTGGGCTGACGTGCACGGCACTTCGGCCTGCAGCCGTGTTGACGCGTGAAAGCTCGCTATTTGGAATCCATGTACTCAGCAATTGCTCGAGACGTTTCACTTCCTGAAACCCAGCCGCAATGGCAGCGTTGGTTTCGACTTCCGTTCGACCAACCGCGGTGATGGATACGAGCGTGCCCATATGCATCTGGGCCCGCTTCACTGTCACCAATGAAGTACTGGGAGATCCGCCTTTGACGCAAGACAGCACTGCAACAGACAGACAAACGAGAATCGCCATGGTGGGTTTGAGGCTCATGCGGGAAATGTCACCACCAATGACGACGGAAGTAGCGGGGGACGCGGGGATAGGGCATGACTTCGAACAGTCGCGTTCGCACTTCTTGTGGATTCGGCAGCACAGTGGCAACGACACCCTCAGCCAAGGATGGATCGTTCAAGGAGAGTCTTTCGAGCGCTTCTGCTCGGTCTTCTTCGTCGCCGACCACTGAAACCGACACCATACGACCATATTTGGGAGAATCGATACCGAAACGCCATGTCCCCAGATACGTGACTGCCTCGGACCCGATGGAAAACGTTGAACCCACTTGCGCAATCGACAGAAAGGGCCCTTCGTTGATTTGAACACGCGTTAATTCATATTCACCTGGCTCAAGCGCCACGGTGAATCGCTCGTTGTCCGACTCTATGTCGACCGTAAAGCGCTCCTTCGTCTGCCGATTCTCGACCTCGAATAACCTGACGGCTGGCTCATACTTCCTGCTACGTTCCCCGGTCAGCACGGCAAGCACGCGTCCAACGGCGACACCGGACCGTGTTATGCCATCCTGAGAGCTAACCGGAGGTTCATTGACACATGCTGACAGCGCCATCAGTAACGCTAAACTGATGCAGCCTATGCGTACCGACATACCCATAGGCAGATTATACGGCAACCCTGGAGCGAAGGAGCACTCACACGGCACCTATTGACAGTATACGAGGCGGACGATATACTCGTCGACGATTTTAATAATTGTTCTCAATATCAAGGAAGCGGCTCCAGAATGACTGGCTCTTCATCGCAAGCTCTCGCGGACGCGTCCGAGACACGCTGTCAGTGCGGCCAACTCATCGCCAAAGTCAAAGGTCGAACCTTGGAACTGAAATGCAAACGATGTAAACGCATCGTCATCATCCCGTTCAATGCGATTGAAGGATGGAAATCAACATCGTCCCCTAATGCGTTATGACACACCCTGAATTCGCTTTCGAGCATTCCGTTTTTGACAACACGACCAGAGGCCACCGAGCCCAGAGTCAAACCGATCACCATAATTCTATGGAGGAGGTTTGGAATGAGGATTCGGTGGCTCTTGAGTGCTTTCGTTATTGCTAGCCTTCAGACGATGCCGGCATTGGCCGTAGACATGACTCCTGAGGAAATACAGAAAATGGTGGATGAGGCCGTCACCAGGAAGTTGCAGGAGCATGAACGGGGGGAAGGCGCGGGGGAACGAACCATGGAACAAAAACCAGGTCGACCTGGAGCGCAGTATCCAACCGCCACAGGTCCTATCACCGACATCAAAGTCGAACGAAAAGGTGAAGAAAACGTGCCACTGGGATTCGGTTCAACCGGTTCGGGAAAGTTGATCTACGCCAAACCGTTCTTGTCTGCTCCTAAAGCGACCATTGGTGGGTACGCCGATTTTAAGTACGTGGCGGCGACAGGCCCTACCCTGGATAACCCCAGCAGAAATTCGTTTACCCAGGAGCGCATGGTGCCCTTCATTTATGCAGACATCACGGACCGTGTGAAATTCGCAACGGAAATTGAGATTGAACGAGGAGGGCCAAATTCTCCAGGCCAGAACGGCACCAACACAGGGTCGATGCAACTCGAATTCGCGCAACTCGACTATCTACTTGATGAAGCAATCAACATTCGAGGCGGTATCCTGCTGATGCCTGTTGGCAAATTCAATCTCTTGCACGATTCCCCACTCAACGACCTGCCTGACCGCCCGATGGTCGATCGGCTCGTCATTCCGAGCACATGGTTTGAATCTGGGGCTGGCCTCTATGGAACACTCTACCCGTCAAGCCTGTCGAAACTGGACTATGAATTCTATGTAGTGAACGGAATGGGATGCAATGCACAAGGCGCAACGATTACCGATCTGACGGGAACAAGGCCATGCCGTGGCAGCGTCTCCCGTGACCTCAACGACAATAAAGGGGTAGTAGGACGTGTTGCCTTCAGTCCATTTCTTGGCGTGGAAATAGCCGGCTCCTCATTCTATGGGCAGTACAGTAACAAGAATGCCGCTGGGGTGAATAATCAGGACAATAACATCGGCATCTATGCTCTTGACTGGACCCTTCAACGCGGCCCGTTTGAAGTCATCGGTGAAGCCGCCTGGTCACGCATCACGGGCAATCAAGGCACGACCCTGACCACCCAAGGACCGGACGGGATGTTCGGGTATTACATCCAAGGAAACTATCATTTCATGCCCGAATGGATCAAAAAGCTCGCACCGACCCACTTCAGTGAAGCGTCCACGTTTACCGCCGTTATCCGGTGGGAGACGGTCGACACAGATACAGGCAACAAGACCAGGCTGGCGAACGGCCAGGTCAGCAATCAGCGCGATCTCGAACGGTTGACCATCGGTCTGAATTTTAGACCGATCGAAGATACTGTCTTCAAATTCAGCTATTTCTTCAACACTCAGAAGAATACGACGGCCTCCACCTTTGTGAACGCTCCAGGGAACGGGGCTCCGCTCAACACGTCGGGCTTGCGCGTTGACGGCAATGGATTCCTGTTCATGGCTGCTACCTACTTCTAAGGAGAGTTGGTGCTGTTCGCTCTCGCGGACAGCACCGTATGAACGATGATAGACCTCTGGAAGGATTTCAAATTTCGTCTCAGCGCTTTTGGGCTGCTGGTCTTATTGGCAGGGTGTTCCTCCCTCGCCGGGGTGCAGGAACGCTATACCGTTTGCTCTTATGACCAAGTCTGGGATGCGGCCGTTGATAGTGTAAAGGACCGCTCTATTAAAGTGCAGGAAAAAGAGAAAGGTGTCATCGAAACGACCTGGCTGGAGATTCCAATGCCGGGACGCACGTTTGGCGCCTTCCAGCGCGAGATGGCCGAGAGCAAGGACCGTTCGCGCATTATCTTGAAGGTGAAGCGTCTGAACGACGTCACGAATGTGAACTTCCATGAAGAACGGCAGCGATGGGCCTTTCGCGGTGGCTCTCGGCTGTTCGGCTGGGCAGATGCCGAGCCCTCTAAAGAGGTCATCGCCGATATCGATCATCGCTTAGACGCGAAGCTGAAGGAACGCGGATGCACACTCACCTGAAACCCATCGCATTAACTGCCCTGCTCGTCGTTGGACTCCCAATCGCTGCGCCCGCTGTTGAACGCATTTGGGATAATGAGCTGCGGCGCTATTTAACGGAAGCAGAACTCGAACATGCTGAAGTCTTTATGAACGAGGAAGAAGCCGTCACGCTTATGCTGCCGAAATCCCAACGGATCAGGCGAGAGCTGATTCGACTGACTCAAGAAAAGAAAGCACTTATTGAAGATCGGATCGGGTGGAGGTTTCCTGAGGAATCGTTTGAAGTGTACATAGGTGAGACCGGCGACAAAGTGGATGGCTACGCGATGCTCCATAATACCATCGGCAAACATCGTCACATGACATACATGGTCGGTGTTGACGGCGAAGGGCGTTGTACCAATGTGGAGCTCCTGGTGTTCCGCGAAGCGAAGGGGAGTGAGGTCGGCAAAAAGCGGTTTAACTCGCAGTACGAAGGCAAGACGGTGTCTGACCCGATCCGCATCAATAAAGACATCATCAACATATCGGGAGCCACCATGTCGGTCCGATCTATCAGCGCTGGCGTCAAACGCGTCCTTGTCCTCGTCGATGAATTCTATCTGAAGCCGAAAGGGCTTGGCAGCGATACGGTCGCGGCCCGCAGAGCTGAAAAGGGATTTTTCGGATTACTTTTTGGAAACTAGGTTCTCGGACGTGAAATAAGAGGACCAAGCGTCCCGCATGCGAAATTTCAACCAACGGTTCAGACTCAGAGATTCCGACCGTCATATCCGGCTGCTGTATACGTTGTTTCTGATGTTGATGTTGGCGGGATTCTGTTTTTCATTTTTCTGGGCGCACAGCATGACAGGCCTTTCTCCCGCGGGCGTTGCCGATCACTATCGAGGCTCCGATACGACGTTCGGCGAACCGATGTCGTTCCGTGAACTGGCCGAGGTCACGCATTTCCACTTGTTCACGATGCCGGTCGTCTTCATGATCCTCGTGCATGTCACGTACCTCACGAATGCCAGTAGGGGACTCAAGGCCATGGTCACGTGGGGAGGATTTGGTGGGGTCATGCTCGACCTGGTGTCGCCCTGGCTAATCACCTATGTTTCACCCCTCTTCGTGCTGACCATGCTAACCGGCGACATGCTGATGATGTTAAGTTTTCTGGTGATGATGGTGATTCCGTTATATGAAATGTGGATCCTGCAACAACCATTAATGGCGGGAAAACGATCTGACGACTCCATGTCGTCCCGATAGCGCTCGCACAATTTAGATCGGCCAGAGGCTATTCGCCCAGAGCCAGACATCCGACTTGTGATGTCTGGCTTTTTTTTGGCGAAGATCACTCGAAGGAGACGCCCTTAGCAGCTGACACGACAGACCAGAGGCCATAGCGCCCCGAGTCAGGTATCCATCAGCAATCCTTGGAGGATTTTATGAAGATGCGATGCTTGCTCGTGGCCATTGGTCTGTTGGTTACACCCCTTACAGCCTGGGCAGAAGACGCCGCGCTGGAGCAACGGATGAAGAAACTCGAGGACGAGGTCAGGCAGTATAAAGAGGAATTACGGACGTATCAGGAACAGGAACGTCGCGAAAGCCCTGCCGAACGGAGAATGGAGCAAAAAGAACTTGCGCCAGGGAGTCAATATCCTACGGCCACTGGTCCGATGACAGACGTCAGGGTGGAGCGAGCGGGAGAAGAAAAAGTTCCATTGAGTTTCGGCGCAACCGGCTCGGGCCGTTTAGTCTATGCCAAACCATTCGTGGCTGCTCCCAAAGCTGTCGTCGGCGGCTATATGGATATTCAATACCGAGCCCAGCAGAAGGCCAGCATCGAGAACGGATACGGCGGAACGACCAACGGCTTTGACCAGCAACGCTTCGTTCCGTTCATTTATGCGGATATCACCGAACACGTCAAATTCGCCTCGGAAATTGAGATCGAGCACGGCATTCGCGAAGACGCCACCCAGGGAGCGGAAATCGGTTTAGAATTTGCCTTTATCGACTACCTCGTCAACGAACCGTTCAACATACGGGCCGGCATCCTGCTGGTCCCGATCGGCAAATTCAATCTTCTCCACGACTCTCCGTTGAACGATCTCACAGACCGTCCATTAGTGAGCCGCTTCATCATCCCATCGACCATGGCGGAAACCGGCGCAGGCATCTACGGAACATTCTATCCAGGTCGTACCAGTAAATTGGACTACGAATTATATGTCACTACCGGGCCCTGCGGGTATGACAACGATGGCACTCCGAGAGTGAACGAATCCGAGGGGACACGCGGATCCCGTCAGCGAAAATGTCCCGCAGATGACGGACTCGACATCAATAACGGCAAGGCGGTTGCCGGCCGTGTGGCCTTTAGCCCAATCCTAGGCGTCGAGGTTGCGGGCTCGGGTTACTATGGCAATGGCTCACCGAATGGCAATTACAACCCTCTTAGCATTGCTGCGGTTGACTGGACCCTTCAGAGAGGTCCGTTCGAACTTATCGGCGAAGCGGCTTGGTCGTATGCCAGAGGAAATTCACGGGCCATTCCAACCAACACAATCGGATTCGCACCGGGCTCACTCCTGACCGGAATCGGGGGAAACAGCGGCATCGGCATTCCTCCACAGCGCATGAGTGGATATTACATTCAGGGCAATTACCATTTCATGCCGGACTTCCTGGCGAAGTGGTCGCCGAAACGGTTCGGCGAAGGTTCAACGTTTACGGCCGTCATCCGATACGACAGGGTCAATACGAACCTGGATAACAGCAACGGCACGGGTGGATGGGGCAATCTTGAACAGATCTCATTCGGCTTGAATTATCGACCCGTTGAAGACGCGGTGTTCAAAATCAGTTACCAGTATCAACCGCAAGCCTTCGATCCCAACACCAGCACACGAATTCATGACAGCGCATTCGTCGTCTCAGCCGCGACCTATTTCTAGAGGGAACGATCAGGAACGCCTAGTGCCGGGCCCAGAGATCAGAGTACACCTCACGCTTTCTGTCTAAGGAGCAGCTATGCCATCAGTCATGGCAGTGACAATTCACCCGACTGCCCTGAAAGTGCTCGACATGCTCGCACTGCGTGAACATCTTGAGATTTCCGGATCGCCACAGACCCTGGAAGAGATGCTCGTGAGACAGGCGGCGCATCTGCTTGATGAGGCCTTGCCTTGGCAACGTGGACATGGACGACGAACCGCCTACATCGCCCGGAGTCTTGGCGCGGCAGCGGGATTCTCACTGGAGGTCTTACATCATTTGACGCTCGCCGCGCTCCTCCACGACATAGGTCTATTGGCCTTGCCCCACAATCTCGCTTCACATACCGGATATCTCGACGTTCAGTCCTATGCTGCCCGGCAATCTCATCCGAGGCTGGGGGCTCAATGGCTTGACCGCTACCGATTTCTCCGACAGGCCTCGGTGATCATTGCGCACCACCACGAACGATGGGATGGATCGGGGTATCCCTACGGGATACGGGGAACCTTCATTCCTCTAGAGGCGCGCGTCCTAGCGATCGCCGATGCGTTTGACGCGATAGAGGTGCCTGGCATACACGACCAGCAGACACGCAACCGAGTCGCTTATCGCATATTGAAGGTGGCCGCCGGCACGCAGTTCGATCCCCAACTTGTCGAATTGTGCGGTCAAGCCGGCATATCCGAACTGACAGGACTAGACCGCCCATGCAGAGATCACCCCCTCCGCTCTAGGTGGTGACCCACTGTGAGGAAACGATCATGAGACGCTCGAGTTTAGGATCGTTGCTGTTTTCTTCTCGGGGAGGACTGTTAGCGCTCATCCTCATGACAGGTTGTTCAGGCGAAGGGTCTTCTCCTGCACCTCCCACGGCCAATGTGACAGGATCTCCCGGAGCGGAGCAGGCCCTTGGCGAACGATTGTTCATGGAAACTCGCTTTGCCCAAGCGTTCAAGGCGTTTTTGGACTCCGGCGGCGACGTCAATGATCCTCGCGCCGGCGATTCCGTGGTGGATTCGGTGGAAACCTTGGGAACTCCGATTACCGCCGAAGCTCCCTTCAAGGGCATGTCAATGAATTGCCGATCCTGTCACTTCGTCGACGACCTCCTGACGGCTCCGGAAGGCGGCATGCGGACCTATACCGACTTTGCCTCCCGTAGTCCGATCCCTGCGCGCAGCGACGGCAAGACCCATGCACCTCGCAATTCGCCCCCGCTGGTCAATGCGACCCTGAACCGCCCGGGCGGAATGCTGTTGCATTTTGACGCGGAATTTAATTCCACCGAAGAGCTCGTTGCCGGAACCTATACCGGTAGGAATTTTGGCTGGCTCCCTGGTGAGCGAGCGCAAGCCATTGCCCACATCGCGAGAGTCGTTCGGGGCGATGACGGATCTTTTGATCCCTCTGATCAGTTCGACGGGTTGTCCTATCGCATCCTTTTCACGGGTAACAACCCGAACATCCCGGATGAATTTCGTCTCCCGCCGGAATTCCGTACCTTCGTCGGATCGGCCTCGGATCAGGAGATCTTCAATTCCGTGGTGAAGGTAGTAGCCGCTTACGTGAATGGCCTGCTATTCTCGCAGACAGAAGACAGCGGCGCCCCGATTCGCTCACCCTTTGACGTCTTTTTGGAGATCAACGGGCTTCCTCAGCAACCAGATCCCAACGAATCCCCCCTCGACTACAGCCGTCGTCTGCGGACGCTCATCAACAACCTCGCGAACCCGCAGTTTGTGGCCTTGAACCCGAACCGCCCCGATGGTCAATTCCAGTTTCACTCTCAACCATTCGAGTTTGGGCCGACACAATTGTCGGGTTTGAAGATGTTTTTGGCAGAACCGGCAGCGCCGGTCGCCTCGCCCGCTGAACTGGCCGCAGGAAAGGTCGGCAACTGCATCGCTTGTCATATGGCGCCGAACTTCACCGATTTCAAGCTGCACAATACCGGAACAACCCAGAAGGAATACGACACCTTTCCCAGTCACGGGGCGGGAGCATTTTTGACATTATCCATTCCCACGCTGGCAACAAGAACGGCCAACGACCTGCCAGCCACTGAGGCCCATCCGACAGCGAGCGAACGGTTTCGCTCGGTCCCCTCGGACGGTACCACACTCACAGATTTGGGCGTCTGGAACATCTTTGCTAATCCCGACCTGCCGGCTCCCCAGTCGAAGATTCGGACCATTCTCTGCGATGATCAACAGCCCTGCACCTTATCCGACAGTGTGCTGTTGGACCGTGCCATTGCGCGATTCAAGACTCCAGGGCTTCGTGATTTAAGTCATTCCGCACCGTACATGCACAACGGCCAGTTCACAACCCTGGAAGACATCATTGCCTTCTATCAGGACACGTCGGCGCTTGCACGAGCAGGAACGCTGAGAAACGGAGCTCTGGAGCTCCGGGGTATTGCGCTGACACCATCTGACGCAGCACCACTGGTGGCGTTTCTGAAAGCGTTAAACGAGGATTATCAATAAGAGGACATGGATTGACTCGGTGGTCAGCTATCGACAGCGGAGCGGGATTCGACTTGACCCGCTCCCACGGCGGGGGCCCTCTCTTCCTCCTGAGGCCCCCCGCCCCCTTCTTTACGATTCTTTCCTGATCCGCTCGGAGCGGAGAGATAGCGAGATTTTCTTTACTCGAAAGGAGCTGAGGTAGGCGCAGGTTTAAGCTGGCTCTGTATCGGAGTAACAAGAGGGCTAACATTTTAACAGGCCGCTTGACACCGCTTGATGTAGGCAGTTAGAAGTCCTCCAAGACAAGGAGGCATGCCATGAGTGGGTATATCGTCAACATTGAAGAGGCGACGGCCAAGAACAATCACTATCGCCAGGTGCTGTTTACTGCGGAGCATACGCAACTGGTGCTCATGAGCTTAAAGCCAGGCGAGGAAATCGGAGAAGAAGTCCACGAACTGGATCAATTCATCCGCTTTGAAGCTGGCGAAGGCACCGTTGTACTCGATGGCCAAACGCATTCTGTTTCCGACGGGTTTGCTGTCGTCATTCCTGCCGGCACGAGGCACAACGTGGTGAATCGCTCGAAGACTGCGGATCTCAAGCTCTATAGTCTCTACAGCCCTCCGGAACACAAGGACGGAACCCTTCACAAAACGAAGCGGGAAGCCGATGCCGACGAGCACCATCACTTCGACGGCAAGACGTCGGTGTCCTAGAATCGGTGGAAGTCGATTGGGCAGCGGGACGGCTCTATCTACTTCTTGATCTGCTCAGTAAGGTATCGTTCCACACCGACCTGATCGATGGCTCGAAGTTGAGTCTCAAACCAGTCCACGTGTTCTTCCGAATCCTTCACCATATCTTCGAGTTTGTGCCTGGTGGTAAAGTCCATGACCTTGGCACAGTGCGCGATGGCCTTGCGCAGCGCCTCGACGTCGTGCAGTTCGAAACGTAGATCCGCCTCGAACAGGGCGTCCACGGAGGTGCCTCTGCTCACGTCATCGACCTCCCCGACCTCCGGTGTTCCTTCCAGATATAGGATATGGTCGATCAACTGGGAGCTATGCTCGACCTCTTCCGCCGCAAGTTCGCGGAGCCTGTGCTGTAGCCGCTCGTAGCCCCAATTCCCACTCATTGCGGCGTGCAGCAAGTATTGGTGAACGGCAGTCAACTCTGCTCGCAGAATCCCATTGAGGTGGTCGAGGACTCCTTCCTTGGCTTTCACGTCTTCCTCCGTTTCTCCAAACCATCAGCTCTCTTTCTTGATCTGCTCGGAGAGATAGTTCTCAAGCCCGACCTGCCTGATCGTCTCCATCTGCGTTTCGATCCAATCGATGTGAGCGTCGACGTCTTTGGCCATATCTTCGAGCATGTGGCGGGTGGTGAAATCCAGCACCTTCGCGCAATGAACGACCCCGTCATTCAACAGCGCCAGCATTTCCTGTTCGGCCTTTAAATCGAGCTTGAATTGTTCGGGCACCGTTTCACCGACGTGGATGGTATTCATCCGCTGAACGTTCGGGACGCCTTCGAGATAGAGAATGTGACCGATCAACTCATCCGCATCTTTCATTTCATCGATGCTGCGCTCGCGGACCTTATGATATAGCCGCTCGTATCCCCAGTTCTCACACATTTTCCCATGGACAAAATATTGATTGATGGCAGTCAGGTCTGCCGTGAGAATCTTGTTGAGAAGGTTTACCACGCCTTCCTTTGCCTTCATGACGGCCTCCCTTCACGGAAAGATGAAATCCGTTTCCTCATTCACTTAAGTCATTATCATCAGGACTCGTGCGCGCGTCAACTCGCAGGTTCTCGCCTTTTTGATTTCATCTCTCAGTTTCGACGACATGAATTCTCAATTTCGAACGCAGCGATGTCGCGACAGGAATAAATCCCGCAAGATCGCGAGCGAGTCATAATCCATACGAGAGAGTTGAATGGAACTGAAAAAAAGGTGGGACGAGAAGTGTTATCCTGCTTCGCGGTAGCCGCAGTCCTCGTTCCGGCACTGCACGCTGCGGCCAGCCTGCTTGCTCACTTTTTCGACAAGGAAGGGGGCGCTGCAGGTCGGACACGCCTTGGGGATGGGACGGTCCCACAAGGCGAATTCACAGGCCGGATATTTACTGCAGGCAAAAAACGAACGGCCTTTCCGCGTGCGTTTCTGGACAAGATCACCGCCGCATCCGGGCTGCGGACATTTGACGCCGAGCGCGATCGGTTTCGTCGTTTTGCACTCCGGATACGCGGAGCAGGCAATGAACTTCCCGAAACGCCCGGTCTTCACGAGCATCGGACTCCCGCATTTTTCGCAGACCTGATCGGTGGTGAGTTCCTGTTTGGGAATGATCTTAATCGTGCCGTCTGGCAGTTTCTCGAAGTTTTGAGTGTTCTTGCACGGCGGATCGTCCTTATAGCCGGGACAGGCCAGAAACTTCCCATTGCGCCCCCATTTGATTTCCATCATTCGGCCGCATTTTTCGCAGGGAATGTCGGTAGGCGGCTCGACGGTATCTTTTGGCCCCGGGATGGTTTTGGCTTTCTCTAAGTCGAGGGTGAAGGGATCGTAGAAGTCCCGAACGGCATCGACCCAAGGTTTGTTGCCTTCCTCAACTTCATCGAGCTCCGCTTCGAGCTGCGACGTAAAATCGACGTTGACCACGTCGGGGAACCCCTTCAGCAGGAAGTCGTTGACCGTCTTCCCTGTCTCCGTCGGCACAAACCGCCCGTCCAGCTTTTCGACATACTTCCGCTCCTGAATGGTCGAAATGATGGCTGCATAGGTCGACGGACGGCCGATGCCTTTCTCCTCCAGCTCCTTGATCAGCAACGCCTCGTTGTAGCGCGGAGGCGGCTGCGTGAAGTGTTGCTTGGAGGTCACACCGGGAACGGTCTGCTCCACCTGTTCAACGAGGCGCAACCGCTCCCCCTCCGTCAATTCGGGCAACTGACGCTCGGCGTTGTCCTCGGTGTCCTCGTCCTGCTTCGCCTTCTGCGCCAACAGTTCTCTGTCCACTCCCTCCATATAAACGATCGTATGGCCGGGGAACTTGACGATGGTCCCGCTCGAACGGAACACATATCTGGCATCGGTCTCGAGCGGTGTGGATTCCACGCGCGTCACATCCAGGATGGCCGGCACCATCTGAGACGCGATGAAGCGGTTCCAAATCAGCTTGTACAGATTGTATTGATCCTGTTCGAGATACGAACGAATGGATTCAGGGTCGCGGGCCGCCGAGGTCGGCCTGATGGCCTCGTGGGCTTCCTGGGCCGCCTTGGAGGTCTTGTAGACGTTCGGCGTGTCGGGAAGATACTCGGCGCCGAACCGCTCTTGGATGACCTGTCTCGCGTCAGCCATCGCTTCCTGCGAGATTCTCGGCGAGTCCGTCCTCATATAGGTAATGAGTCCTGTAGAGCCTTCTGACCCGATTTCCACGCCCTCGTACAGCTGCTGTGCGAGCGTCATCGTCTTCTTGGGCGTGAAATGAAGCTTGCGAGCCGCCTCCTGCTGCAACCGGCTGGTGATGAACGGCGCCACCGGGTTACGCTTCTTTTCCTTTCGTTCGACCGACGTGACGGCAAACGTTTTGCCCTGGATGGCGGAAACAATTTGCTGTGCCTGCTCAGCATTTCCGATCGAGGCTTCTTCACCATTAATGCTGTGCAGCTTGGCTTCGAACGGCGGAGGATTCTCGCCCGCCAGCAAGGCGGTAATCGACCAATACTCTTCCGCACGAAAGGC
>DATIAT010000096.1:0-8022 GCA_035457905.1 Nitrospiraceae bacterium
ACATTCGGTGCCCTACATTTGTCCCTCCGCCATTGTCATGGACATTCACATGCCGAAGCTGAACGGCATTGAAGCGACCCGTAGTATCAAAACTGACTATCCTCATGTGGCGATCGTGGGTTTATCCGCTCATGCGGACAGCTTCTTCCACGCCGCGATGATTGCTGCTGGTGCCAAAAGTGTTGTCCCGAAGGAAATGGCTACAGAATTGTTGTATCCCCACATCAAGGCTGAGGTTGAGAAGTCAACATAAGCTGTAGATTCCATTCGATACCTACCTTTTCCTCTCCTTGCCGCGTCTTGCTTGCGCCTGTGCAAAGAGGGAAGTGACCAATATGGCTAGCGCCGAACAGTACATTCGCAAGGTCATGGAAATGAGATAAGGGGCAGGAATTAAAGGCGGGTTAAGTCAGTCTTAGAATGGCCTCATTGAGAAGGCCGGAAGGCAGAGCATATCTGCCTGCACGACAACCTATAATTTTTTTTGCGTCTGTTCACGTACCGGCGGCTCACCAGGCGATGCCTCCCGCCGGATAGACCCCTCCAGTGTTTTGTTTCTGCTCTGTATCCAGCCCGGGGCTTATCAGGCGTAGACTTTCCCAGTTGACGCCGGATAAAGCACCGCCAGTGTTTCTGTTTCTGTTCTGTATCCAGCCGGGAGCTTATCAGGCGTAGCCTCTTCCGATTGACGCCGGATAATACCCCTCAGGGGCTGCCTTTCGATTGACTCGCCGAATGAAAAATAGTTCACGTAGGTAACGTCTCTAGGTACCTCCGGATCTAACCGGATCAGCAATCATCATATAGAATCTGCTCCGCTTTTTTGCTGTGCCATCATCATTCCGGTTCCACGCACCATCCGAAAGTTTCCAGCTTCCTTTCTCTCCACCTCCTTCCGCTGGAGCGACATATGAGCACTCATCCCAAGCCTCTCCTTATCGAGTCACTGGTTCTCTCGGCGTTGGTGTTCTACGTCGCCATGGCGATGGTTCTCCTGATCAGCCTCATGAACTGGATGTTGGGAGGACAAGAGCTTGTGCTCAACGCATCGTGGGTCCGCTGGTGTGCCGCCATAGCCATTGTTCCCATCGCGCTGCGTCTTGCGTTTCGGCCTGAAGCAAAAATCAGGTGGCGCCGCTTCAGGACATGGTGTGCGGGCTTTCGGAAGCACCGGTGCGTGCACCTGTCCGACGAGGACCAACTCACGCGGAAGGAGCAACGCCACTATCCTCGCTATCACGTGGAAATGCCGGCGAGGGTTTCCACTGACAAAGGTAACAGCGGGTTTGCCATGATCGCGGATTTATCGGCGAAAGGGTGCAGGGTCAAGAGCAAGACTCTCGTCTCGCCAGGCGATTCCGGCAAATTACTTATCCATGCACCTTCTGGGATCACGCCACTGACGGTGTCGCTCACATCGGTGCGGTGGGTGAAGGGGTATGAGTGCGGCCTCGAGTTCATTTTCATCGATCTCGATGAGCTGGGCTGTTTCAACCGCTGTCTTAGCCGCGCCAAAACCCAACTCGAACCGGTGCCCGCAGTGGTATCGTGATCGTTGGCCGCACTTCGTGCGTGCCGGCGGCTCATCAGGCAAAGCCCCTCCCGATTGACGAAACCACATCACCACATCATCCAAGCACGAGAGCAGGTAATCATCTTCATGCATGCGGAATGAGGTCTTCATGAACAGTATCAAGCGAATGATGGCTATTATCTTTCTCAGCGGGACCGTCGCCGGATGCGCAAGCGAGATGGCCAAGCCCGTAGGTCTGGATGTGGCGCTCAGGGGCGTAGAAGAGGATATGAAGGCCGCTTCCGGTGTGAGCTTGCACGACGTTCTGAGCGGAGATGTGATGCAAGAGGACGAGTTCAAGGGAGCTATTCGTCAGGCGCAGTGTTTCTATCGGAGGCCAAACCCCCTCGTCCCTGTGCTCGTCAAAGAGTTTACGTTGACGCTGCAAGGCACCTTCACAGGACAAGGAAGGTTTGTGGTGTTCGGCATCGCGGTTCCCACCGGGGGCATCGAGATTGGGACGGCCAAAGCTCTCCAGCAAACAGTGGCCCTACCGGTCAATTTTACTTCCATTTCATCCCTGCCTGACGTGTATGTGCAGCAAAAGGCAAGTTATGTGAAAGACTTCCCGGATTCGGAGAAAGCCAAGTACCTCGAAGACGTGTTCAAGGACCGCGATGCCCTTCGTCACACCATCAAAGAACTGATCGCCAGTTATAGCGAGCAGCGGTGCCCGCACAGACCGGCGAACACCCCATCATAGATAAGCCACCAGCGGTGAGGAGGCGTGCCTCGCAATCGCCCCATAGTCCGCTCTTGCGCCGCATCTCGCACACTGGCTACAATAGCGCCTCTTCATGGCTGACCGACGGGTGTTCAGACCTCTCTCGCTCCGCATCCTGCTGACGGCCATGCTGTCGGCATGGGCAATTACTTCCGTATTTTCTCCGTGGGGACGTGCGCAGGACCATGAACTGGAGCGTGAAACTTCACGTCTCTTGGCTATTCTTTTTGATTCCGGCCGGCTCGTCGTGGGCATGAATCAGGAGCTCATCAACGACGCGTCGAAGGGAGAAAAGGGGTTTACTCCCGCCGTCTTTGAAAAACAGCTCTTAGCGGTGTTTGAACAACGAACGGGCATCAACCTATCCAACTCGAGCGACAACATACCTGCCATGGCCCGGCCGCTCCTTGATCGTCTGCTGGAAGAAAGCAAGAAAACAATCGAGAGCTACCAAACACCAATCAACATTCCTGGAATTCGCTACAAGGGACTGATTCCCGCCACTTTTGGTACCGAGACGGCTAAGCGCTTTCAGTCGTGGTCCGGCATTTACCTTCGCCAAGTGGCGCCGGAAAGGTTTTTACGCAACTCGAAGAACAAACCTGATACGTACGAAGCCATTGTCCTCCAAGCACTTGCCGAAGTGACCTCCACCAACGGCGAATCGCCACCCAAGTGGGAAATCACGGATGGAGGTCAGAATCTCCGTCTCATGCTGCCGTTGTACTACAGTAAAGCCTGCCTGGATTGCCACGGAGAGCCAAAAGGCCAGCGGGATATCTCAGGCTACCCCCGCGAGGGCGGGAAGGAAGGAGAGCTCGGCGGAGCCATCAGCGTGAAACTACCATTGACCCCTCTTTCGAGGTAACACTTGCTGGTCTGTTGTCACGTTCTCGTCTTCGCGTAAGCTTATGAAGTTATCTATCATGATGTCACGAGGAAGGAAGGCGGACCGTGAGGAATAAACAACTGGGCAACATCGGAGTAATTCGGCGAGAACTGGTCGGAAAAGCCTGCAGTGCCTGTGGTGGCCGGACCTATCAATTGACGTTCCGTGCCGAAGCGTCGGATGGTGCATGCCTTGCCGCGCGCTGTACGCACTGCCAAACGGCAAGAGGCCTCGGTGAAGACTTAGGCAGAGTTTTTTGGGTCTAGACGCTCAGTCACCCCTTTCAGCGCTTATCGCCTGCCTCGCGAAGGGATCACGTCGCGCTCGAGCAACATGTCATGGGGACATAAGATTTGCAAGGTGTCTCGCTCGGGCACAATCAGCTCGCAGCTTGGATTGGCCTTATTGTGCAGCTTCAATTGGCAGGGGACACGCCCATCGGAAGATTCGCACTTGAGATTCCTGATCGTAATCTCGCACTCGCTGTTTGGAGCACATTTGTAGAATGCGTATGGAATGCCCTTCCCGAAGCTGACCGTCCAGCCGCCGTATTTCAGCACACGACCCTCGTCCAAAACATTTCCTAGCGCGGTCGTCACGGATCTGACTCGAGCAGGAAAATCCTTCTCCGTGTACCGTTGCCATAGCAGAGACTCCGGCGCGCATGCCACCACGACCATCATGACATAAGCCACCACAAACAGCTGTTGGCGCATCCTCAATCTCCGGGACTCGCGTCGTTAGGTACACGCAAGCATAAGCTGATCGAGGTGGCTCCTGCCAGCCCTTCTCTTGACATCTTCACCATCGCCACATAGGTTGGTCGAACTTTTCGTGGGACACTCGAGTCCCATCGATTAACCACCCTAGCAAGGAGCGGCGGTATGAAGTTCGTGAAGGTGCAAGACGAGGAACGTCCCGGCGAAGTGGCGATCAATCTTGACTTGGTACGGGAAGCTCATTTCGGCGGCGGATTGTTACGTCTCTACTTCGAACGGGGCGCCTCCCAGGATGACATCACCTTTACCGGTGAAAACGCGAAGAAACTGTGGGCGGCGATGGGATAGTGTCAATTCTCTGAGGGCGAACACTCGCCGACGGACATTACGGGAAATCTAACGCCGAACGCGGAATTTCCCACTCTTGACCGGTCTTGGCTGTTTCCTCATGGAGCTTCACGACGCCTTGCTCTTCTCCCACGCGGATGACGCGGTCGGCTTGGCCGCGCAACTGATCGAGGCAACGACGGCTCGCGCGGGTCAGCATGGGAGTTTGCGGGCACAAGAACAACAAGGTGGATCCATGCTGAGCCAGTTTGTGGCTGGCTTCCATCATCCGGCCAAAGAGGCGCATCGCCTCATGCTCGGGGACCGCGTGCTCGTAAAGCGTATCGAACAACCCGGAGAGAATCGCCATGCGAGATTGATAGCGGTCGAGTGCGGACATGAGGCACTCCGAGATCAGCCGCTCCAGTTGTTGACAGGTAAAAGCACGAGCCACATGAATCATGCTGAGAAATGCGCGCGGCTGCCGTCGATGCGCACGGGCCATACGACCCATGAACAACTGATCGAACGTGTGGGCGCCGTCGAGATACACGATCGGTTCGCCAGACAACACCCGCTCGCCCGCGGCGTATAATCCCAATCGGAACACGAACGGATGTCCGTAGAGCAGAAGCAGCCGGTCATCTGCATGAAAAGGAATGTGGGCGTGGCGCAAGGAGAGAGAAGGCCCTTGAGTCTGAGGCTGAACGAAGGGAAGTTCGGCTGGTTGCGTCGTGGCTAATGTGGCATGCATGGCTCACCTGCTTATCCGCAGCACCCGCCCGCAAAGGCCTGTCGTTGTTGGCAGGCAACCCAACAGGCAGGACAAAGATCGACTGTCGAATGCGTCACCCCATCCACACAGGCAATCCGTTGTTCAACAATGATTCCGCAATCCGCACAAGGCCCGCCGACTTGCGTCTGACTGTTCACTTCATGTACCAGCATAATCCACCACCTTCATATTCGGCCTCACCCGCCTGTTGCAGCAGGCGGACATGAATGCATCGCCTTGTCTGACCCCCAAAAGGTTTCTCCACCACCGCTCGGTCGATCGCCGTTCCGCTTGTCGCAGCTCCCACTGCATCTCTTGTACACGGCCTTGCAGCGTGTCCACCGTGCGCTGAAGATCCAGCAATCGTTCTTTCGTCATTCCCCTGTGCATATTTCCTCCCTTATACAATCCTTAGATTGCGCAATGTCGAATCACGCCGATGAGCACCCCTTCAATCCGAAATTCATCGGCTGGTTGGACGACGATCGGCTGCATGGCGGGGTTTGCGGGGTGCAGTTCGATATGCCCCGGCTTCTTGAAATAAGTCTTGACCGTGGCCTCTCCATTGACCAGTGCCACGACCGTTTGACCGTTCTGGGCCGTTTCCTGTTTGCGCACGACAATGAGATCGCCGGGTAGAATGCCCTCGTCTTTCATCGACTCCCCTTTCACGCGCAGGGCGAAGGTTTTTCCACCCTGCAGCATGGTGGGCGGCACGTCGATGAGTTCCGACTGCTGCACCGGTTCGATGGGGAGGCCCGCCGCAACGATACCAGCCATCGGAACTGCAGACGCACGGCTCAGCCGATCGATCGTCACCTTGACCATTCCTGGAATCCGACGCATCCCGGCTTCATACCGGGCAACCGAGACACGAGTCGTGTGCAGCGCATCAGCCAGTTGCTGTTGCGTCCACCCAAGTTGCTCACGAATGCGCTTGAGATCGGTTGGCTTCATAGTGTAACCAATGGTTACACACATCGGTGAACCCTGTCAAGTCCTCTGGTGTGATCTTCTATATAAAGGGTAGCGAAAATGGCTATGCAGATACGGGGTCTGTGTATAACTTTGAGCGAAACGCCAGTCCAGGCCTCGCTGTCCGGCGTCGAACAGGTGAAATCCCAGTCCAGCCGCCAGCAATAGCGGCCTATCTGCTTTTATGGAAAAGAACCGCTAGATATGGGGGTGCCCGGATGTCTTCGTCTATGCCCAAAATATAGGCAATCAGGTCAGATGGGGGATGAAACGCTGGAATTTTGACCGGTCACTTATTGTTACGCACAGGGTTATCCACAAAAGCTGGGGAGACCCCTAGGTGGGCAGTTTTTTAGGTTCTCGGCACCAGATGGACCGCTCCTGCCTTGATCACCGCCACCACCGACGAACCCCGCTCGATCTTTAACTCTTCCTGGGCTCCTCGGGTCACCAGGGCGACGAGCGGGAATCCGCAATCGATCGTCATCTGAACCATGACACCGTGGGGAACGATCTCACTGACCTTTCCATTCAGATGATTTCTTGCGCTGGTCAGTCCTGTACCACCCTGCTCCAACACGACATCCTCGCCCCGAATGCAGACAAAGACCGGCGAGCCGATCTCATGGACCCCCAGTCCTTTGAGAAGAGTCCCGTTGACACGAACCGTCGCCACTCCATCCGCCTGCTCGATGACATGACCTTCGATGACGGTTTCCACACCAACGATCTGGGCCACGGCGGCATTGACCGGTCGGCAGAAGACATCTTGCGGCACACCTAACTGAAGAACCTGCCCTTCATGCATGACCGCCACCATATCTCCCAGGCTCAGCGTTTCCGCCCAATCATGGGTGACGATGATCGACGGCAAGGCCAGGTGTTTGAGCAACCTCCGGAGTTCGCTCCTGAGCTGCATTCTCGTCGGCCCATCAAGCGCGGAAAGCGGCTCATCCAGCAAAAGCAACTGCGGTCGAGGCGCAACCGCCCTGGCCAACGCCACCCGCTGTTGTTGTCCTCCGGACAGTTCCCTCGGCTTGGCCGCCTCAAGACCGCGCAACTGGAACAACTCCACCACTTCATCCACGCGCTTGTGACGTTCAGCGAGCGAAAGTGCTCCCAATCCGTAGGCGATGTTTCCAGCCACCGTATGCGTGGGAAACAAGGCGTAGTCCTGCGCCATGTAGCCGATCTGACGATGTTGCGGGACGACCCGAATCCCTGCCTGCGTGTCGAGCCAGGTTCGCGAGATGAAACGGATGCTACCTCGCTCCGGCCATTCCAGACCGGCAATAGAACGAAGCACCGTCGTTTTTCCAGATCCTGAGGGACCGAACAAGACCAGCGAGGTGGCTTGTTGGAGCGGATACCGCATGATGGCGCTGATGGGCGCGCGCCCGGAAAAGGTCTTCGTAATGTCGATCGCTATTTCTGCGGCCATACCGCCCACACCTTGCGGTTCATCGCATAGATGAACAGTAAGACAGCATAGGACACGATGAGAAGAAACAACGCGGTCTTCGCGGCGCCGCTGTAATTGAGCGCCTGCACATCGTCATAGATGTCGATCGAGACCGTTCGCGTCACTCCCTCGATGTTCCCGCCGACCATCAACACGACGCCAAACTCCCCCAACGTATGCGCAAAGCTCAAGACCGCGCCGGTGATGAGGCCGGCCGCAGACAGCGGCACGATCAGCTTGAAGAACGTCTTGGTTTTTGAAAGTCCCAAGGTCCAGGACGCCTCGATGAGTTTGCGGTCCACTTGCTCAAAGGCGGTCGCAAACGGCTGAACCGCAAACGGCAAGCTGTACAAAATGGAGGCGACGAGCAATCCTTGGAAACTAAACGGCAGCGTCTGACCGACAATGTCGCTGTAGAACCTGCCTAGCGGACTATGCGGACCGATCGCCACGAGGATGTAAAACCCCAGCACCGTGGGCGGCAGCACCAACGGAAGCGCCACGATGGATTCGACAAGAAACTTCCATCGCCATTTCGAAAAGGTCAGCCAATACGCAATCGGCAATCCGATGACGAG
>DATIAT010000097.1:0-90927 GCA_035457905.1 Nitrospiraceae bacterium
GGGCACGCGAGGACCTCTATGTATTGCAGATGAGCGAGCCAGGTGGTTTGACGGTGTGGTGGCACTCGGAACCGCCCACAACATCGAGCGGAGTAATGGGGACATTCTACTTTTTAGTATTCGAAATGAAATTTTGGTCAGGCTACGACTCACTGTCGATGGGTGCCAGTTCGCGAGATGGCGAAATGCACGTATTAACAGGGCCGGGGAAAAGAGCATATAGCGAACGGCTGAATTGATCATTGAGCATGATGGTTGCCCACGCTTCCCGAACGACGAATCACGCCGGAGCCGTGCGCGTCGCACCTGATGCGCGACCGCTCTGTCACTCTTTCTTGAAGGCCAGCTTGCTGTCTGCCAACAGGCCAGTCAGCATCGAGCTGAACTCCATGGGAATGACGAACTTCGTGGAAGGGCCCGCCCCCATCACCTTCAACGCCTCCAAATATTGCAAGCTCATGGTCTTGGCATCGACGCCCTTAGCCACGTCAAAGATTTTCCCCAGCGCGAGTGCGAAGCCTTCCGCTCGCAGGATTTTGGCCTCCCGGTCACCTTCGGCGCTGAGGATCGCGGCCTGCTTCTCCCCCTCGGCCACCGCAATGGCCGCCTGTTTCTTGCCTTCCGCCTCCGTGACGGTCGCCCGCCGACTCCGTTCGGCCGACATCTGACGCGTCATTGCCTCCTGGACTTCCTGCGGTGGGGTGATCTCTCGAATCTCGACGGTGGTAATCTTCACCCCCCAGCGCTGGGTGACTTCATCCATTTTGGCTTGCAACACGTGATTGATCTGGTCGCGTTTAGCCAGCACGTCATCCAGCGGAATGTCACCCACGACGGCCCGCAAGGTTGTAGTGGCAATACCTTGTGACGCCCCCGCAAAGTCCTGGACCTTCACGACACTGGCTGTCGGGTCGAGGACGCGGGAATAGATCAGGAAATCAATCGAGATCGGGGCATTGTCTTTGGTGATGCAGGTCTGGTGCGGCACCTCGAAATACGACTCTCGGAGATCCACCCAGATTGGCCGGTCAATGAGCGGGATGATCACGACCAAACCAGGCCCTTTTGGCGTAGGCAACACTTTGCCCAGGCGGAGGACGACGATGCGCTGATACTCGGGGACGATTTTGAGGCTGAGAAACGCCAGGAGGACAACCACCACGAGTCCGACTATGAGAGAAAGCTCCATGCCAACCTCCTTGTTGAGGTGTGAGTTCAGGGGACGGTGGTGGTACAGAGAGACGAAAAAGCTGAGACAAGGGTACTCGCGGGCGAGACCAATTGTCTAGTCCGCACTATTCATGGAGCTTCTGCTGCAAGCGCAGAAACGGGGCTGCATCGGGCAGTCGAGACCAAGTGGATTTGAGGCCCAAGTCTGTGCGGTCTTACAGTCTGACCCCTACTTCGTCCAAATGTCGGAGCAGGTCAGCCGGGTCCTGATAGACCCGATAGGCGCCGGCCCGTTCTAGTTCCTCCCGTCCATAGCCTCCGGAGAGAAGTCCTACCGACAAGGCGAACGCGCGGCGTGCGGCGAGCATATCCCAGACGCTGTCCCCCACGATGACGCATCGGCTCATAGGTACCTTGAGGCGTTTCCCGGCAGCGAGAAACAGATCAGGATCAGGCTTCGCGAAGCGCACATCATCGCGCGTAATCACCGGTACCTTGTCATGAAGCTTGAGCAGCGCGAGCGCATGCCGCGCGCTGTGCAAGCGCCCGCTCGTCGCGATGGCATGAGGAATGCGATGGTTCGCCAAGGTCTCCAGCAGTTCTGCCGCACCTGGAAGCAGACGCAGAGAAGGAGCCTGTTTGGCGTAGCTCTCCGCATGCACCCGCTGAATATTCTCCGCGTCCTTCCGCGAGACCTGCCGTCCGGTTTCCCGCGATAAGGCGTTGAGCATCAGGCCCCCGCTCATGCCGATTTGCCGGTGAATACGCCAGACGGGCAATTCGATCGCGGCGGCCTGCGTCGCTTCGCGCCAGGCCAGCACATGCTGGTAGACGCTGTCGACCAGAGTCCCATCCAGATCAAAGAGAAATGCCATCGAATCGAGGTTCCGGGTCATCGCCATAGCCGTACTATCCTTCCAGTTTGGCCTGCATTGTAATCGTCGTGTTCAGCAAACGCGAGAGGGAACATCCCTTCTTAGCTTCCTGTGTCGCCTTCTCCCATGCGGCCCGATCTGCCTTGGGAATTCACGTGCGAGGGATTTCTGCGATAGGCCGGCGCGGCTCCAACGTGATCTCGTGCTCAACCATCGGCGCGACCTCCTTCTAGAGTATTTTCATCTGGCGAGCGAGCCCATTAAAACCGCTTACCGTGCCAACGGATGGCATTTTGAAATTACGATAGATACTCAAAGAGCTTGAACGATTGTGGCTTTACCGATCGGGGCTGGGCTTCTGATCGGAGAGGGCTTCACGTTGAGCAGCTTGTTGCGCTTTTTCGAGTTGGCACACTCCGTGTTCACAGGCCTCGATTCGTGTGTCCTGTTTTTTCTGACACCACTGTTTGTCCTCTTGACTGATGGCAGCCTCGAGGCACTTTTTCAACTCTTCCCGTGCCGAATCACGACATGGCTGGCACAAACTTTGGGCATCAACGGGCCCTTGAAGTACCAGAAGTGAGAATACGACAAATACGATCACCACGTTCATCGCATGCCCTCCGATCCCCGATGTGATGGATCATTCAGGTGGCCCGGCACCGTTGACCACAGTGCAGATCCGGCACGCACGGGACTGCCCCGGGAAAGACCGAGACAACCTGTGCAGGCGCCGTATATGCGGGAACCTGGGGTGAAGGTTCGGCCTCATACCCACGAGCAGGTGGGTCAGTCCCTTGTGAAACCTCTACTGGATGGCTCATCTCCATATTGCGGCAACCTCGAGAATTACTTGTCGATCTTTCACACGATTAAGCGCATAAACAGTACCAGAGCGAATCGAGTGAGATTTCCAACAGTTCGGTGGAACGTTCTCTCCGCTTACCGGGAAAATTTATCCAACCGAGACAGAATGTCGGAATCTGAATCCTCGCAATAACATTGCTCTTTTTGCCAGACCCCGGGACGACCTGCGCTTCGAGCCGTTACTCTTTGGCCCCCTCTCATGTGACCCATCATTCCAACCCATAGAAATCCTTACATTTGTTCTTTCCTCATGACTCTTGGCAGAGCACTTGCTGTGCCGCAAGAGTGAGCCATGAAGAACCGCAAAGCCTCACAGGGGAATTCCCGTTGACTTCTCTAGTGTCTGGATCATCGCGCGCCCACAATCATTATCTGGGAGGTGACACGATGCAACCAATCAAGATCGCAATCATGGCCATTTATCTGTTCTGCATGATCGGCGGTGCCGTCCTTATCAGCGAAGCCACGACTACCTTTAACAGAAGCACTATCCTCGGCATCAATCAGGCCGAGCGGACGGTCACTTTCCAAACGAAAGACGGACAGACCTGGACTCTGCCGGTAAGCGATCCCAATCTACTCAGCAAGGACCAGGTCGCCAAGGGCGATCAAGTCAGTATCGAAATCGACATGAGCGATACAATCACCAAGATCACGAAGCTTTCCGGGCGGACCCTATCTCCGAATGATAGGCGGGTGATGTCGGAGCCTCCACAGGCGGAATGATCGAATCGAAACAACCCGTGGAGGGACAATCCATGGAGGTATATCAAGGAGGAAGTCATGCATACATCTCGGCGGGAGAGCGCAACTATCGTTGCTGTAGGAATGTTGCTGGCATGCCTCGGGCTGTTCTCACAGCACAGCCACGCTGCAGATTCCGGACAAATTGTCGACGGATCAAACGTCACGTTCCTGTACCACATTACTTTTCCCGGCGAAGCAGGGGTCGAAGTTAAAAACGTCGGTCAGTTCGTCCAGGGGAGACACGAGTTACTGCCGGCCTTGGAGCAGAAGGTCATGGGCATGAAGACCGGTGAAGAGAAACAGGTCGAGCTTTCTGCCGAGGAAGGCTTCGGCCCTTATGACGTGAATAAACAGAAAACTGTCCCGAAGGGCGACCTGCCCCCTGGGGCAAAGGAAGGAGATATCATCAAGGATCACGCCGGGCAGCCCGCAACTGTAACAAAGTTGTCAGGCAGCTCCGCGGTAATGGATTACAATCATCCGTTCGCTGGAAAGTCACTCGTCGTGAAGCTGAAAATTCTTCGAGTCGAAAATCCCTCTTAAAGGATTTCGAACAAGAAAGAGTGACGGGGTACAACTCGCTGCTGTTGGTGGTGTCAACCTAACCCTTCCAAGCTTGCTTATCTCACTCTTCAAAAGGCTGGCTGGTTGACCTACTGGCACGTCGAGACGTGCCATCTGCCCGAGCGAGGGTTTCCCGTGATCGGGCGTTGCGCGAGCACAGGAGACTAAGGGATGCGAAGCCGGCTGGGATGGCCAGCGACAGGATCCGCACGCTTTCTTAATTGGAAATGACCCTCGGCCCCTGCAGACTGCTGATACAGTCTGACCAGAGTAGAGCCGGATCTTTGTCAAAGATGCCGATCGAATCGGGCGGCAGAGTCGCCCACGCGCCATGGAGCATTTCGGATTTCAGCTGCCCCGGAGCCCACGCGGCAAATCCGGCAAAAGCCCGGAAGGTTTCGGTCGGTTTGGCCTGCGTAATGATGCGTTCCAAGAGTTTCGGTGTGTTCCCTATATAGACCCCGTCGAAAACCGATCGCGCATCTGCCGGAGGCTCCTTGAGTCGATACAGCAGGAGAAGGCGGGTTGGCTCGACCGGCCCACCCTTAAACAGCCGGTACGTGGTCCCCTTGAGCACGGTGAGATCCGGCAACGCGTGGGATAGAAGCATGTTCGTCGAGTGATTCAGTACGAGCCCCATTGTTCCCTGAGGCCCATGCTCCACGATGAGTACGACGCTCTGGTGGAAGTTCGGATCATCCAGCGACGGGTGGGCCACTAAGAGCACCCCTTTCCCGACCGGCGACGATTCGAATTCCATGGCCGCTGGAGCCTGTACCGCGTGCAGGACGGTCAAGAGTCCGCCGAGTAGAAGGCTCGCGATGGCTCTCCGTGCTAATGTGGGATTCGGCGCGCTTGAGTACTCGGGCAGAGGCAGCATGGGGAAAGGTCGTGGGGTCATTCTACTTTTTCCCGGTTTCGGTTTGAATTTTGCGTCAGGCTACGACCCGCTGCCGGTGGGTGTCAACTCGCGAAATCGCACAATGCACGATCTGTCGGACTTCGAAGCAGATCCCTTCTATACAAATTGAATCGTGTCTATGGTCCACATGAAACAGAAGCAGGATTTGACCGCACCCAGCTTGCTGTCCCGGTTTGTCGCCCCTCACTGATTGGGGGTCGAGCCTTCCGGTCGCTTTTCCGCCGAGAGTGGTGTGGCAATGGATTCGAGCGACCGCCCTTCGGCCTTGACGCCTAACCACAATTCCACGATCGCGCCTGCGAGCATCATCCCGGCTCCCAATAGATAACCATAGAACACACTCTCGGCGGACGTTTCGATTAATTGGCCGTACAGCCAGGGGGCGACGATCCCCGCCCCCTGCGCTACAACGAAGAAGGCTGCAATAGCCATTGCGCGAATCTCCAGAGGAAAGATTTCACTGACGGTCAAATAGGCGGCGCTGGCGCCTGCCGAGGCGAAGAAGAAGATGGCCGACCAGGCCAGTGTTTGGGTGACGGACGTGAACGAGCCTTGCAAGAATAAGTACCCCGTTACGGCCAACAGGCAACCGGCGAAGGCATAGGTGAAGCTGATCATCGGTTTCCGGCCGACGGTATCGAAGTAGCGGCCGAGCACCAATGGACCCAGGAAATTACCGAGCGCAAACGGAAGAATATAGAAGCCGATGTTGCTGGCCGACACATCGTAGTACTTCGTGAGGACGAAGGGGTAGGTGAATGAAATCGCGTTGTACGTGAACGACTGCGTGGCCATGAGCACAATGCCCAGCACCGTGCGCTTGGGATAGACGTGCAAGAGCTGGCGGACCACTGCGCCCACAGTCGCATGTGAGCGGGAGTGGATGGTCATCACGCCTTCAGACTTCGGCAATGAGGCCAATCCTTCCTCCTGCAGGATCTGGTCTTCGATCTTGGAGACGACGGCTTCCGCCTCCTCCACCCGCCGGTGGGTCATGAGCCAGCGGGGACTTTCCGGGATGAACCGCCGGATGAGCACGATGCCTATCCCGAGGACGGCACCCAATCCGAAGCATAACCGCCATCCCAAATCTTCCGGAATGAGTTGAGGGTTCAGCAGGACAATGGTGAGGAGTGCACCGGCTGCCGTGCCCAACCACCAGCTGCCGTTGATCGCCAGGTTGATCTGTCCGCGCCAACGCGCAGGGATGAGCTCGTCGACGGCGGAATTGATTGCCGCGTATTCTCCGCCGATACCTGCGCCGGTCAGGAAACGGAAGAGCATGAAGCTCCATAGGTTCCAGGACAACGCCGTCAGGACCGTGGCAGTCAGATAAAGCAGGAGCGTGATCATGAACCATTTCTTCCGACCTTGCCGGTCGGTGAGGTAGGAAAATATGATGGCCCCGAACACCGAGCCGGCCAAGTACGCCGATGCGGCAAGCCCGACCTCGGATTCCGTCAGGTCCAACGTGGTGGTATGGGTGAGAATGGGACCGAGGGCGGCGACGATGGATACCTCGAGCCCATCCAGCACCCATGTGACGCCGAGCGCCGTCACGACCAACCAGTGCCATCTCGACCAGGGCAACCGGTCCATTCGTTGTGGGATACCGGTGGTGATAGGAGAATCCGGTGCGGCAGGCATTTCCTATCGTAACATCGATCGAGACCTTACACGACGATCATACTTCTAGGGGCTGCCTGGCTTGCTCCACCTCGCGTGTCCGATGGAAGCTGGGGACCAGGCTCTGCTATCCTTACAGCCTCAAAGTATGAGGCATCAGGCCGGAGCATCGTTCATGATTCACATCAGGCCCGCGACCGAAGCTGACTTCACCGCTCTGCTTCATGTGCAAAAAGCTGCCTTCGGCGAATACACCAACGTCTACGAAGTGAGCGGATGGACCAAAGAGACGATCGAGAGCCTCAAGGAAGATGCCAGGGAGAAGCACATCTTCGTGGCGGAGGAGGAGGGAGTGGTGGTGGGATCGGTGCGCTTTTGGACGGTGGCCGGCGTCTGTATTATCCGACTGTTATCTGTGAATCCGACCCACCAGGGGCGTGGTGTAGGGAAAGCGCTGATACGCGAAATCGAACTGGTGGCGACCGAGGCCCATAAGTTCTTTGCCTGCACGATGCTGCGGACGGGAAAGAATATTCATCTATTCATGAGCCTCGGCTACAAGGCGGAAACGATTCTCCCTGACCACTACGATCACCTCGATCTGATCTGCTTTGCCAAGTATCGATGAGCACAAGGCCTTACGGACTGCGCAATACCGGCCGCTGTCGCAAAGTATGACCGCCCATTCTCTCACACTCAGACAGCTCACAAACGATGACGCCGTTGCCGTCAGGCAGTGGCCATCCTATCCTCCGGCCTTTGCCGTTTTTGATTTCGCGCTCCGAGAAGGGGGATGGCTTGATCAATTCCCTGAATCGCCGCGTAATCATCGCTATGCCGCATGGCAGGAAGACATCCTCGTAGGGTTCTCCATCCTGGCTGATATCATCGAGGGTGATGCAGAGTTCTACCTCGCCTTGCATCCCGATCATGTAGGGCAAGGCTTGGGCGAGTGGATCACCAGGCGGACGCTTCTCGACGGCTTCGGGCATCTGGGGCTATCCCGAATCCATCTCAAAGTTCGGGACTGGCATGAAACCGCCATCAGCATCTATACCCGTGTCGGCTTCACACAGCAGGGCACGTGTGTCCTTCCCATTCAAGGTCAGCCAGTCCACTTCATTATCATGGAGATTTTCCCGGACACGATTCACATCTAGGGATGAACAACGGAGAGGTTCTTTTTTCCCAGCCGATGTGACGAAGATCACGATTGCAATTTCACTGCGGGTCAAACGAGCACAATTTCATCGTGCGCGGTCTGCAAGCAAGACGGGCGCCTGGCCACTCCCGACCTCCCCTCTACCAATCAGCGCCTAGCCGATCGATAATTATCTGATGCACCGCGGCATACTTGCCGAGCGTCGCCAAATAGACCGCCGTTTCAGCCACGTCAAAGGGATCGATCATCTCACTGCGAAGGATCTCCTCCTGCGAGGCATCGACGAGATCGTCGGCTACGCCGCCCGGACAAATAGCGCTCACTCGAATGTGATGCGGACGGCCTTCGTCGGCCAGAGACTTTGTTAAGGCCATGATGCCATGCTTTGACGCGCTATACGTGCCCGTTCCCGCCCAAGCCTGCACGCCGGCAACGCTCGACATGTTGATGATCGTTCCCCCGCCTTGCTTCTTCATCTGCTTGAACCCTGCCCGGCAACAGAAAAAGGTGCCGCGCAGATTCACGTTCATCGTCTCCTCGAACTCCTTCGTGGTGGTTTCGGCAATCCGTCTGCCTGCAATGACTCCCGCGTTGTTGACAAGAATGTCCAGCCGCCCATAGCGCTTCACTGTCTCCTGAATCAATCGTTCCACCTGGCTCTCATCGGCTACGTCGGTTTGAATCGCCCAGGCCTCGCCGCTGCCTTTTGCGATCTGTGCGACGGTCTGCTCGCAGAGCGTCATCCGCCTGGCCGTGACAACGACTTTCGCCCCCTCGGCTCCGAACCGCAGCGCGATTGCCTTGCCGATGCCACTGCTGCTGCCCGTCACAATCGCCACTTTGTCCTTCAACCGATGCATCCGCCCACCTCAAATGCTCCCTTCACGCTCACTTGCCTTCCTGTTCCTAGGGTAGCGTCTCGATCCTCAACTGCGCACATCCAGTTGCCCCCCTCCCCAATCAATGTCGAGCTAAGCAAGGGCGTGAGGAACTTTTGACTGCGGCCGTCGAGCGAGGCCCTTCCGAGGACGCGCGCTCCGCGAGCACAGGAGATCATCAGGTTCCATTCCTTCCTCTTCTCTATACATTTCTTACAAGGGAGTGGCCAAGGTGGCCCTTGACTGCGCGCATCGAACGAGCACAGCATCATCGTGCGCGTTTTGCGAGCAAGAAGGGCACCTGGCCGCTCCCTCCCTCAGTCTTCTGGCTCCCCTCTGTCGTCGTAGTACTTTTCGCGGTAGATGGGGCACAAGCCTTTTTTCTGTAACAATGCGGTGGAGTCGGCAATCATGGCGCTGTTCCCGCAGAGATAGACGGCAAGATTCTTGACTGATGTGATTCGTTCCTCGATTAGCCGCAGGACACGGCCTGATGAGCCGGACCAGCCGGGCTCGGGACGGGAGAGCGTGGTGACGGCGGTGAAAGTCGGGCTCCTCTTGGCCAGTTCAGCCAGCTCCTCCTGCTCGTACAGATCCCGCTGGCTACGCAAGCCCCAGAACAGGGTCGCCGGCCTCGGATCAGGGCGTTCCGCATTCGCCAGCAACATGGACCGGATCGGCGCGATACCTGTGCCGGTGGCGACGAACAGGAATTCCCGCGCTGGGTCCTCTCGCAGATAGAAATGTCCTGCCGGCCCTTTGAAGTGCGTCTTCTCTCCTACTTTGAGGCCGAAGAGAAAGACGGAGCCCGGTCCGCCGGGAACCAGGTTGAACAACAGCGTAATAACGTCCGAACGGCTGGGTTGCGAGGCGATTGAATAGGCCCGCGTCACGAAACGGCCGGTCTGAGGGTTCGGCACCTCGAATGAGATGAATTGGCCCGGTTTGAACGTGATCGTCGTTGGCTCGATCAGCCGAAGGTCGAGCCGACGCACGTCATGGGTGAGATCCTTGACCGCTTCGACTTGTGCGGAGAACGTTTGGGTCGGCATGGCGAGAGATTGTAGCAGGATGCTGAAAACCTCCGCCAGCGTCCGAGACTATCCTTGTTTAAATCCTATGACCATCCCGTCCGGTCCGGCCAAGCGCTCTACGCGCGTGCGCTTGAATCCGACCCCGTTCATCCACTTGCGGCAGTCTGCACCCGTGAAGTCGAAGCCGCCGTGCGTTTCGATGAGCATATTCAGGCTCATGAGCAATCCAAACGCGTTTTCCTTACGCGCGTCGTCAATCAGGGCTTCGTGCACGATCAGTGCACCCTTTGCTGGTAGCGCATCATATGCCTTCCGAAGGAGCATCATCTTCTCGTCAAGATTCCAGTCGTGAAGGATATGCCCCATGACGATCACGTCGGACTTCGGCAAGGGGTCTTTGAAGAAATCCCCAGGGTGAAAACGTAGTCGCTGCGCGACACCCCTCGCCTGCGCGTAGGCCTCGAACACCGGCTGCACCACCGGCAGATCCATACCGAGTCCGGTTAGGTGCTTGTGAGCGAGAGCGATCTCGACCGCCACGCCGCCTTGGGCGCAACCGACATCTACAAACGTGCGGTATCTTTTCCAGGGAAACTCCTTAGCGATGATCTGCGCGGAGCCGATACTCAAGCCGGTCATGGCCTTGAGGAAGCTTTCCAGCCGCTGCGGATCGCCATATAGGGTTCGGAAAAAGTCTCCGCCGGTTTTCACCTCGTTCTGTGGCTTGCCGGTACGGAGGCCTTCGGTCAGCGAACCCCAGAATCGATAGAGCCGCGCATTACACATTTCGAGTATGCCGCCCACGTACGAGGGCTTGGCTCGGTCCAGAAACAACGACGTCTCTGCGGTGTTGGCATAGCGTGCGCCGGTCCGCTTGAGCATACCAAGCGCAACCAGTGCGTCGAAAAAATCCTGCGCACTGCGGGGGTGGAGTTGGAGACGCTTGGTCAAGGCCGCCGCATCGAGCGGACCTTTCGCTAACTCGGTAAACAGCCCGAGTTCGATGGCGCTAAGCAGGGTCTTCGATCCCCAAAATCCTGTGCCGAGTTGCATGATCTTCGCGGGGGTCAATCGACTTTTTGCCATTTCGTCACACCTTCCTGAAGAAAGGCATCACCGGGACGTTCAGTCTCACAAAAGGCCTGCCGGATGTGCTCGATAATCCGCTGTTTGCCTTGCAATGCGTCCTTTCCCTGAGCCACGTCGTGAGACCGGACCGCGGGCCGGCGGAGCCCGTGCGTCATACGTTGAGGTTCAAGGGAGAAACCCCGTGGCCGCAGGCTCGTCATAGCAGCGGATCGGCGATTTCGGCAGACGCACTCATCAATAACGCGGCCGGATTTTCAGACCGTGTGTGGCGTCGAAGTTCAGGCGACAGCCGACGAGGTACAGCGCTCCTTGTGCATCCTCTCGCAACAATTTCGTCCAACAGACTACTGCCAGACAGATCGCACGCCCGACCGTCGAGTGGCCGGTTTGAATTTCCAATAACTGTCCTTTTGACGGTGCGACACCGAGAAGAAGTCGCAAACCGGTTGGACTTTCGTTGACTGCTGCGCCTTGCCCCTCTTCAAGAATCCCGCCGTCGCGATCTATCGAACTCATCAGGCCGTAGGTGCAGAGACTGATACTCTGATGACGAGTCTCCCGCCGGCGCTCGGCGTGAAGATGCCTTCCACTCCGCAATATTGGCTCATAACAGGCATCCTCTTCAACCTGTACACCCATCTTCTCCAGTAGTGCTTTGCTGCAGGACCATAGGTAGTCAACGATCAGCTTCATTGCATTCTCTTCACTATCGCGAGGGCCATCATCTTCTTCGAATTTTGAATTGCCCGTCTTCCGGATGTTGATACCTTGTAATACGCCGTTGTCATTCTTGTATAGAATCCAAAAGGGGGTCATATAACTACGTAGCCGGCGCTTCCCTTTCCCTTCCAGACCAGCACAGCAGAGGATCCCAATAGGAAGGGAATACCGTTGTTGACCGATCGTTCCAATATATGGTACGGTGCGGCCGAACCAGACATGAAGGAGCCACCGGATGCCCCGCTTGAAGGAATTCAATCCAGATGCTGCGCTTGAAAAGGCCATGCAGGTCTTTTGGCACAAGGGCTATGAAGCCACGTCGATGGAAGATCTGTTGGAAGCCATGGAACTCAATCGCGGCTCGCTCTACGACACGTTCGGCGATAAGCGGCAACTGTTTCTCAAAGTGATAGATCGGTACTGTACTACTTTCGTTGGTTCGAAGTTGTCTCTCCTCGATCAACCTGGTCCGGCGCTTCCGGCATTGCGCCGGTTCATCAACAATATGATCGAGGGGGGCCTGGCCGATCCACAGCGCCGCGGTTGCCTCATCGCCAATACCGCGATGGAACTATCGCCGCATGAGAAGGAAATTGCGGACAAAGTCAGCCGGGCTCTCAAGATGGTTGAGGACACATTCTTCAAGATCCTAGCCCGCGCGAAACAGCAGGGTGAATTGAAGAATGGCAAAGATCCGCGTGCAATGGCTAGCTTTCTCATGACGATGATGCAAGGAAACGTCGTAATGATCAAAGCCGGAACTCCGGCTGAGGTCGTGAAGGAGACAGCAGAAACCGCGTTCTCGATTCTGGACTGAACCGGTCTCTTTTTTTGACCGATTATGGAATGCCCGTTCCACAGTTGAAGGGAGGAAGGTCGCTCGGAAAAGAGCCAACGTATGACATGCCAGCGATGCGATGGGCTGATGGTTCGAGAGCGGTACGACGATCTTGAATTCGGCTCGGCGGGATATGAGATCTTCGCCTGGCGCTGTCTTAATTGCGGGGCAATCGTCGATCCTGTGATCGCCGCTCACCATGAAACCACTCATAGAACTGAGTCGGATCAGTTATGGCAACAACGGCTGAAGGAACTGATCATGGCCACATAGGAAACTGTTACACGTCCACTTCGTTTCGGAAATATGAAGCGAGGCATCCTCAACACAGGGTATTCAAGGAGGGCGCACCCATGAGACTCGGAAATAAAGTTGCGCTGGTCACAGGCGGAGGATCCGGTATTGGGGAAGCGATTGCGAAAGCGTTTGCGCGGGAAGGTGCGAAGGTAACGATCACGGGTCGGCGTAAGGAGGAGTTGGAGCGTGTCGTGAAAGACATTGAGCGCAACGGCGGCAAGGCATTGGCCTTACCCGGCAGCGTGACCAGCGAAGCCGATGTCCAGGAGGCGGTCGCCACGACCGTGAAGACATTCGGTCAGCTCGACGTGCTCGTGAATAACGCCGGCAACCTGTTCTACGCAGGACCACTGCATGAAACCAGCGACAAGATTTGGGACGAGACGCTCGACTTGTTCTTGAAAGGGACATTCCGGTTCATTCGCGCGGCGGTTCCGCCGATGTTGAAACAGGGCGGGGGCTCGATACTAAACGTGTCAACGGTTGCAGGGATGAAAGCTATTCCCTTCTTTCAGGCCCATGCATACCAGGCCGCGAAAGCGGGCGTGAACATGCTGACCAAATCAGTGGCGGTCGAGTATGCGAAGCAGGGCATCCGTTGCAACTCCATCTGTCCGGCGGGCGTCCTGACCCCGCCGGTCCGGGAGATGCTGAAGGACCCGAAGGCTAAAGAGCTATTCGAAGGCATCCATCCAATGGGTCGATTAGGGGATCCAGAGGATGTAGCGGAAGCTGCGATTTATTTCGCGTCCGATGAGTCACGTTGGACGACCGGCAGTATTCTGCCTGTCGATGGGGGAGTGATGGCAGCATAATCGGAAGGAAGACCGGGTATGGAACGGCCCCAAAGGGGGACTGCGAAGATCAAGAGAAAGAATCAGTGATGAGTGAACGACCACGAAGCCGGCAGAGTTCTTCTATTCAAAGTGAGCGACGGAAGCGACGCTGCAACCGCCAGGAATGAACAACGTGCTGGGATATGAGCATTACCGCGTCAGAAAGTATTATCCACCCCAACTCTCTACAAAGGAGGATAGGATCATGTCAACCAAGCAATATAAGCAACTCGGATGTCTGGATGTCGACGCGACAGCCGGCTGCGCATTCCAGGTGCGGGCTGAGACGGAATCAGAGTTATTCCAGCTAGTGGCCATGCATGCGAAACAGTGCCATAAGCTCGACTCACTGCCTCCGGAGATGGCTGCCAAGGCCAAAGCAGCGGTCAAGACCGTGACCGTCACGGTTTGACGGAAATCATCTTATAGCTTGGACCTCCCCGTGCAGGACTCTGTGTGCGGGGAGGATCTCCCCCCTTTAAGCTAATAAGCTAACCGGAGGATCTTATGCAACGCGTCATTGGGCTTCTATCGCTTTCGGTACTGCTGATCGGACTCAGCGGTTGTAGCTATCTCTTCTATCCCCGCGCAGGCGACTACGCGATGCAAGCGAAAGGCGCGAGCGGGGTTGAGACGATGATCAACTTGACAACAATGATGGAGGCAACGGCCGCCAAGGCTAAGGGCGGGAAAGGCGTTGATTCCGCTTTCGACGATTTGCACAATCAGTTTCATGCACTCAGCGATACATTCTGCGACGTGACGGACGCGCAGGCCAAGACGCCGGCTTATGACCTTGCCGTGACTCACAAAAAGGAATTGAGGGCTATCTTCAAACGGCTCTGGAAATTTAAAGGCGATCAACCTCAACGCGACCTACATCTTGATCTCCTTGCCTCCGAGTTGAAGGAATTGCGCGACACATTACAGACGATCAGATAGCGCGTCCTTCTGGACTCGCCGACGATCACATCCCGGTTCGAACCAATGCGTACGGGTATGTGGAGTCCGAGAGACTAAGCCGGGAGGGAGAATATGGCACAACAGACAGCCGAACAGGTCATCGAAAGCCAACGGCAGGACTGGAACCGCGTCGCCGGGGGCTGGGAGAAATGGGATCCTTTCTTCGCCGAGCAGATGGCATTTTTAAATCACCGGCTCGTGGCCGATGCCCGGCTCAGATCGGGGATGCATGTGCTCGATCTCGGTTCGGGCACCGGCTATCCCGCCCTGCTCGGCGCACAAACCGTCGGGCCGAGTGGAAGCGTGATCGGAGTGGATCTCGCCGAGCACATGCTCGCAGTCGCGCGACGGAAGGCCGCTGCAGCGGGCCTCGCGAACGTGACATTCCGCACTGGCGATGTCACAGCCCTTCCCTTTGAGACTAACTCATTCGATGCCGTTACGAGCCGTTTCTGCCTGATGTTTTTGCCGGAGATTCCGAAGGCCGCTGCCGAGATCGTGCGCGTGCTGAAGCCGGGAGGCTGGGTTGCAGCCGCTGTCTGGTCTGCGCCGGAAAAGAATCCTTCGATCGGCCTCTCAATAGAGGCGATCAGGAAAGTGGTCGAACTGCCGCCGCCTGATCCGGCTGCCCCGGGGATCTTCCGGCTCGCCACGCCCGGCGATCTCGCCGGGATATTGAAACAGGCCGGATTGATCGATGTTACGGATCAGGAATTTCTCGCAGAATGGTCGTACGCTTCTGCCGAAGAGTATTACACGAGCCTCGTGGAAATCGCGGCGCCGGTTCAGAATCTTATGGCGACACTCTCGGCCACACAAACACAAGAGGTGAGGCGCCTTATCACCCAGGCTGCTGCCCAATACCAGCGTGGCAACAGAATTGTCTTTCCTATCGCCGTGAGGATGGTTGCGGCACGCAAACCTTCGTGAGTTACTGTGGGGCAAAGGCAGGACGGATTCAAAGACTTCGTGCTGGATCAACTCAGAAGGCTACCCGATCTGACTCATCATGCTATGTTCGGCGGGTACGGGCTGTACCAACGCGAAACCTTCTTCGGCATCATTCACAAGGGCCGACTGTACTTCAAAACGACGGACGAGACCCGAAGCCAGTATCTTGCAAACGGCATGAAGCCCTTTCGCCCGAATCTCAAACAGACGTTGAAGAACTATTTTGAAGTGCCGGTGGATATCATGGAGAATACCGATCAGCTCACCACCTGGGCCAAGCGAGCGATCTTTTCACAAGAGACCGAAATCTCGAAGGTCAGACTGAAGCCACGCTAACATTCGACTGTTCGAAGGATTACTTGCGCCTGGGTTGTAGACCTGCCGGAGTGATCGGCCCCCGATCCATTATTTCTTTCATGTTCGCACCGAACCGGACCCCACTATATAATGACTCGATCCCGTGGTGCGCTCATTACAAAGGAACGACTCTGTGATCCGTTCATCCATCTGCATCATGCTCGTCACGGTACTGACTGTTATCTTCTTCCGGATGACATGGGCCGATGAACGCCTGGCGCCAAAGAGCTTATGGCAGACCGCGCTGACTCCTCCCGCCGACGATCAATCACAGCCGAGAAGACCGTGGGTGCTCCGCGATCGAGAAATCGTTCTCGACCTTGCATTGCTTCAAATTTTAAAAGATGCCGGAGCGAGACCCCATCCCAGGATAACCGTTGAACTCCTTGATGGGGCTAACCATGAATTGGATGTCACATCGACGGTCTCCCGCATCAACGATACTGCCGTCATCCGTGGCACGTTCAAGCCGCCTTCAAAGGGAGACTTTACGTTTGTCGTCAACGGCAACCTCCTTGTAGGGACCATGCAGCTGGGTGAACGCCTCTACAAGACCGAGCACATTGCCAACGGCCGGCTGCGACTTCTCGAAGTCGATCCCGAAAAATTGCCACCGGATTGACCCTTTCCCGTCCCAGCCGGTGACAATTCCCTGCGTGTTATGCCATAATGTTTTATGCTTCGACGGCCGACAATCTGGGCCGGCGATTGCGCGAAGAAACAGATTGATGAATCCATCGATTTATTGCCGCCCATCGGATCAGTCTTCTCTTCGATACCTGTGCTGTTCCTCGACCCCCCTCCGATCTGCAGTTCACCCCGAATACGCTGGCTCGTTGAGGGCGCGATGCCAGACTCCTGTATCGTTACCGCTTGTAGTTGGATGGACGAGGATAGCCCAAGAAAGCCTTACATCATTTACACATTTTGAGAAGGGAAGACGGACCTATCCGAAACCGAGCAATCTCCTATCATTGTAGTAACTGAGTGCGATGATATATCTGCTCCTGGCCAATCTGGTACTGATGTTTCACCTGACGTTCGTGATCTTCGTCCTGTTCGGCGGCTTACTTGTGCGAAAGTGGCGGTGGCTCGCGTGGCTGCATCTGCCCGCAGCCACGTGGGGCGCAGCCGTCGAGTTCGGCGGATGGGTATGCCCATTGACTACTTTCGAAAACTGGCTACGGGCGCAAGCAGGCGAAACCGGGTACCAATCAGGTTTTGTTGCCGACTACTTGCTGCCGATCCTATATCCCGATAACCTGACTCACGACTTTCAACTCATGCTCGGCATGATTGTCGTCGCGTTCATTATTTCGATGTACGGTTGGTTGTTGCGTCGTCCCAAAGTCCCGGTCAGGTCAACCTGGGAGAGGTGAATACGGGGCTGGCTATTTCCTTCCCCAGCCGGTACCTCCCTCCGGTCGGCTCGCGATCAGGTGAAAAACTTGAGCCGTTCGTGGTGCTGCACCATCTGAATGCTCATGTCGACCGTATTGGCGAGCTGCCCGAGAGTCCATCCTGTCGGCCTGGCACACCTCGCATTGGAACCTACATCATATACTAGATTACTGAGGCAAGGAGATAAAAGTTTTTTCTCCTGACTCGCTATTCTGTAAGACTTCTCTTGAATAAGCGACTCTTAGATGCGGCTTCGGCGCGAGAAAGCCGAGCGTGCTGTTACAGTTGGGCCGCGTACAGAAACGCATTGTCCTGTCGTATCACTTAACCCATCTTCTTTCTCGCATAATCCCGAACGGCTGGATTGACGTGGACCGACAGGATTGATAGATAGATACATCTCGATGGGTACATTAGATAGTGGGGGCGTGATGCCAATAATTGATGAGATTACCCAGAAGGTCAGCGATCGCTATGCCCGTGCCGTATCGACGGGTGAACAGATGTGTTGCCCGACCAGTTACGACATGGCCGACCTTCGGTCCTTCATCCCGGAAGAAGTCCTGAAGGTTTCGTATGGCTGCGGGACGCCAGCCGGGTTAATGACGGTTTCTCCAGGAGAAACCGTGCTGGATATCGGTTCAGGTGGAGGCATCGACTGCTTCGCAGCCTCCCGTCTTGTCGGTCCAACAGGTCATGTCATTGGAATCGACATGACCGATGCGATGTTGGAAATTGCCAGAAAGCATGCCCCTGTCGTCGCAGACAATCTTGGCTACTCTGTTTCCAATGTCGAATTCCGAAAAGGTAGGGCGGATGAGATGCCGGTGAGCGACGGCATGGTTGATCTGATCATCTCAAATTGTGTGATCAACCTGGCGCCGGATAAGCGGAAGGTCTTCAGAGAAATGTTCCGCGTCGCAAAACTAGGTGGACGATTTACGATCTCCGATATCGTGGCCGATCAGCATGTTCCCCAGTATTTGGTGCATGACTCTGAAAAGTGGGGCAACTGCCTCTCCGGAGCCCTGACGCTCACTGACTATTTTGCAGGGATGGTGGGAGCCGGCTTCTTGGGCATTCATCTGATTAAGTCGTCGCCCTGGCAGATCATCGACGGCATTCACTTCTTTTCCGTCACGCTGACGGGATATAAACTCCCCACTGACGCGCCTGTGACGGACGTTCGTTTTGCGACACTCCGCGGGCCGTTCAGTCGACTGGTCGACGAGCTGGGCACGGCCTATGTTCGAGGCATTCCCCAGCCGATCACGCCGGATGCTGTGCGCCTACTGAGCCAGGCTCCGTTGGCTTCTCACTTTGTTCTGTCCTCTGCCCCTCTGTGGTTGGACCGCGCCGATGATCGATGGACGGCGGTCTATCCCGAAGACACCCCCTGCCGCTGGCAAGGGCATTTCGCAATCCTCGCTGGCCCTTTTGTGGAAGCCGCTGATGACGATCACCATGTGTACCGCCGAGGCGAACCGTTGGAGATCTGTTCCAAGACGCTGAACGTCTTGGAAGCTGAAGACTATGCTCCTTATTTCGTGATCATCAATCGTGCGGGCCAGCACGTGCGCGGCGACGTTGTCACGTGCTCCCCCAGTGAGGGCTGCTGCTGATGAAGACATCCTTGAGCACCAAAATGCTGACTCCGGGCCAATGCGCCACGGTTCTCAAGGCCTTGGGCGACGAAACGCGCCTCCATATCGTAGAGTCCCTGCTCATCGGTGAAAAATGCGTGACGGATCTCGTGCGTGCATTGAAATGCTCTCAACCCCATGTCTCCCATCATCTCCGTATCCTGCGGGATTCGGGTTTGGTTGAGCGGCATCGGGGCGGCAAACAGGTATGTTATAGCATCTCTCCCTCTATCCAACGGGCCCTGGCAAATAAGCAAGGACAGGCTGTGGATTTCGGCTGCTGTGAATTGCGGTTTTCAGAAGCGGCTTTGATGAATATCAGCCGCACAAGCTGATCCGGTAACTGAGTTTCAAGTCGTTCTCACCATTCCGCGAAAGAATCGTATGGCTCTGTCTCTTCTTGGACAACATCACCGTCTTGCTTCCACAGTGGAGCAATTGAAATTGCTCGGAGGAGTGACAAGTTGCCCGCCCTTCGAGACGCAACTGGGCCGAATTGGCTTGCTCCCCCTTCGCGCCACTGGGATCACCGTCTTTCAAATCAATGTCGGCAAGCTCTGCAATCAGACCTGTCGACATTGCCATGTCGATGCGGGGCCCGATCGGACCGAAAGCATGTCCAGAGAAACGGCAGAGCAGTGCATTCGAGCTCTCGCAAAGACCGATATTCCGACGGTCGATATTACGGGCGGCGCCCCAGAACTGAATCCCAACTTTCGCTGGCTGGTCGAACAGGGCCGGGCATTGGGTCGCCATGTGATGGATCGATGTAACTTGTCTGTGCTGCTCCTGCCTTCTCAAGCAGACTTGGCTGAGTTTCTTGCCGGACATCGCGTGGAAATCGTCGCGTCGCTGCCCTATTACCGTTCCGGCCAGACCGACGCACAGCGGGGCGAAGGCGTTTTTGAGAAATCGATTCAGGCGCTTCGCTCTCTCAACCGACTCGGCTATGGTCAGCCTGACAGTGGGCTGTCGTTGAATCTCGTCTGCAATCCGGTGGGGGCCTTTCTTCCTCCCAAGCAAGAGGCGATCGAAGCGCAGTTTAGAAAAGAACTTCTGGCCCGACATGGTGTTGAGTTCAACCATCTCTATACGATCACCAACATGCCGATCAGCCGGTTTCTTGAGTTTCTCCTCAAGAGCGGCAATTACGAGCAGTACATGGAACGATTGGCCAACGCCTTCAATCCCGCTGCCGCGGCTGGTGTCATGTGCCGCTATACGATCTCCGTAGGCTGGGATGGCGCCATTTACGATTGCGACTTCAACCAGATGCTCAATCTGCCGGTGGATCATGGTGCGCCCGCTCATATCGGCGACTTCGATGCTGTTCGTCTCGATCAGCGTCAAATCACGACGCGTAACCATTGCTACGGCTGCACGGCAGGGGCAGGATCGTCTTGCGGGGGATCTGTTACCTCTTAACGGCAACGATGGAAATCTCCTTGCCCGCATTCGCTCTTGTATTTGTTCTCGCATTCGCGAACGGAGCCAACGACGTCTCGAAAGCGATCGCAACCTTGGTAGGCAGCGGGGTCACCAATTATCGGTCGGCAATCACCTGGGGAACTGTCTGGACCGTCATCGGTGCAGCCCTGGCTGCCTTAGTTGCAAATGCGATGGTCAAGACCTTCAGCCATGGTCTCATACAGACCGGCACAACCATCGAATCAGATGTCACCTTGGCAGTCTTGATCGGGGCAATGGCGTGGATCCTCTTCGCCTCGCGCACAGGCCTTCCTGTCTCGACGACTCATGCGCTCACGGGAGCCATAGTCGGCGCCAGCATTATCGCCGTCGCCGGAGAAGGGTTGATTTGGCCTACGATTGGAAAGAAGATTGCTCTTCCTTTGTTGCTCAGTCCGTTCCTTGCCCTCACCGTCTCTCTACTCATCCACCCAGTTGTTCGTGCGGTCGCGAAGAAGTGGGAAGGAACCTGCTTATGCGCGATGCCGGCTTCCCGCGCATTGGTGGCTATTGATGCGCGCGGCGGCACGAGAACCCTGTTTCAGGCTACGAGCTTCGGATCGCCGGTCATGGCCGTACCGTCGCAGTGCGACCGAGCCGGCTTGCAGGGTCTGGTTGTGGGACTCGATACGATCCACTGGCTGTCCAGTGGTCTTGCTTCCCTTGCCCGTGGCACGAACGATGCGCCGAAGATTGTGGCCATGCTCCTGCTCGGCAGCGCGACCGCTACGTGGGACAGCACCATATCCCAGGTTGCCGCATTCGGGGGAGTCGCGATTGCAATGGGGATGGGCAGTTACTTTGGCGGGCTTCGCGTATCGGAAGTCCTCGCTGAGAAAGTGACGAAGATGAATCATGCAGAGGGACTTTCTGCAAACCTGACGACATCGTCCCTGGTTCTTGCCTCCGCTTCCATTGGATTGCCGGTCTCGACCACTCATGTCAGCAGCTCGGCCATTATCGGAATCGGCCTTCTCAAAGGCCGCAGCAGCCTGCGCTGGCTAACCGTGCGTGACATGCTCCTGGCATGGGTTGTCACACTCCCGGCCTCGGCTTTCCTCTCTTGTATCGCCTACCTCATCCTCGCCAGGATTGCGTAGCTTCTAGGCAGTCTGCTAAGGTGGGCCCGGCAGAGCTTCTTCGCAATTATCATCGATGGGGCACTTCGCATGGTCTGGGATCCCAAAGACCCTTGGGGCAGGAAGAGCGATCCGCTTGAAGACGCCCTCAAACAGGCTCAATCGCAATTCAAGAATATATTACCCTCTTTCAAGAATCTGATGCCCTCAAGCGGTTTCAGGAACATCGCTTTGGCGGGGTTGCTCGTCTTTCTTGCCTGGCAGAGCGCCTTCATCGTCGCTCCAGATGAAGAGGGTGTCGTCAAGCGATTCGGCGTTCCTGTTCGAACCGTAGGGCCGGGTCCCCACATGAAAATCCCCTTCGTCGAGACCGTCCTGCAACCGAAAGTCCAAAAACTTCACCGTGTCGAGGTAGGCTTCCGCACAGACCGGCAAGGCCGCCAGCAAATGCTGGCGCAAGAAGCCCTGATGCTCACCGGAGACATGAACATCCTAGCCGTCCAATTCATCGTGCAATACAAGATTAAAGAGTCTGCGAACTTTCTATTTAATGTCGCTGAAATCCATGAAACGATCGGGAAAGCTGCCGAGGCCTCAATGCGGGAAGTCGTCGGCAAGAACAAGATCGACGAGGTATTGACGACCGGCAAGGCTCAGATCCAGCAAGATGCCCAGATACTTCTACAAACTCTGCTCGACCAGTATACGGGCGGCGTCCAGGTCGCTGCCGTCCAGCTCCAGGACGTCAGTCCTCCCGAAGCCGTGGCGGCTGCATTCAAGGATGTGACGAATGCGAAGGAAGATCGAGAGAAACTGATCAACCAGGCCCAGAGCTATCGCAACGACATTCTTCCTAAGGCTCAGGGCGAAGCCGCACAGGTAGTGAACCAATCAAAGGGCTACGCTCAGGCGCGCCTGAATCGAGCCCAAGGTGAGGCCAACCGTTTTGTGGCGGTCCTGAGAGAATACAATCAGGCTAAAGACATCATCAGCAAGCGGCTCTATATCGAAACAATGGAAGAAATCCTGCCGAATATCGAGAAAATCGTCATCGATGGTAAGACAGCCGATCGTATGCTTCCTTACCTTCCGCTCGATCGTATCAAACCCAGAACCGGCGCCGCCGTTGAGGGACAAAATCCATGAGCAAGCAGGGCTTCATCATTGCGCTACTGATGGTTGTTGCCGGATTGTTTTTCCTGGGGGCTTCACCGCTCTTCATCGTGGATGTCACCCAGAATGCAATTGTAGTCCAACTCGGGAAGCCTATCCGCAATCTCACAGAGCCGGGACTCTATGTGAAAGTTCCATTCATTCAAGAGGTCACCTATTTCGACAAGCGCCTGCTGGACTATGACTCACAGGCGCAAGACGTGATCACCCAGGACAAGAAAACGCTCCTTCTTGACAACTACGCCAAATGGCGAATCACCGACCCGCTCAAGGTGTATCAGAACTTTCAAACCCAACGGGGCGCGCTGCAACGACTCAATGATATTATTTATTCCGAACTTCGGGTCGAACTCGGACGCCATGACCTCATTGAAATCGTCGCAGACCACCGCGCCGATCTCATGAAGATTGTGACCACGCGGTCGAATGAGAAAGCGTCCGCTTACGGAATCGAAATTGAGGATGTAAGAATCAAGCGCGCCGATCTCCCTGAGCAGAATGAGAAGGCCGTGTTCGCCCGAATGCAAGCTGAACGAGAACGGCAGGCGAAACAATATCGTGCAGAAGGTGCCGAGGAGGCGCAGAAGATCCGTTCAGAGGCGGAAAAGGATCGTGAGATTATTCTGGCTCAGGCGTACAAAGAATCGGAAGAACTCCGCGGGGCGGGGGATGCGAAAGCCTTTAAGGTCTATGCTGACGCCTACCGGCAAGATCCTCATTTTTTTGAGTTTACGCGCTCGATGGAAGCCTACAAGAAAACCTTCAAAGACAAGTCCACCCTGGTGGTGGGTCCAGACTCAGAATTCTTCCGTTATCTTAGACAGCGCTAGCCTTCAGGACAGCCCTACAATATCCCCTGTGGCCTGGTCTATTCCAATGCGCTCCCCCGCCGGCTTCTTGGGTAACCCCGGCATGAGTTGAATACCCGAGCAGACCGCCGTCAAGAAACCTGCACCTGCGAGCATTCTCACCTCATTGATCGGCAGGGTAAACCCAGACGGGCGGCCCTTCAACGCCGGATCGTGCGACAGAGACAACGGTGTTTTGGCCATGCAAATGGGAAGTCGATCAAGTCCGATCTGCTGTGCCAACTCAATATCCCGCTCGGCTTCTGTGTCGAAGGATACATCCGAGGCCCCATACATTTGTGTAGCAATGGTCTGGATTTTTTCCTTGATCGGCCAGGCGACGTCATATAAATGCCTGAACGCAGTCGTTGTCTCTGTGGCTCTGACTACAGCTTTTGCCAACTCCTCAGCCCCCTTGCCTCCATCGGCCCAATGGGTTGAGACTGCGGCGTCCACCGCACCGACCTCTTGGGACCGATTCCGGACCCATTCCAGTTCAGCCACCGGGTCGTCGATGAACGCATTGACTGCTACCACCACGGGCACTCCATGGGATTTCACGTTCCCAATATGCTTCTCCAAGTTTGCAAAGCCTTTTACCAATGCCTCCTGATTAGGACCGGTAAGTCCTGCTGAAAGCGGGGTTCCGACTTTGACTGCTCCTCCTCCACCATGAAGCTTGAGTGCACGCAGTGTAGCCACCACCACGGCTGCCGCCGGCTTAAACCCTGAAATGCGACACTTGATGTTGAAAAACTTTTCTGCCCCAAGGTCACTCCCAAATCCAGCCTCTGTGACAACATAATCTGCACAACGCAATGCGATGGCATCGGAAAGAATCGAACAATTCCCGTGAGCGATATTACCGAATGGGCCCGTATGTACGAACGCCGCTGTGCCCTCCAACGTCTGAACCAAGTTCGGTAATAAGGCTTCTCTGAGCAAGACCGTCATCGATCCGGCACATCCGAACTCTTCTGCCCGCACTGGCTTACCATCCGTTGTAGACCCAACAACGATTTGCCCAAGTCTGTGACGTAAGTCGGCTTGATTCGAGGCCAAAGCGAGTATCGCCATAACTTCAGAGGCTTCAGTAATCACAAACTGACCTGTACGGCCAGCAACTCCCTCTCCCAGCGAGATCTGCCGCAAAGCCCGATCGCTCACTCCCAACGTCCGTGGCCAAGTAATCCGATGCGGATCCACGTGAAGCGCATTCCCATGAAACAGGTGATTATCAACAAATGCTGACAAGAGATTGTGACTGGCTGACACGGCATGGGCATCACCGGTCAAGTGGAGATTGATTTCTTCCATCGGGAGGACTTGTGCCCTTCCTCCTCCAGTTCCTCCTCCTTTGATCCCAAACACCGGCCCCAATGAAGGCTGTCGAAGCGTGACGGCTGTTCGATGGCCGAGGCGAGAAAGGCCCATGGCAAGTCCAATGGAAGTCGTCGTTTTTCCTTCCCCAAGTGGAGTTGGATTGATGGCGGTTACCAATACATACTTGCCGAACGGCGTAGCGCGAAGGCGCTCCAAGACATCAAGCGAAACCTTCGCCTTCAGCCTTCCGTACGGAAGTAGCTCGCTGGCCCGGATACCAAGTTGATCAGCGATATCCTGGATGGGACGCGCTTTCACTGATCGGTTGATTTCAATATCTGTCATAGATCGAATTCCGGCATCATCTCCGTCGCCTTATGGAGCCGCAGTATAGCATAGGAATTATGCCGATTCGGTAGGCAGGATCGGACTACGAGGAGTCAGTTGGGGACAGCTTCGTGAAAAACGAGGCGGCTTATGAAGGGGGGGCTGGTAAGACTGAAAAACTACGGCACTAATCGAGGATGTACTTTACGGGGTCTAGGGCCTGCCCATTTACCTTAACCATATAATGCAAGTGAGGACCCGTGGCGAGCCCGGTACTGCCGACTAGACCGACGACCTCTCCACGCTTCACGCGTTGTCCCTCTTTGACCAATGCCTTAGCCAAGTGGCCATAGAGAGTTTCAATGCCGAATCCATGGTCGATTTTCACGAGAATTCCCAGCTTAGGATCAAAGCCGATCGTTGTGACTCGTCCTTGAGCCGGCGCCTGAACAGGGGCATTGGCAGCAGCTCCAATATCCAAGCCGTCATGCCAAGCAGGCTTCTCTGTGAAGGGGGACACCCTCGGCCCGAACCCAGAGGTCACCCACCCCTTCACCGGCCAAATGGATGGGGTAGCTGCCCATCGGGAAGATTTCTTTTCGGCAGCCAAAGACAATTCCTGAAGCGATTCTTCCTGGATCGCGGCTTCTCTGGACAGCCACTCTATACCGTCCTTGATTGAGGCGATCTTCTCTTGCTCGGTGAGATTATTCGAGGAAGGATTGAATGGATCAGCCTGACCAATCTGACTAGTTTCTGGCGAACTGAGGGGCTGACCTATAGCATCACTGTGGGAGACCCTTTCAGAAGCCGGAACAGCATTTCCATCGGGAATGGGAGTATCTTCACCACCTCGACCATTAACTACATCCCCTGGTTTCGGGTTCTCTATTCCCAACATGACCCGAAGCCGTTGATTGACTTCCTTCATGCTCGTTAGACGCTTTTTCAAGTCGTCAACCGCGCTGGAAAAAGCTGCCGTCTGTTCCCTGGCACTCATGGCTTCTGCGCGAAATGCTGAGAGTTCCCAAACTTCACCTGTCCTGATCACGTAGTGCGAAATGACAAGGATGTCTAATAATGCAAAAATGGCTCCGACAATCAACAACTTACTGACAAGTTTGCGAGGGAAACTAAACCGCAGTGGCTTGGCTGTTGAGCCGCGAAAGATCACGACGGTATAGGCATCGCTGTTTTCTGTACCGTTCACTTGTCCCATGATCCTCCCCCCTCGCTCAATGCGCTGCTACACTTCATAACAATTAGTGAGTCGTGGCGAGTGTATCGATCCAGATCGCCTCAGTCAACCCCTCACTTTGGTGATGAAAACATCTTTCACTAACCAATTAGCGGTGGGTCTCGCTATGGACCCACTCAATATATTGACCAAGACCTGTCTTAATTGGCAATGCAATAATTTCGGGAGTTTCATACGTGTGCATTGCCTTTACTGTTTTTTCTAGAGCATGATACCGTGGTTTGGTGGATTTCATTATGAGGAGAACCTCTTGCGCCTTGAGAACTTTCCCCTTCCAACGATAAATCGACTGAACCCCTGGGACGATACTTACACAGGCAGCCAGCTTCGAAGCCACCACTTTTTTGCCAATCTTTACGGCGTCTCCTTGATTTGCAGCCGTAACCAACACAATAAGGACACCCGTTGACGATTTTTTTTTAGGTGGAAGGACCATCATCGTAAGAAAACCTTATTTAGCCTGCGATGATTTCTCCCACTTTCCTGTTGGAAAATGGATAAGCAATTTCTGGACCTACTACCTACTACGTAACATGTGTAATTATTATTACAGCATATCAATGTCTTATGAGTTCACGACCAAGTATTAAGCCCTTGTATTAGATCTCTTTCCTGTCTTAACTTAGTCACTACAAGCCCATAATAAAGACTGGATCTCACCAAAATGTACATTTTTGATCAATTTCTGCTCTAATAGGCAAAATGATGAAACCTATTGCTTCCTTCGATTGAACCTAACCAACGTCTACCAGTCCACAATTCATTGAAATATTGCTTGCCCTCACTTAGCTCTATATAGGAATCGTCCGGCCCCGCACATGCCTCGAAAATGGGATGGAGCCGTCACGAGCCAATGATTCGATGCCTTCTGAAAGTCTACAGAACCTCTAACAGTCTTTGGGTGCAATTGTTATGAGGCTTCAATACTATGTATATTGATGGTACAGTTTTCGAAACTGGTCCTATCAAGACAGATGGCCGGGAGCATATCCATTGCCTACTCACAATCTCAAAATTTGGCGGACCGAAGCCAACATTAGCTTCATTGACAAACTTTTCACCCGTCGCCTAGTATAAATAAGTTAATGTAAGAGGGTGCTTGATGGGTTTTGTCATATCCCCCAGAGAACTGAGAACACGCCTTGATAAAGGTGACAAGTTAGTGCTGGTTGATGTACGAGAAGAATGGGAATATGCCCTCGCAAAATTAGACGGCTCGATTCTCATTCCCCTCGGTACCCTTCCGCAATCGCTCGCTCGTTTGGATCGCAATTCAGAAATCATTGCCATCTGCCACCATGGTATGAGAAGCGCCGATGCGACGAATTTTCTGCTTCAACAAGGCTTCTCGAATGTGAAGAATTTGGTGGGAGGGATCGATGCCTGGTCGATAGAGGTGGATGGAACCGTCCCTCGATATTAGCCCAGACTCACCAAGATTTGCGGCACGCACAGCTTTCCGCTAAAGCAAGCTTTTCTAGCCCATGCGCTCGCGGAAATATTCGATGGTGCGCTTGAGCCCTTCGCTGAGTTCGACTCTTGGCTCCCAGGACAATTCTTGACGAAGCTTGCTCGAATCAATCACGCTCCGTATCTGCTCGCCACTTTTGGCAGGCCCATGCACCTCCTTGCATGTCGAATTCGTGTGGGCGACTAAAATCCTGAGCAAATCATTGATCGAGGTTTCTTCTCCTGTCCCAACGTTGTACGTCCCTTGGATTTCCTGGCCCATCACTGCGAGGTTTGCCTCAACAACATCTTCCACATAGACGAAGTCTCGCGTTTGCCGCCCATTGCCGTTGACAATCGCTTGCTCGTTATTCAGTAACTTCTGAATAAAGATCGCAACCACCCCGGCCTCGCCATCAGGATCTTGACGCGGACCATAGACATTGGCGTAGCGCAGATTCACCACCTGAAGCCCGCTCATTCGTTGAAAATAGGAAAGGTACTGTTCTCCACATAGCTTGCTGATACCGTAAGGCGACAGAGGCCTTGTAACATGAGACTCGGGTGCAGGATAAATCTCCTGCTCGCCGTAGATGGCCCCACCAGAAGAGGAGAACACCAACTTCCGCACACCGTGCTTGATCGCTTGTTGCAGTACGTTCAGCATCCCCAGCACATTCACTTGGGCATCAAAAATTGGATCTTCCACAGATTTGCGAACATCCATCTGTGCAGCAAGATGCATGACAATATTGGGCCGTTCATTTCGGAATACCCGTTCAAGTCGCCAACTCTGAATATCTAGCTTGAAGAAACGGGCGGCTCGATTGAGATTCCGCCGCTTCCCGGTGGACAGATTGTCCACAACTATGACTTCATGCCCTTCCTGCACAAGACGATCAACCAAATGCGACCCGATAAAACCGGCACCTCCAGTCACGAGTACTTTCATGCACGCCCCCATCGCCTATCAGGTAATATCACCATTCTATGTACCACATACCCTAATCAGGCCGTTACCTCGCGCGTAAAACCGACAAGAATCTCCCGATTCCCTTTTCGCCCTTTCACGGGAGAATCGAGCACGCCTTTCAACTGAAACCCCAAATGAGCGGCACAGGTAATGACCTTTTCCGTCACCGCCTCGCGCTGCTTATCATCTCGCACGACTCCTCCCCGCCCAACCTCGCCCTTACCGACCTCAAACTGCGGCTTCACTAACGCCACAACCACCGCTGAATCATTGAGTAGCTGGACGATCGGGGGCAAAACCAACGTCAGAGAAATAAAAGAAACGTCGATCACCGCCAGGTCGATCGGCTCAGGAACCACTGAGCGGTCAACATACCGAATGTTGGTCCGTTCGAGCAAGACAACACGCGAATCGTTACGGAGGCCCCATTCAAACTGTCCATACCCTACGTCGATGGCATAGATACGGGCAGCTCCTCGCCGTAACAAACAATCGGTGAACCCGCCGCTCGAGCACCCAACATCCATACTGATCGTCCCTCTTGGATCAATATGAAAAGCATCGAGAGCTGCAGCCAATTTGTCACCCGATCGACTGACGAACAACGCAGGCCGCACGATCTCGATCCTTGCATCCAGGCGCACCAACTTCGCAGGCTTATCCACCACGATCCCATCAACAGCTACTCCACCTGCTAAGACGGTTCTGACTGCAGCTTCCCGACTGGGAGCCAAGCCCTGAATAGCAAGCACACGGTCCAACCGTTCTTTGTGAGCACGCGGGAGGGAAGCCATATCGACTAAAAATACCACTCATCGGGACAGAGATGGAGGTAGAAGCCCGCACTAAGGAAGCTAGGAGGATGGTTCATCGGCTGCATCGTCTGGAGAATAGGCGTGGATTCGTTTCTTGCCATCCTTATCTTGCACGAGCACTTCGATTTTATGCTCGGCTTCTTCTAAAATCTTCAGGCAGCTCTTCGAGAGGCGAATGCCCTCTTCGAAGATTTTCAGCGACTCGTCCAGAGGGAGATCGCTTTTTTCCAACTGGCCGACGATGGCTTCCAGCCGCGCCATGGCCTGCTCAAATTTCACCGGTGCCACAATACCTCCTCGTCACTAACGATAGATCGACGGAGCGCCATTATACTCGACTACATTCTGATTTCAAACTGAAGGGTCGCCAAGGACACGTGTCACTGTGCAAGTTAATCGCCCGCTTGCTAGTTGAGCTTCTACCTGCTGTCCAACTTCCACATCGGTTGCTCGACGGAGAATCCGACCAGCTGGGACCGTTTGAAGAATACTGTATCCGCGTTCAAGAATCCCCAAAGGACTCAGGGTGTTGAGCTGTGCCAGCATGGCGTGAATCCGGTGACGATGCTGCGCCACTATGATCCTCATTTGCCCTTCGAGGCGCTTTGAAAACTGCGGGACTGTCGCTAAACCTTGTTTGACTGTGAGAATGGGGTTGAGACCGGATAGATCGCGCTGTGCCTCGCGCACCCGTTCGCGCCTGGCCGCGAGCAGATGTTGGACCATTTCACGTAATTGATCAGCTATATCATCAGCCCGTTGCACAGCCTCCTGGAGGCGAAAGCGGACTTCCGTTACCCCTCGAATACCGGCATTCAGCCGTTGTCGCTCACGGGCACAATGCTGGAGCATGATTTGTCCAAGGCGGACCTTCAGTTCCCGTAATCGCTCCAAAGTCTGTGCCAACACTGGAACCACGGTCTCCGCCGCAGCCGACGGCGTCGGCGCTCGGAGGTCAGCGACAAAATCGGCGAGTGTCGCATCGACTTCATGTCCCACCGCCGAGACCACGGGGACCTGGGAAGCCGCGATGGCGCGCACCACGATCTCCTCGTTGAAACTCCAAAGGTCTTCTAAAGATCCCCCGCCTCGCCCGACGATGATGACATCCACAGAACTTAGCTCGTTCAAGGCATTCAGTGCCTCGGCAATTTGACGGGCAGCGCCCTCCCCTTGGACCTGAACCGGAGCGATAAGAATATGGATTATCGGCCAGCGTCTCCGAAGAACGGCTAGGATATCTCGAATAGCTGCACCGGTTATCGAGGTAACCACACCCACAGTCCGAGGAAATGCCGGGATCGATTTCTTTCTCCCCTGGTCGAACAGTCCCTCCGCAGCCAATCGTTCTTTCAACTGCTGGAATGCCAGCTGCAAGGCACCGATACCCTTTGGCTCTACTGTGTCGATGACGATTTGATATTCTCCGCGCGGTCCGTAAACCGTGAGCCTCCCTCGTACAATGACCTGTAATCCTTCTTGTAAGGCAAAGCCCAGCCGCACCACACCGGACCGGAACAATACCGCCCGAATTTGACTCGTCTTATCCTTGAGCGTGCAATAGAGATGGCCCGATCCGGGAGCGCGAAGATTGGAGAGTTCCCCTTCTAACCAAACGTCGGAGAATTGTTCCTCGATCGAAATGCGAAGCAGCCCTGTCAGCTCCGAGACAGTTAAAATCCGATTCGGAGGAATACCCTGACCCGGGAAAGGCGGGAAGCGGGAAGGATTCGTGGTGAGCTCCTTGCTAATCAATGAGACGAATTCGCTCGATCGACAGCGCCTTGCCAATACGCGCATCAAATTCGAGCAGCGCCGCACAAAAGACGGAAGGACCAGAGGCCACTTCGAAGCGTCGCGGCATTCCAGTCGTAAACTTTTCGATTGCCAGTTCCTTCTTCACTCCGATAACAGAATGGAGCGGGCCGGTCATCCCGATATCCGTCATATACGCCGTCCCCTTCGGAAGAATTTGATCATCAGCCGTTTGCACGTGCGTGTGAGTGCCAACTACGGCGACCACTTCTCCGTCCAGATAGTGACCCATCGCCATTTTCTCTGACGTTGCTTCCGCATGCATATCCACAATCACAGCAATCGTTCGCTTCTTTAGTGCAGCCAATTCTTTTTTGGCCACCTGGAATGGACAGTCCAAAACCGGCATATACGCCCTTCCCATCAGCTGAAGAACACCGAGCTGCTCCCCCCCCGCCGATTCGACCACTACACTTCCAAAGCCCGGCACACCGCTCGGATAATTGGCGGGGCGAAGTAACCGTGGTTCCTGGGGGAAATAGTCGAGAATTTCCTTTTTATCCCAGGCATGATTCCCCGTCGTAACAACTGCGAGGCCGAGATCGAACAGCTCCTCAGCTAACTCCGGCGTGATGCCAAACCCGCCCGCAGCGTTCTCCCCGTTTCCAATAACGATATCGATTTGCCGCTGAGCCACCAGCTTGGGAACAGCGCGTGCTACTGCCCGACGCCCAGGTTCTCCAAAGATATCGCCGATGAATAAAACCTTCACTTGGCGTACTCCACATACCGACTCTCGCGAATCACGGTCACTCTGATCGTCCCGGGATAGGTCAGTTCCTGCTCAATCTTCTTCGCCAGATCCCGAGACAGCTGGAACGACTCGGCATCAGTAATGTCTTCCTGTCGAACGATCACACGAATTTCTCGGCCTGCTTGAATCGCATAGGCCTTCTGTACCCCTTTGATGGTCGTGGCAAGCGACTCCAGTTTCTCAAGCCGTTTTACATAGGTCTCCAAGGCCTCCCGCCTCGCTCCAGGCCTCGCTGCTGACAATGCCTCCGCGGCAGCGACCAGGACCGATTCAGGACATATCGGCGGTACTTGTTCGTGGTGCCCCGCAATGGCATTTACGATTTTCTCACTCTCGCCGTACTTCTTTGCGATTTCAGCGCCTAGCATAGCATGCGGGCCTTCTTCTTCGTGACTGACGGCTTTCCCGATGTCGTGCAGGAGCGCACCCCGCCTCGCCAGCTTCACATCGAGGCCAAGCTCAGAGGCCATGATGCCGCAGATGTATGCGGCTTCACGTGAATGATAGAGATTATTCTGTCCGTAGCTGGTGCGGTACTTGAGTCGACCGAGCACTTTAATCAATTCAGGATGAAAGTCTGAGAGCCCCAATTCAAAGATGATTTTTTCAGCCTCGTCATACATGAGCTTATCAATATCGACTTTGACCTTTTCAACGATCTCCTCGATCCTCGTTGGATGGATTCGCCCGTCTTGCATCAACCGTTCAAGCGAGACCTTGGCGATCTCGCGACGTAGCGGATCGAAGCCTGATACGATGACGGCCTCAGGAGTCTCATCAATAATCAGGTCGATACCGGTTGCGGCTTCGATTGCACGAATATTGCGCCCTTCTCGCCCGATGATCCTTCCCTTCATCGCGTCATTCGGAATCGGCACGACAGATATGGTGGATTCGGAAACGTAATCACGTACCACTCGCTGAATCGAGTTGGTGATGATTTCACGGGCTTCTCTCTCCGCATTCTCCCGCGCCTCCTCTAATGTCCGCTTGGCATGCCCTACCGCCTCCAGTCTTGCCTGACTCTCCATTTCTTGAATAAGCTGCTTCTTCGCCTCGTCGGCTGTGATCCCTGCCACTCGCTCTAACGCCTCACGATGTTCTTTCTCCACACGAGCGCAAGCCGCTTCCTTACTTATCAGTTTTTCTTCACGCTTCGATAGTTCCAAATCTCGCTTCTGTGCCTCGCTGTCTCGCTTGTCCATCGCACTAATTCGCTTCTCGATGGCTTCATCCCGTTGGATCAAACGTTTTTCGATATTAGCAAACTCGACCATCCTAGCCTTCTGCTCCTTCTCAAGTTCCGCTTTCGACTGCAGCAGAAGATCTTTCGCCTCCAACTTCGCCTCTTTCACGATATTCTCCGCCTCACGCTGAGCGTTCTGCACTATCTGAAGGGCCTGCTCCTTTTCCTGCGCTTTCTTCGTCGCACTCGATGAGCGACGCACGAGCTCAAACAGGCCGATTCCAAGCAGCCCTCCAACTAATCCTGCCAGCAGATAGGCGATAATTGAGGTTGACATTTGGACTGACCCCCTACGGTCGCGAAATGAGAAGCATTCAGCTTCCCAGCCCCGCTTAATTCAAGGTTATGCAACGATCCTGACTGAGAAGGAAGCGCAGTGGAAAGATGAGAAAATATAAGAGGGCAGTCCGAAACGCGGTCTAGAAATTCACACCGAGAACAGACTTCACGGGGATGGATAACCTGCTAGATTGAGATGATAAGTCCGTCCATTGCGGGACAAGTCCCACGAAGGCCATCTGCTTCGGTAGGCTCTTGCTCGATTGAGAGCATTCGGTGCACGAACCAAAAGCAGCGGCTGGCCAATTCCCCAAACCGCACCCCCTGGTAGCAGCATGAACTCCATGACCCTAACCAACGTTTCCAAGAGGTTATGCATCAGGTGGACGAACCATTGCACAGATTCCAACTTCCTCAATTTCGCGAACATCAAGAACATACATCCATTCCACGTTGTCTGCATTATATCCCCGGATGACTGAACCGGTTCAAACATGACCTAATTATTTGTCTATCGTAAAATCCACTACCTTCCGACACACAGCTTCAGGATAACAAAGGAAAGCGTCCTTTGCAAGTTGAATCTAGCGAAAGAGCGAGGTCGGTACCTGCTCATCGATTGAATCCATAAGTGATTTCATTCTACGCTCGACATCCGCCTCGCCTTGAGCACGCTTCCGCTCGAGTTCAAACAACTGATGCGCCAAATTGAGGGCGGTCAGCACGGCAAGTTTTGAAGGAGTCGTCGTATTCATTCCTTCCGCAAGATGGCGCATCTGGCCATCAACAAAGCTCGCGAGGCGCCGGACATCGCTCTCATCTGCCTCGCCACGAATCGCATACCGTTGGCCGTAAATTTCCACGTCTATGGTCTTAGTCACGGGCCACCTCCTTGCGTTCTTCAAGACACTCCAATAACTCTATGTCTCCAAGTATTTTTTCTATGCGAGACTTGATGTCGACTCTCTCTTGCTCCCACCGCCGGTTTGAATCATCCTTTCTCGCGAGTCGTTGTCGGACGACCTTCAATTCTTCTTCAAGAGTTGCATTCTTTTTTTTCAACTCTTGAACAAGCTTCACCAGATCGCTAATACGACTTTCGATCGCGTCCAATCGATCAAGCGGCATCCCCTCACTCTCTTCCTTCAGAGCCCCTACAGATTGTGGTGCACTATAGAAACTAGTCTATGTATTGTCAAGAAATAGACATCATGAGGCCTTCTCCAGACGTCTATATTCTTTGTAGCTACGCAGGACGCGTTTTACGTACTGTCGCGTTTCCTGATACGGAATTAACTCAATGAATTCATCCTGACTTCGTCCAGGGTGCAGCGCAATCCAGCTTCTAACAGCTACTGGCCCTGCATTATATGAGGCAATGGTAAGGGCAACATTCCCTGAAAATTGTTCAAGTAACTGTTCGACGTAGCGGACGCCAATCTGAATATTGGTCTCTTGGTCGAAGAGGTCATCCCGTCCTATCGCTGGAAGCCCGAGCCGTTTCGCTACATTATTAGCGGTCGTTGGCATCACCTGCATCAGGCCAATCGCACCGACCCGAGAGACCGCTTGCCGATCATACTGGCTCTCCTCTCGAATGATCGCAGCCACCAGGTAGGGATCGACACCGCTCGCACCTTGATCTTTGATCATGGGAAGAAGGCCCGTCGGATAAGCCACCTTCCACAGCGAGTGATCGACGATACCGCCCGTTCGCTCTAATTTATCGCGGAATCTGGCTCTCGCGAGTCGAAGTGCATGATGGTAGGCACCCACCTCATTCAACATCGTCGCAAGCGCCATAAGGATATCGGGGTTTCTGCTATAGCGATCCGTCAACCCCGCCAACTCGCGTGCAGCATCCGATTCCAATCCCAGCGATTTGAGCTCAAGAGCTCGACGGTAGGCTGACTGCTGTTCGATCTCCGCCCTGACAGACACTACTCGTGTGGCTTCACCGTTCGTCGGTGTGCTTCCATTTACCGGAACAGACGCTGAAATCTGTTCAGATGCGAAGGGTTCGTACAATGGAATGTCAATCCGTTCGCGAGCCAGTTGACAGTAATAGGTATGGACGTATTGTTGGCAGAGTTTCACATATGCATCACGAGCGTGAGGCTGCTGGCTCAATTCAGCCGCGCGCCCCATCCAATAAAGTACCTGTGGCTCAAACTCGCTGTCGTGTTGATCGCCGAGTTCACGCAGTTCGTCACCAACCTCACGATAACGTGCCAAACGGTAATACACCCAACCCACTCGCCACCGTGCCTCGGCCCGCTGCGCCGCCGGCTCTCCGAATTTCGCCACCTGCCGGTACCGTATGATTGCATCCTCAAAGCGATATTGATCCTCCAACCACATCCCAGCGTACAAAATGATCTGGCCCTTCTGTTCCGCGGAGAGGGAAGAGCTCGTCAGCGTACTGGCAAGATCTAACAGCTTGTCCCCCTGTCCTTGCCGAAGATAGACGCGAGCAAGCCAAACCGACGCTTCGTGAGACTCAGTGCCGCCGTCTTTTACCAGCGCACGGAACGTCTCTTGAGCTTGTTCATATTGTTTCAGCCGCACCTGTGCGATGCCGAGCTTCAACTTCGCCTCCCCGCGACGCGGCGACTGTGGATCAGCCGCAAGAAACTTTCGGAGTTCTTCGATCGCTTCGGTATGGAGAGATTGTCCAAGATAGACCTGCGCCCGGGAAAATCGGTCATTCGGCTGAACGACCCAGGACTCGCCGCCAAGATTTGATGCCAGCAGCGCCTCTGCTTCCTTCGCTTCTGCACTGTGGGCAAACCGAACCCAGAGCTGCATCAAAGTTTCACGAGCTTCCCGTATGTTATTGTCTCGAAGCTGGCAGGCGCTTTTTCGAAGAAGCGCCTGTGGAGATCCTGGCTCCTTATCATTCAATTCCACCGCCTTAGCAAACCACGCAATCGATTCCGGGCAGCTCGCCGCCTGATACCACGCTTCCCCTGTTCGATATGCAGCCTTGGCCAGCAGATAGGAGTCCGGCACCGCCTGCGGAATGCTTTCGAACATCTCCGCTGCCTGTTTCGCACTTCCGAGGTTCAACAACGCCTCCCCTGTCCATAGTCGGATATAGTCGTCCAATACAGGAAAGTCCCGCTGGGCCGCGTGGAGAAATTGAATGGCCACGGTAGGATTCCGCTCAAGAAGCAACACTCCTGACAGCAGTCCTGCACGCTTAGCCCAAAGTGTGGCGGGGAATCGCTCCATTACCCGCTGCAGCCGTTCAAGCTTGAGCGACAAGATTTGCTCCTTATTGAAGGCCTTTCCGAGCCGTTCCCTCGGCACTGCAGCGGCTTGAAAACAATCTTCCGCTCTCTCACACGCGCCGCCGTCATTCGACACCGAAGGACCGGCGGACGCCTGGTTCAAGGGCAGCACAAGTCCACAGAGGCTAATAGACGCCGCAAGAAGCAGGTTTCGCATGGCCCGTTGAGGAACCAGATGGTCTCGCACCCGTAATCTTCGTCACGATTTATACCATATATAACAGTGTGTCTCCCCGGTTGCCAGCAAAGCTGTGGAAATCCAGCGTCTTGTCCGACTTTTTGAGCCTGTGGTAGGCTGCCTTCATGCAACATGCAATAGACGTCTTTCCACCACACACAGTTCCCATGAATCTCCTGGCTCTTGATGAAGAAGGGATGAGCCTGCTTGTGCATCGATTCGGATGGCCTCGCTACCGAACCTATCAAATTTTGCGCTGGCTCTATCAGCGTCGCGCGAAAGACATCAATCAGATGACGGACCTCGGCCAATCGGAGAGAACGGCGCTGGCCTCACGCGCAACAATTCAGCGCGTTGCACACTGCACGGTCTATCGTTCGATCGATCACACGAGAAAACTCGTACTTACACTCAGCGACGGGCTCACCGTCGAAACAGTGTTGATTCCTGATGAAGACCGCATAACCATCTGTGTGTCGACGCAAGTCGGCTGTACTTTGGATTGCGGATTCTGCCTGACCGGTACGATGGGATTGAAGCGCAACTTGAAGCCGCATGAAATCATGGAGCAGGTGCTGACTGTCCAGGATCGTCTTCTCCCCGGCGAGCGGATTACCAACCTCGTCTTTATGGGAATGGGTGAACCCTTGGCTAACACGGAGGCTTTGACAGACGCCATCCGGCGGCTTACGAACAAGTCGTGGGGACTCGGATGGTCGCCGAAACGCATTACGGTTTCGACCGCCGGTCTGGCAACCCGATTGAAAGATATTGCGCCGCTTGGCGTCAACCTAGCCATCTCGCTGAATGCCACAACAGACGATCAACGCGCAAAGCTGATGCCTGCAGTCAGCGGAATCGCCTCACTCAAAACGTTGCTCGCCGCATGCCGAAGTTATCCTCTGCCACCGACCAGACGACTCACCTTCGAGTACGTGCTGATCGCCGGGGTGAACGATCAAGCTGACGATGCTCGCCGCCTCGCCAAACTCGTGCGAGGGATCGCGTGCAAAATCAACTTGATTCCATTCAATGAATTTCCTGGAAGTCATTTCCGCCGTCCATCGGAAAGCGACATTTCAGCCTTTCAAGCCATTGTGCGACGAGCAGGCCTTGATGTATTCGTTCGCAAAAGCCGTGGACGCGATGTCCTCGGGGCCTGCGGCCAATTAGGGGATCTTTCTCCCGATCACGCAGAGCGCGCCTTGACACAAATCGAATCACGTTGCTAGCATGCACCGTGCATCCCGCTCAAACATGACCTGGCTGTATTCTCGACACATCAAGCGGTTCTGCTGGTTGATTGCCGTAAGCAGTCTCCTCTTCAGCTTTCCATCGCCTGCCTCCGCAACAGAACCCCGTGAGCTCATTCTCGCCAATGGCATGAAAGTCCTTTTAGTTGAGGTCCCCAAGGCTCCGGTTGCGACCGTCCAAGTCTGGTACAAAGTTGGTTCACGCAATGAGGTCATGGGGCGCGCAGGCCTGTCTCACATGCTGGAACATATGATGTTCAAGGGCACTGCGAAATATCCCAAGGGCGCCTTTTCCCGACTGATTCGCAAAAACGGCGGCACAGACAACGCCTTCACAAGCCAGGATTTCACTGCCTACTTCGAGAATCTCGCAGCCGACCGCGTCGAACTCGCCCTGGAACTCGAAGCCGACCGCATGCAAGGGCTGTTGCTCGACATGTCTGAATTGACGACAGAGCGTGAAGTTGTCAAGGAAGAACGCCGCCTTCGTACGGAGGATGACCCACAAGGCGCTCTCGTCGAAGCGCTCTTCGCTCAGACTTATCTCAGCCATCCCTACCACTGGCCAGTGATCGGCTGGTTCGGCGACCTGGACGCGATGACTCTCGATGACTTGCAACGGCATTACGACACGTATTATTCACCCAACAACGCAACCCTCGTCGTCGTGGGCGACATCAAAGCCGACACCCTTCTTCCCACAATCAAACAACTCTTTGAACCGATCCCGCGGGGACCGGATCCCAAGCCCATCGTTGCCGTGGAGCCGGAGCAAAAAGGTGAACGCCGCTTCCTTCTGAAGCGAGAGGCACAAGTTCCATTCGTCATGGCAGGCTATCGCGTGCCGAATTATACGAGCGACGATTCGTACGCGCTCGACATTCTGAGCTCCATTCTGTCGCACGGGAAAAGCTCACGCCTCTACCAGAGCCTCGTGTACGAGCAAAAATTATCGCTCGCAGTCGGAGCAGAATACAGCCTCCTTCAGACTGATCCGGGCCTTTTCTACTTCTATGCTCTCGTGAGCCCGAGCCAGAAGCCTGAAATGGTCGAGGACGCCCTCCATCGAGAGATCAAGCGTCTCCAGACCGACCCACCGACAGAACAAGAACTCCAACGGGCGAAGAACCAGGTCGAAGCCGCTCATATCTTCGAACAGGACTCCAACTTCCGACATGCGATGTTGATCGGACAGGCTGAATCTGTCGGAGCCGGATGGCGAAAAATCGACCAGTTTATCGAGCGGATCCGCGCGGTGACGACCAAAGATATACAGCGAGTCGCGCGTCAATACTTGACGGAAGACAATCGGACCGTCGGCACGTTGATTCCCGTGCCTCCCAAACAACCAGAGACGCCCACTACCGCCGCACAACCGGGAAAACCGTAACCATGCCAACGGCCAGACAGCTGCCTATCTCCCTTCGACGACGGACGGTCCTGGCTCTCGTGACGGGGCTCTGTGCCTTGCTCCTGACAAGCGGCCCCAGTACTGCCGCAGAGATCGTGCCGACTAGATTCGTGACGACAAACGGCATCACCGTACTCGTGCTCGAACAGCATTTTCTCCCGATCGTTGAAATCCACGCGCTGATCAAGACTGGCTCTGCACAGGACCCTCCCGACAAAGCGGGACTCGCGAACCTCGTTGCCAGCCTCCTGGACGAAGGAACGACCACGCGCACATCTAAACAGATAGCGGAACAAATCGATTTTGTCGGCGGAACACTGGAAGCTAAGGCCTCAGAGGATTTCACTACGGCTTCAGCCCGTGTACTTAAGAAAGACATCGACCTCGGCTTTACCCTGCTCGCAGACATGTTGCAACATCCCGCGTTTTCTAAACAGGAATTCGAACGGATTCGCACCCAACTCCTGGGCGAGATGGCGAGCGACAACGACGACCCCGGCCATATCGCCATGAAGGCGTTCAATCAGCTCGTCTTTCATGGACACCCCTACCGCTGGCCCGTCAATGGAACGGAGGAAACGCTCAACAAGATCACACTGACTGATGTCCAAACATTCTATGGGCGGGAATACTCCCCGTCTCAAATCATCCTGACCGTCGTCGGCGACGTCACCCTTGAGCAAGCTGGCGCACTGGTACAGACCCACTTTGAAACCTGGAAAAAAGGACCGTCGACTGCACGGACTATGAAAAAGCCCGCGCCAATCGAACGGAAAACGGTCCAGCTCATCGAAAAAGATCTCACCCAATCCACTATCGTGCTCGGGCATGGAGGCCTTCCGCGCGCACACCCGGATTATTATGCCGTCACGGTCATGAACTATATTCTGGGAGCTGGAGGATTTTCCTCTCGCTTGATGGATTCGATTCGCGACAAACAGGGGTTGGCCTACGGGATTATGAGCCATTTCGACGCTCGGCTGATGACCGGTTCATTCTGGGTCAACCTTCAAACCAAAACTGAGACGACGAATCAAGCTATTACAGGCGTCCTGTCTGAAATCAAATCCATCCGTGACGCGCCGGTGTCGGACCAGGAGTTAGCCGAGGCCAAATCCTTCTTGATCGGAAGCTTCCCGTTACGGTTTGACTCCACCGCGAAGCTCGCGAACGTGCTTGCCCAAGTGGAGTTCTATGGGTTGGGACTTGAGTATTTTTCGGATTACCCCAAATGGATCGACCGGATCACGAAGGAAGATGTCCAGCGAGTCGCCAAACAGTACTTAGATCCCAAACGATACGCCTTGGTGGTAGTGGGCAACCTCGCCAAAGCAAAGGTCAAGCATTAAGCGGCAGACTAACAACTCAAATAGCAGGAATGTCCATGACGATGACCGAGCCCCTCCGCAGCAAGCTCAATACGCTCCGGCAGATCATCTCTGACATGCAGTCCGTTCTGGTCGCCTTCTCCGGTGGAATCGACAGCACCGTAGTGCTGAAAATCGCCCATGAACAACTTGGCGAGCACGCGCTGGGTGTTACGGCTGTTTCACCGACATTTCCCATGGTCGAGCTCGACGGCGCGAAGCAGATGGCTTCGGAGATTGGCGCGCGACATGAACTAGTCCACACCGATCAACTGGAGATTCCGGCTTTCGTTCAGAACGATGCAATCCGTTGCTTTCATTGCAAGACCGATCTCTATCAATTGCTGGATCGACTTCGAGAGCCGCGCGCGAGCCGATGGATTGCGGATGGAACGAACCTCGACGATCTCGGCGATGAACGACCGGGAATCAAGGCTGCACGCGAGTGGAGAGTTCGCAGTCCTCTGGTCGAAGCCTCACTGTCAAAATCCGATGTGCGGGCACTCGCTCAGGCTTTGGGGCTCTCGAACTGGGATAAGCCGGCAGCCGCCTGCCTCTCGTCCAGAATTCCCCGCGGTACTCCGATCACCATCGAAAATCTCCGTCGCGTGGAGCAGGCCGAAGACATTCTTCAGGCTGAGGGATTTCGTCATGTGCGGGTACGGGATCACGGAGAGATCGCACGAATCGAGGTGGGAACTGAGGAGTTCCTTCGGTTGAACCAGCCTGAGGTGCGCGCCTGGATCAGTGCCTGCCTTCGCAAGATCGGGTTTCGTTTCGTCTGCGTGGATTTAGAGGGGTACAGACCGGGCGGGACCAGCCTAAGCTGACCGGCCCGCCCCGTTCGCGCATCATCGCTGGTAGGATTTTGACAGTGCCTCGAGCGCCTCGTCTGCAAATTTTCTGTGGTCCGCCTCATTTAAACTTCGCTGCACGACTTTTTCCGCAACCATCAGAGCCAGCTCCGTGGTTTGGACGCGAATATCTTGAATCGCCTTACGACGCTCTTGATCGATCTCACGCGTCGCATCACCTTTGATCCGCTCTGCTTCGACCGTCATCCGTTGCTCATTTTCATCCATAAGTCTCTGCGCCCGCTCCTTTGCCGCCATCAGAATGCCTTCAGCCTCTTTCGCAGCGGCGTTCAGCTTGGCTTCGTATTCCTTGAGTTTACTTTCGGCCTCTGACCGATGCCGCTCGGCTTGATCGAGGCTGTCCTTAATCTTCTTTTCCCGTTCCTCCAGCACGCTCAAGATGCCGGGAAAGGCAAACTTGTAGAGGACGAAAAGGAGGATCACGAAAGACACGACTTCCCAAAAAATCAAGGACGAAAAGAAGTGCGATTCAAACTGCGGCATAGTTCACATCAGGGAGGTTGAGAGTGAAGCTGATATACATCCTTCGGCTTCGCCCTAAACCTAAGCCTGTCCCTATTTGCGGAGTCCCATAATGATGAACACAACGACCAAGCCATATAGCGCAATGGCTTCCACCAGCGCGAACCCGATCCACATATACTTTGTGACACGAGCCTCTGCTTCCGGCTGACGCGCCACCACCTCAATCACCTTCCCGAAGATATAGCCGATCCCTACACCGGCTCCGGCAAACCCTGCCGCAGCACACCCCATGCCTATCAACCCTGCTGCTGCTAAATCCATTGTTTTTCTACCCTCCTATAATGAGAACTTACTCAAAACCCGAACAGGACCGTCCGCATGTCTCTTGGTAAGGTCGCAGGGAGCGACCATCCTCTTTAGGTACGTCGAAGAGTGGACTACCACTGAAAACGCTGCTCGAAAGCCTCTTCGACAACGAGTCAGTGCGCATGTTCATCATGGCCATGCAAATGAAATGCGTCTCCAATGTAGACGCAGGTTAATATGGTGAAAATATACGCTTGAATGAACGCGATACCCACTTCCAATCCGTATATCGCAACGGTGAACGCAAAGGGCAACCATCCGATCAACAATCCACCGCTGATCGCCATGCCGAACAGGACTCCGAGAATCACATGACCCGCCGTCATATTCGCAAATAACCGGACAGCCAGTGAAATGGGCCGGGCTAACTGACTCATCAACTCGATCGGTATCATCAACGGCAGCAGCCACCCGGGCGTACCGGGTGGGACAAGAATGCCCAAGAATTTCAACCCGTGTATCAGGAATCCCATGACCAAGCTGATCCCATATACGACTGAGGCGAACACCGCCGTCACGATAATCTGACTCGTGACGGTGTAGCTGCCCGGGATCAACCCGAGAAGATTACAGAAAAGAATGAAGAGAAACAGTGTGGCGATAAGGGGAAAGAAACGCATCCCCTCTTTGCCCATCGTATCCAAGATCATGCCACGAATGAAATCCACCATCATCTCTGCCACGTTCTGCAACTTGCCTGGCACGAGCTTACGTGCCGATCCGGCGGCCACCATAAGCACCGCCGCCAGGGAAACAACAACCCACATGAGGACAACGGCCTTATTGATGGAAATATCCAATCCTCCAAGCGAAATCGGGATCCAGTCATGAAGTTCGAAGGGGTGAAGCGGACTTTCTTCCATGGCGGCTCTATGCTTTCTTCATTGAATGCAAGGCATTATGTTTTCGGCCACCGCTGCACTGACCGGTACGCATTCCTGATCCCCGCCACGAGACCCAACACAAGGCCTCCGACCATTGCCCAAGGAGTTGAATCAAAAAGGTAGGTGTCACACACCCATCCCAACCCTCCTCCGACAATCAGTGCAGCGACCAGATCTGTTGCGATCCTGACCGCTTGGCCAAGCCCCGTGTACAATGGGTCTTGTGAAGGGGGCATGTCGTACCCACGGAGGAGAGTGCAATGCAGTCCATGACGCAATGACTCTGCCGGTGGCGGGCGCGCAATTCAAGCAGAATTGCCCTAAATTTGTCAAGCCGACGATGAGCTGTGACGGCGTCGACAGAGTACGGTATAGTGGGTGTCCGAATATGTAAAGTAAGACTCGTTTACCTATGGCTCGTTTTTCTCAACTATCGTTCCTTGGCGGGCCTCCACAGCCTTTGGTTCTCACAACGGACGGCCGAGGGAGGACACCCTTTGAATTGTACTGCTTGATAGCGTCTCCCTCTCAGCCATCGTTTCTCCTTGACAGCGGGAAGGGAAGAGAGGGCGTGGGCCACCACTCTTTTCTAGGAAGCAATCCCTTCTCGGTGCTGACCGGGAGACAAGGACAGGCATCCCTTCGCACTTGTGAGGGACGTGAATACATCTCGCGAGATCCCTTCGACCTCCTGTGCCGCCTATTCGCTCGCCCCCAGATCGAACCTCCTTCAGGCTTGCCCCCTTTTTGGGGCGGAGCCGTCGGCTACTTCAGCTACGATCTTGTGCGCGAATTCGAAACGCTCCCATGTTTGGCCAACGACGATTTGCAGCTCCCTTGCCTTCAATTCGGTTTATACGACGTTGTCACCGCTATCAATCATCAAACCGATTGCCTGCAGATTATCTTTTGTCCGCCTATGGAACGGTTTTTAGGAGAACCCCGAGAAAAACTCTATCATGAAGGCTTGGACCGGCTAGCTGAATGGGAAGCCAGATTAAGCACAACACCTCCTCCTCTTGAGAGTCTTCTCTCCTTCGATCGGATGGCCTTTCATCCCTACCAGAAGAGGGAGGCCTATCTCGATCGAGTCCGGCGCTGCCAAGAATATATTGCGGCAGGGGACATCTACCAAGCCAACCTCTCACATCGATTCACCTTGCAACCTCCCAGCACCTACAACGACAGCACAGATCGACAGCGTTACGAGCAGGAACTCTATCGACGCCTCCAAGCCATCAACCCATCTCCCTTCTCAGGATTCGTGCATTTCAACGACGTCACGCTGATCAGTTCCTCGCCCGAGCGGCTAGTCCGCCTGCGGAAGGGACAGGCGGACACGCGCCCGATTGCCGGAACTAGGCCACGTGGGCAAGACGTTCTCGATGATCAACGACTTGCAGGCGAATTACTCTCAAGTGAGAAGGAGCGTGCAGAACATCTCATGCTCGTCGATTTGGAACGAAACGACCTGGGCCGGGTCTGTCAATTCGGCAGCGTGCAGGTTGATGAATTCATGGCAATTGAGCAGTACTCCCACGTCAGCCACATCGTCTCCAATATCAGCGGCTCCTTGAAGCCGGAAGCCACGCCCTTCGATCTGATTCGGGCATTATTCCCCGGGGGTACCATCACAGGCGTGCCGAAGATCCGCTGCATGGAGATCATCGAGGAGCTGGAGCCGGTACGTCGTGGCCCCTATACCGGCTCGCTTGGTTACATCAGCTGGAACGGCGACCTCGATCTCAATATCGTTATTCGAACGCTGGTATGGTGCGCGGGCAATGGATACTTGCAGGTTGGCGCCGGGATTGTCGCCGACTCTGATCCAGCCAAGGAGTATGAGGAAACTCTCCAAAAGGCTCAGGCTTTTTTCAGCGCACTGCGACAGACCTAGCCCGCATAATTTCAGCGATTTTGCGACGAACTGTCATGATTAATGCGGGCTAACGATGTGGATCTATCTCAACAATCGATTTGTTACGAAAGAAGAGGCAGTTGTTTCTGTTTTCGATCATGGCTTTCTCTACGGTGACGGTGTCTATGAGACGATTCGCTCCTACGGGAGCCGAATCTTCATGCGGGATCAACATCTTGCCAGGCTTCACCGGTCTGCTGACTCCATAGGCCTAACGATTCCCGTCTCTCGGCACAAATGGCCGGCGCTCCTCCACGAAGCGATGACACTGAATGATGTCGGGCTTGAAGGTATCGACGCATACCTTCGTATCACTGTTGCTCGAGGAGCCGGCGATATTGGTCTCGATCCTGCCCTGTGCCCAGTTCCTACCGTAGTGATTATGACGAAACCACTCCGCCCCCCGTCACCCGAACTATATCGTACCGGCGTCAAGCTGATCGTGGCCAGAACGAGACGGAACCTGCCCAACGCCCTCCCGCCTCACATAAAGGCTACCAACTTTTTGAACAACATCCTGGCCAAACGGGAAGCGATCGCTGCCGGTGCCTTTGACAGTATCCTGCTCAATTGGGAATCGCATTTGACCGAATGCACCGTCAGCAATCTCTTTTTCGTCTGGGCGGAGAGGCTCTGCACCCCGGCACTTGAATGCGGCCTGCTGGACGGAATCACGCGTGACGTTGTGCTTACCCTCGCTCGAGAAGGACAGATCCCCATTGATGAAGGGCATTTCGGGGTTGAGGCGATCTATAAGGCGGACGAGTGTTTTCTCACCAACACAAGTATGGAAGTGATGCCGGTCACCATGATCGACGGGCACCCGGTTGGAACCGGGACACCAGGGGTTCTTACCCGGCATCTCCACAGGCTATTTATTGCCAATCGAGAGCGCTTTATAGAGCCCTAGCATTGTCACCCCGTTGCAAACTCCGCTGTATTCTCACGCTATTTTAGACCGCCCCAGCCGGCACAAGATCTGCATTTTCTTGACACCTAGAGACAGAAGGGTATCGTTCTACCATGCACAACACCACTCCTCCAGCAAAGACATCGGCTCTCCGGGTGAACATGGCCATCGGACTTACCGCTACAGCTATCGTGGGAATCGGCTTTCTGTGCTTTTCGGTGCCCACAACTGCGGCTGAAATTTATCAGTTTATCGGACCGAACGGCTCGATTTCGCTCACCAATGTGCCCTCCGATTCTCGCTATCGGAAAATCGAGGTCGAATCCGCCCGATTCCATTCCACTTTGTCCGAACGGGAGCTTGAACCAGTCATTCGTCGGCATTCTTCGCAACACCAACTCCATCCCGCATTGATCCGAGCGGTGATCAAAGCTGAATCGGACTTCGATCCACGGGCAGTTTCCCGCGCCGGCGCTATTGGTCTGATGCAGCTGATGCCGCAAACCGCCGTACGCTTGGATGTGCGAGATATGTATGATCCGGATGATAATGTGGGCGGAGGGACTAAGTACTTACGGCAATTGCTCGACCGCTTCCATGGAAATTTACCGCTGGCCCTGGCAGCCTACAATGCCGGAGAGAGTGCTGTTGATCGTTATCAGGCGCTCCCTCCATTCGATGAAACCAGGCAATACGTCCGCAAAGTTCTCCGATACTACCGCACATTCCTGGTCCGTGACGGCGTTATTGTAGAACGTCCGGTCAGCCGATACGGCCCCGCTCAGACAGCAGTAGCCCCTGCGATTTCTGAGAGGCTTTCCCACTGACGACTTCCCCGCTGACCAGGCGGCTGTGTTGTTGCCACCCTGCCCGTTTGGTCTCAGGAAAATCAGACCGGTAATGGGCTCCAACGCTGTTCTCGCGCCATAGCGCCGCTTCCGCCACACATTGCGCCACTTGCACCATGTTTTTCACTTCAAGCACTGCTCTGGTTGCAAAGGGCTGAGTCACAAGTTGCGCCCAACGTGACAGTTGGGCGCAGGCTCGAATAAGCGACTCCCCTGAACGAATCACCCCGACCTGCCCCCACATTGTTCGCCGAAGCGAGCTTCTCAATTTTTCCGCATCCTCCAGTGTGCCAAATTGACCTGCTCGGAGTGTAGCCTCTTGAGACGACAGGGTGGGAGACTCGTGTCGGTCCGCAAAAACCATGGCTGCCGATGCCGCTCGCGCACCAAACACTAATCCTTCAAGCAAGGAATTGCTCGCCAGACGATTTGCTCCATGCACACCACTACAGGCCACCTCACCGGCGGCAAAAAGCCCCGGAACTGTCGTCGCACCGTTCAGATCGGTCCAGACTCCGCCCATCATGTAGTGCGCGCTGGGAGAAACCGGGATCCATTCCTCCGTGATGTCGATGTCATATCGAAGGCACGTCGCATAAATCGTCGGGAAACGCCGCTTGACGAATTCTGCCCCCAGGTGGGTGACGTCAAGATAGACATAACGCGCTTTCGTCGCTGCCATCTCCGCCAGGATTGCCCGGGACACGATGTCTCTCGGCGCCAATGCCCCCATGGGGTGGTACCGCTGCATGAACAGCGCTCCCTTATTGTTGCGCAGTTGCGCACCTTCTCCCCGCATCGCTTCTGACAGTAAGAAGGGAGGGCTCGACGGCAAATACAGCGCCGTGGGATGGAACTGAACGAACTCCATATCCTGAAGCACCGCACCCGCACGCAGCGCCATGGCCATTCCATCACCCGTGGCATTCGGAGGATTGGTCGTCCGGGCATAGATCTGGCCGGCCCCTCCGGTGGTCAGCACAACCGCGCGTGCCGGCAGCACAAACTGCCGGCCAGAGCCTTCGTCCAATACAACAGCCCCGCAGCAACGTCCGGCGTCAACAACGAGATCCACGGTAAAGTGATGATCCAGTCGTTGAATACGTTCCTTCCGATCCACCTCGGCAATCAACACTCGCACCATTTCGTTCCCAGTTGCATCTCCCCGAGCGCGTAGAATGCGGCTTCGGCTGTGGGCAGCTTCCCGGGCAAACGCAAACTTGCCTCCGACTTTGTCGAACTTGGCCCCCCACCTGATCAATTCTTGGATTCGCTCCGGGCCTTCTTCCACGAGAACCCTTACGGCTTCCTTTCGACAGAGCCCATGCCCCGCTTTGAGCGTGTCGGTTAGATGAATAGTCACATCATCTTCTTCACTCAGCGCCACCGCCACGCCACCCTGCGCGTGGATCGAACTGCTCTGAAGCGAATGCCCTTTGGTCAGCACGATCACACGGCCGGCACGACTCAACTCCAACGCTGCGCGAAGACCTGCCACCCCGCTTCCGATGATCAGGAAATCGGCCTGCACCGGAGCGCGTGATGGGGGAGACGGCATAGATTATTATTTCTTTGGGGTGCGGACGGGGTCGATCGCGGCCTGACGAGCCTTCATGCCGAAGGGAGCATCGCCCTGAATCCCACGCAGTAGAATCGAGCGTGTTCCGACCCACTGCAACTTCGCATGGCCTCGCTGACGGAGGCCGGGATCGTCGGCATCTTTTTTCCATAGCCCCTGCCAGTGCACAAACACATCGATGTTGTCCCCTTCGATCATAATGCGCTCAATCGCAAAGTCCAAGTTGATCGCATTGAATGTGTCGAAGTCGCCGTGGGCCTCTTCCCGCAGCCGTTCGAGCTGCTCGCTCGGCGCCATGAGCGAAGCTAGATCCGATGCGTCTTTCTTCACGTACGCTTGGCGAAGCGATTCCACCGCCTGGTCGATACGGAGATATCGCTCGTGATCTTCAGGATATTGAACCTTTTTGCCCCCGCAGCCCGCGGCGATCACAGAAATCGAACCGAGCAGAAATATCGCGGGAAACAGTGGGAATTTACAGTGGGGCATGATGGTGGCAGTATAGGAACGAGTTTCAGGTAGGTCAAGGAACCTGTACGACGGCGCTCGCCGCACTGCAGGTCGCCAATGCGCAGTCCAGACTCAACCATGCTCGGTTTCATCCGGTGATCGGCTTGCAATTTGGCGTGAAAGCTTCTACACTCCGCCTCCGTCAGGAGAGCTACTGCATGTCCAGCGTGCTAAAAAAACGCCGTAAGAAAATGCGTAAGCACAAGTACAAGAAGCTGCGCCGGCGTCAAAAGTTTGAACGTCGTAAGAGCTAAACTCACCTGAGATGGGGGAGGAGGGGTTTGTGCCCGAAGGCAAGAAGGTTCGCATTCGCGTCCGTACTGTGAATTGTGTCTATGTCGGCGACTTTCTCATTCCCCCTATGCGGAATCGTGTGTCGGATGCGATCAACGAAGAGCAACGGCTGTTTATCAGCCTCACCGACGTGGTGATTGATGAAAAGGACCGCTCCGACTTTGTGGCCATCAACAAGAACCTAATTGAGTCGATCGCACAGCTGTAACGATCGAGAGCGCATCGGGATTGCGTTCCCCCCTGCCTTGCCTCTTGGTTTTCCGTAGTCACCTCTTCTAAGATCATCCCCTCATTATGTCCACCTTTTCACGATTTCTCCCGTTCTTGAAGCCCTACCTGTCCCGCATGGCGTTGGCAGGCCTGCTTGTCATGAGTGTTGCCGCCATCAATTTGGCGCTGCTGCGCTTGGCCGGCACCCTGTGGGACATCATTACTGTGCAGCACGACCAATCACGAATGACGGATATGATTACCGTCTTTCTTGGGCTCGTCGTCCTGCAGGGGTTCTGCTCGATGGGCCATAGCTATCTGACCGCATGGATTTCGCAGCGCATTGTCGCCAACTTTCGTCGACACCTTTTTGCGCATCTGCACACCTTATCCGTGAGCTTCTTTGCCCGCCGCAGAACGGGCGAACTCCTCTCGCGGCTCATGAACGACGTGACGGTCATCCAATCGGTCGTCACCGAAACGCCGATCGATAGTGCGAAGCAACTCGTGACCTTCATTGGAGGGATCGCCTTCCTGCTGACGATGAATTGGCGGCTCTGCCTCTTGATCCTGGTTCTGCTCCCTTTGCTCGTGCTCGTGGCTAAGATCTTCGGGCGAAAACTGAAATCGCTCTCGACATCGATTCAAGACCACACTGCCACACTGAGTACTCTGACCGAGGAAGTCATCTCTGGTATCCGGGTCGTGAAGTCCTTCGTCCAAACGCAGCACGAAGAGAACAGGTTCGGCGCCCAGGTCGAACAGACTCTGGCGCTGACGATGAAGCGGGCCGGCGTTATGGCGATTTTTATTCCCGTCATCAGCCTCCTTACGTTCTCGGTCGCGGCAGCCGTAGTGTGGTACGGCGGACGTCAGGTCATCGATGGAAGTGTGTCCCCGGGCGATCTATTTGCGTTCGTCCTGTTTGCCGGAATTCTGATCGGCCCCTTCAGTTCCGCTGCCCGAGTGTTCGCACAGGTCAGAGAAGCACAGGGCGCCACTCAACGGGTGTTCGAAATTCTTGACACACACTCGGAAGTGAGCGACGCCCCTACGGCGACGCCGCTGTCTATCGTCTCGGGACACATCCGGGCGGAACACATCAGCTTCGCCTACGACTCGCGCCAACCTGTCCTGACAGATGTCTCGTTCGAGGCCAAGCCAGGCGAACTGGTCGCCATCGTCGGCCCCACCGGAGCCGGAAAGACGACTGTGATGAACTTGCTCCACCGCTTTTACGACCCGACTGAAGGACACATCACTATCGACGGGCAAGATCTCCGCCAAGTCACTATGGAAAGCTGGTATCGGCAAGTCGCGCTGGTTCCACAAGAAACCATCCTGTTTGGCGGGACAATTTTCGACAATATCCGGTATGGAAACGAGAAGGCTACTCAGGAAGAGGTGACGACAGCAAGCCGTGCGGCCCATGCCCACGACTTCATCATGAGCTTCCCGGACCAGTATCAGACAATGATAGGAGAAAAGGGAATCAATCTGTCGGGCGGACAGCGACAGCGCATCGCCATCGCCCGAGCCATTGTGAAAAATCCACGGATCTTACTGCTGGATGAAGCCACCTCAGCCCTCGACAGCGAGTCGGAGCGGTTCGTCCAGGAGGCACTGGAACAACTCATGAAGGGCCGGACAACCTTTGTGATCGCCCACCGTCTGACGACCATTCAAGGAGCCGATCGCATCCTTGTCTTCAACAAAGGACGCCTCGTGGAAACCGGCACCCATGTCGAACTGATGAACCGTAAAGGGCTCTACCAGTACCTCTACACCCTTCGGCTAATCGAACTCCCTTCCTAAGCCCTTCGATTCCGTTTTCGACCAATCAGGACGACTCGCAACCTGGCGATGGACGGCCCGGGATCCTTGGAAAATTCACGGCTACGTCCCGATCGTTTCGATCAACCGCATGTCTTCAGCCGTGAGAGTGAACTGTTCCGCCTGGAGGTCGTCTTCCATATGTTGCTGGCTCGTTGTTCCTGTCAGCGGGAGCATCCCAACCTGTATCGCAAACCGAAAGACGACTTGCGCAAGACTGGCCCCTAATCGTTTGGCAATGGCCCGAATTCCTGGATCGGCAAAGATTTCCCGGTTGGCAGTCAACAGCGAAAAGCCTTGATAAATGATGCCATGGGCACGGCAGATTTCTCGCACCTCTTTATCCCACCCAAGTGCGGCATAACAGCGGTTTTGCACCATCATAGGTTTCACCGTCGCCTGGGCACAGAGTTGAGTCAGTTGCTCGGCGGTGACGTTGCTGATGCCGATCATTTTCGTTTTCCCTGACCGATAGAGTGCTTCGATGGCGGCCCACACCTCCCGGTCAGCGTCTCCCAATCCATAGCGCTGATATGGCCCGTGCAAGACATAGGAGTCAAGATAGTCGGTGTGCAAGTGAGCCAACGAACTGTCGAAGGACTGTGTCACTTGCGTAGTGAGATTGGCCGAAGCATCGTATGGGGTACGATGGTCCTGGCCATTCGTCGGCGTAAACTTCGTTTGGAGGAAAAGACTCTCTCGCTTCACTCCTTGCTGCGAGAGAGCCACCAAGGCATCCCCTACCAGGGCTTCCTGGTAATGGATCAGTTGGTTCGCCGTATCGATTGCGGTGAAGCCCGTCGCCACCGCCAACTGCACCAGCTGCGTTGTGGCCTCTCTTTTCCAAGCCGTACCATACATGAACGAAGGAACCGGCACATTGTTAGAGGCGATTAAGGGCATGGCACCACACGATGAGTTCCTCTCGCTACGCTACTTCCGAACGGCAATCCCATGGACGTCAGCCGTTTCTTTTCCGTCTTTCATATTTGAAATAGCCGCTTGTCCCTTATAGTGCCCGACTCTCCCTGCACTATCCACATGAATGACCCCGACGCCCGGTATCGTGCCTTTGGCATTGTTTACGGTCTTGTCATTCCCGGTCAGGGGGTTAGGGCCGCGCAGCCCGACGAAAACATATTGACCGTCCGGCGCATTGTCCATGAGATCGGGAGCCGGGTCTCCGTTCACATCCGTCGCCAGTTCGACCGAGCCCACACTCAGATTCGAGAGCGTGTCGATAATTTCGATGTTGTTCCCGGCACGATCCGCACTCCACAGATAGCGACCCACCCTGGCCATCCCATGAGAGTCGGCAAATCTGTCATCCCGCTGTGACACCAACTTGGCTGAAACAGATTTGGGCAGATCGGACAGGCCAAGGGCATACACATCATAGGAAAGTGGCGCCACCGGCCAGCCTCCACCAGAATTGATATACATCGTCTGATCTACCTGGATGCCGCCGCAACCGGCAGGGTGTATCTGATCATTGTTGAGCGAGGCCACCAGGCTTACTGGCGTCGTGGTAACATCGAACACCAGCAGCCCGCCTCCGCGCAACGTGACGAAGGCATAGCGACTGGATGATTCCGTAATCGGGCAAATCGGCGAGGCATCCGGACGCTCTCCGCCTTCGAATGCGGCAAGATTCACCACATCTTTCTCAGGATCGAAGGTGAATTTGTGAGCGGCATAGTCGGTCCATATACGGAGGAATTTCTTCTCGGCGATATTCGCCGCGATCGCCATCTTTTGATCTGGCGTCGGCCAGGCTGCATGGACATTCTTTCCCGTCGACAAGCACGCCTCTGGTTTACGCGTCCTGGCATCCATGAAGAGGACGTGCCCACTCAGAAAAGAGAGGATCGCGTGATCCTGGTTCTGGTTGAAGAACAGCATATGAGGGCGACGAACCGGTTTCTTAGTGGCCGCTTCGCAAAACGTGTTGATTTCAGCAGAAAGATCTATGGTGACAGCCGGTTTCGCAGCAACAGGTTTTTCCGCGAGCGCCGCGCCATCATAGATATAAAGAAAGCCGCCGCTTTCTTTCCCCGTATCAGATTGATCCGTCAGCCAGACTTCATAGGCAGATGCGGGGACCGCGCTGCCGATTCCCACTCCCGCGCCAACCAGAGCGCCCGCCGCGACAGCAAGAACTAGACGAGATAGACCTCTGCTCGTCAAACCGTGACTCACCATGTTGACCCCCCTTAAATCGGATTGACCGGTGCGAATATAAATTGATTACTGATGGACAATGGCCATTACACGTCTAAAAAGGGATATAGAGTATGAGGATTCTTCCCGAAGATCAATGACCGGTGGCACAAACGGGATGGCCGGCTGATTGTTCTGGTCTGTTCGGCATATCCCGTGTACTTGATTGAATCAAACAAATCAGATGTACCAGGCTATCGCTTGCTGTTTCGTGGCCGAACCCTGGATGGCTAAAAACCAGGGTCCGGCCAGGTTTGCTTTTCCCGGATCGTACTCCGTTACTTGGGCGAAGCATTCACCTTTGTTGCTTCCTTCACAGGTGGCTCGATCTTGATGCTGGGCCCCTGAACTTTCGGCAGTAGCCCTGCACCAGGCTTCTCCATCAACCGCTGATCGTTTTCATTGATCGACAGATTCTGCTTCACGTGAACATCGTCAAACACTGCTGCCTGTGTCAATGATTTCTCGCCTGTGGCGTTGGTCTGACCGGGATCGTTCGCGAGCGATTGCCCGCTGACAGGATCGACAGCCTTGCCCATGGGATACCCTGGATGCTTCGGCAACATGGTAGGATTGGCCAGGGCCAAGGCGCTGGCCGACAAGAGAACGATAAAAGCAATGAGGAGCACAAGTGAGGTCTTCATGACGCACCTCCTTGGTGAGAAAGGGAAAATAATACGGCTCCCGCAGGTATAGGACCATCGGAAGTGTACACGGATGTGGAGGAGGGGAGGCACAGAGGCGTATGCAGGGAGGGATCCGGTTGCCCCGGATTCATATTACACCTCCGAGATGCTCATCAGCATCGCTCCTGATGGTGTGAGAGTCAAGCGGGCATGAACCGGCCCAGGGCGCTGGGTGGAAGATACGGCCTGCCCCTCAATCTTTCGGTCCAGCCTCGTTCCTTTGAGTCAGACCCCGTGCGACATGCTGGGTAGTTCGCTCATCTTCGCCGTGCTGGCGCTTCCGCATAAAGATGATTCTCGCACCCGGCCTGAATGTGAGGTAGTACCATATCCACTCCGACATCACCCGCACGCGACTACGGAACTCTATCAGCAAGAAGATATGCACCATGCACCACACCAGCCAGGCGGACAGTCCGGAGAGATGCAATAGCCCGAACTGGGCCACGGCTTGTGCGCGACCGATCGTCGCCAGCATGCCCCGATCCGAGTAGACAAAGGGTGGGCGCTGGTCCGGAGGGGTCTCTTCTGAAATGAGCTTCGCGACATAGCGGCCCTGCTGCACGGCGACGGGAGCGATCCCCGGTAGAGCATCACCATCCGGACCGGGACAATTAGCACCATCGCCGATGACAAAGATCCAAGGGTCGCCAGGAATCGTCAGATCCGGTTGAACGTTGATCCGATCGGTCTCGTCCTGCGAGACCTTGAGCGAGGCCAGTAGCGGTGACGCCTTATTGCCTGCCGCCCAGATGATATTCTTGGACCACACGAATTCGTTTCCGATCACCAGGCCGTCGTCGCGGATTTCATGCACCGCGCTATTGAGCCTGATCGTGACACCCTTCCGTTCGAGAGCAACCGCGGCCTTCGCCGACAGGTCACTGGAAAACCCCGATAGAATGCGAGGGCCGGCTTCCACAAGCAAAATGTCGAGATCGTCGAGGCGCAAGTGTGGGAAATCGGGGGCCATGGTTTTCCGTCCAATCTCCGCCAACGCGCCGGCCAACTCCACGCCGGTAGGACCTCCTCCCACAATGACGAAGGTGAGCCGGCTTGATTCGCCGGTAGCGATTCTGCGGCGTTCGGCCTCTTCAAACGCCAGAAGCATCTTTTCGCGAAGGTAGACAGCATCGGTGAGTGTCTTGAGCCCCGGTGCGGACCTCTCCCATGTATCGTGCCCGAAATACGAATGCTGCGATCCCGGCGCGACGATGAGGATATCGAACGCAATGGGCGAATTGTCCCGCAACTGCACGAGGCGAGCCGCACGATCGATAGTCAGCACTTCGTCCATGATCACGCGAACATGCGGCCGGCGTCGAAAGATCGTGCGTAACGGCCATGCGATATCGCCGGGAGACAGCGCAGAAGTAGCCACCTGGTAAAGCAACGGCTGGAACAGGTGATGATTAGTACGATCGATGAGAAGCACATCGGCATCACGCAACGATTGCGCGGCCGTGAGGCCTCCAAACCCACCCCCGATGATGACAACCTGTTTGCAAGGCATAGGCCGGAACCCATGGACAGGCTACGTTTCGGAAGGGACGGCGTCAACAGTTATAGGCTGGATGCCACTTGCCGCGAAACGGGCGCTGCCCTCTTCTTGTCTGAGCCACGATTCTGACCTGACTCTAACGGAACCTCTTGAAATATACCCGCAAAATCTATCCCCGCGTTCGGCATGCTTGAATCGGCTTCAAGCCCAAATTATGCCACTTATTCCTTCATTCTTTTCAAACCTTATCAGTCAAATCCTGTCGTTCTGGAACCCGGTTGGGCAAATGTGCAAAACCGCCGCGGACTACGAGAAGAAAGTAGGACAGAGGGCCTTGAAAATTCTGGGCACGGCGTAAGATAAATACGGCACATCGGATATGAGGACGGCGTGTAGGTATAGAGCAGCGTGGGCCATCTTCCTCCTGTTCCTCCTGGGAACCCTAGACTCGACCTTGGCGGAATCTCCCAGTCCGACCGTTCATTGGGGCGGATTGGGGTATCCGGACGCACATTCGAAGCTTGAACTCGGATATACGGGAAATCGCTTCACCGAATTCAATAGTACGGGACAGCGGTACAACAATATTAACGAATCAATGGGAATCAACTTTGGAACGGTGAGCTGGACTCAGCACTGGGAGCGATTCAAAGGCTGGAGCACGAACCTCACTTTCGGAGGAGGCCCTACATCGGATCAGCCGACCCGCTTTTTCCAGAATGAACTTTTGCATGACAGAATCCTTGGGCATTCCGCGGTCCCTACCGACCGTACTCGTCATGCATTCGATTTTATGGTTGATGGCTCGATCACACGGTGGTTTTCACTGGTTGATCAGCCCACTAAACTATTCGTCGGGGTCGGAGGCTCGACCGGTTCGCTCTATCACGAGGTCTTCGCCCGGACTGGAATACGTGGAGCCGAGATAGGTTCATCGGCATTATCGCTGCTCGGTTGGGGCGACGCAAACAATTTTGCAGCCGATTTTGTTCGCGGGTTTCGATGGTCTGCCATGGGCCGGATCGCACAGTCCTATGCCGGATCAGCCTTTCTGCATGTCGCCGGCGACAACTATATCCTTCAAACCTCGCTGAGTTGGGGTATCTATGATGAGCGCCCCCTCCCCAAGTTTGAGATTGAGACCGGTATCAGTTTCAACTCGGGATTCTTCGTCAGCCCCCAAGGCAAACCTCGTGAAGAATTGCTCGCTTCTATTGTGACGATCCGAGTGCGGAATGTTGCCTTCGAGACCTGGAACGATGCGATTAATGAGAAAGACTTTGGCCCGACTTATGGCGTGCGGCTCACTCTCGATGTGTACCCGTGGATTGCGCCGCTGTTTCATTGATCGTGACGGTCGCATTGACGAGTATCGCACTGGAAAGAAGGTGCTTACTTCCGGCCCACAGATGATCGACAGGCCTCTAATGGCAGCGGTTCAATTTCACGGCCGGTGGACTGATCCGGAAGTATCTCCCGGATCCCCACGTGATACATGTCGTTCCTGTACTGCACCGCGACCTGATAGTGATAATTCGGTCGTGTCTTCAGCAAAGTTTCTTGCGTGATGGTACCGCTCCGATTGACAAGAAAGGATGAACTGGAGAAGACGAAGACTAAATAACTCCACCGGTGGGGCGGGAGCCCTATATCAATCTTACGATCAGCCAGCTGGACTGTACCTTCATAATCAAGAACACAATCTTCCCCCACACGATGGATATCAACGGCTGCGCGGAAACGTGAAAACCACGACCCGGAATCCGTCGCGGTATGAACATGCAGGTTTTTATCGAGCGTGTTTGGATATGTTCTGATTCCTGAACAGCCGGCAAGGAGGCCGGCGGTCCAGATCGAGAGCACAATGAAAACGATCCTGCCGTTGGTGTGAGGTCTTCTCATTGGCAGTCTATGACGAACGGCGTCACTTCGTCAGATCAGGACATCCGATATTTTCGCCGGTTGCCCAATTCTTTACCGCCTGGATCAGGACGCCATGGCCCATGGACGGGCGATACAGATCGATGCGGGTCTTGCCTGGGGTAACGGGCTGCGCATCGGCAACCAGAAGATAGTAGCCACCGTGAGGTTCCTTGCTGACATTGACCACTCCCTGATTATGATGCATTTGCACGTGCAACTCGGCCTTCTTTCCCGTCACGACTACCGTGGGTTTGTATGTAGTCACGATGACCTGGTAGCTCATGTTGGTTTGGGACGTCGTCTTGATCGTCTTTGCCAAACAGTTCGGCCCCATCTTTTGAAAAGTGCTGGACACCTGGCTGAATGGGCGGTCAACTTCGAACGTCTCGACTTTGGCTGAAAACGCCGAGGGAACGGCTTTGCGGAACTCTTCGGCGGTTTGCGGATGAGAGACACAGCCGGATAGAGCGAGGACACTCAAGGACATGATGAAGACATGATAGCGGTTCATGATACCCTCCTGTCGCGTCTGTGAGAGGAAAGGAACCGACCAGCCTGATTTCGATATTTGAAAACCAAACCGGAAATCAGTCAACGGAAATGCCTTTTCTCTTCAGGAGAGGGCAATCGCTGGGACAAGGACCTTCCGCAGCTGCGCGTTGCACGAGCACGGAAGATCATCAGGGTCCATCACCCCCTCTGCCGACGCCGCTGAGGAAGAACGCACTATTGCTTCAAGGGGGTAGCTAGCTGAGGAGGACTGGACGCAGTGTGTGGAAGCGAGGCCGCCAGGGCCTCTTCATTAAAGACCCTGGCGGTTTTGTTGCTTCTATTGCACGTCGACGGTGATGCTGTGGGTGGCCATAACAGGATCATGGTCCTTTGTAGCGCCGGTGATGGTAACCTTATGCGTCCCCTTGCTCAAGCTCTTAATTTCACCGGAAAAACCCTTCTGATACTGTCCGTCCACATATGCATGGACATGCGTCGCTTGTGAGCCTTTGGTCAAGTCGTACTTCACCTCGAAGGTGTCGCTGACCTTGTCCCCGTCTTTGGGAGACGTAATGACAACTTTCGATCCGTCCTCGACCGGTGCTTTCGCCGGCTTATCCCCGGCAAAAACCGGCGCCACGATGAGGCAACCAGCTAACGCGATCCCCAATCCCATGAATCCGATGCGTCTCACCACATGCATAACAACGACCTCCTTGTTGATACTAGCTGAATAGACACTATGACTCATCATTCCCCACCGAATGCCTTCACATCTGGTGTCCACCGCCCTTCGACAGAAAATATTTTTGCATTGTACTTTTCAGGAATAGCTCAGTCAATCTGCGCATCAAGCAACCACCGCCCTTCTCTCGCCTTCCTTGAGGGCAGACTGGATGGTTTCCTACTTCGCGTGTCCACAACGAGGGTCATCCGAGACCGCGCGTTGCACGAGCACAGAAAACCATCTAGCCTGCCCGTTCATGCCCCTGTCCAAGTTCGCTCGTTCTCTCTGAGGGATGGGGGCTGATTGATCTCCTCCTGCGCGCGTCCAACGAGGGGAGTCTTCGACCGCGCGTTGCGCGAGCAAGGGAGATCATCAGCCTCCATCCCCCCTTCTTTGCCCCGCAATGTGATACGGTAAACGTAGGAGCCCGACGATGACCATTCAGGCACAGTTTCCAGGCGAACAAAACGTCGAAGGCGCCTTCGTCAGACAGCCGGATATCTTTACGGGCTGGGTGACCGCCAATGGCAGTTCCGGCTACCCGGCTGCGAGCGGCCGCTACCATCTCTATGTCTCCTGGGCCTGCCCCTGGGCGCACCGAACGATCATCGTACGGAAACTCAAAAAGCTCGAAGACGTGATCGGCATGACGGTCGTGGACCCGATCCGCGACGAGCGAGGTTGGGCGTTTCGCGAAGGGCCGGGTCATTCGCTGGATTCCGTCAACGGATTTCAGTTCCTCAGTCAGGCCTACAAGGCCACCGATGCGAACTATCGAGGACGGTTCACCGTCCCTGTGTTGTGGGATAAAGAAACGAACCGCATCGTTTCGAACTCAGACGACGACCTTATGCGCATGTTCAACGGCGAGTTCAATCGGTTCACCGAAAGCAGAATCGACCTCTATCAGGACGGGATCAGGAAGGAAATCAACGACCTGAACACTTTCATCTATGAAAATGTCAACGACGGGGTCTATCGTGCGGGGTTCGCCACATCGCAACAGGCCTATGAACGGGCCGTGCGACGGCTCTTCGATGCCCTCGATCAACTAGATGCGCGGCTGGCGCGCCAGCGCTATCTTTTCGGCTCGCAATTCGTCGAGACCGATTGGCGCCTGTTCGTCACTCTCGTGCGTTTTGACACCGTCTACCACAGCCATTTTAAATGCAATCTCCGGCGAATCATCGACTACCCCAACCTCTTCGGCTACCTCAAAGACCTCTATCAGACCGACGGCATCGCCGACACCGTGAACTTCGATCACATCAAGCGGCACTACTACATCACCCACGACGACATCAATCCAACCCGTATCGTCCCTCTTGGCCCCGACCAGGATCTCACCGCCCCGCATGGCCGCGAATTCCTGCGGTAACCAGCGACTGATTCCTCTAGTGTGTTGGTTTGTCGTGACGGTTTTGGTGAACTGGTAAAGCCTACGAGACACATAGTTCTGATTGCGTTCTCGGTTTGGACCAGCTATATGATTAGGGCTCTGCCTGAGAAGAGGCAATGGATAATGCGGATGTCCGCTTCAGCTTATGAACAACAATTCAGCTATTAACGTCGTTCGATGGGTCATCGCGGTTCCGGCAGGTCTCATACTTTGGTTCGCAGCGAACTTTTCTATTGGGCAGGCCTTCGGCATTATCCACGGGTTTGATCGTGTTGACGCTTTCTGGCAAGCGTCGGATATGGATGGGGTACCGGTTATCGGCACATACATTATCTTTGTCACAAGGGCTATCGCCTCTGCTTCCCTTGTAGGCATGGTGATCTTCATGGTGCCGCGTCATCACAAACAAGTGGGGATTATTGTTGCCTCCCTCGTATCCATCGCCGCCGTAGGTTTCTCGGCCTTTCGATTATTTCAAATTGCGAATTCGGATCTCAGCATCGGTCCGGACGGTTGGTACAGACATGCTCTGGAGGTGTTCAGCATGATATTTGGCGCGATAGCCGGCGCGTGGCTGGCAAATCTGAATCAAAGAAAAGTACGTAGACCCGGTTAGCGTTTCAACCGGAACAGTATTCGAGAGTGCTTCATTCAGTGCATTGCCTGTTTGTCACCTCAAACTCTCCATCAATAATCGTAATCAGATCGTCCTTCTCTAAGCACATCGAACGATCCCTATCTTCTGAATTGATCCTCCCAGCCTCGCTCGTTCTTTCCCCTACGAGGGTGGCCTCATTGGTCTCCCACTGCGTGCGTCTGTTTGTATTCTTGTTCACTTTCATTGCCCGCCCAAGCAAGGGTGTTGCGCGCAACTTTTTCACCCGCCCACCCACTGGCACGCCGAGACGTGCCATCAGCCCGAGCGAGGGCCTTTCTCCTGCTCTATCCCTCCCATGAGGGAGTGGCCGGGCTGCCCTTTACTGCGCGCATCGAACGATGTACATGCTCCGTCCAAGCTTGCTCGTTCTCTCTCTGGGGATGGGGGCTGATCGATCTTCCACTGCGCGCGTCCAACGAGGGCCTTCCCAGGCCGCGCGTTGCGCGAGCACAGAAGATCATCAGCCTCCATCCCCCTTACCACCCCAACACCCACCGATGCCCATTTCTTTCCAACAGCACTCCCGCTTCGCTGGGCCCCCAGCTGCCGGCAGTGTATAAGTGGAGGGACTTCTCACCGGTCAACAGCGGGTCATAGAGCCGCCAAGCCGTCTCGGTAAAGTCCGCGCTGACGAAAAGGGTCTGATCGCCAATCATGACGTCGCGGAGCAGTGTTTCATAGGCTTCAGGGAGTTGGCCAAACGCCTGTTCATAGTCGAACTGCAGCGCGTGATCGCTCAGTCGGAACGGCCTTCCCGGGCTTTTGACGGAAAAGCAGAGCGAGAATCCCTCGCTGGGCTGGAGCATGATCAGCAGCATGTTGGGTGGAATACTGCCGGGATCGAGAGACCGGAACACTTGGGTGGGCGCTTCACAGAAAGTCACCGCGATCTGAGTCAGTTTGCGCGGGAGGCGTTTGCCCGTCCTGAGATAGAACGGCACGCCCTTCCATCGCCAATTGTGAACCTCTGTTTTCAAAGCGACATACGTTTCCGTGGTCGAATCCTTCGGGACACCATGTTCCTCGCAATAGCCAGGAATCGTCTGGTCGGCAACCTTCCAGGCCGTGTATTGGCCAAAAACAACATCTTGCGGAACGATCGGCGCAATGGAATGGAGGACTTTCAGCTTTTCATTCTGGATCGCAGTCGCTTCGAACGACACCGGCACTTCCATCGCCACGACCGTCATGAGTTGGGTAAGATGGTTTTGAACCATGTCGCGAAGCGCCCCGGCTTGCTGATAGTAGGCGCCTCGATGTTCGACACCGAGGTCTTCGGCAACGGTAATCTGAACGTTTTCGATCGTGTCCCGGTTCCAGAGAGATTCAAAAATCGGATTTGCGAAGCGGAATGCGAGGAGATTCTGCACCGTCTCTTTGCCAAGGTAATGATCGATGCGGTAGATCTGAGACTCCTCGATATAGCGATGCAGGGTCGTATTCAGGCGGCGGGCCGAGTGAAAATCGCGGCCAAACGGTTTTTCGAATACGACGCGAACCCATCCGTGGCTCTTGAGGAGCCCTACCTGATCCAGCCTCTCCATGGCGACGGGGACGATGTCCGGTGGCAATGCCAGGTAGAATATCCTGTTTTCCTGCATGTGGTGCTCACGCTCTAACCTCCGGATGTACAGGGCCAGGGCCTCATAATCTTGAGCTCCCCCTTCAGGCATGGCCTGGTAGTAAAGACAGGCATCGCACCAAGTGCGCAACTCCATTTCATTGTGCCACTCAGCTTGTTGCAGACCTTCGAATGCCCAGAGCCGAAATCCCTCTTCGCCCAGCTCTGGCAAGGCTGCACCGACGATCAACGTGTTGCGAGTTTCAAGGATTCCCTGATCCCGCAAATGATACAGCGCGGGCAGGAGCTTCCGACGCGTCAGATCGCCGGTCGCACCGATGATGACAAACAGGTGAGGCTCAACCTGATGTTCCGACATCCGATGGTCCTCCGTGTACACGATCAACCCTGTATCAGCCTACAGTATGCACGAACTTTTCTCACGGCTATTTTCTCCCGCTACTCGCCTCTCACCCACGGCTGGCCTGCAGGTGCGGTTCGGCCGCCAAAATGGAGCAACGACCTGCTGATCCTCAAATGAACGACACGTGCGCCGAGCGCAATCTGTGAACCGGGAGTGGCAGCGCTCGCCGAAGCATAGACAGACACGAGCGTTCAACCGCCGCCAGCAGCCCCTAAGCCACCGCGCGTTTCAGCAACAGACGCCTCGAAATATGGCCGGGATTCATGGTGTGGGAATTGTAACGAGCTGACTCACCGGCAACAAGCCTGTGTGCGTGACACGTTGATGAAATCGATCAGCAGGATACTCTCGGCGACCGCCCAGCCTCACGGTTCCCTGTCACGTTTCAAACGTGCGAGGAAGGGACTGTCACCGTTTGCTTCCGTTGATCAACCACCGCCTGAGGAATTCTATGGAGGGAGCGGGACATCGTTCGTTCTTCGATCCACTTGTAGAGCACCGGCAACACAATCAGCGTCAAGAATGTTGAACTGACCAGTCCGCCGATCACCACGACGGCCAGGGGCCGCTGAACTTCCGATCCAATTCCCTGAGCAAAGGCAAGCGGCACCAACCCCAGTAACGCAACCAGTGCTGTCATCAAGACAGGCCGCAGGCGCATCACACAGCCGGACATCACTGCCTGCTCAATGCTCATTCCCTGCTCCCGACGAAGGAAATTTATATAGGACACCATCACAATGCCGTTCAACACGGCCACGCCGAAGAGATTGATGAACCCGACCGAAGCCGGCACGCTCAGGTACTCCCCCGTTATCCATAAGGCAACAATGCCGCCGATGAGTGCAAACGGGAGATTGCAAATAATCAGCGCTGCCTGCTTGAGCGAGGAGAACGACGAGAACAGAAGCACGAAAATGATGAGAATGGTGATCGGAACAATGATCTTAATGCGGGCCATCGCCCGCTGCATATTTTCGAACGATCCGCCCCAGACAATATAATACCCTTCCGGGAACCCGACCTCCCGCGCTATCCGCTCCTGCGCCTCAGCGACAATACCTCCGATGTCTCGCCCGTGGGTATTAAAGCTGACCGGTAAATACCGCTGGAGTCGATCACGGTTGATACGCCCAGGCCCCTCGTGCATCCGGATGGTGCCGAGGTCGCTGAGTGGAATGAACGCTCCGCTGCCGTCCGTCAGTCGAATGTTTCCGATCGTCTCGATGTCATTCCGATACTGTTCCGGAAACCGCAGGATCAAATTGAACCGTCGATGCTCTTCATACACCCTGGTCGCCGCTTCTCCTCCGATCGCGGTCGAGATGACCTCTCGCACATCCGACACGTTGATGCCGTGCCGGGCGATCTTACCCCGATCGATATCGATCGTAATGTACGGCTGACCGAAGAGTTGTTCTATCTTCAGGTCTTTGACGCCCCGAATCGTGCCGAGGACCCGAGCGATCTCGTTCCCCGTTTTCCGCAACTCCTCCAGGTCAGGCCCGAACAGTTTGACGGTGACCTCTGCGCGCACCCCGGAAATCAACTCATCCACCCTCTGCTGGATCGGCTGGCTGATCAGATAGTTGGCGCCTGGCACCTTTGCCAGCCGCTCGCGGACTTTCTCTTTCAACCCCGACATAGTGTGGGCTGTCGTCCAGGTCTCAATCGGATGCAACATCGCAACGGAATCGCTTTCGTTCGGTTCTTGCGGGTCGTTTGCTAATTCCGTGCGCCCGATTTTTGACACCATCATCTTTACTTCAGGAAACTCCATTACCGCCCGCTGCACCTCCTTTTCGATCTTGATCGATTGCTCTAGAGAAATGCTCGGTAAGCGGATCGTGAGGGGAGCCATCGACCCTTCATTCAGAATGGGGACAAACTCTGTCCCCAAAAATGGAAAGAGAGCGATACTGCCTGCAAGCGCGAGTCCGGTTATAGTCAACACCACACTCCGATGGCCTAACACCCAGCGAAGTAAGGGCAGATAGGCACGCTTGGCCCATCGGAGCACCAAGGGGTCTGAGTCTGCGTGCCCTGCCCGCAATGTCAGAGCGCACAGGACCGGCGAGAGGGTGATCGACAAAATGAGCGACACCGTCAAGGCAATCATGATGGTATAGGCCATCGGCTTGAACATTTTGCCTTCCATGCCTTCGAACGAGAGGATGGGCATAAAGACGATGACGATGATCATAATGCCGAAGACCACGGGGCGGGCGACCTCCCGGCCGGCATTGAGGATGATGGTCTGTCGAGGCATGCCCTGGTGACGGGGGTCCGACAGATGCCTGTGGATGTTTTCCACCAGCACCACTGAAGCATCGACCATCATGCCGATGGCGATGGCCAATCCCCCCAAGGACATCAGATTAGCCGTGAGATTGAACCGATCCATCACGAAGAACGTTACGAGCGGAGTCAGGATGAGCGTCGCTGCCACGATCAAAGCGCTCCTGGTATTGCCCAGGAACAGGAACAGGATGACCACCACCAGGAGAATACCTTCTCCCAACGCCTTATAGACGGTCTTCAACGCCGCGGAGATCAATTCGATACGGTCATAAAAGGGAACAATTCGCCATCCTGCCGGCAGCAGTCCCTTGTCCTGTATTTCGGCGATCTTGCCCTTGATGCCCTCCACAACGTCACGGGCATTTCCACCGCGCAGCATGAGCACGATCCCTGCCGCCACCTCGCGCTCACCGTTCAAGACGACAGCGCCGTGGCGAATGGCATGGCCAATCTGTACCTGGGCGACATCGTGGATATGCACGGGCGTGCCGCCCGCTTCCTTGACGACGATGTTCTCAATGTCACTCAGTTTCCGGATCATCCCCACGCCGCGGACAATGAACTTTTCGGCATGTTTTTCCAGAATATTGCCCGCGGCATTCGCATTGTTGTTTGCCACAGCGGCAAATACCTCCTGCAGCGAAATGTCGTACTTGCGCAACAGTTCAGGCTCGACGAGCACCTGATACTGTTTGACATACCCGCCTTGCGAGTTGACGTCGATCACTCCTGGAACACCCTTGAGCATCGGCCGGATGATCCAGTCCACCGCAGTTCGCTGTTCGATCAATTCCTGTTCCGCCGCCTCAGCATCCAGACCGGAGTGAGCAGGGCCTTCCAGATAGTACTGATACACCTCTCCGAGTCCTGTGCTGTTCGGGGTCATCATCGGTTCAGAACCGGGTGGTAAATTCTCCCGCACTTCGATCAGCCGTTCGAGCACGAGTTGGCGGGCCAAGTTGATGTCCATCTGATCGTCAAACACCACCGTAATCAACGACAGCCCTACTTTGGTGAGCGAGCGTAAGTCCGTCAGATGCGGAACCCCGGTGACCTGTTGTTCGATGGGAAAGGTTACCAGCCGTTCCATCTCTTCAGGGGACAAGCCAGGCGCTTTCGTGACGATTTGCACGAGCACGCTGGTCACATCGGGAAACGCGTCGATCGAAATCGTACGGAAGGCATAACCTCCAAGAAGGGTAAGAAGGCCGGCGAGTGAGAGGATAAGCAAAGGGCGGCGAAGAGAAAACTCAAGAAGTTTGTCGACCATGCTCAGTCTTTGGGCTTCAACAGCTCAGATTTCAGGGTAAAGGCGCCTTCTTTGACGACCGTTTCCCCTTCTTGCACCCCATCGAGGATCTCGGCGAAGGTTCCGTTCTTCTCGCCCAGTTTGATTGTCCGAGACTCAAAGACGCCGGGTTCCTTTTGCACAAACACGAAGCTGCGATCCCGATCATTCTGGACGGCTGCTTCGGGAACAACCAGGACATCCGACGCCTGTTGGGACGAGACACGGATTGTTGCGAACATTTCCGGCTTCAGAAGGCCTTTGGAATTATCCAAGATGATGCGCACCGCCATGGTCCGGGTTGCAGTATCGATAACGTCGCCGACATATGAGACCGTCCCCTGGAACACTTCGTTGGGATAGGCACTCACATGGACATCGACCGGCTGATTCGGAACGGCGGCCGCGCGCTGCACGTACGAGATATCTTTTTCCGATATATTCCCCAGCACCCAGACCGTCGAGAGATCGGCAACCACAAAAAGTTTATTGGTGGTTTCGACCACCTCGCCTATGGTGAGATCCCGCGCGATCACCCGGCCGGCAAAGGGCGCCACGATAGCAACATGCGGGCGGATCTGTTGGGTCTGCTCGAGGGCGTTGATCTCTTTGTCACTCATGCCTAACAAGCGGAGCCCTTCGCGAGCCTCTTGTGTCTCGGCGCGGGCACTGATCATCTCTCCTTCGCGGCGCTGCGCTTCCGCCTGGCCGATGACTTTCTCTTTGTAAAGATATTCCGCCCGCTGATAGGCTTGCTCCGCGACGTGCCGCCGTGCTCGGGCCTTGAGATACGCAGACTGGGCCAGTCCGAGATCGCCGCTCTGGAGCACCGCCAACAGCTGATGGGGCTTGACCATCTGTCCTAAATCGGCATGCACCTCGACCACCCGCCCACGCACGAGAGTCGTAATATTGGCCAACGCGTGTTCGTTCGGTCGTACGACGCCGGGAAAGGTACGGTAGGTACGAAATGTCGTTCGTCTGACCGGCTCCACCGTCACACCGGATCGGGTCACTTCATCCGGTGGGAGCCGAACAAGACGTACCTCGCCTGCGGAACGTTTCGTCCCATTCTCCTCAGCCGGCGCCGGCGGCGGCGTACGATCACAGCCCGTGAAGGAGACCAACAGGAACATGCCGAAGAAGATCCTGGACGTCGCACGCAGACGGCCTCGCGGGCTAGCATGACACTCACATTGATTTGTGCATCGGCCGGAAGATATGACCATGCCTCTCATCTATCCTTATCTCATTTAGAGTGACCCGCCCACGGCGCGCTCAAACCGCGTGAGCGCCAGGGAAAGTTCAAAGCGCGCCTGATTGTAATCAACGGTGATCTGGCGTTGGACCCGTTGGGCATCGAGGACCTCCAGGAGGCTTGAGGCGCCCTGGCGGAAGCTCAATTGGGCGATGCGAAGCGCTTCTTGCGCTTGTTTCATGAGCCCTTCTTCGTAGACGAGGATCAGTTCTTGCGCGGTTTCCGCCTCTCGAGCGTGTTGATTGATGGCGCGAACCAGGTCGTTCCTGGCGCGAATAAACTCTGCCTCTTCTTTTCGCTGAACACCAAGCGCCGTCGCAATGTGCCCTTGCTGCAGATACCATAAGGGCGTCGGTACACTCACGCCCCCCACCACTGCCTCGCGGCCTATCTCTCTGGCATACGTGCCAAACAAGGTCACGTTCGGCACTCGGCCCTGCCGTTCCTTGGAGACGGTCAATTCAGCCTGTTCCACCAGTTTTCCCTGGCGTTTGAGTGTGGGATGTTGCGAGGGGTCCCGCGCCGCCATCTGCTCGGCATCCAGATGATCTCGGAGCATCCGAAAGTCCCCTTGCACCTTGTACCGAGGCCCCAAGGCTCCTGCCGTCAAAGTGTCCAATCCGACAAGCTTGACGCGCACGGCATTTTTGGCCTTCGCCACCTCTTGCTTGGCCTTGAGCACCTCGACTTCCGCTTTTATCGCTTCGAATTGAGGGCCTTCGCCGCTTCGGACGCGAGCCTTGACAAGGCGTGCCACTTCCTGAACGGTTTCCAGATTTTGCTGCAGAACATCTACCGTCCGTTCTGCCAACAGCAGTTCGTAGAATCCCTGCTTGACCTCCGCGATGAGGTTGAGCTTGGCTTCATCGAGACCAACCGTCGCGCTGGCCAGACCGGCTTCCGCCGCATCCTTACGGGCCGCCCGCATGCCCGGCCATTCCACAGTCTGGTGCAACGACATGCCATATTCGGTTATCCGGGGCCCGACGCTGGGGTCTCGAACGGTGCCGGTCCCCGTGCTGCCGCCAATCGTGGGGTTGGGGTAAGCGCCAGCTTGAATCTGTCTACCTTCATTCTGTTGGATCGTACTCAGGGCGCCCGCGATCGCAGGATTCCGTTCCAGCGCCAATTCGAGAATACGGTCGAGGTCGAACGTGCGCATCTCGTCTTTCGCCTGGGCAGAGGACAACATCAGCATCCCATTTACCCCCGCCGCCATCGCGGTCAGCAATACGACATAGTTCCAAAGCCGAGCCGACATGTGCTGCCTCCTTCGGAGTCACGGTGAGATTGTCCGCTTGAGACCGTCGACGCTGCACTAACTCTCTGCGGTCGGCGGATGGAACAGCCGGGAGATCAGCAGGGTGGACTGAGGGATCTCGGTCATCGAGACATGCGAACGGCTTGATTGGCAATCTAACGCACTCAATCGAGAAGCGACGCAGTCCTCCAGCGTCTCTTGCGGCGGATCGTCCTCAGAATCGGTTGCCTTTCCGGCATCAATCAAAACACGGGGTTGCTCACTCCCGGTATCGCCGGTCGAACCGTACTCGAAATTGAAAGGCCAGTCGATCTGCTCCACCGGAAATACCGCCCATAGAAGCAGCGCGAAGATGAGAATGGAGGAAAAGGTACGGATCGTTACCACGACACCTTATATATACGCGAATGATAATGCATTTGCTGAAACATTCAAGCAACTGCCGTGATGGTCACGGCTGATTACGCTGTTATACTACCCCCCTCTCAGCCTAGGTTACAAGGGAAACCGTCAGAAGCTCCTCGATGAGTCCTTATTCCGTTACCAAACGACCAGCACAGTGGAGTAGGCGCTCGACATACAAGGTTATTCGTATTCAGCTGGAGAGGCGATGCTGGTGGGCTCGAACGGGAAAGACCTGTCTGGACATCATCGGCTGACTCACAATGCTTTCACAATCTTAGGCTGTTTCATAGAGGACAAATACGATACTCCTTCTTGCCACCGTATCATTCGATGCTCTCCAGGCTCGTTCCTTCTGAGAGTGGTTGCTGGGACACGGCCCGTGTCTTGGCCACCGGCGGAGCGTACCGCGTCTGATCAGCTTCATTTTTCTGCGCCAGCGCCAGCTTCTCGCGATCCAACGCCGTGGATTTCGAGACACCGACACCTTCCGACTGCAGGCGCTTCTTCAGATTCTGATTGTCTTGTTCCAGATCGGCCATTTCTTGCGAGAGCCGGTCATTCGCTACAGTGAGGCTATGGATTTCGGCCTCCAGCTGCTCCTGCTCACGCTGAGTTATATTCATGATCATTCGTGTTATGCGCTCGTCGTCGCGACCCGCTGCTTTCCGTCGCTGCTTCACGTTCAGTACATTGGAGACAACCGCTTCCTGGGTTGACGAAAGTTTGGCCATCGTCTGCTGGAGTTGGGCCATCCCCTGCTGATGCGTTTGAATGGTTTCCACAGCCTTCGTCTGCATTCGCGAGAGCTCGGTCAATTGCTCCTCGAGCTTAGCGACCTCGCCAAACGGAGCGGCCCAGGGGGCATCTGCCTGTGTCACCGGAAGCGATGAGTGAACAGGTGTCATCCAGCCGGTGGTCCGGTCGACAACCAGCCCGACCAACATAACCGCCAACAACACCTGCGTGAAAGCGATCGCCCGCATCCCAACCCCGGTAAAAGCGACCGGATGCTGAGCGGCCCTATCAACCGCGCCGACCCGCTCCCGTTCCGAATGATACCGGAAACCAGGCTCAGGGATGCAGACGGCGCGAACCGATCCGCCCTGCGCAGTATTGTGGACATCGAGTTCAACCGTAGTGTGCATGAGCGAAATGCGGCTGCTTCTGAATCCATATTCGGGAGCGGAAAGCCCCCCGAGCAACACGCCATCCTCCGATCGGAGCTGGATGCTCTCGATCCGCGCCTGACTCCGCACATGCAATGTGGACTCACCTCCGTTTCTGTCCAGCAATCCGACGCGCCGCTGATTCATGAATACCTGAATCGGATCCGCGGACTCGCAGGTAGAGCGGTGGATACCTTCTCTCATGTCATTGAGTATGCGCTCACGATACGCTGCGAAATCCCGTTCAGATTCCATAGATCCTCCTTTCGGAAGTCGGCTCCGATCCTTCGAGACTACGGCTGCAGTTGCAGCGCCACTCTGGGAATCTCGATGTCCGAGGCTCCATTGAATCCTAAATCCCACACGGTTTGAAGACAGTCTCGGCAGAGAGCGAGATGCCAAATCCGGTACTCGATTCCATATCCTTGCTGGAACATACCTTTCCACTGGTGCCGGGATAAGCAGGGATAATGGTCGGGTTCGCTCTTTCGATAATGCCCCTGCGCAAGACCAAGCATTCGTTCGGCGTCGCAGTTGAATTGATGCCGCTGATAACACTGTTGCTCATTGAGCCCCTGTAACTCCGTCTCTGAAATGTCCATACTTTCTATGGTCCGCTTCCAGCCTGAGCCCCGCCAACGTTGAAAATTTTTATAGATACGCTGGCTCACCGATCCGTTCAATCGCAGGACAGTGATGACCTGGCCCGGCCCCAAGCCATAACAATGATGGAACAACGCGATCAGCGCATCTCGGCTGATCGCCGCCCGCCGGACGAGGCCGTCGATAAATCGACCAAGCGGCGTGAGCAGATCAGAACTATAACAAAACGGTTCCGCTCGACTGTGTTGTTTGGCAACGATCGAGTCCAGAAGGAACAATGGCCTGCAAGGGACCTCGCTCCGTCCAAACACAAGAAATTGCTCAAGATATTCCGCGCCCCAACGCAAGACAAATTTCTCATGCGCGACGTCGTCGGTCCACTGACCAGTCTCGCGCAAGAATCGCTTCGTATAGCCCGCTGCTCGATCGAGCAGAATCGGCAGCGCTTGCGACACGACCCGATCGAACTCCTCGGCGGTCGCAACCATCTGCTCTAAGCGTCCCAGTGTTGCTGTGCGTTCGGACATGGTCTGTTCTCTGCCCCTGATAGGTTGAGCTCCGAGGATCATTGTGCCTCCTTACGTAACCCGCATGCATTGGACAAATGCGACAGTACAGCCGGTTATTTTGTCTGTTGCGCAGACTGCTGCCCGATTGGTAGAGGATAGGGAGAGGTCGTGCATAGGGCATGGCCCACAGATTATTCTCACATGAGCTATGGAGGTTCCCATGAAGCAGTTGTATGGATTGATGGCCCTGGTGGCTTTCCTCAGCTTCGGCACGATGGCCGCCCTTGCGTTTGCGGAAGAGGAGAAGAAGGATAAGGACAAGGGCGGTAAGGTTGTCGTGTTCAGCGATGATAAGAAAGATGAGAAAAAGGACCAGGGCGGCAAGTAAGCCGATCCGCTGGGGCGCGGCTGTCTGCCGCGCCCCAGAATCCTGGGCCCACTCTGCTCCATGATGACTCCCACCAACCTCACTATCTGCTGACCTGTAAGCCCGTGTGATCCGTGAACGTGGGTTGCCACGATCGTTCTCTTGCATCCCCAAATCCCTGCCCATACCGAATCAGGCCCGGCGGTTCCGCTTATGCCGTTTTGCGGCAAAGTACTCATGCTGACGAATGCGCTCATCGTCGCGAAATCAGCCATCGGTACGAGCATCGTGATCCTCTCACGCCAAAAACACGAAACTCATACCTGCGTTGAAAGCCAACGATCGAGCTGAGGTTGTCGCACCGGATAACTTTCATCGAGCCAAGTCTCTAAAAATAAATAGGAGCGTCGTGTCGCCAGGGGAAAAGTCCGCTGTGTTGTTTTATGGCGAGGGGCGAAGTCAGAGGACAGGAGGATGAAACGGGGCGGAGATGAAAACCGGCAACTGTACAGACGATTGAGCGTCAATCATAGATATTGCGTTTTCTGAAGGGGCAAGCTGAGGTACTGCGGGCAGAACGGAAAACCCTTCGAGAACCGATGCAGCAGAGGTGTCGGCAGCCTCCGCAAGATTCAGGAGTGTCATGGGCACGCCGAGCATTTGTACCATCACGAAGACACAGAGAAGCACGACCATTGCCATGCATACTTTACCGAGCCGGCTTTTCTCAAAGCAGAACATGCCCGCCATAGTACGCCCCTTCCAGTTTCATAACAACCCTACGAGGATTGTTCGAGGCTTCTTCGCGCTGTCACCGAACGACGAGCACGGTGCAGTGGGCGTGCTGCACCACTCGTGTCGACACGCTTCCAAGGAGAAACCGGGCGATGGCGCCCAGCCCCTTGGCTCCCATTACGATCAGATCGGCATGCTGTTTAGCGGCCGCCTTCATGATCTCATCGGCAGGCTTTCCAGACCGGCAGATCGGCTCGGCTGTAAATCCTGCCTTCACCAGTTTCAACACATTCTGTTCGGTGACTTTCTCGCCCACCTTTTTTAGCGCCGGATACTTGGCCAACGGCATCACATGGATCACGTTCACATGAATCGGCGCCTGCCCGTCCATGCAGGGTGAAGGATCCGGCTGAAACATCTTCACAAGGAAAGCCAGAGCCTTCGCCGACGCCTGCGATCCATCGGTCGCCAACGCGATCCGCCGCAATGGCGCCGCCTCGCCTTTGACGACGAGCACCGGGCAAGTCGCATGATGAATGAGATTTGTCGACACGCTGCCGAGCATGAAGCGATCGAGGGCGTCGAGACCTTTGCTGCCCACTACCAGAAGCCCGTCCCGTTTGGGCGCGTGTTTCAAGATCGTCGGCGCGACCGCTCCTTGTTCTTTGCGGGCCGCGCCCATGAGATTCAGCGAAGCCAACAGCTGCGCGGCCTCCTGGACGGTTTTGATCGAGTGTGCCTCCATCCGACGAACTTCCTCCTGGATGTACCGTTCGTTGCCAGCCATCACCGGCTGCGCCAGAAACGGCGCGCGAAGCGAGACGATATCCAATACGTGGAGCGCCGTCACCCGTGGCGGCTCAATAAACGGCAAGGTGGCCACCCAGTTCAGTTCCCATCGCCCGTATTTCGATCCATCCGTCGCAACCAGCACGTTCACTGGATGTCTCCTTTCGATTCAGTTACGGCTCCGCTCAAACCGGCAGGCGGCAATCGGCCATGGAATGCCTCTCGTGATCGCTCCAGGCAGATCGCGCAACGGTACGCTGCCATGTGTGACCGAAATGCCCGGATCGTGTTTCATCGCTCATCGAACGACGAGCACAGCACAGTTCGCATGCTGCACCACCCGTGTCGAAACGCTTCCGAGGACAAACCGGTCAACGGCGCCCAGCCCCTTGGCCCCTATCACGATCAGATCGGCCTGTTGCCTGGAGGCCGCCTTCATGATCTCTTCCGCTGGATTGCCAATCTTGCACAGAGGCTCAGCCGAAAATCCCGCCTCGATCAGTTTCCGCATATCCTGTTCGAGTAACTTGCCGGCCTCATCCTTCATCTTCTTTTCCGACTTGATCCATGGTGCCGTCATTTTGAATGTGACGGGAGCCAAAGGACGGTGTGCTATTACATGGATCACGCTCACATGAATCGGTGCGTTCCCACCCTCGTCGATCGAGCGATCCGGCCGAAACTTGCCCAGCACAAACCCCAGGGCTTTGGCCGAGGCGGCCGATCCGTCGGTCGCCAACGCGATCCGTCGCAACGGCGTCGCCTCGCCTTTGACGACGAGCACCGGGCAGGTCGCATGATGAATGAGTTTCGTCGACACGCTGCCGAGCGTGAAGCGGTCAAGGGCGTCGAGCCCCTGACTGCCCACCACCAGAAGCCCGTCTCGTTTGGGCGAACGTTTCAAGATCGTCGGCGCGACCGCCCCTTGTTCCTTGCAGGCCCTCCCCTTGAGATTCAGCGAAGCCAACTGCTGTGTGGCCACCCTGAGGGTTCGTGCCGAGTGCGCTTCTATGCGCCGAACTTCTAGCCTCGTCCGAAACGGCAACCAGAGCTTGGCGCTATCGATTACGTGTAGCGCAATCACATATGGTTGTTCGACGAGCGGCAGCTTGGACACCCAATTCATCGCCCATCGTCCATATTTCGATCCATCCGTCGCCACGAGTACTTTCATCGTGTTCCTCCTATCAATCCCGTTTCCATCGCGTTGGAATTGACAACATGGTGGAGACGCTTGCAACGAGCCTCCACGGATGATGCGAGCGAATCCGTATTTCTCAAATACACAGACCAATACACCAAGGCAACGAGGACGGTCCCGCCGATGACATTGCCGAACGTCACCAGCACGAGGTTGCCGACCGCATCAGCGACGGAGAGCGGCGCCGACATCCCCGCTGCGAGCGCTACACCGATCGGGAGAAAATACATGTTGGCGACGGAATGTTCAAACCTGCACGCGACGAACGTCGTAATCAGAAAGTCGATGGCAAGAATTTTACCGGTCACACTCCGCGCACCCATGCACAACCAGACAGCCAGGCAGACCAGCACGTTGCACAGAATTCCGCGCGTAACGGCCGACGTCGGATCGAGCGCGATCATACGGCGCGCGGTCCGGACCATCGTCTCCCCCACTCCCCCGTCTCCCACGGTGTACACGCCGGTCAGCCATACCAAGGCAGCCGTTCCGACCGCTCCAGCCAGATTGCCGAGATACACCCACCCCCAGTTCCTCATGACTTGTTGTGTCGTCACACGGCCTGAAGCTCAAGCCATGGCGATCACGTTATTACCGGTAAACAGCTCCGCGCCTCCCACAACCACCAGGATGAGCCCCAAACTGAACGTGATTCCGCCAGCCAAACGCATGAGTCCAAAGGTCTGTGGCTGACCGGTGGCTCCCGCGGTCATCGTAATCGTAAAGAACAACGCGCCCAGCACAACGAATGCCCCAGCCAGCACAGCCAGAGCGAACATCGTCGGGGCCGGCATCGCGGCTTTTGTAACGCCCACTTCACGCACCCGTATGGCAATCTGCGCGGGAACGTAGGCATCGAGCAGGGAAATCGGTGTGGCGGTTGTTTGATCCATTGGTCAATTAAGCGATCAGCTTTCAGCCATCAGCGGTCACCTCGAACTATCTTTCAGATCGGTCCGCTGAAAGCTGACGGCTGATCGCTGACAGCTTAATTATGTGATCAACCTGACTCGCATGTGCCGGAGTTCCATCTCATCTTCCGGGTCGAGTTCGTCCCGTTCAATGGGTTCAACCCGCACGGCAGACACCTTATACTCCGGACACTTGGAGCTTTCGTCCGCACTCGACGAAAGCAATTGGTTCACCGTCGAAGCAGGGAAGTGAAAGCTGGTGAAGAGATGTTTCGGCAACACGCGTTCACTCTCCACGGCAGGAAGCAGGGCTTCGCCACGGGCACTCACCAGGCGCACGATCTCACCGTCGCGCAGATGCATCCCTTCCATATCGGCCGGATGCATTTCCAGCACATCGGTATCGACCAACTCGAGAATGTTCGTCCGGCGTGTTTGAGCTCCACAGTTGTAATGCTGGAGGATGCGGCCCGTGGTCAGTACGAATGGATACTCGGCTGTCGGCTCCTCCCCGGGCGGCAGGTACTCGACGGCGACAAAGTGCGCCTTCCCTTTTGGAAATGCTTCCTGGTGCATCAGTGCTGTGCCTTCGTGCGTGGCAGCCGGCACCGGCCACTGCAACCCGGCATGTTGATCGAGCCGGTCATAGGACACACCGGCACACATCGGCGTGAGCTTCGCAATCTCGTCCATGATCTCCGAGGGGTGCCGATACGGCATGGGGTACCCCATCCGGCTGGACACTTCGCAGACCACGCGCCAATCCGGAAGGATTCCCTGTGGCGGCTCCACTGCTTTCCTGATCCGTTGGATACGCCGCTCGAGATTGGTAAATGTGCCGTCCTTCTCCAGAAATGATGCGCCGGGCAGCACCAGGCGCGCAAACTTCGCGGTTTCGCTGAGAAAGAGATCCTGTACCACGAGAAACTCCACGCGCTTCAATGCATCGTGCACTTTCTTCAAATTCGGATCGGTCTGGGCGACGTCATAGCCGATGATCCAGAGTCCCTTGAGCCGGCCCGCAATCGCCGCATCCCACATGTCGGGTGTTTTCATGCCGCGTTTCGTGGGCAGCGGCCGGCCTGTGACGGTCTGATGCAGTGCCGCCAGCTTCGGATCATCCAAACTCTGGTAGCCGGCGAAGTACGTCGGGAGGCAGCCCATATCCGAGGCTCCCTGCACGTTGTTTTGCCCTCGCAGGGGATTGATGCCGGCGCCAGGCTTCCCGATGTTGCCTGTAGCCATGGCCAGGTTACAAAGCGCAATGACTCCATGGCTGCCCCAGCGATGCTCCGTCACGCCGAGACCATGCACACAGAGCGACGCGCTGCTGCTCCCATATCGCCGAGCCGATTGATAGATGAGGCGGGCCGGCACGCCGGTGACGGCTTCAGCAGATTCCGGCGTGCAGTCGGAGACGGTCTTGATCCATTCATCGACCCCATCGGTCCTTGTCGCGATAAAGCCCTGATCGAGGAGCCCTTCTTTGACCAGGACGTGGCCCATGGCGTTGAGCAACGCGACGTTCGTGCCGGGCCGGAGCTGCAGATGCAGATCGGCCAGTCTTGCCAGCTCTGTGCGCCTGGGATCGATGACGATCAAAGACGCCCCCCGCCGATGCGCCTGCTTGATCCTGGCTCCGACCACCGGATGGGACTCTGTCGGGTTCGCTCCCACGACCATAATCAGGCGAGCCAGATCAATATCCTGGATGGAATTGGTCGCCGCCGAGGCGCCGAGCGTCTCCATCATGCCGGTAACGGTTGCGCTGTGGCAGACTCGGGCGCAGTTGTCGATGTGGTTCGTGCCGATCACGCAACGCATGAACTTGCCGTAAAGATAATTTTCTTCGTTCGTGCCCCTGCTGGATGAAATGGTCGCGAGGGCATCGGGGCCGAAGGAGTTCTTGATGCGCGTGAACTCCTGTGCGACCAGATCCAACGCTGCGTTCCAGGAAATCTCTTCCCAGCCGTTGCCGCATCGGAGCAGCGGGACTCGCAGCCGGTCGGGCGCATCGTTATAGGTCCAGCCGAATCGTCCTTTCATGCATGCATGCCCCCGATTCGAAAGACCATCGTCTGCGGGCGTCATAGCCACCACTCGCCCATCCCGCACACCGGCGTCGAACGCACAACCCACACCACAATAGGCGCACGTCGTGCGCACGGTCCTTGTCGGCATGCCTCGCTCCAACACCATTTTCTCTGTAAGCGCGCCGGTCGGACATTCCTTTACACAAGCTCCGCATGAGACACAGTTGGATGCGGCAAACGCTGCAACCCCACCCATTAAGGGCCCTGCTCCCGCTACCGGCCTCACCGAAAATCCTCGGCCAAACATCGTCAACGCATGCGTGCCCTGAATCTCGTCACAGGCTCGCACGCACCGCGCGCACGAGATGCACGCTCGATTGTCGAAGGTGAAGAACAGATTCGAGTCGTCGCGTACGGCGGCGCGCTTCTCGTGCGCCCCATCGGAGTACCGAACCCTATCAACGCCACATGCGAGCGCCAGTTCGTGCAACGGACCCGATACTTCGCCGTTCTCAGGCTGCTCAGATAAGTACAGTTCGACGATATTGTGGCGATGCCGACTGAGCCGATCGCTCTCGGTTCGGACGATCATGTCTGGTCTCACCGGTGTCGTGCAGGAGGCGGGAGTTCCGGACTGCCCCTCAACTTCACAGATACAGAGACGGCACGAGCCAAAGGGCGCAAGCTGGTGCGAGGCACAGAGACTGGGCACCGAAATCCCGGCCTTCTTGGCAGCCTGGTAGACCGTGTCGCCTGGCTCCGCAGCCACAGTCTTGCCGTTGATATCGAGTTGCATCATTCTCTCTTTACCGTCTATCAGGCTGAACGTCGTCAAGTCATCAAGTCTTCAAGTCGTAAGACCTTACCGCTTTTGAGACCCGCTGACATTCAGCCTTTTAGACTTTCTGACGCCCCCTGAATTCATTCGGAAAATGCTCAATGGCGCTCAACACCGGATACGGAGCGCGCCCCCCTAATGCACAGAGACTGGTCGCTTTCATCGTCTCTCCAAGATCTTTCAAGAGATCCAACGATTCAGCCGTCCCTTCTCCCGCTTGAATGCGCTCGAGGATTTCACGGCCACGCACCGATCCAATCCGGCAGGGCGTGCACTTGCCGCAGGATTCGTCCGCCGTGAAGGCCATGAAGTGCCGGGCCAATTCGACCATGTCCGTCTCATCATCATAGACGACGATGCCCCCGTGCCCGAGAATGGCTCCGGCCTCGGCAAACGCGTCGTAGCAAATGGGAATATCCAGTTGCGATTCGGGAAACAGACTTCCCAACGGTCCACCAACCTGGACAGCCTTGAACCGCGAACCCTGCGCCATGCCGCCGCCGAATCGATCCAAAACATCTCGGAGCGTCAACCCGAAAGGAATTTCAACCAGACCGGGCTGTTTCACCCTGCCCCCGAGCTGCAGCGCCATCGTGCCGCGAGACCCTTCGGTGCCGAGTGAGGCATGCCACGCGCCGCCGTTCGCCAGGATGTTGGGAATCGTCGCAAATGTCAGGACATTGCTGACGATCGTCGGCTGACCGTGCAGCCCCGATTCTGCCGGATAGGGAGGCTTCGCCAGCACAACACCGCGGCGACCCGCCAGCGATTCCAGCAGGGCGGTTTCTTCGCCGCAGACGTAGGAACCGGCGCCGATCACCACCTCAATATCGAACGGGTAGTCGTCGCAATCCAACAAGTCCGCTTCGCGCGCCTTCTGGATCGCAAACCGCAAGGCCTGCCCTGCCGCTGGATATTCGTACCTGCAGTAGATATACCCGCGCGTTGCCTCGATCGCCCGCGCGCAGATCATCATTCCTTCGATCAATCGGAACGGATCGCCCTCCATAATCATTCGATCGCAATAGGTGCCGGCGTCTCCTTCATCGGCATTCGCCACCACGTACTTCTGCTCCGACCCGGTTTGCTGTGCGACCTGCCATTTTTTCCACACTGGAAACGCTGCGCCTCCGCGGCCTCGCAATCTCGAGATGCGCAGCTCTTCGATGATCGCTTCCGGCGGCAGGCTCCGCGCCGCCGCCCAGCCCTTGAGCCCGCCCCGTGTCTGATATTCATCGAGTGCAAGAGGTTCAGTGATGCCGAAGTTGGCAAAGGTGAACCGGGTCTGTTGTTGCAGGAACGATACGTCTGCAACCGGCGTCCCGCCCATCCCGCTTACAATGCGCGGCATGTCATTCGGCGTCACGTTAAACCAGGCCACACGCCCGTTGGGCGTATCACGCTCGACCATCGGTTCGAGGAAAAAAGCTCCGCGCGAAGACGTGCGAATCAGTTGAATCTCGGGGTGGTCGCTCCAGGCATCGGCAAGTCGTCCTGCGCCAGCGGCACGGGAAGAAGTATCGTCGGCAAGATAACAGCGTATCGTTTTCATCTATCGTAACTACTAAGGTAAATAGACTGAAGGCTATTAGGGGTTCGTTTTCTGGAGACCGAGTCTTCCCTCCTTCAGCCTGTACACATGAGAAGTTACCTTCTATCTATAGGGTTCCAGAAGTGAAGGAACGTGGGAAGGCGTCACTCGCCCATAGAGATCTTTATCAATCAGTACGGTCGGCGAAACCGCGCAGTTTCCTGCACAAGACATCGTCTCCACAGTGAAACGCTCTGTCTGCGTGATGTCGCCGGTCGTTACGCTCGCCTGAGCTTGGATTGCACGGAGAACACGCACACCGTGATTGGCGGTGCAGGATTCGCCCACGCAGACACGAATGAGGTGCCGGCCGGTCGATTGAGTCCTGAGGTCGGGATAATAGGACAAGACCCCGGCAACCTGAGCATCTGTTGTGCCTAACTCCTGCGCAATCTGAGAAATGGCACTTGCCGGCACATGGCCCAGAGAGGACTGGATAGCCAGAAGTGTCTTGAGAATATTCGCCTCATCCGGAGGCACTGGCCGGCAGGATTCGAGCGTTTCGGCAAGCCCAGCCCTGCGAACAGTCGTCATAGAATCACCCTGCACTCTGTAAAACTATTCAGGATGCTCAAGAAGCCACGGTTCTCACCCGCCCAACCCCGGCGCGCCAAGACGTGCCATTTGCCCTAGCGAGGGCCTTCCGATTTCTTATTCCTTTCTTGGAGGGAACGGCCGAAGCTGCCCTTCACTGCGCGCATCGAACGAGCACAGTTTCACCGTGCGCGTTCTGCGAGCAAGAAGGGCACCTGGCCGCTCCCTCCTCATTCTTCTGAGGCCGCGCGTTGCGCAAGCACGGGGATCGTCCCAGCTGCCCCATCTCCCCTTTTTCAGCATCCTGCTAGTCGAGCCCCACATGGGCCCTCAGCTTGTTATAGTCGAATGCGGCCAGACCTACACGTCGAACACCCGGATCGTGACGTTCCATGCTGCAGATCAAGGCAGCGACTTGCTCGCGGCCGGCTGCTGAGGTTGCAACATGACGCGGCATCTCGTTCCCCAGTAACGGACAGGCTCGCTCCGCCCACTCTAAGTACACGCTTTCCAGGAATCCATTCAAGAGGGCTCGATCTTCTTCCCTCGAAATTGCCAGCGTCAGAGGCTCCTCGACGGCCAATTCCGACTCGCTGAGCTGTCTGGGCGGTGGTGTATAGGACTCGCCGCGGAAATGAAGCGAGAATCCGAACGTCGCAGCCAGTTTGTGCTTAACGGTATCGAGTCGCTCCCGCGAGTCACACTCCACCCATAATTGAGCCACCGTAAGGACCAGTCTTGCGACCACTGCTGAGTCAATGGCGCCGCATTTTTCTCTCTGAACGAACTGATGGGTGTCCTTCGAAGCTGATGCTCCACCGGGTAAAGGGACAGGTGTTTCCTGCGCGAACCCCTCAAAAGCCCCCATCGCCTCAGCCATATGCCCGTATTCGCTATGATCGTACAAGGCCAGGGCATACAGGTAAGGCCGCCCCTCTTCTGTCACATAGTGAATATTCATCACTGCGTCAACGAGCGCGGCAAACCGCATGCGCGCGAACGTCCACAGCAACACATGTCCGTAGCGCTTGGCGAATTCGGGCCATTCGCCGAGTTCGAAAGACCCGGCGGAAATCTCCACCCTTCGTCGATAATCGAGCGCGGCGCGCAACAGACCTTTTCCGTCTTCGCCGGATAATGCGATCGCAGCGCCCGCGATCACCGCCCGCTCCCACCCCACATCACCAGGCTCGCGAATCAACCGTGCAAGAAGGATCTGCCCTGGCTGTAGTTCCTTGCCGAAAGTTCCGTCTGCGTCCAGCACGCGGTAAACCCGGGCATCTCCTACCGAACGAAACACCAGACGCCCATCCTTTTGGTCCACTGAGAGAAATTCAGCCAGATCGAGATAGGAATGTTTCAGCGGATCCAACCAGTCTCGCTCTTCTTGCGGGATATGCTCTGTGACGATGTCGCGTAATTGCTCGATCAACGTCAGTTGCCCATCTTGCGGGTAAAAGTCGGCGTAGAGAAACAGCTCGGCTAACTCCGTTTCCTGCGGCAGCGGGGACAACAGCGCTCCCCTCCCGCTCTCTAAATAGGGCTGGAGGGCAAGTTGCAGTGCGATTTGCCGCTGGACGGCCATCTCCGGCGCCAACGAAAGAGATTCCAACCGAGCTAGCAACGCATCGAGCGATGGGACTAGAGGCGCCCAGAGGCCTGCTGTCGTTTCACTCGCGAGCTTCATGAATTTCTTCCATGACAATCGCTTCGGCATTGAGCCAGTCCTCGAGATCGTGTCCGTCTCGATACCCCCGCTCTTGCCACAATTCAAAGGCCTTCTTCGCAATCCGTTCCTGCATGCCATCCGGCAACTCGATAGGCTGTGGAGATGCCACCAAGGGCAAACTCTTCGAAGATTTTTTCCTTACTGTTAGTTTTGCTGCGCTCGCCATTACCCTCTCCCTGGTTAAGTGTGCATTAGGGGAGACCTTTCTGTTGGAGTGCTCTGAAGATGGCTGGGGCCGAACGTTCCACTTCGCACAGTGAGGACAGGCCAACGAGCTTTTCGCAGAACGGCCTCCGCCACGCTGCCGGACAGGGCGTGCGAGATCCCCCTGCGTCCATGGGTGCCCATGACGATGAGGTCGCAGGGCAGGCTCTGGGCCGAGTCCAAAATCGAATCTGCCGGAAGGCCGCCACGCAGCCGAACCTCCACCGGCATATGGGGGCGCCGATGTGAAGCTGCCAGCTCTTCGAGTCGTTTTGTCCAGGTCGAAACCTCTAATTGATGCGCTCTACTGTCACCCAGGGTAAAGTCCAGGCCGTACGATAACGGCTCCAGTACGTGCAGTAACACCAGAGAGGCCTTGGCTTGCTGCGCTACTGTGACTGCATACTCCAAAGCATCGAGAGAGCATTCGGAAAAATCGATCGGCACGAGGATACGCTCCAGTGCGACAGACCTCGACAGGATACCTTGATCTTCGTTCCCTTCCGGCTCCGTTCTTACCGCCAGCACAGGACAGGGGGCTCCACGGATGACCCGTTCAGCAGTACTCCCCAACAAGACATGGACAAGGCCGGTCTTGCCTCTGGTTCCTACGACAATGAGGTCTGAATTCCCCGCTCGAGCTGCGGCGATCACCTCTTCACTTGGAATTCCCGTGACCATCCTGGTCGTAACTGCAATACCTCGCCGTTCCACACGGCTTTTAACGTCGATCAGCTGCTCAGACCCTTTCTTGAGCAGATCGGCCAGATATTGCTGATTGATAGGGTAATCGGGGTTGAGTCCCGGTGGAAACTCTGCGACAGAAAGCACCGTCAAGGATGCTCGCCACGAACAAGCGAGGGCGCAGGCATAGTCTTCAGCCCGCCGGGCCCACTGTGAAAAGTCCGTAGCAAATAAAATTTTCGTGATTGCGGGCTTCATCTCCCCAGACTCTTCTGCAGGATGCTCAAAAATCCCGTCCAGCAAGGCCGCAGCGAGTGAAGGCCCGAAGCGTACCCTCTGGGGTACGTTGAGGGTCTGAACGATGCGAGAACGAAGCTGGCGGATTTTTTCAGTATCCTGCTTTCTTACACCGCCTCCGCGCTGAGCAAGAGCAGTTCGCCGGTCATGTTCGGATGGATTGAGCATCGGAACTCGTGCCGGCCAGGCCGAGACATGTTGAATCGAATGGTCGCCTCCCGTTTGGGATCGAGAAATACCCCGCTCAAACCTCGGCCATAAACGATGACCCCGTCCTTCTCGATTTGAGTCGGAAGGCCCTCAAACATGGTCGAGCCGAAGTCGTGCCGTTCGGCATCCTCATTCCTGACCTTGATCACTGTGGGAAATCCGAGCCGGAGCACCCCCTGTTTGGTCGTAAACTTGAAATCCTTGATTGTGACCTCGACGACTTGCTCAGACTGGGAGAGGACCGACCTCTCCGCCTCCCACCAGGATCCGCATACGACGGCAAGTATAAGAACCCATCCCCACTGTTGCGCCCGCTGACCTTTCATGCACACCTCCCTTCCCAGGAAGCTGAAAAAGTCCGCCAGCATCGTTCTCGCCTCGCTGGACGGCCTTTTTGAGCTTCCTGCAAAAAAGTCATCCTGTTGTCCCGCACGTGCGAACCACCGAAAATCACGCATGCCGATGTGGCTACGCTGCAGCCTGTCGAACTCGTTTCCCCCATCATCGTTTCGGCTTGGATGGCAGCGGAACAGTCAACACGGGACAGCCAGCCGTCCGCACCACCTTTTCTGCTGTACTGCCGAAAAAGATCTTCTCCACATTATCTGAGCGCCCGCCATAACTCCCCATGACCACGAGATCCACTTTTTCCATCCGAACCGTCTTTGCGATTTCCACGAACGGACCGCCCTCCATTACGATTCGCCTCACGGTCACACCCTTAGTCTCCTCCGATTCGAGCAACCGACGCGCATTGAGTCGCGCGTGATGGCGCAACCGGCGTTTCTGACCCTCTGCGTCCGAGGGTACCGCCAACAATCCCAGTTGATTGAAGACCGCCAGAGACTTCGTATCGATTACGTGCAACAGCAGCAGCTCAGCTTGAAATGTCCGGGCGAGAATCAAAGCGACACGAAAGGCCTCTTCTGAACAGGGAGAAAAATCCACCGGGACAAGGATCTTCGTAAAAGGCGGTTCAATCATGCGGCCTCCAAAAGAATGGACTCGTTCCCCGTTATCAGCAAGGCCGGTGCCACCGCGCCAGAGCTGATAGCTGATGGCTGATCGCGTATAGAAACAAGAGCTTGGTCATCTCTTAACTTGCCATCAGCCATAAGCCATCGGCTCTTCGTCTTCAGGAGGTGGAACCCTGCTACAGATCGCTTTTTTCCGCTGTAGCAGAAGGCGACAGCATGCATAAAGTTTGAAGTGTTGAGCTATGAGTTGTGAGTGATAACTCAACACTTAGAACTCACTACTCTAAACTCGCAAGACGGCACTGGACTTGCTGAGACATTGTGATGAGAAAAGTCACGCCGGTACATGACAAGGAGTCAATGGTTGCTCTTAGGGGCTGTGCTGCTGGGGCTTGCGGTCGGACTCTATCTCTTTATTCTGTCCGGCAGAATGCCAGTAGCTGCCAGGACGGTCCCGAGTCGGATGATCAAGGAGGTCTGTGGTGCCATGCCACCGATGTCACGGCCTGATGATCGTGGATTCGTACATCGATATGGGCAGCAGCGGGGACCCACTGTGGTTACGAGCGTGGCGTTGTGTGAACTGCGGTGAGGTCACTGAGCCTGGAATCGCGACGAACCGAACCGTCCATCGGAACTGGCTGCGCCGTACGGTGGAGCCCCACAGTTTTATCCATCCTCCGTAGCAGTCAACTGCGGAGGACTGGCAGCCGTGGCTTCCTGCGTAGGTGGGTGAAACGATTGAACGGCGCACGTCTTGGCCGTGACGATCTGATTCTGCTGATGTCATAGGAACGAGTGCCCATGGCTACCGCAGCGGATCTGATGACGGCGTCGATACCGCAGGCGCATCCGAACGACGTGGTATCGGAGACGGTAGACATATTGCGAAGCGGGTCACGTGTATTTGCTCGATGAGCGATCCCGGCTCATCGGCCAGGTCCCCATCGAGCGGCTGCTCGCGGCTCATTCGGATGCTCGGTTAGACAGCGTGCGTGGCGATCCCCCGCTGATCGTCCGAGCCGGTGATAATGCGGAGACCGTGGCCCTGCTCGCCGTCGAGCGACATGATGCAGACGTCGCGGTGCTCGACGAGTCCGGACGATTCATGGGTGCGATTCCTATCGGGCGATTGCTGGCGTTGTTGCATGAAGAACATGTGGACGACATTCTGCGCATGGGTGGTCTTGCCGCCTTCCATCCGGCCCCGCCGAAGATAGGAGGAATTGCTCAGATCGTTCGGGCGCGTGTGCCTTGGCTGTTGATCGGGTTGGTGGGAGGATTTTTAGCCGGAGGTATTGCGTCGCTGTTCGAAGCCCCGCTGAAAAACAACATCGCCTTGGCCTTCTTTCTGCCGCTGGTCGTTTATATGGCCGACGCCGTCGGGACCCAGACCGAAACGATCCTCGTTCGGGCGCTGGCCTACGGAAAGGTGCCGATCGGCGTCCAATTGCTGCGGGAAGGTATGGTCGGCCTCCTCATCGGCGGTATTGTGGGACTCTCCGCAGGAGCCTGCCTGCTGGCCTGGGGCGGGGCGAGACCGGTCGCGTTGACCGTCGCCGTGACGCTTGCTCTGACCGCGATGCTGGCGACGCTCGTCGCCAGCCTGTTACCGATCGGACTGAGCCGGGTGGGTGTCGATCCCGCGCTCGCGAGCGGTCCGGTGGCCACCGTGATGCAAGATATTCTCAGCGTGGCAGTGTATCTGGGAATTGCCACGCTGATCCTTTGAAAGCAGAGCTGAGATGGCATTATCGACGGAGATGCGCCCCCCACAAGAAGTGACGATCCGGTCCGGCCACATTCGACTGGGCGGCCAGCTGGGAGTTCCCCCATCGCCGCTCGGCGTGGTGGTCTTCGCCCATGGAAGCGGCAGCGGGCGATTCAGCCCGCGCAACAATTTCGTCGCTTCCCGGCTCCAGCAAGGAAGGGTGGCCACGCTACTGCTTGATCTCCTGACCTCCGATGAAGCCGAGGATCGTCGCAAGGTCTTCGATATAGACTTGCTGGCCGATCGGATATTGTCGGCCAAAGCCTGGCTCGGACAGGACGATCGAACGAAGGGTCTTGGCATCGGCTATTTCGGCGCCAGTACCGGCGCTGGCGCGGCACTGCAGGCGGCAGCCCGCGACCCCTCGTCGATCCGGGCAATTGTGTCACGGGGCGGCAGACCGGATCTGGCTGAACCCTATCTCCTCTCGGTCACCGCGCCGACTTTGCTGATTGTCGGTGGAAACGACGAGCCGGTTATCGAGATGAGTCGAACAGCCTACCGACTGCTCTCCTGCTCTAAACGCCTGGTGATCGTGCCGGGCGCCTCGCATCTCTTCGAAGAACCCGGCACGCTCGAAGAGGTTGCGGAGTATGCTCTCAACTGGTTTCAACAGCACTTTGATCCTGCTCAGAATCGGGATACGAGTGCGGAAATAAAGGAGCGTCTTCGATGAAAACATTACTCGCGGTCGACGGGTCGGATAATTCCTATGAGGCCGCTCATGCCCTGAAATACTTAGCCCGGGCAGAGCAGCTCACCCTCCTTCACGCGTTGAACGTTCCGAAGCCGGCCTACCCAACGATGCTGCCGAAAGCGGCGGAGGAGATCTATGAAACTCTTGAGCAGAGCATGCGGGAGGATGGGGAACGGCTGCTTAATCGGGTTCAGTCTCTTCTTCCGATGCACGCAGGCCCCTCGACGAAACTGCTTCGAATCGGGTCTCCAGCAGAAGTGATTCTGTCGATGGCCGAAGAGCAGAAAGCCGATCTCATCGTGATGGGCGCACGGGGTCTTGGTCCCGTCAAGGAGCGGCTGTTCGGCAGTGTGTCGCACAGCATCCTCACCCTGGCCCCTTGCGCGACGTTGATCGTGAACGGTCCGGTCAAGGCCATGAAACAGATCTTGCTACCGATCCAAGGTCTATCCGACGCAGAAGCCGCAATTCGTTTCCTAGAACTCAAGCCATTTCACGATGCGATTGAGCTATCATTGCTGACCGTATTGCCGTCGACACAGCCGCCAGGGCCGGCCGATGCTGCCGCCACCACCTACGCCAGCGAGAAACTGGAGGAACTAACTGACTTCATCAACGGTGTGGCAGAACGCCTACGCGCCATAGGTTATCAGGCGCACGGAGTCGCCGTGACCGGGACACCGACTGCCATAATCCTGCAAGAAGCTAGCACGCTACGATCGGATCTGATTCTGCTGGGCACAAGGGGCCGACAGGGAATCACCCGTTTCGTGCTCGGCAGCGTGTCTCATGCCGTCCTGCACAAGACGCCATGCCCGGTGCTGGCGTTTCACTGAGGGGAACGGACGGGAAAACCGAGACGGGCGAGACGGATGAGAGTTCGATGTTTGACGTTTTCGGAACTTCGAATCCAGAAATTCAAGCCACAAACTTCACATCGTGCCTTTCGCGCATGTCTCCCCCACCAGCACCACGGTCTGCGACGCGAGCGGCATCTTCAGCATCGGGATCGAGCCCCTTCCACCATTGCCTCGAGATCCGGCGCATAGGGTTCACTCCTGAATCCGTGATTGAGGGAGCACAGCTGCTGTCTCAGCGAAATCAGTTGCTCAATCTGTCTGACGATGCTTTGGAGGGTGGCTTGTACGCTGGGGGCATCTGTCCGCTCCAGGAGGGACTCGGCATGCCCGAGGATAACATTGAGGGGGGTTCCCATTTCTTGGGCCAATCCGGACATCTTCGCACGCCAGACCGCAAGTTGAGTGACGAACATCACGTGATCGGCCTGTCGATGTTTCTCCTCGGCCTTTTGCTTATTCAGCGCAAGGTCCAGAGCCCTCCTTGCCACTTTTGCGTCCTGCCTGGCTGCCTCTACCCGGTCATCAAACTGTTTGAGGGAGGCGCTCATCGCCAGCTCAAGGTCATGAAAGATCACCTTCAGCAAGGCGTTCCAAATCGTGTGGTACGAGTGAGGTTTCGTCCAACTAAAGGCGTCGAACGCCAGCGGCTGAATGGAGGTCAGAAAATGGACGAAGGCCCGTAGCTGCCACCTTGGGCCGAGACCGAAGGGGTCACGATACTCTGCTGCCTCTACACTGTCTCTGCCGACAGAGCCCTCTTTCTTTCCGTTCACCAGCGAGAACAGATACTCATGCTGTTTTCCGCTCCGACCTACGAGCAGGTTCGCCGTTTCTTCAGCAACCTTGTACACACCGTCTATCGACTGGAAGTCGTGGGGGCCGATCGTCTTCCCGTCGATGGGCCGGCAGTTGTCGCACCGAATCACGACTCAGTGCTCGACGGCATCGTCCTCGGGGCAGCGATTTCACGGGAATTGCGTTTCCTCGCGAAGGCGGAACTTTGGCGTTCCCGTCTTCTCGCATGGGCGCTCGACGGCCTCGGCGCAATCCGAATTGCCCGTGGCTGCGGCGACCACCTCGCGCTCACACGAGTGCGGCATACACTCGAGGCAGGGCAGGCCGTAGAGATCTTCCCGCATGGCGCCGTCCGCGGCAACCGTCCATGACACCGTGGCGCCGCGTACGTGGCGCTCACAACAGGCGCGCCGCTTGTGCCGGTTCGCCTCATCGGCACAGCACAGGCCCTTTCACGAGGCGAATCGGTTTCCCCGCGGGTGCGCGTCATCGTCGGCGAGGCGATTGAAGTCTCACGCGCCCCGGAAGAGCCGGCTGCGGCGACGGAGTTGACAGCGCGGTTACGGGTCGCCGTCGAATCGCTGTCCTAGTTTTCCGCGCCCCGGCGTGATGCAGCCGCGGATCGGTAATCCCGCGAATGAACCGATCCGAATGAGGATCAGCAGGAGAACTCCTGCATGAATTCCACAATGCGATTCTCTGCCCAGTAGGGGTCTTCCCCCCTCTGCGCCCGGTGAAAGAACCCGCAATGGCCTCCGTGACGCGGGGCGATCATGCGAATCTTCGAGTGACGTTGAATCACCGGTGTCGTAAACATGGAGTAGGGAATGAAGGGATCGTCCTGTGCTGTGATGATCAGGGTGGGGACAGCGATGGAGTCGAGCACATGACAGGCTCCCGAGCGATGATAGTAGTCGGCTCCACTGGCGTACCCTCCATCCGGAGCGGTGTAATGGTGGTCGAATTCGCTAAGGATACGAATGCCGTCAAGTCCGGCAAGATCCCACTTGCCGGGGAAGAGCACTGCTTTCCGTCTCATACGCAACTTGAGTTGGGTCAGGAAATGATGGTGATAGACCCAGTTGCGAGGTGCTTCCAAAGCTTTCGCACATTGCGTGGGATCGATGGTCGGGCAGACGGCAAGCGTTCCGGCCAACGCCCCATCCGATGAGCCGGCCTCTCCGGCGGCCTTTAGCACGAGGTTCCCTCCCAATGAATAGCCGACCAGCCAGATGCGCTCCAAGCCATCGACCTGCGCCAACTCCCGGACAATGGCCCGATAGTCCTGACTCAAACCACTGTTGTAGAGCGTCGGCGTCAAGTGCTCGGTGCCGCCACACGTACGCTGATTCATCCGCACGACATTGAAGCCGGCCCGATAG
>DATIAT010000098.1:0-29713 GCA_035457905.1 Nitrospiraceae bacterium
GGAAGTCCTGCTGCAGGCTCTGCGGCATAGGTCGCCGGCGCCGCATAGATCCCCAAGAGTAATCCCACTACTACAATCAGATCATGTGGTTTCATCGCCATGTTCCTCCAGAGTCATAATCGCCAATCTTCTCGTTGCCCGATACGAACCTTTCCCCGGACTTCAAAACTTCACAGAATTCACTGCCGTTCCCTTGATGACTTCTACCGTGACTGTCCGGACGTCAGGCGGTGGATCCCCAATCGGTTCAGGATAAATCTTGAGAAAGTTCAGAACTCTCTTCGGTGCATAGGCTTCTGCTACGGCCAAGACTTGACTGCGTCGCGCCTCGCTCGATACCGTTCCCGAAATCGTCACATGATCGTGTGCCCCCTTCAGACGGAGATTCGACTCATCCGGCAACAATTCGTGGAGGTGTTGTTTCAAGCGCGCAACGTCGATCCCCACATCGAGATCGATGACGGCGAGGACCTGGTCGTCCTGACCCCAGAGCGTCAGATTAGTCAAGCCGTAACCTTTGCCTGTAACGTAGATCTGTCTCGGACTGAGGACGATGGCGGTCGCGATCTGCGGATCGGCCAACGATGCCCGCTTGATGGCCACCTGCATATCCACCACGGTCGATTTCCCGACAACCAGACTAATTGGTTGCGCGTTATGCGTCGAGGTCACTGGAGAGGCCATGCCCTTGGTGGCCGCCATCGCTGTAACAGGCCCCGCAATGGCCCAGCCCAGCATAAGAACCAGGCCCCATCGACCGCAGCACCCGATATTCTTTTCCGTTGTATTCATCGTCATCCCTCCATCCATCCCGTCCTAGAACTTGTACTCCTTGCGGACATCGCCCATGATGACCTCAATACGGATTCCACTTTCCCCATCCTGACCCTTGGGTGCTTTCTTCGGACGGTACGAATTCAAGAGCGCTCCGACATTGGCTCCTTTCGTCAATACATGCTCCTTGTTGAGGGGATTCCTCAGCGCGAGTCGTAACCGCCCCTGGGTCGATGCCAGCGCGAGCTTCTCAGCTTCCTCCACATCCACTTCCACCGTAATCACTTGGACCTGCTTAGGCTCTTCGTCCTTCCCCTTCCGCTCCATCTGCGTGCCGGACGCCAAGACTTTCACATTCTCCAGAATCATTTTGGACATCATATTCACATTCGGTTGCTTACCGCCCTCCGGCTCAATGGTCACCATGACATCCACACGATCGTTTGGCTTAATGAAACCGGCCACCCCGATGACGTCATCGACTTTGACCGACATCGCCCGTTTGTTGATATCCGTCACCGCCGCTACCCCGCCGCTCGTCGTGCCGAGTGGCGCCAGCTTCGATTCCAGGAGAAGTTCATTCCTTTTGAGATCGACCAAGATCACCCGATCTTTGACGGCCTCCACACTGGTGAAGTGACCCTCAGGGATAGCCCCAGAAGGGAACTCCTGCAGTTGCATCATTTCAGACGTGAGCTTGGTTCCCCAAGGAAGATCCGCATTGGACACCAGCACCTGTACATTCTGGTTGACCAAGGGAATCGGAGCCGCCATCAACCGGTTCTTTTCGTTCTGCAACCAGGAGAACACAAGGAGGCTCGTCAAGAGGGCGAGCACTAACGCCGCACCAAAAAATGCCAGAGGCCGGTACCGCTTCATAGTTTCGTCTCCTCTTCTTTCTTCGCGAACTGTCTCATCACTGATTGCCTCATATCTGTCTCAATCCAGTGTGCCCTAGTCTAGCTGGGTTCCGGCAAACGCCTATCCCTCAAAGGGATGGAATCCAAGTTCAAAAAGTAGGGTACCGCCCGCAATCGCCAGTCCGTACCGCAGGCGGAACGGAAGCGCTAATTCCTGAGTCCAAACCTTTTCTTCCATCAGAAGGGCTCCTCGAGTGGCAGAGGCGAGCTTTCGACCGGTGGTGACAAATCCCCACTGGTAGCACAGGGCGACGAGGGCATAGAGGCCTCCGACTATCATGGCAAGTAATCCGGATACGAGTGCGCCGTATGGCCCGACCAAGGCTCCGACGGCTGCCATCAACTTCACATCTCCCGCTCCGATGCTTCCTGTTACATAGAGGATTAAGAATAGTCCCAAGCCTGCGCCTAGGCCCGCCAGGCTGAATAGCGCCCCTGGAAGGCCAGCCAGCCAGGCATGTGCGACGAGTGCAAAGCCCACGGCGGAAACGGTCAACCAATTGGGAATTCTCGACGAACGAAGATCGGTGTACGTCGCGCTTATAAGGACACCCATCAACACGACGAATATCGTCTGGTCCATCATTGCTCCTCTCCGAAGAACTCCCAATACATCAGTGCCGAATCCACAGTGGTGACTTGCATGGCATGTATAATTGCATCACCATTTCCGGTATCTTTTCGCCATCGGCCTCGCACTCGTCATTGGTCGAGGAATGTAAGGCAGGGTCCGGTTGACCTGACTGTGAGTCAGGCCAACCACTTCCCTGCTAAAGCTAGGTCTTGTCCGGCCTTAGCTCCCGATCGCGTTTGTTGCAGCGACAATTGCGCCACTAATGGCGTTGCCAAAAGCAATCACGGTCACAGCCATGGCCACCGTGATCAAGCCCACCAACAGAGCGTATTCAGCAGCCGAGGCACCTTCTTCTTGCTTCAGAAACTGACGAATGATGTTCAACATGGCAGTTACCTTTCTATTGTGTAATGTGAATGGTTAAGTCTCTCAAAACATCTCGCAGATTCGGCGTATTCCGCTCTCAGTCCGTGACCGACTACACCAATCGGGAATTCCCTCACCTCCTTCACCCGGGTTGTCACGGCTGACGGTCCTGTACGCATTGTTCCCAAGACACTGCAAAGCAGCGACCAGTGTCGAGATTTTCCTAACCAATTGTTAATCTGGATCACTCCAATGCTAGGGTCCCTTGGATGCGGCATGCGCACCTCAGACAAGACCTCATGCCCTCCTCTAAAACTGCGGCGACGCAACCGCACTTCTATCCCAAGATGTCAATGAACCGTTTCTTCTAGGTGCCTAAGTGTGTGTGTGTGAACTCATGCGAGAGAAAGGAGAGGAGAACAGGCTCGGCGGGAACGTGAGAACAGTGCCTGAAAGGAGCAGGTGCAAATTATTACTGTGCAGACGCTATGGTTGTGGTCGTCAGTGGAGGCAAGGGACTTCCCGACGCAGGAAGATCGGGTTGGCTTGCCTTTCCGGGAGCCCGCATGAATACCACGGCAGTCTCATCCTGATAGGTCTTTTGAAATCGAGGGTCGAGACGAAGCAGCGAAGACAAGGCCATGTCCTTCTGGGCTATGACCACGCCGGCCCCGTCCAACTCCAGATCTCCACTCCAGTGAGAACCGCCAGTCCATGTCGCAATTGAACGTTTGATTCGGTCATCCCCATGGATGTTAGCTCGTCCATCCATAGAAACCTTGAGATGTGGAAGACGCCAGATCAAATAGCCACCCCAATCAAAATGGTTATAGAGCGGACCTGTGTACCCCTGTTGCTCGACGAAAGCTGCTGCCTCGATGGGATAGATTTTCGCCGTATTCTCGTGAATCTTAGCTTCTGAAAACCCTCGATACCCCAGAATGCACATGACACCGGCAGCGACGACAAGGGTGACCGGCACAAACCCTCCATGAGGCACAATAGATGAACGTTCACAAGATTCACGCATCTGTTGCGACACAAGAACAGCGAGGGAAGCCAGCACCAGAAACCAGATATCTCGCTGACCGCGAAACGCGGAAGCCGCAGCGATACACATCAACAACACTCCAAATGACGATCTGGATCTCCTCCACCCAAACCAAACCAAGGCGAAGGAAAACATCCCCAGCATGGCCCAATCAGCTGCAGTACGAAATGTCGGCGCTTGCATCTCCGTAGCGTATTCCCACATACCGGTTTGGGCCGAAAGCTCGACCACAATAGAGTACAGGCGCACATGGTACGGCGTGACGAGCGTGGCGAGTGCACACAAGGCAGTCAGGACGATCAGTTTCTTCCATTGTGGGGATCCCCATCCCATCACGGGAGGAGAGTCTTTGAATAATGGCACATAGCGATCCACCAGCGGAACCACACAGGCCAAACCAAGCAAACCTAACCCATAAACGAACTGGATATGAATATTGGCCCAGACCGCATAGGCAACGGGAAGCAGCCAGAACCATCGGGAACGCTTGCCTTCCCGCAGCGACAACACGACTTCCAACGTGATCGCAAAAAAGAGAATCGTCAGCAACCACGGGCGCGGCGTGAACAATTTTGACAAGGCAACGACGCTGACAGCCAATAAGCCACTGACACACACGAAATTGGAACATCGAGTTCCGATGATCCGATGCAAGACCAGCATCGTCAGCCAGATCCCAACCAAGGTATAGAGCAGAATTCCCCGCTCTCCACAGAGTTGGACGAGACCATACATGCTTATCTCGAATAGCCAACTGTAGGCGACCCATGGTTTGCCTTCGCCGTACGCTGAGAAAGGGTCTGTCACCGGAAGAGTGCCGTGCTCCAGGATCCACTTACCTGTCTGCAGATGCCACCAGATATCCGGGTCGAAGATGACGGGCTGGAGTATCCACATCGCAGGGATGAGATACAGCACGGCCAGGATGGCTATGCGCCTCAGCGTCTCTTCATGTCGCGCAATGATAGACAAACCCGTCATCATGGATCTGTACCGCCTTGCAGACCCGAATCCGATTACTGTCTTTGTGATCATGAAGAACTCCAGCAGTTCAATGAAGAATGGATCAGACTGTCCGGATGCGCTTCTGGCCGACGAACATCAGTTTGCCCCATCGACAGACGCTGTGCTCTGGGACAAAGTATCTTTGGAGCGTTCTCAACACACATGCAGGCTGCCTCAGCCATTGGTGATACGTTGTATGCTCATGCTCAATCATCGTCGCTAGGGAGTCGATCTTCGAGAACAGACGCCTGGCTACCTTGCGTCCGCACACCCAGTGAACGAAGGACAAGAACGGCGTGAGCCACGGCTCGACAATCAGCACCTTTCCGCCTGTTCTCAGCACCCGATGTATTTCACTCAGGCACAGATCGAAGTCTTCCGGCAAAGTTTGAAGATGGTGCAAACCTCCTTGAATGACAATTACGTCTTTCGAATCATCCGTAAATGGCAAGGATCGGCAGTCTGCGACATAGCAGCGTGCGGACCCGTTGTACTGCGATAAAAGGGATGGGGACAGGTCAACTCCCTCTACCTGGGAAAAACCCAGCCTGCCAAGTGCGACGAGCCCATTTCCCCTTCCGCAAAACAATTCCACAACCGCCTGGTTTCTGTCCCAGGACATCGCGCCCATTCTTCTGAGACGGCGAATGAACTTTCTGATCTCCTGCCCTGACGTCTCGAAACGGCTGTATGCCGCCTCCCACGCTGTCGCGTCTGGGACGGATTCCGATGACATCGTTGCAAAACTCGTTGGCGTAGCCATGCCTTTACGCTGCCTCCAGCTTGGCAACAAAATGGAGGGTCCGACCAAACCAGAGGTCGAGAATCTTGGGGTACAATCCCAACTCCTCTCGCCACTCCACAGGTGTCAAGGCCAACGCTCGAAAGGCCCTTTCCCATTGGTTCAGTCGCCAATAGTTGCCAGGTAGGGCAACTCCATATCGAGCATTTCCGATTCGATCCATAAAGCGAAGCGTCGATTCGGCGAACCACCCATCGTTGAGATGATCTTTGATCACGACGCTTTTTCTGGCTACACGAGCTGCCTCCCGCAAGAGCGACATCGGATCGTCGACGTGATGCAGGACATCGATGAACATCACGACGTCAAGGCTGGCCGATTTGTATGGAATGGTCTGCCCGTCGAACTGCCGAACCGGAATCCACGTCTTGTCTCGCCTCAGCACTTCGATTCCTTCCACGACAAGGTCGGGGCGTTTCTCGCGAAGAAGTGCAGCCAAACGACCGTCCCCGCAACCCACATCCAACACGGACGCATTCTTAGGCATGACGTCTATGAGATGACGAACAAGACCATCCAGGCGTTTCTGCTGGATGTAGCCTCCGTGAAGGTGTTCAAGGAGGGTCATCGTCGCCGCATTCCCAAGATACTCACGAAAAAGCTGGAGAGGATCGTTTGAAAGCTGAGCGCCGTGAGCGTTGCCCCAGGCACGACAAATCGCATGGTTTTGGCGTAGTCGAGTTGACCAAACCCCGTCAGTTGCCATTGGTGAATCGCCGCAACAAGGAGACCCAGTCCGACTAAGAGCCCCATTCCCGATAACAAGAGTCCGCGTTCCAAATACATGATCTTGAAAAACCGCGTAAGCCTGGGATCTTCCGGCATGAGACCTTCGCTGATAGCAAAGGTCTTCGAGAAGATTGCAAAGAGAACCGATTGGTAGCCGCAGAGGATGGCCAGACTGGCAAACAGCAGCGTGTGTGCGTCAAACGTCACCCCTTGAACGGTCAGACCAGGCATGGCGACAGCGTACCCGATTATGCCCAGTAGTATCAGAACCGCGCCCGGAATGACGAACAACCATCGCGGACAGTACATGAGGAAGAAACGGAGCGTGCGCCATCCATCCCGATAGGTTTTGAGATGCGGTGGGTGGGCGGTCCGACCGTCAGGGTGAAGAGTGATCGGCACTTCCGCAATCTTCTCCTGATACAAGCTCGACTTGATAATCATCTCCGTGGCGAACTCCATGCCGGTGCACCGAAGGTTCAATCGTAGAAACAACGCCTTGGAAAACCCTCGCAGCCCGCAATACACGTCGTTGATCGGCGCACCGAACCACCGGCGCGCCATGATTGTAAACATCGGGTTTCCCCACCATCGGTGAAGAAACGGCATGGCGCCTGGCTTGACCGTTCCACCGCCCCACGGCAATCGACATCCCATTACCAGGTCGTGGCCTTTCCGGAGTTTGTCGACGAAGCGGCTCAAATCGAGAAAGTCGTAGCTATCATCAGCATCGCCCATGATGATGTACCGGCCGCGCGCAGCCGTAATCCCGCCCATCAAAGCATTGCCGTACCCCTTGGCTTCCACAGGCACTACGCGCGCTCCCATGAGCGTCGCGATTTCTTGCGACCCGTCGGTGCTTCCGTTATCGGCCACTACGATTTCGCCGACGACCTGATATTGGTGCAAAAAGGCTTGCGCCTTTTGAATGCAGGTCCCGATGGTTTCTGCCTCATTCAGGCAAGGCATGACGATCGAGAGTTCCGGCTCGACTCGCGTCTCGGCAGTTGCCGTTCCCGCCGCATCTTGCCTTGCGTCATGCTTCTCGTCGGCCACGGATTCGCCTCTCTGTTCCATGTTCACGCTCATGCCGTCTACGCTTTCATACATACGCAAACCCCGCGCCGTAGGAAAGCGAGGCCGAGCCCTACAATTTCAGCGAGTTAACAACGGCTGTGCCTTGCGGTGCGGCATTGGAGCCGCGCTCCTAAAAATGGACCTGCGGCTTGGCCACCTCAGTGGAGCAACAGCAAGAAACGATGAGAGGTTTTCGTAAAAACTGGCTGGAAAGAGATAGAATTCTATTTTGTTTTGACCATCCTGCAACGTTCACGTATGTATGAACTACAGGAATCAGAAACCATCCGTTCATGCATGAGGAAACGTATGCCGACCCAGCTGGTTGTCACACAAGGACTAATTGTCGGTCTTCTGGTCGGTGGAGCCATGCTAACCGGGTGTGCAGGCTCGAAGGACTCCACTTCTCCGTCGTTCGATATGTCGGAATATCAAAAAGTGATGGAGCGCCAGAAGGGAGAACAGGCAAGCTTTGAGGAGCCTGCTTCATCAACACCTGAGATGACCGCAGAAGAGCATGAACGAACCGGAGATATGAATGCGCAGCGGCGCAACTTTCCTTTGGCGAGCGTCCACTACAGCAAAGGACTGAAAGCCGATCCTGCCCGTAACTCAGTACGCCTCAAGCTGGGACAGGTTTTCCTGCAACAAGGAATGTTCGAGCCCGCGTTGACCCAGTTTCAGGATCTGCGGACCAGGGAGCCCAACTCAGCCCCGGCGCACCAAGGAATCGGGCATGTCTATCTGCTGCAAGGCAAACTACGTGAAGCAGAAGAGGCGCTCACCAAGGCCGTCGCGCTCGATCCCTCCAACTGGCTGGCCTACAATTTGCTGGGACTCGCTTACGACCAGGAGAAACGTCACACCGAGGCCATCACATCCTATAAAGCAGCCCTGGCAATCCGACCGCGCGAGCCTGGCGTCTTGAACAATCTAGGCCTCGCCTATGCCCTGAGCGGGGATCATGAGGCCGCGATCCAGTCCTATGAGCAGGCAGTGGCTGCCGGTTCTTCCTCACCGAAGCTGTATAACAATCTAGGAATCGCCTATGCGAAACGTCGGCGGTATACTGACGCGCTCGACTCCTTCAAGAAGGCGACTGACGAGCCTCGCGCCTATAACAACCTGGGGGTCGCGCTACTCAACATGGGGGATCCCAAGCGGGCTGCTGGCTGCTTTGAGAAAGCCATCGAGCTGAATCCTCAATTCTATGAAAGAGCCGCGGACAATCTTCGCCGGGCACGCCAGGCTCTTGAGAACGGCAAGAATAGGGCCTCTGCATCCGGATCAAGTGATCTTGTCTCGTGCCCGTAAACGACCCTGATGCATGAAGCGCGAGATAGACGATCCGAACTTCTACGTTCGGCGGTCGAAGTTCCAAAACCTCGAACCCTCCCCATCTCGCACTCTTCCCTGCACCGACATGGTTTTCCCATGGGCCTTTAGTGGAAACTCGACTCGCTCAGGAGAAATCCCCTTAGCGCCCGCTGGCGGTTCCTGTTCAGTCCATACAAGATCGTGCCTGTAGACCCTCCAGTTGCCGTCAGCCATCCTTGCTTCACCAAGTACGTCAGGGAGCCAAGAACCACGTCCGTCTCGGCATCAATCCCCTCACCACGCAGCCACCATTTTCGGATACCCTCTGCAGTATCCTTTGCCTCCGGATGGGAGCAGAGGTAGCCGAGAATCAGCCACGCCACCACATTGTTGACTTCTGAGACACCCGGCCTGTCCATGACCGGCAGAAACAGCAAGTTCAATACCGAGTGTGCCTCACTCGCAAATACGTGCAAGCATTGAACACGGACCTCCATGCCTTTCTCTGCTGCGGCTGTCGAGCCTCAGGAATACTGCGACCTATGCCGCAGAAAATACCCTTCGATCCAGCCCATGTTTCCGCAGTAGGCGCTGGAATGCCCGTCGCTCCTTCTTGGCCGCACGAGCCGCCCGGGAAATATTTCCGTGATGCATGGAGAGCAGGCCGCAGAGATAAGCCCGCTCGAATTCCTCGATCACTTTCATCTTCATGCCCTGGAAACTAGCGTCGTCGGATATCGCTCCCCGCGAGACGAGCGTCATGGTGGGCCCTGCAAGCTCCGACCTCTCACTTTCCGGCAGATCGAGATCCTTGGCTTCGAGCACCTCTCCTGATGCCATCGCGACCGAACGCTGAATAACACTTTGCAATTCTCTTACGTTGCCGGGCCAGGCATAGTCCATCAGCTTCGCCTTGGCTGAATGCCCGATCGTGATAGCGCCACTGCGGAACTCCTTCGTGTAAACCTTGAGAAAATGACCGGCCAGCAGCAGAATGTCCTCTTTCCTATCGCGCAAGGGAGGCAACGAAACTGATAAGACATTGAGACGGTAGAACAAGTCCTCACGAAATTGGCGAGTTTCAACCAGATAGCGCAAGTCCGTATTGGTCGCGGCGACAATCTTCACGTCGACCGATCGACTCTTGGTCGAGCCGAGAGGCCTGAATTCCTGATCTTGCAATACGCGCAGCAGCTTGCTCTGGGCCCCCATGCTGAGAGAATTGATCTCGTCGAGAAACAACGTCCCGCCATCGGCTTCATGAAAGAGGCCTTGCTTCTCAAGAAGCGCTCCTGTGAAAGCTCCCTTCGTGTGACCAAACAGTTCATTTTCGATCAAGTGGTCCGGCAACGCCGCGCAATTGACCGGCACGAACGGCTTTCCCCCCCGCTCGCTTGAATAATGGATGGCTCGCGCAAAGAGTTCTTTGCCTGTTCCCGTCTCTCCGGAAATCAACACCGTCGATTTGGACATGCTTAAAAGCGGGACCATCCCCGTTACCTGAAGAAAGCACCGGCTCGTCCCGATCAACATCTTATCCCAGTTCGACATGTCCAAGCCTCCTGCAATGAATCGTACACAAAGACTCTTATCAACTACTGTCGTCCGTTACAGGTTCCGCGCCCTGCTAGAAGGGGAAATACAACTCAACACCCCCGTACACTCCGTTGTGAAATATTTGCGTGTACTGATAGCCGCCTTTCACAGTGAAGTAAAAACGGTCGATCGGCACCTGAACCAGCGGGCCGGTTTGAACCGCGTAGAAATCCTTGCTGCCCATACCTGCAAGGTCCCAACCAAGATACGTGGAACAGCAGCTCTGTTCGCTCTTGTGGACCAGTCTGGTGGCTCTGAGACGGCTCCAGACAAAGTTGTCTAAATCCGTGTATGACACGATGCCATGAAACGTTCCCCTCTCATGCCAGTGGAAGGCCTCTCCTTGAAGGTACACGCCGACGTCATTTTCGTTTGTCCTACCCCCAGTTGAGCGATCCTCTTGCTTCCACCGAAACTGAGGACCGGCAAACCCAATGAAGCTCCAAGGTCCATGAATATATTTGAGCCCTAAAGAGGGTGATGCAAACTGGACCTCGGCATCACGCTTCGCTCCGTTATCCTTAAACGTGTAGCCGAGACCGGCTCCCAGGACTTGAATGAACGGTTGGAGATTCGACTCTCCCGATGTGATCGGTGTCCGTACACCCAAATACGTGTAATACTGGCCCTGATGGTCGATTTGATAGCCTGTAAATACATCGCCTGCCACGACGACACCGGGCCATAACAGGGCCACACACATTGTTAGGCCGCAAGAGACGTGAGTTCTCGCCATCGGTCTGCTCCCTTTTCCACCTGTTCGATTGTAAAACCGGCCAGCACGGTTCTCTCACATTGCATTGCCCATCTTCGACGGACCTTCAAGACGAAGGATTCCACACACAAGGTCCCATTCTCGCCGACAAGTTCGACCGCTCCGGGAATGTTCACGGAAAGACCGGTCGCTGAAATCTGCTCAACTGTGCCTTCCAGAGTACGATCCGGCAACACCAGGAGACAGCTCTGCCGATAGAGGAGACGAAGGTCACTCCGATGTGACTTTCTCGCTGGCTTGATGACTTTTCTGAACACACGTAGGAGAGACCATAAGCTCTGGAATATTCCCGGTTCGACTTCGGACTGATTCCAGGCACGGAGATCGGAAAACGTGGCGGCGATCAATGAATCGACGGTCTTCTCGTCAACATCGATAAATTTCAGCCCGATCTCGACCGCGTTGGATGAAACTTCCTCCTGGCGACAAATTCGGCCTTTGACGGTAAGCCGGTCGCCCACCTGATTCTTGACGCTGCATAGAATTGACCCGACTCCTTTCAAGAATTGCTTGTTCACCCGAATGAGTGCGCCGGTCTCATTAATATCTTTCACGATGCCATTGAATCGTTCCTTTCCTCTCACCAATTGACAGAGCAGTCGGCGCTTGATACGGAACGTTCTTCGCCACTCCGGCAGTTCTGCGGCAGCCAGAATCACCACGCCCACCAGGATCAGATTGACCGCCCCCCAGAAGAGGCTGACCTCCAATCCTGGGAGAGAAACATTCGCCATCCAGAGACGGATCCCCGTCACCAGTCCCGCTATGAGCAGCCCCATAATCACAAGATGAGGCAGGATGTATGAGAACCGTGAGAACCCGCGCCGTCCTTGTCCCACGCCTTTTGGAGTGATGACAAACGGCCGTTTCTTCCCGGGCCTGAGCGCGGTCTTGAGCGTGGCCCAACTCAGAGCGATACCGCCCGCCGTTTCATAAATATCGGACCAGAACGCATTGCGCGTGCCCCGGCTGACGGTTCTCAGCATCACGAGCGTCGCCAGATAATAGGATCCGAAAAAGTTGACGAGCGACGGAACATCAGCCGTGACAGGAATGATCCCTAACAGCAGGGCGAAGAGCGGGGCTAGGAGACAGACGACACGAGGAATTCCATGGAGAAAATAGAAAATGGATGCAAAGTATCCGAATCGTTGAGCCATAGTGAGGCCACGCGTTGTGAATGGATTCGTCTGAAAGAATATTTGCACATGACCCATCGCCCACCGTATCCGTTGCTTCATGGAACTCTCGAAGGTTTCCGGCATGAGTCCGGCGGCCAGTACCTTGTTAAGGTAGCATGACCTATAACCTTTCGCATGAATCACCATACTCGTGTGAATGTCTTCGGTCACGGTCTCGGTGCGGAATCCCCCGATTTCGACTAATACACTACGACGGAACAAGCCGCAGCTTCCCGCAAAAAACGCGCTATTATGCCGATCACGTCCGGCTTGAAGCACACGATAGAACAGCGATTGCTCGTTCTTGAGCGATCCCTCGAGTTGAAGATTTCTCTGAAACACGTCTGGGTTGTAGAAATGATGGGGCGTCTGAACAAATGCAACTTGCTCATCCTGAAAAAATCCCAACGTCTCCTTCAAGAAACCGCTGGTGGGAACATGATCGACGTCGAAGATCGCAATGATTTCTCCCGAGGTCTTCTGTAGGGCATGATTCAGATTTCCAGCTTTCGCATGTTGTCGATCCGTCCGGCGGATGTATCCACAGTTCAACGACCCGGCTAATGACCTGATTTCGTCCCGCTGACCATCGTCAAGCACATGCACCCGGTAGCGTTCTTGGGGATAGTCCTGGTGAAGACAGCCGATCAGCGTGCGCCGAAGAATGCTTAGAGGCTCATCGACAACCGTGACGAATATATCGATGATCGGATAGCCGCGCAATGGCACTGGTTGGCGTTCGAGCGGCGACCAAGCGTGGTAGGCAAACAACACAATCTGCACAAAGGCATACGCTTCTGCCGTATAGACGGTCCAACTCGCCAGGAGACTCGCCCAGTCGTCGGTGTTAAGCGTATAGAGGCCTCTCCACAAGAGGTACCGTGCATACAAGAACAGGGTCAGCGCCAAGATGATCTGATGCCCTCGTTTCTTCCAGCTCAGGAGGCTGATGGCAGCAAGAACAACAAGCGACAGCGGCACTGCCACCGAAGAACTGTAGAAGTGGTTAAACCATGTCATACGTGTATCCCTGGTTAGACTTCCTGTCGCAACCTATGCCGATTACCGTCCCTATCTGAATTGCCGACACAATGGCTCATTGGTTCCTGTCGTAGCTGTTTCAGTCTCTGCGGCCGTATCCCCTCTGTGGCCATACTTCCCCAGCGGCTAATGTGGCAGAGCCTAGTATTGAACGTGCCTTCTGCCTATACCGATGATGGGGGGACTTGCCCTCTGCGGAGGTACTCCTTTAGGAGGGCAGAATGTCGCACGTGATTCGACGGAGTTGTTGCTCCTGACGAACAATGTGGGTGTGCGAGTCAGGCGTGGATTATCAAGAAATCCTGGATTTTCGAGGGCGGCCTAGCTATCGTTCTTAGAGGTACCCCGGTCAAATGATCCCAACGCCCTCTATCGCATGACAAGGATACCAACCTCTGGAATCTTGATCGCACTTGGCTTCCTCATCCTTTTTGCCGGTCTCATCAGTACCCATTGGCTATTCCTAGGGCATGTGCCCGAGCCAGTCACGTCCGTGAGTCCAGTTGTCGCAACTGTAGGAACGGGCTCAATCACCTTGCGAGAGGTTGAGCAGGCCGTGGCCCTTTCCCTTTACCAAGTAGACCAACAACGCAGCCAACTTCTACACCAAGCACTCCAGCAACTGATCGATGAAGAACTACTCAAGACCGAAGCATCAAGAAAGGGCGTCACCGTCTCGCAACTGTTAGCGGATGCGTCCCAATCGGAAACGATCGCCCGGCTCGCGAACCTCCCCGCTCCCGTTAAACAATTAAGCCGAGGTAAGGCACGAGACGGCGTGGAGTTTGAGGCGCCGCGCGATCTTCAGGAGCAGGCAAGACTCCGCCAGGCACTGCTGGTCGCCCTTCGTCGTCAAACGAACATCCATATCGATCTTCCTGTACCAGAACCTCCTATTCTTTCAGTCAGTACCGATGACGACCCATCGGTGGGACCAGCCAACGCACCGATCACCATCGTGGAGTTTTCAGATTTCCAATGCCCGTACTGTCAAAAGAGCGTAGTGGTATTGAAGGAACTTCGCCGTCTCTATGGTGAGAAGCTTCGAATCGTCTATCGAGACTATCCTGGTCCCAATCACCCTCATGCGTCACAAGCGGCTGAGGCCGCCCAGTGCGCAGGAGACCAAGGAAAGTTTTGGGAATACCATGACATCCTGTTTGAGCACCAAGCACCAGGGACAGGGTGGAACTTCATCGAGCTTGCCAATGAGATCGGACTCAGACATGAGGCCTTTGCCACATGCCTGAAGACAGAACGCTATCGTGAGGAAGTATCCAAAGATCTGCACGATGGTTTCAAGCTCGGTGTAACCAGCACACCGACTTTTTTCATCAACGGCCGCCCCTTAGTTGGCGCTAAACCGATTACTGAGTTTCAAGCTGTGATCGACAGGCTTCTTAAACAACAACCTCCTTCATAGCCCTGCTTTTCCTGCTTGTAAGATCTCCATCTCCTGTCCTACTCTGTACGAGGGGACCGCCACGATGGACGACAATACTCGCTTGACCAAAACAAAAGAGCAGTGGGCCAAGGCCCGGCGTGGCGGTGAAGAACGGGAAGTGTTTTACGAAGGAGATGCGCGTCTGCCGCCTGGACAGCATCTGGTCGAGACCTGGCCTGTGCTTGATCTCGGTCAGACACCCGACATTCCACTCTCGGAGTGGAAACTGACCATCGGCGGGTCCGTGGCGTTTCCCATTACGTTGACCTGGGAAGAGTTTCTCGCTCAACCTCAGTTCAAAGATATTTCGGACTTCCACTGTGTCACAAGCTGGAGCCGGTTCGACAACGAATGGGAGGGTGTCAGTTTCAAACACATTCTGTCCGTTGTGAAACCGCTGTCTTCGGCGAAATTCGTCCTCTTTAAATCGTTCGACGATTACACCACCAATTTGCCGCTGGATGCCTGCGACGATCGGGACGTACTCTTGGCGTACAAATGGAACGGAAGGCTCCTCTCCAAGGAACACGGAGGACCGGTCCGAATGATTATCCCGAAACGCTATGCCTGGAAGGGCGCCAAGTGGGTGAAGGAGATTACCTTCTCGGAGAAGGACGAAAAGGGATTCTGGGAAGTGCGAGGCTACTCAAATAGTGCGTTCCCCTGGAAGAACGATCGGTATGGGTAAGTTCATAAATCAGATCCTACCGCTGATGACCACCAACACCCCGGAGAAAATGACGAATTCCTGTTTGCCGCAGACCCGGCGGCTCAGTACCCGACGAATCGACTCGGGCATCGGCTTTTCGTATTGGAGGCGACGCCCACGCTGCCTATACCAATCATCTCTCGAAAAGCTGGTTGCTGAAATTGATGGCCGATTATACGCAGAGCGCGACGGTTTATACGCGTATCCAAGGGACCGCCTTCTTGGTCTATACATCTTATTGAGGATCACGCCGGCGGGAAACGCTGCATTAAAAGCAGGCAGTTCGAACTCCCCTTGGGAGCAGAATGCAGCAGAGCCGTTTTGCCAACGGGATGGCGCTCTGCATCGCTCAGAAATCGACAAGCACTCCAGACAAAGATCTGCAATCAGAGTCGGTTCAGTAAGAACACGATCGGATTTACTGCTGAGCAAGTCTGATAACTATTGAGGCAAATCTGGACAAGGAGCCGAGAATGTCAGGCAGAGGTACATCCGCCCGTCTCGTTATACTCTTTATCGAACATTGTTTGATGAAAGAGAGTGACCTAGTCGTATGTTGACAGGTAAAAACGGTTTGATAGGTTTGACAAAGCGAGAAGTGATGCGATCTTGGCAAGACACGAGTAAACATACTGTCCCAAGGAGTTGGAACATGAACCGTCTAACGAAATATGTGGGGGGATTCGTGTGCGCGGTCGGACTAATGGGCCTCGTAAGTGTGGCCCACGTTGGGGGCTCCGAAGCAGCAGAACCACAAACCGGTGCCTGGTCCGGTGGCGTTGCCATTGGATTCTTAGGCTACACGCCGGACGGAACTGCGTTCGCCACCAATCTTCACGCCGACTATTTTTTGAGTCGCCAACTTTCGGTAGGCCCGCTCGCGCAATTGGCCGTGACGGGAGATTTATTCCAGATCGGTGTTTCGGGACAGGGGAAGTATTGGCTCGATCTACATGGACTCGATCCGCGATTGAAGCTGAACCTCCAAGGAGGGCTCGGCGTTCTGCATGCGGACCATCACTCGTCCGATACTTCGTTCCTGATCCCGATCGGTGTGGGCCTGGACTATGCTCTGAACAACCAGGTAAGTCTTATCTCAACTTTCCTGCTCAACTTCACCGATGTCGATACAGGGAGAAGGACGGACGCCAACGTGATGCCCGGACTGACTTTCGGCGCTCGATTTTAATGCCACTGACGTACAGTGCCATTCCCTCTGAGAGCGCAATCCTGTTTCTCCTCACCTGCTCTAACCTGTACTTGTCAGTGTATTGACACCACTCCTTGGCAAGGCTCTACAGGCTGGGGTACACTCTCGGAAAAATTTCCAAATCAGACTACTCGCTGAGACAACAGCCTTTAATCTCGCGCAAAACAGATTGGGACAGCAGGCTGGCAACGCCACGGACTCAATCCATTGTGCCACCCCATGGTCGGCGCTAGCGGATCGCTGAAGTATGGGTGCCTGGAACTCCACCAAGTCGCAAGATCGTAGCACACAGGCTGTGTACTCACAGTGGTAGGCCTTCTCCCATCCGCGATCACAAGAGTTGAATGCTGGCCCGCCGACATTCCCATCACCGACCCTTTCGTCGTCGCCACCGGTGCACGAACGATTGCAGAAAATGTCTTCCTGCGAGTGACCCTGTCAAACGGCCAGCAGGGGTATGGCGAAGCGGCGCCATTTCCTGAGGTCGGAGGAGAAACTCGCGAGAGCTGCGTTGCAGTCCTCTACCAGCTCGCCAAAGCAGTTCTTGGCCGCTCAGCCGCAGACTACCGGCAGATCGGACTATGGCTCTGTGAGCAGGCCCCCGCTCATCCCGCTGCGCGTTGCGGGCTTGAAACCGCTATCATCGATGCTCACTGCCGCACATTGGATATCCCGATGTGGCGACTTTGGGGCGGTTCTGATGTGCGTGTGCGTGAAACCGACATCACGATCCCTATTACCGACCTCGGCAAGACCGTCGAGCTCGCGCGCGGATGGTATGCCAAAGGGTTCCGCCTCTTCAAAATGAAAGTCGGCAAAGATGTCGAGAACGACATTCGGCGTCTCGAAGCCGTACATCGTGCACTTCCCGGTATTTCGTTCATCGGCGATGGGAATCAGGGCTTTTCGTACCAAGACTGCCTGACCTTTGCACGGGGGGTAAAGAGATTTGGCGGGGCGATGGTTCTGCTCGAGCAGCCGGTCGTGCAGAACGATCTCGACAGCATGGCCGCGATCCGTCAAGAAACCGGCATTCCCGTTGCGGCAGACGAATCGGTCCGTTCACTAACCGATGCGCAAGCGGTCGTCGCCCGAGGCGCGGCGGACTACATCAACATCAAGATCATGAAGACCGGCGTGACCGAAGCCGTGCGGATCACATCCTTCACTAAAGCGTCAGGCCTTAAACTGATGATCGGCGGGATGGTCGAAACACGCATCGCGATGGGCTGTTCTTTTAGCCTGGTCCTAGGACTTGGTGGCTTCGATATCCTTGATCTCGATACACCGCTCCTGCTGGGCGGCGATCCCGTCACTGGTGGCTACGGATATACTGGTTCCCGGTTACATCCCTGGCCAGGATCAGGTCTCGACATGAAAGCAGAACCTTCCTCGAACGTCTTCACCATTGAGTAGGTCAACCGCTCCCCTCATCGCACTTCTTACAGTTCAGGGTCTCTCCGAGATGCTGCGTCCGGCCCTCTTCTTTCAGTACCCATGGCCGATTCGTCATCGGTGGCTGATGACGTACATGCTGACCGTGGCCGCATTGTAGATCAGCCACCCAATCGCCATGTTCGTCCAAATGAAATCCGATAATAGGTTGATGCATGCATGAACCTCGTCACGTGTGAGACATGAGGGGCGAGCGAGACAGATGACGGTTCGATCCCTGGATATGGCAGTTTTTGGAACTTTGAACTTCTTGTCGCGCTTTTCTCGGTTGTGTTCGCCGTCACGCAGTCTATGAGTATGCTACAATCACGCAGTCCAACGCATGCTAACACGAAGGGAGGGACAAGCGTGATAGCAGCGTCTGAATCGAGGATCGGCTTTGTGGGAGTCGGACGGATGGGGGCCAACATGGCTCGCCGTTTGCGAGATCAACAGGAGACAATCGTAGCGGTTTATGATAGAGACCGTACCACAGCTACCAACCTTGCAACCGAACTAGGATGTGAAGCCGTAGAAAACCCGGCCCGCGTTGCAGGAGTCGCGGGGATCGTTTTCACGGTTGTGCCCGACGACGCTGCAATGCACCGGATCTTTTCTCCCTCGAGCACGGAAAGTCTTCTCCGCCATGCCAAAAACCGGCTCTTTGTGAACTGCGCCACTCTCTCTCCGACTGTGCATGTCGAAGTCGAAGCTCTCATAGCTCAGCACGGCGGTCGAAGCCTCGAAGCCTGCATGGCCGGCAGTATCACGCAGGCGCGCCAAGGCACGCTTTATCTCATGTGCGGTGGGCAACCGGACACGTTCGAATCGGCGAAGCCTCTCTTAGAAAAATTGAGCGCACACCTCCGCTATATCGGACCGGCAGGAAAGGCTGCGAAGGTCAAAGCTCTCGTCAACATGGTCATGAACTGCAATACCGCGGCGCTGGCTGAAGGGCTTGGGCTTGGAGCAGCGCTCGGTATTGATCTCACGATGTTGCGGGAGATTTTCGCCCAAACAGGAGCTGCATCGCGCGTACTTGAGACGGACGGCGAGGATATGCAGAACCGTACCCATGACTGCTACTTCTCGGCTGCCCATGCAGCCAAGGATTCAGGTATCGCCCTCATGTTAGCAAAGACCGTCGATCTCACCGTCCCGTTGACTCAAGCGACCTACGATCAATATCTGCGACTGGTCGCACTCGACAAAGGCGAGTTGGACAAGTCCGCTGTTTCTGAGCTCACCTTCAAAGACCGGAGTCTGGAGTAACAGGGTCGTTTGTCCGGTAAGCTTGAAAGACTCACCGCTTCTCGAAGGGGATTTCTGCGCGGTGGCTGGCAGGGAAATAAGTCCAGTGCTTTTGCTCGTCCTCATCGAAGCTGCCGAGGAAGGTCACGAAACGATCGAGGGAGCGGAACTCGGCTAGTGTAATCGTACAATGCGGCACATCGATGACGCGGGCGTCGAACTGGCCCACTACGTAGAGCACGCCCGGCCCAGCTTGATAGAGATTCCGCCGGCTCGCGTGTCCCGTATTGGGAAATAGTTCGTCCTCGGCGGAACAGCCTCCAGGTCCGACAAACTTGATTCGAAGATTGTGCCGGGAGAGAAACAGATCAGTGGCGACCCTCGTGATCGTGAGGCGCACTTGATCTGCTGAGAATTCGACAGAAGCTGGCACCGGCACATTGTAGTCGCACGCGGCCACCAGGAGAAACAAAACAGCGAAGTGCCTTGCCGGATACGCTCTAATCACTTGCCTGCCGGAACTTTCGGCACCGCGCCGATCGCATCCAGTCCTGCTTGAGCACAGGCATCGTCAAGATGGGCACCGGGAGCCCCACCGACCCCGATCCCGCCGACGATTTCACCGCTGATTTCGATCGGGAGTCCGCCGCCGAGCATCAGCACCTCATCGTTTATCTCACGAAGGCCCTGTAGGGGTGGCGCCTTGTTGATCAGTTCAGCCAATTCTGTCGTTGGACGGCGGAAACTAGCCGCAGTATAGGCCTTCTTCCTGCTACTATCGACTGTGTGAGGCCCGGCCCCATCGCCTCGGGTCATGGCGCGAAGCACGCCAGCTCGATCGACGACCGACACGCTCACCCGATAGCCGTCTTTAATGCAGGCATCCAGCGATGCCTGAATCGCCTTGCCAGCCAAACCTATCGGCAATACTGCTTCTTTCGGCATCTCATCGGAGGAGCGTGCCGTCTGAGGCATCACTAATATGAACATTGTTAGTGTCATAAGCAGATATATTAGAGATAAAGCACGCCGTTGCGGCAGATGAATGCATGCCATCGCCCTGTCTCCTGGTTTATGAAGAAAAGATGTTGGGGAAGAGCGTACGAAGGTGGGAGAGGGCTGTCAAGAGGGCGGCTTTTTGAGGGAGTGATGAAGCGGCGAGTGCGGTTGTCAGCTCCAGACCACCCGCTCTTGATTGAGGAGGTAATCGATCACTTCGATGCTATTGCGCATCTGAATCTGGGCCTTTTCGGACATCGGAAGAACAGCACCGACCAGCTTACCTGATTCAACATCGTCGAGTGACGGAATTCCGTCAGCTCCACGCTTTTCCAGCTCCTGTCGGTAACTTGCCACGGTCACCCTCCTTATCCTCTGAGAGAGTGGATCGGCATCCTTTCGCCGGAGATCCATCACCTCTCTGACTCACGACTACAAGTAGCATAGCACATGGGGGCCATCGCTCTGTGGAAGTGACCTATCATATTGATTGCAGGAGACTTTTTAGTCTCTCACCGTACGGCAGGTGCAGCAGGTGCAAGAGCACCGAGGTAGGGGAAATGACCGATCTTGAGAAGCGGCGTATCCTGGCGGAGGCGAAAATCGTCGTGTTCTGGATCGACAAAGTGTGGGTCGCCGGTAATATCCGACTGGGCTTTCAGTTCCGGGGCCGGTTGGTTCGGATCGCCCACACGCAGATAATCACCCTCTCTATTATAGAGCGCATTGAACGCGGTGATTGTCTGACTGGATGGAGCAATCACGAAACCTACCCGATTCAGACCGACCACGTTGCCGCTCACCTCACTCCGGGATTGCCCCAGAAACGCCGCACCGCCGCCATTCATGACCAAAGTATTGCTCACCAGTACGGCTCGAGCACGGTCACTGACAACCACAGCTTCAAATAAACTTCGGGTGATCACATTTCGCTCCAACCGCACATGCGACTTGCCGGCAATCGAAACACCATGATCGTTATCATGAATAAAATTTCCTATAAGGACTGCTTCTGAATCGGCGAACTGAGCGCCGGTCGTCTCGCTCCCTCCGATGTCACAATCTTCAATCCGCACATCGAGCACTTGCTGACTGAACAACATGCCGTTGATCTTTATCCGGCGAAGCACGATCCCTTGCCCGTTGAAGAGTCCGACCGCATGCCCTCCCCGATCGTGGACGGTCATATCGCTGATTTCAATGTCCGCCGCTCCATAGGGCCATTTGCCCACATGAAGCGCGCCAACCACAGTATCGCGTCCCAGAATCGTCACCCGGTCCACTCCTGCCCCGACGAACTTGATCTTCTCTTTGCTGTGAATGGTCACATCCTGACGGTATTGGCCGGCCTTGATGAAGATGGTGTCGCCTTTCCTGGAGGCATCGACCGCTTCTTGAAGAGAGACATAGTCCCCTGTTCCGTCTAGCGCGACCGTAATCGTGCGGGAGGCTTGCCCCACAGAAGCCTCGGTCCACACCCATCCGCACGCCGACAAGGAAATCCCTACGACGAGAACCGACCACTCGGCAAGATGCATGGGCCAACCTCTTACGCGCTGACGCGCGGGAAGTCAATCCGGCTTTCTTGTGGAGCTGTACTCCCCATGCTATTCTCGCCCGCCATGATTCTCGTTGGCCTCACAGGCGGCGTCGCGACCGGCAAGAGCACCGTTGCCAGGATGTTCAAGCAAGGCGGCGCAGTCGTGATCGATGCCGATCTGCTCGCGCGACAGGTCGTCGAACCGGGCAAGCCAGCCTGGCGCCAGATTGTGAAAAGGTTCGGGACGGCCATCCTCAACCCCGACCACACCCTCAATCGCCGTGTTCTGGCAGCCGTGGTTTTCGGAAACCGGACCAAGTTGCACGCGCTTGAACGAATCATCCACCCGCGTGTCGCACGAGAACAAGCCAGGCTGACGAAACATGCCGCACGAAAGAATCCTCGAGCCGTGGTGATCTACGATGTACCGCTCCTTTTTGAAACACGGGCCGACAAGCGAGTCGCTCGCACCATCGTTGTCACCGCAGACCGAGAAACACAGATTGTGCGCCTCAAAAAGCGCAACGGTCTTTCCCGAGCTGAAGCCATCCGGCGCATCAATAGTCAAATGCCGCTGGCGCAAAAGGCCCAACGAGCAGATCACGTGTTAAATGGCGCCCTTCCTCGCCCTATACTCCGTAGATGCGTCGGACGGCTGTTGGAGCACCTTCGCTCTCTCGCATAACACCTCGCCACCCCGCCGTGCATTCACGCCATCCCTTGTGTTAAGTTTTCGTCCATGCGCAACAACATCATCATCGGATCGGGGCCGGCTGGACTCACAGCTGCGGTCTATGCGTCGCGGGCTAATCTCTCTCCCCTGCTCGTAGAAGGCTGGCAATCCGGCGGACAACTCACCACGACGACGGAAGTCGAGAACTATCCCGGCTTCGCCAAGGGCATCATGGGTCCGGAGTTGATGAAAGAAATGCGAGCCCAGGCAGAACGGTTCGGCACGGAGTTTTTGACCGGGGATGTCAGCGCTGTGGATCTCAAGACACGGCCATTTACCCTCACGATCGACGGCGAGCATATCGTACAGACCAAAACCCTCATCATTGCAACCGGCGCATCGGCCCTTCAGATCGGGATAAAGAACGAGGCGCGTCTTACGGGGCACGGTGTGTCAACCTGCGCGACCTGCGATGGATTTTTCTTCAGAGGAAAGGAATTGATTGTCGTCGGCGGCGGCGACAGTGCGATGGAAGAAGCGACTTTCCTGACCAAATTCGCAACTAAGGTTTCAATCGTCCATCGGCGCGACAAGCTACGGGCATCAAAAATCATGCAAGACCGCGCGGTGAAGAACGAGAAGATCACTTTTCTGTGGAACTCCGTCGTCGAAGATATTCTCGGCGAGGACGTGGTCACCGGCGTCCGCCTCAAAAATCTCATTACAGGTAAAACAACAGACCTGCCCTGCGCAGGCGTCTTCGTCGCGATCGGGCATCGCCCCAACACTGCGCTCTTCAACGGCCAATTAGACATGGATGCTAAAGGGTACATCCGCACAACCAAAGGGACCGCCACAAACGTGCCGGGTGTCTTCGCCGCCGGCGATGTGCAGGACTCGACATACCGTCAGGCCGTGACTGCAGCCGGATCCGGCTGCATGGCCGCCATCGACGCCGAACGGTTTCTTGAATCAGGTAGCTATAGCATCTAGCATCATCCCCAGGATGCTCAAAATGGTCGTCCAACAAGGCCGCAGGCGAGACAAATACCTGAGGCGTACCCTCTGGGGTACGTTGAAGGTTTTGTCCATCCGAGAACGATGTTGGCGGCCATTTTCAGTATCCTGCTAGCACCATGCGTTGTGCGATCGTCCATTACCACGAACTCGCCCTCAAGGGCCGCAACAGGGAATACTTCGAGCAAAGGCTCGTGCGCAATATCCAATGGGCGACGAAGGATCTCGGTGTCAAACGTGTCGAAAATCTTCACAGCCGGATTCGCGTGGTCCTGCCCGATACGGTTCCCGACACGATCATCAAAGAACGGCTCACACGAGTGTGCGGGATCGCCAACTTTTCGCTAGCCCATGGGTTGCCGCTCAACCTGGCCCAGCCAGACCTGAGAGCACTGAACAAAGCCGTGATCGACGCGCTTCGATCGGAATCTTTTTCCACCTTTCGCATCGCGGCGAAACGGGCCGACAAACGGCTGGCCCTCACCTCCATGGAAGTGGCACGGGATGTCGGCGCAGCTGTTTGTGAAGGAACCGGCAAGAAGGTCAGTCTAAAAAATCCTGACATCACGATCTATCTCGAACTGCTCTCCAAGGAGGTCTACTACGCGATCGAAAAGATTCAGGGGCCGGGCGGATTGCCGGTGGGCGTCAGCGGAAAAGTCGCTTGCCTGATTTCCGGAGGGATCGATTCGCCGGTCGCAGCCTATCGCATGATGAAGCGCGGATGCCGGGCCCTCTTCGTCCACTTCTCCGGCCGACCGCTCGTCAGCCGCGCTTCTGAGGAGAAAGCACGCGAACTCGTGCAGACCCTGACAGCCTTTCAATACCGTTCGAAACTCTATGTCATCCCGTTCGGGAAGATCCAACGTGGCATTGTAACGAGCGCGCCGGCCCCGTTTCGAGTGGTACTCTACCGCCGCGTCATGATCCGCATTGCGCAGGAATTAGCCAAACAGGAGCACTGCTGGGGACTCGTGACGGGCGACAGTCTGGGGCAGGTCGCCTCGCAAACACCGGAGAACTTGACGATCATTGAAGAGGCGGCAGAGTTGCCGCTCCTGCGGCCGCTCATCGGCATGGACAAGGTAGAAATCACGGACCAGGCTCAGCGTATCGGCACATTCGCCATATCGATTGAGCCGGATCAAGACTGCTGCTCGCTTTTCACCCCGCCGCACCCCAGCACGAAAACCAGACTCGATGACATCCAGAAGATCGAACGGACCTTCGATATTGGCGCCCTCGTGAAGCAAGGTCTCGATGCGGCGGAGGTATCCCAATTCACATCCCCCCAGTAGCAGAAGATTCGCCTCGCCCTTATTGTGATCGCTCCGACCGCAATTCCTGCTGCGCCTGCGCGAGCGCCTTTTCTTTCACGATGCGAAAATGCGACCGCAATACTTCGCGCATCTCAATTGCCACCACCCAATCCGGCACAATCGTGTCGATCTCCACGACCAGCTCAAACTCCGCGCTGGTCCAGCCGCCGTTGTCCGCCGGGGCGAGTTTCCAGACACGATGGTATCGTTTGAAATCGCCTTCCTTGAGATCGGTCACGAGTCCGCCCCCGGCTATGGTCTGTGACTCGCTCACCAACCGCCGTTCGCCGGGAAGCAACGCATGGGCAATGCGCAAGTCGATTGTCGCGATACCCTGATCGATCGAGAGACCGGCCACCCGCATATTCGTTTCGAACAGCTCCGGCCATTTGGCATAGTCCGTGAGAATCGATTGGACGATGTCCGGCTTGGCGGGAAAAGTGATATGCGCCGTCGCTCGCACGCCGCCGGCCGGATCGGCATACACATCCAGCTGATCGGTATCGGTCGTGGCGGCGGCAAAAGCAGGAACGCTCCACAGCAACGCGCCGAGCCAGGCGTGAGCCAAGCACCGGCCGGTTCGTTTAGCCCACGATCGCATCGAGTAACCGTTGATGGATCTTCCGCACTCGCTCCAACTGGCCCTTGGCCGCGAACCGCTCGTAAAATCCATCCGCGCGGAACTCCTTGGCCAATGGCACCCAGCTCTTCACGATCTCCGCAAAGGGTTTGTGCGACCGCTGTTCGTCCCAGTCGCTCATGAGTTTCCGATCCACGATGAGATCGTCCAACACGCGAATTAAGGCCTTGATCGTCACGTCGCGGGTGAACGTATACCGCTCGTTGTTGCCCCAGACATCCGACATCACCTCCCTGACACCCTTGAGATAATCACGCACCAACGCATAGCAACGATCGGTCCTCATGCCGAGGTGCGATTCCATCCAGCGCTTGCGCGCAGTCACGATCTTGAGCAATTCGTTGAACACTTCCGATTGGAGAATCCACTTTTCCTGCTTGCTGCGCCCGCCGAGCCGGTTGATCTTGTACTGGAGCGGTGAATCGTCCTCTGAGTACAAGAGGTTCACGACCTTCGCGGTGAACTTTTTCTCCGGGCTCTCCCACGAAACCTTTTCGTAGAGATCCACCAAGTGCGATCGGTTGATCCGCGTGTGGGTACTATTGATGATGACGAACATCTCCGTGGCGAAATCTCCGCTGCGTCCGTCGAAGAGGACGCATGGGACTTCCACGTTCTCGATCTGATCCGGATGCTTCTTTTGAAAAAAGTGCAGTCCTGCCAGCCGATGCTGCCCGTCGATGACCAGGTACTTGCCTTTCGGCTCACTGAGATGCCCGATGGATTCCGATTCACCGGCACGTTGGAACCGCAACGTCTCATCCGTGAACAGCAAGACGGTGCCGGGTATCATCGGTTGCGCAACGACGGTCTCGTAGAAATTAACGATCTGCTTGATTTTCTGCCGATTGAGCACGCGCTGGAATCCCTTCTCGCTCCGCTCGATGCCAGCGATAAATTGGGCCACTTCGTCGTGCTCGGAGATCTTTGCTTGGCCGATTTCTTCACCCTCGAAGAAATACCGGCTTGTGAACCGCACCCTCTCGAGCAAGTTCACGGCGTTGTAGGCAATGAAATAGAACGTTCCTTCCTTCTGACGAATGCGAGTCGCGAGCATAGCCCCTCCCCAGGAAATGAGTCGCGCAATCGATTGATTCTAATGAGTGCTGACGGTGGCCGCAAGCTGGAATCCCATGGTACCATCCATCGCCATGCGCTCCTTGCCCTATGTCATTGTCGCCGCTCTGTTCATTATCGTCGCCGCCGTGTGCTTGGCTCCACGGGACTCCCAGGCTCAATCGCTCCACGAGTCCACCGCCACGACGGAACAATCTTGCAGTTTCGGCATGGCGAAAGGAGAGGCCTCGCAAAGCTGCCACGTGCCTATCCCGATAGGTTGCATCGTGGCTGAAATCCCGGGAACCGACAAACCCTGGACGACCATTTCCAAGGGTGGAAAAACGTTCTGCCGGTTCGACGACACAGCTACAGATTGGAAAACCAGGATCACCGGCTCCTGCAGCCGGTGCAAGTCCGACCATTGTTCGGTTCAATTTAGTGTCCGCTTTGATTGTTCCCAACAATCGCACTAGCGATGTCGCTCGCTGAAACAATAAAACGCGAAGCCCGAGCCCTAGGATTCGACGCCGTCGGCATCAGCCGCGTCCCCAATAGCAGTCAGCCTTCAGCCTTTAGCCTTCAGCCTAATTACTCTTCCACCTCCCTACCCTATCTCTTACTCAGCCGTCTCGCGGAATGGCTCCAGCGAGGCTACCACGGCACGATGGCCTGGATGGCTCGCGACCCGTCCCGTCGAAGCGATCCACAACAGGTCTTGCCGGGGTGCCGATCGATGATATCAGTCGGGATGAACTACTACACGGACAATCGCGCAAACGAAACGCCTGGAATGGGCCGCATTGCCCGTTACGCTTGGGGAAAGGATTACCATACTGTGATGAGCCGGCGACTCGCGCAACTCGAAGAGAGAATCGCAGCCCTGGCGCCTGGCGCGGCCACACGGAGCTATGTCGATACAGGCCCGATCATGGAAAAAGCCTGGGCGCAGCAAGCAGGCCTCGGTTGGATCGGGAAACATTCCAATCTCGTCTCAACCGAATGTGGCTCATGGCTCCTGCTCGGGGAAATTTTGACGACGCTGGATCTGAAAGAAGACGAACCGGCCGCAGATTTGTGCGGAAGCTGTACGCTCTGTATACAGGCATGTCCGACCGGTGCCATTATCGAACCCTATGTCGTCGACGCCCGCCTCTGTATTTCCTATCTGACTATCGAGCTGCGTGGGGAACGAGCGGTCGTCCCCGACGAGCTCGCCGCTCAAATGAGCAATCGCATTTTCGGTTGCGACGACTGTCTGGACGTCTGTCCCTTCAACCTGCGAGCCGATACGACGGATGAACCGGCCTTTACCCCCACCCCCTTGACCCTCGCCCCCAGCCTTCAGGCCCTGGCTCAGATCAGTGAGGAAAGTTTTTCGACCACCTTCAAAGAGAGCCCTCTCAAACGGGCCAAACATAGCGGCCTCCTCCGCAACGTAGGGATTGCGCAGGAGAACCTCGTACGCCAGACAGGGAACCGGGCCTCATAAACGCCACCTATTCGCCCCCTTTCTTCTTGGTTGGAACAGGAGTAGGCTACTCGGCAGGATGCTCAAAAGGCTGTCCAGAAAGGCCGCAGCGAGCGAAGCGGCGAGGAGGTACATACCGCACTTCGTGTGGGCCGTTCGCCCATTGAACGAATCTTGGCGAACGGAAAAGTCCCTCCAGTAATTCCGAGATCCGAGAGGCTCCGTCCCGGTACGTTGAGCCTCTAAGCGAAGCGAGAACGACGCTGGCGGGCTTTTTCAGCATCTTGCTGGTGGTTCGCGGGGAGGCCTAAATATGCATCCTCCGGTCCTATTGCTCATCTCGACCGATCTCCACACCAAATCGTTGGTCCAACAAGCCCTCAACGACCGGCACGCCAACACCCTTTTTGCTACCACGACCGAAGATGGGCTGCGCATCATGAGAGATCGAGCGGACTTGTCATTGGTCGTATGTGATGAGTGCCAGGGGCGGATCGCGACCCAAGTGGTCCTCTCACATGCCGGACCCATCGCTTCCAAATTCCCCGTGATCGTTCTCGGAACGGACGGATCGGCAAAAGCCGCAGTCGAAGCCCTGCACCGTGGCGCCGCTGACTACCTTCCTCAGCCGGTCACCGTGAATGATCTCCAGACGGTCATCGACAGGACTCTGGCTTTCGAAAGGCCAGAGCCTCAAGCGAGAGAAGGGAGTCCCTCAGCATTCGATCAGATCATCAGCCGGTCACCGCAGATGAACCTGCTGAAACATCTGGCAACCGAAGTCGCCCAAACCGATGCGACCGTGCTCATTACTGGAGAAAGCGGTACCGGCAAAGAACTCTTCGCTCAAGGGATCCATGCCTCCGGTCCTCGATCCAAAGGTCCCTTCGTGGCGCTCAACTGTGCCGGCATTCCTGAGCACCTCCTCGAATCGGAATTGTTCGGCTTTCAACGCGGCGCCTTTACCGACGCCAAACAAGCCAAGCCCGGTCGATTCCAACTCGCGGAGGGCGGTACCCTCTTCCTTGACGAAATCGGTGAGATGAGTTCCTCTGCGCAGGCCAAACTTCTACGCGTCCTGGAGAATCACCAAATCGATCAGTTGGGAGACACGCGCAGCATTCACGTCAACATCCGGGTGATCGCGGCCACAAACGAAGATTTGCCCGCTCAGATCAAAGCCGGACGATTCCGCCTAGACCTCTACTATCGACTAAATGTCTACCAACTGCGTATCCCGCCGCTCCGCGAACGGCCGGAAGATATCGAACCGATTCTGACATCGTTCCTGGAAATCGCACGCCGGGATCACGGCTGTCGCATCAAGGGCATCACTCCAGCCGCACTGACCATCCTGCAGGCACACGACTGGCCCGGCAATGTCAGGGAGCTACACAACGTGGTCGAAGGACTCACGATTACATGCAAGGACGAAATGATCCAGCCGATTCACCTGCCTGCCTCTGTGCGAACCTATGAATCCGCAGGATCGAACGGAGAAGTGGAGAAGATATCGCTCCTGGCCTTCGGCCTCTCGGCTCAGGAGATGGAAAAGAAGCTGTTAAAAGAAGCGTTACAGCACACAGGCGGCAACATCTCCGAAGCCAGCCGGCTCCTCAAGATCACCCGCAATACACTCCGGTACCGCATGGCGAAGTATCACCTCTAATGAGGATGTAGTGAGGATGCTGAAACAAGCCCCCAACTTCGTTCTCGGTTCGACACAATCCTCAACGTAGCCA
>DATIAT010000099.1:0-4010 GCA_035457905.1 Nitrospiraceae bacterium
CGATCGCCGCCCAAGCGGGCATCTATCGAACAAGATGTAGAATTTTCATTCGATCGCAGAAAACTCCCGATTAGGGAAGGTGCGAGACATGCCTCAGCGATGCCGACCTGCCGGCACCCTGCCGATATGACGACAGAGATCCCGTCGTCACTCCTGTCTTGGTTTCCATAAAAGCCACGTGATTTTCACCAACACCCTCTTTGCTTCTCATCACTTGTGTTTCCGGTCTTAGAGCGGTAGTCGCTTGGCACGATCTCTGCGATAGTGCACAAACAAATCGATGAGACAGAAAAATAAGGTGTTCTAGGTCGAGAGAAGGAGTGGTCATCATGGCGTCTTGGCTCATAATCATTTTCGGTTACGTCGTCATCGCCGTAGCAGTATTCAACATCGTCATCGTTGGTTCTGGTCCGCATGCTTTGTTTTGAAATTTGCGCGTTGCAAGACTGTCCCTGTTTAGCCTAAGGGCGTTCCAATAAAGTAGAGCTGAGGTGCCGAGAATGAGAAAGGTTTGCTAGGGAGATAGGGTCTGGCCCCTGGGCCTCACTCGTTGCATGAAATCCGTATGACATCCTAAACAATAGGTGTGGGTCACGGGGTTTCCCACCAGTCTAATCCCATACATTTGTTCATAAGCTCGCTTCGTAACCCACCGATCAGGGTCGCCAGCAAATGTCTTTCTTGCTCGCACCAGTCCGCACACACAACACATGGCGATGAGAGGGGCTCCAACAGATACCCGCCCACCGTTAACGCCTTGTCGGAATGTAGCCATACGTGCTCCTCGAGGTTAGGTGGTTGTTCATTCTCTATAGGACAAGCGTAGCTGGTGGATGGACCACCCTGGCAAGCAGATTCCCTAGTCCCGAGCTCTAGGGACCCCTAGTTCACAGCTGAAAAGTACCTAGTTTGATTTTTTCCGGTGGGCGGGGTTCTAACAACACGATGCACTGCCACTACGCACGAGAAGTGCGCGAGCATAAGAAACCAACCGACCAGCCGCACGTTTTACTACTGAAAATACCGTTCCAGCACTTGCGATTCCACCTCAGTGCGCTTCTGTTCGATCTTTCGCCTGTTGCTTCTCAATTCCTCGATGGTTTTCATGAATTGCGCCCGTCGATCCGACCATTCGTTGCCGATGGCGGCCTTGTTCTGCGGAGCCCTCTGCGCCTGTTGAATGGAATCGAGCGAGGACACGAGATTATTGCGTTGGACGATCCATTGCTGCAGGTGAAGTTCCCAACTGGCAAGATCCAACCCCTGCAGCTCTTGCACTCGTGGATCGGAGTCGATCGGCATCTCTTTGAGATCGGCGATGTGGTGTTGGAGCTCTTCGATATTCTCGTTCAGCTCGATCACTCCCTGGTGAAGCATGGTAATGACCGGATCGGGCTTTGGTCCGCGTGACTCTTTCACGACGGCCCCGCCGTCGCAGGCAGTCGCGGTCAGCAAGGCCAGACTAACGATCATGGCGTGGTAAGTCTTCATCCTCTCCTCCTCCGAACTGACGGCCATCCGCGACCTCGCGTCAGCTGTAGTGAATTGCTATGCCTTTCACGGTCGTGGTCCGTACCGAATACGGGACTGGGACGGAGTGCTGATAGCCCCACATCGGTCCCCATGGTCCATAGCGATAGCCCCACGGCCCCCAATACCCATAGGGAGCCGGACCATAATAATAGGGCGCGTAGTATCCCCAAGGGCTATACGCCGGCTGATACGCCACGCGTCGCTCGACATGCGTAATCGGCGTCGAGAACACGACGGCGTCGGCTCCAAGCTCAGCCGCCTTGCCAAGAAGATGTCGTTGGAGTTTGGCGACGTTCTCCGACGACGATGTCTCGCTGAGTTCGGCGATCTTTTCATACGGAAGGCTGGGAAACTGGCTGAGGATGGCGACGTCTTCCACCTCGCGAGCCGGAAATGTTTGCGAGGTCAGCCGCAGCACTTGCACGTTCGCGCAGCCGGCGCCGACCACTAGTAGCAGCAGGCCTATAGTAAGTGGTACCGTTCTCCTAGTCATGGCACCAGCTTTCTCCTTCGCACGCCGATTCTATCAACTTGTCACGCCCAGGAGGACTGGGAGGTTGGATGGTGGGCTACCTATGCGTGATCATCTCATGAGAGCTTTCCACAGAGCTTTGCCGGCCTTACTGTCTGCAACTCTCCTGCTTGGTTGCGCAGAGATGCAGTCAAAAGAACCGTTGATGACGGTCCCTTCGGTCGATCTCGCCCGGTATGCCGGGACTTGGTATGAAATCGCGCGGCTGCCGATGTGGTTCCAGCGACACTGTGTCGACTCAATGGCCACGTACACGCCTCGACCGGATGGCAGGATCGCGGTGCACAACGAATGCGTGACGGATAAAGGAAGAATCGACACAGCCGACGGCATGGCAACCGCCGTCGATCCAAGAACCAATGCCAAGCTGGCAGTGACCTTCGACAATTGGTTTGCGAAGTTGATCGGTCCCAGCCGCGAAGGAAACTATTGGATCCTCGACCTCGACGCCGACTATCGCACGGCGATGGTCGGCACGCCAGATCGGCGTTATCTGTGGCTTCTCTCGCGCGCTCCGGATTTGGACGAGTCCGCCTATCAGCGCTTTATCCTCCTCGCGAAGCAGCTAGGTTTTCCGGTATCGGATCTCATCCGCACCCGGCGGGCGTCGCCAGCATAGTGCCCGCCATTTTCCTCGCTTCATTCTACTGTCAGCGTCACTTCATTGGAGGTCGTCCCGTGCTTGGCAGCATGAACCTTGACGCGTCGTTTTCCTGGGGTCGCAACATCATCGGCATCGAGTCCTACCTCTAGGAGGGATGGACTGACAAACTGAGTCGAAGGATTCGCACCATCGATCAACACCACGCTGTCTCGAGTGAAGGCTGACCCTAGGAGCGTGATCGTAACAGCCGTACTCCGCTCAACAGTGCCGGGATCCAGCTTCGTTATTTCTGGGTCGGCTCTCGGCATCTCTGCTGCATGAGTAGTCGGACATTTGATGGGCATGGGCAGAAGCGCTTTTGTCTCCGTCCTCTGCGACTGATCCTGGTAAAACACGGTGCCTACGGCCTCAATCTCTTTTACCTCGACAATCGCCCGCACAATCGGCGAGGGATGCGCCGGACCCGACGGTAATTGCCAGTCCTTTAGACCATACAGACCATTCGTTAACGCATGGACCTGAACATGGGAAGCGTCGTTGGCCATCGGCCCGGCCCCTTCTCCCTCCTTCATGTTGGAATTCAACTGTATCAGCTGCCGTTTACCTTCTGATAACCAGGAATATTCCAAGCACGCGTTCCCTTTAGACAGGTTGCGTTCGAATACCATGTGGCTTGTAGGTGGTGGTGGCGTGGGCTCATCGAAATGGTTGCATCCGGTTACAGCGCTGCTCAACACGCTCAAGGCAAACGATACGACCACATGCGCGTGCCTCATAGTCCCTCCGGGTTTGATCACTTTCGCCTCACGAGTCAGTTATCCTCTCCTTGCTTCCTGCCTACAGGCTTCTGTCAGGGCAACTAGAATGCCAGGCATGGTGGTCAACGAGTTTTCAAAGAGAAGCGACTATGTGTGCGTGGGGCCTCACCAATTGTGTGGCCTTTTGAGGCCAGTTTCATGAGACATACCGTAGGGCTATGACGCTAGCAACAACACTGGGGCTAGCGGCCTTGGCGCCCTGAGCGGGACCCTTCGTTGCTTCTGTCTGCATCTTGACGTGCAGCGGTTCTGCGGGTAGCTTCCCGCCATGCAACTTCGTATCGATGGAAACATAAACCTGCTGCCAACAGCACTTCTCATCGCCTTAATCGCACTCGGTGCGTCGCCTCCCCACCCGGCAGGACCACCGCCTGAGGAAGCCGAACGGGAATCACTGAGAGGACTGAACGGCGTCGAAATCCGCGTCGAACCGTTAGACAGCCAGATTGAACAGCGCGGCTTGTCGGAAGGTAAGATCGAGCAAGACATTCGGCAACGCCTGCAGAAAGCCGGCGTGAAAGTG
>DATIAT010000100.1:0-2671 GCA_035457905.1 Nitrospiraceae bacterium
CCCGTCACTCTCCATACGTGTAGGCTTGCATGGCCAAAGCACGATCCACAAAATTTTCTGATCTTCGGCGGCGCGCCGAATCCAGCTTGAGGTGTCCCGCCAAATAGTCGCTGTCGGGCCGGAAGTCGCACGGCGGCGAGGTGCTAGTCCACGGTTGCGCACGCATCAAATTGAATTGGAGCTGCAAGTCAGACGTTGCGCGTTGCGCAGGCAGAATTGGAAGTGAGTCGCAACCGGTATCGAGAGTTGTACGAATCGGTTCCCCTCGGGTACGTCACTATCAATCGGCAAGGTCGCATCCTCGATCTCAATCCGGCAGGCATTCACCTGCTCGGCGAACGTCGAGAAACCGCCTCTTCACACAACTTCAATATGTTCTTAGAAGAAAAAGATCTGAATCGATTCACCTTGTTTTGTCGCCACGCGATGACGACCACGGCGCCGAGCAGCGGCGAGTTCAGGATGAAACGGCTCGACGGGGGCCGGCTTTTTGGGTGGCTGCAAGCGGTTCCTGTAAGGATCGGGAAGGCTCAAGGAAGGCATCTCCGGATCGCCGTTCAGGACATCACCAAACGAAAGAAGAGGCAGTAGAATCACCCCATTGGCATTCCAAGATCGATCCTGATTCGTTGATTCTCATAGAGATACGTGATACATCACATGGTCCAATGTTTTGCTCAATCACCAATTCCTAAGATTAGCACGATCGATACGCGCTTCTCACACCGAGCGAGGGAGGTTCTATGCTTAGTTGCAAGAGTCGACAGCTCTTGTGTTTTATGGCGGCAGTTTCCATTGCGTGGGGATGTACTATGTTGCCACAGACGAGCCGAACTGCCGGTATTCATGATGTGACAATTGAGGATAGTATTTCCCCCGATAATTTGCTCGTCCAGCCGGGCGACGAAGTACGCTGGATCAATTTGAGGAAACTGCCAGTTACAGTGGATATACCGACCCTCAAATCAGAAGACCTCGCGTGCAGTCGTGGATTCACAAATGTTTTTGGTGTCCTGAAAGAAACGGCGGAGCTTGGGCCGAATGAAACTGCTTCCTTGTGTTTTAAGAAACCTGCTGTTGTCAATTATAATGTGCGCTCCCAGACTGCACTCGCTGGGGGAAAACTCATCCTTCCTGGCGTGGTGAAAGTTGGCACACCCTTTAATCAATAGTCCGAAGACGTTTACACGTCCAACCGCTGCACACTCGGTGGGCTACCCTAACAACCAACGGTAGCCCCGCGGTATTCCTTTCCCCCCCCAAAAAAAGAAATTAACGTTCTGATTGGTCACCGGCCGTAATTCATCGGCCATGATACAAAACTGCGAAGCTAGACCTGGCCAGCAACTTCATTCCTGTTGCGATGTAAGGCGAACTAATCGTTAGACAGGAGTAAAAGGCCGAGGAGGCAATGAGCGCCTAACTGACTCGGTGGGGCATCTTGGGACCACGCTGTGTTTGCCTGGTGTGGTCTTTCTCGCCACGGCGTCCGGTCGGTCGACGGACGTTTTGCGGATCCCTAGAAGAATGCAGGCCCTTTTGGCCATGACGGGCGGCATGCCCTTTGCGATGATGCCGTATGTAATGAGGCAGGTCGCAGGATGTTCACGGTGACAACTCCGCCAAAGACAGCTGTTGTGCTCATCGTCGAAGATGATCGGGAGATGCGCAGTCTGCTTTGCGACGAGTTCTGGAGTGCGGGATACCGGTTACGGGAAGCCAAGAACGGCGAGGAAGCGTTGGAGGCGGTCCTGCAATCCGAGCCCGATCTTATCTTGACTGACCTGCGGATGCCGAGAGGAGGAGCGGAATACATCGGCCGGCTCCGTACTATGGCTCCCTACTGTCCTATCATCGTAATGACAGCGTTCGGCGATGCCGGCCTTCGAGCCGAGGTGCTGCGGGTAGGGGCGAGCGCCTATTTTGACAAGCCGGTCCGCATCTCGGATCTCAAAAAGAAAGTCGAAGAATTACTGAGCGATTCTCGCAAATGATGGATGAGCCATCGTTTGCTTGATGGAGGAAAAGAGATGGCCGGGTCTCAGTCAGCGGACACGTCTCCAGTGAATGATCCGATTGTCAGTGCACGGCTTGAAGCGATCAGCCAACTGGGCAGCGGCATCAGTGAGCGTGTCGCCGTGATGGACCGCGAGTTCAACGTGGTCTATGCGAACAAGGGTGCCTCGACCGAACGTCAGTCACAAGAGCGGCGAGCGTGTCTGACCAAGTGTTATGAATCCTTTGCGCATCGTACGGAACCCTGCGAAGCCTGCCCGGCGATCAAGATTTTTCACGACCATCGTGTCCAGGAAGTCTCTTGTTCAGGTGAGGAAGGCCGCCCCGCTTGCGGGATGCAGCAGGCATTCCCCTTGCGGGACGCAAATGGGCAAATCGTCTCTATGCTGGTGCTGTCCGAGCCGGTGTCCGCCCTCAATGCTCACGATGAGCATGCTGTTCCCGAAGAGATCTCTCCACCGACCATCAGAGAACACTTGGGTAGTCTCATCGGTCGTAGCCCGGCGATGCAGCAACTTTTCGACATGATCAGCCTGGTGGCTGACAGTTCGGCCACGGTGCTGATCCAAGGCGAGAGCGGGACTGGAAAGGAGCTGGTCGCAAAAACCATTCATCAATTGAGTCATCGCCGCGAGAAGCCGTTCGTGGTGGTCGA
>DATIAT010000101.1:0-6391 GCA_035457905.1 Nitrospiraceae bacterium
GTGACATTTGTCTCCTAGGTAGGTCACTAGTGTTGAAATTACGTAATTAGTAATGGTGAAGGAGATCATTTAGTTTGGCGAAAGAGCATCGGCAACACTGACCTGAAGCCAAGTGAAATCGGCGAACTGCTAAACTTGCGGCGCCTAGACACCAATCGGGTGTTCCTGTATAACGATAAGCCAATACGGCGAACCGGGACGGCATTCGCGGCTGCGTGTCGCGCGCGGGGTCTCGAACGTATGGATCACGATTTTCGACCTACAGGCCGAATTTAAGGCGGGCAGGCGTACTAACACCTGAACCTGTGGCCGATGGCAGTCGGTCTGTAAGTATGCGCTACAACAAAGCGAGCGGGCGTAGCTCAGTGGTAGAGTCCTAGCTTCCCAAGCTAGTTGTCGTGGGTTCAAATCCCATCGCCCGCTCCATACCATGCTTGACCCGACCGCGAGCCTATTTTAAGTCGTATCGTGCTATGGCGAGCGGATAAGCACCTCAAGTGGTTTTGTTTGGATTTGAACCCACGACATGCGGATGCGTGCGTACCGGCGGCTCTTCAGGCGAAGCCTCTCTTCATTGTCGCCGCCGGAAAGAAACCTCATGTGTTCCCATGGTATGTCAGTTAACCGATGACAGAAGATTAAAGAATTGAGCCGAGCCTCAGTTTCGTCGTATCGTGCTATGGCGAGCGGATAGGCACCTCAAGTGGCTTTTGTTTGGATTTGAACCCACGACAAGGGGATTCCGAAGGGGTGGTGCCCCTTTCATGGGGAGGACACGAGGGGGCAGGCCCCTCCGTGGGAGCCGACGAGAAATCCTGTTTAAGTCGGCGACGGAGTGCGGTTCAAATCCCATCGCAATGGCGCAGCCAATCGTAGGCCACCGCTTCTATCATTGGTACTCTCAGTGTCGGGCTTGGCTTGCCGAGCTGCCACCGTGCCGTGCAGCGGCGTTCAGATGGAAAGAGATTGGCACAGAACGTTGACCGGGTTTTGGAGGTTCGCATCCAATGGGTATGTTTAGCGAAGGTGGCGTAACTTACAGCGCTGGTATCGATCTTCATGCCTCCAACAATCCTTTCGTTGAACTGTTGAAGATGGTGGGAAATGGAAAGCGTGTCCTGGAAGTTGGTCCAGGGTCTGGTCACGTTACGAAGCAGTTAACGCTGCAGGGGTGCACGGTGACGTGCGTAGAGAAAGATAAGACCATGGCTGAAATGGCCAAGAGTTTTTGCGATCAGATGATCGTCGGAGATATCGAGTCTGACACGATCGGGCGGCAATTTCCTACGGAACGATTCGACGTCGTGACTTTTGGAGACGTGCTCGAACATTTACGAGATCCGGTCGAGGTTCTTACCAGGGTGAAGCCGTTGATCGCTCCAACAGGATATCTTGTCGCCTCCATCCCCAATGTTGCCCATCGCAGCTTAAGACTATCTCTCCTGTTCGGTGAATTTGATTATGGGGACATGGGGTTGCTCGATCGAACTCATTTGAGGTTCTTCACCATCAGAACGATAGAGAAGATGATGGACGAGTCCGGGTTTCAGATCGTGGATATGGTGAGGATTCGCGATGCATCGTTGATGGATACCATCTTACGCAGGACCGCTTCATGGGGTAAGCGAGCGTTATTAGAGGTTGTGAAGGTATTCTTTAGAGGGTTCATACGAGGAGAAGCCTTGACGTATCAATTTGTCATCAAGGCCATCCCGATTCCAACCGTTTGACCAAGGTGACCAACATCAAGGGTTTTTCTCGAGACAGCAGGAAGAGCTTTACCGCACATCTCCCTTCATTTTGCTCAACACATGTTCCACGATATAGGCCGCGATCGCAGCATGACCATACTTGCCGATGTGCGTATCGTCTCGCCACCATAAGAGCTTGCCTTCGGTATCATAAAGGCGCTTTGCCTCCGAAACGAGATAGGGCTTCATGTCATGACAAACTATTCCAGCCGTTCGGCAAGCCTCAACAATTGCCAGACCAAATCCAGATGCCTGCGAATCCTCCGGTTGGGGCGGCCGTTCCTCCAATAACCATCGATACACTTCGCCCTTGGTGGGAAGAATGAGAACCCTTAATCGGACATGGCGTTCTGCAGTAAGCTTCTGCATGACAGCAAGCGTGCGTTGTAGCTTTGCGAAGTTCGCATGCTGCTCCACCTCTTGGCGTGACTGTTTGGCCCAGATCTCCTGATTTCTAAAAAAAAGAATAGGCTTTCCATCTGGTAACGACCGAACAATGACATGAGTGGGTTTGTCCTTGAACTTCAAGCGCACGGCGTCCATCCATTGATGGATCGGTGAGCGACGTCTATATGACTTAAACTTCTCGCGCCACGCTGGAAGACCCTGTTGCCAAGGCAAATGTTCAAGATCCCAAGTTTTACCTCCTTCGTCTTCCATGTCATTTCCTGTGTACAAGGTCCAGACCATGTGCAGAGGGGTGACATTCCATTTCTGCCATTCAATTGCAAAATTGATGAGTTGCGCATACGGTCCCCCGGGGAATGAAAGATTGTAGGTACGGAAGCCATAGGCGTCTTCTAGCAACCGAGGAAATATCTCTTCATCCGTTGTCCCCGCTCCAGCAGGAAATGAGTCGCCCACAATTAATACGTCGTTTGGCCGTGCACCGGGTCTATTACGAAATCCAAATTCATCCGTCTGGAAAACAATTTTCCGACGTTCTTGCAGCGAAGGGTCCCCTGCCATGGCGGCGAGGTCTCCATAGCCTTCCATGTCGTAAGTCTGATGAGAATCCCATCGAGCAACGATCGGCAATTCAGGCAAAACGTGAGATGAGATATTCATAGGGCTGTAATGCAATCGATCCTCAAAGGCCTGTCGGAGGATGAGATCAAAGGTCGTGAGCGAAAAACTGATGGCTGTGATGCCGATGAGCACGTTCGGCAAGACACGGGCGAATGACCCGGTTGCAATCAAGGATAGGAAGATCGGGATAGAAAGCGCTGCCTCAATCCATCCCGTCGTGAAAATGCCTTCAGCATACAAGAGGCCCGTTGATGCGCCCGTCAGCAGGGCTAAGCCCAAACGGAATCGAAAGTTCAAATTGCCTCCCTTGCGGCTGGCTTCCAGAGCACTTGACACCTAAACGACTGCGCGACAATCTTCAACAGGATACTCGATTGGTTTCGGCGGAAGGTATGCTGGTGAGAAAAACACCCCGGTTTCCCACGTGCCCCGCTGCCGTTCTGTAGGTGGCTGTCTCACTAAGAAAGGATCTGTCATGAATAAGCTCAGATGGGCGCTCATGCTGGCCATCACGTTCATCGGAAGTGTGATCGGCGGCATGCTGGGCGAGCGACTATCGGTCTCGGACGACGTGCATGCACAGAAGTCGAACGGGGTGAATGCTGAAGAGTTTCTTCTGTTGGATCAAACGGGAAAAGCCAGGGCGGGATTGGGTCTTGACGCCAACGGAGAAGTCGGCCTGGTCTTGACCAGCCGGGACGGCAATCGCACGCTCACCTTGTCTCCGGACGACCCGGTGGCCGTCAAGCTGACCGATCGTTCAGGACGGGTGTTGTGGTCAGCGCCGTAAACCGAAGTAATTAGAGCGCCTTCCTGACCTTGCCACTCCGCAGGCAACGGGTGCAGACACGGATGCGCCTGGTCGATCCGTCGACCACCGCGCGGACGCGTTGGAGGTTGGGATTGAAGGTGCGTTTCGTCTTGTTATTGGCATGACTGACGTTATGGCCGGACTGATGCTTTTTCGAGCAGATGTCACATGCGAATGCCACGGCGAACTCCTTCACTCGGGGGATTGACGGTGCGCTTGCGGGTCTGACTCTACCATAGGGCATTGGCCATAACAAGTGGCCGATGGCATCGCACGTCGCCTTTGACGTCGATTAACGGCGTCTCGGGCGCGTGAGTGGTGGTGCGGTTGTGGCGGGCTTGTGGGTCTGTCCGACAACGGCAGGTACGCTGATGTCAAAGGTGGGATCACCGCCATCATCCAGTCGATCTCTTCCTACGCTGTAGAGTTTCTGCTGTGTCGGACTCCACAACATCGGGAGTCCGGTGAAGGGATCAAAGTATTGAGAGCCGACGCCTGCGAGCCGGGTCGGCACCGAGGTGTGTGCCGCGGGGTGGCGAAGCTGAATTTGCAGCGAGGCCAGGCGCAGCCGCGTGTCGGTCTCAATCAACTGGCTGTAAAACATTTCCCAATCAGGCTCGACCGGTCGTGGCTGTAGCAGGCTATCGAGCATCCCTCGACTCTTCGTTCCCGCCGCTTCCTGCATGCCCGGCAGACGCTTCACGTGATTTTCTGAAGCCGTGGTGATGGCGTTGTAATAAACCGCATACACGCTGGTGGCTTGGCCCCATTGGAACTTTCCAGCCGTTGATCGAGCAGGCGGATGCACAATACCGTCGAGCGCGCCGGACGGAAGATGCCCTGTCCGGAGGAGCCAGTCGTTATACCGTCGCTGCCGTTCCTGGTCGCCGTCCCGCCCCGCCATGGTCGAGCGATCTTTCATGGCCAACGCGAGTTGATGCCTAACAGGCCAGCGCAGAGAATATTCCTGAGCCGATAGCGGCAAGGTGAGCTGGAGCCCCATCGTCAGGATGGCTTTGTCGACGGTTGGCTTGGCCAACACCCGTGACAGCAATTGAAGATCGTCGGTAATGATGATCTGGGCGAGGACTTTTGTGCTGATGGTTTTCGCTTCACGAAGCACTGTGCGCCACAGGTGAAGGTCTTTGCGCAGCCGCTCCACGCCTTCCGCCGTGTTGTTCAAAAAGCCTTCCGCGACGTACAAACGGTGCACCGCCAGGAGGTCCGGTCCGAGCGGTGTGACTCGACGCCCGAATCCCCAATCATCGAATGGCATGCCGATCCAGTGCTCGTAGCGGGACACAAGAATTCGGTATTGGCCAGACGCAGCATGGACCGGACCATCTTTCTTGCGAAACGCCGTGATGGGATCGTTGGCTTCCCAGGATGAGCCGGCTGTCTCGGGAGGAAGCGAGTAGACCAGGTCGGCCCTGCTGGCTTTCCGCTCGCCGTCCTCGGCGCGCCCTGCGTCTTGAGTTTCTTCAACCCATATTTCATAGCCGGTTTTTGCAGGATCCAACGACGACGCTGCCGTCAACCCAAAGAGATAAAAGTACCCGTTGTGATATGGATTCTCGATGGATCGCTGAGGCGCCTCGATCAATCGACCGAAGGCGGCTGCCGTCGCAGGGTCCTCCGACGAGAACCACATCCCTCCGAAGTAGAAGGCGGCCCAGAGGATGACTGCCGCAATAGCCAGGTGCTTCATGTGACGAGACCTAGATGAGTGAGCGCCCCCGCAGGTGTGCGGAGACGCCCTGATTGATTACCCCTAGAGAGGACCCACGCAAACGCCGTGCCGTTCAGGAGCGTGGAAAAGCACGATGTTTCAGACAGTTGGTGCCAGCCGCTGTGCACGCCTTGGTTTGGGGATAGGGGATCACGCACATTAATGAACTTGACAAGAATTGACACGGTCTCCTAGAGTGCCGCTCACATCGTGGTTTCCGGGTAAGGGAAGAGGGTGCGAATCCCTCGCGGTCCCGCCGCTGTGAATGGGGACGAAACCCGCCAACGCCACTGTCTGAAGGACAGTGACGAGTGACCGGTGACGAGTGATAAGTCGAAGAGAGCGAGTGCTCTTCGCTCATCACCCATCACGCTTCGCTCATCACTGTTGAGATGGGAAGGGGCGGGGAGTAGGACGAACCATGAGCCAGAAGACCTGCCCGGAACATTAAGCATCGTTCCCTCGAGGGCTGGGGAACAGGCGAGGATGAAGGAAGCGGGTGCAATCCTCAGGGTCTGTTTAGGCCTTGAGGATTTTTTATTTTCCGAACGCTGAAAAACGTCCTCCGCTTCGTTCTCACGGCGCTCAAGGCCTGCGGCGTACCAGCAAACGTACGCCTCGGCCATTCGCTTGTTGCGGCCTCGCGGAGAAACCTTTTTGAGCGTTCGCTTAGAGCGAATTGGATATTAGGGCTCTGCATTTGTCTCTGTTCATTTGGAGTTGCATCTGTCCTTGCGAGCGATGACGGGAACCTAGTTATGAAGCGACGGCAACAAGGCATTCTCACCGGCATGCCGTTCATGGCGAATATCGCATCGCGGACGTTTCTGGACGACGCGGGCCGCAAGCTGTATTTCGCCAAAGCGCCGCAGCGCGTAGTATCTCTCGCGCCCAGCATTACGGAAATGTTGTTTGCCCTCGGCCTGGACGATCAGATCGTCGGCGTGACGAATTTTTGCAATTATCCTCCGGCCGCCGTTACAAAGCCCAAGATCGGTTACACGCATCCCAACCTCGAAACCCTGCTGGAGCTTCGACCCGATCTGGTGGCGGCGCCCGGCGAACTTCTGC
>DATIAT010000102.1:0-22422 GCA_035457905.1 Nitrospiraceae bacterium
ATGGCATCACCCGGACGCGACATCAAACTCGCGCAAGAACGGATCGAAGGCTACCGTAACTTTGCGAATAAGATCTGGAATGCAGCTCGCTTCAGTCTCATGAATCTCGATGGGCCACGAACAGCCATTCCGCCATCCGAACGTACCTTTCCCGACCGTTGGATCTTGAGCCGTCTCAACCAGACGATCGAAGCCGTCACGTCAGAATTGGAAACCTATCGATTCGATCGAGCGGCGAACTTGCTGTACCAATTCATCTGGCATGAGTACTGCGACTGGTACCTTGAACTGATCAAGCCCACACTTCAAAACTCTGCGGACCCAGAAGGACCAGGGACCAGACAGACCCTCGTCGAGACACTAGAGACCACGATGCGCCTCCTGCACCCGTTCATGCCGTTTCTCACCGAGGAGATCTGGCAAACGCTCCCGCACCATGGCGAGAGCATCGTGATTCAGCGATACCCGATACCGGACGCGACATGGACGGCGCCTGAAATGGAGCAACGTTTCGCGCTCCTCGAACAGACCATTAGTCTGGTGCGCGCATCCCGCATGCTCTTAAACTATCCGCCGGGGCAACAGATCACGTTCAATGTCGCCCACGACGAGCCTCGGCTGCAGGAGCACTTGGGCCAACTCCGAAGTTATCTTGGCCATCTCGGCCGTGGTACTGTGGATCTGACTCCAACGAATCACTGGCCGACCGGCAACCTCCTGCGATTGGTCACGGAAGGCTTATCTGTCGGCGTCGTCGTGGCAGGTGACGTCGATCTCAAAAAAGCGCTGGAACGCATCATGAAGCAGCAATCCGAGCAGACTAAGGAGAGTGAGCGGCTGGAGGGAAAGCTGCGCAATCAAGAGTTTACCGCTAAGGCCCCGCCCGAAGTTATTACTGATCACCAGAATCGTCTTGCAGGCCTGCGCCGCGATCAAGCCTTGCTCACCAGCAGTGAACAACAGTTGCGCACCATGCTGGGAGAGTAACAATGGTCAAGCCTCCGGTTGTCGACATAGGACGCGCTATTCGCCTGGCGCTCCAAGAAGACCTCCCTCGCGACGACATCACGACAGCCGCGCTCTTTCCATCCCCTTCTCCGGCGGTCGGGCGTATCGTCGCCCAGCAATCATTGGTCGTCGCCGGTCTTGCCGCAGCAGTGCGAACATTTCAAACCGTGGATGCCTCCCTCGTGTTGTCACTTCACTGCCAGGATGGAGAGCCCGCACGGGATGGAGACTGCCTTCTCCGGATCGAAGGCGATGGACGATCCATCCTGAAAGCAGAGCGAGTTGCCCTGAATTTTCTCCAACACCTCTGCGGTGTTGCCACCTTGACGCGCCGATTCTGCGACGCAGTTCGAGGATACCCTGTGACCATCTTCGATACGAGAAAGACGATCCCTGGGTTACGGGCCCTTCAGAAGTGGGCAGTCCTCCTCGGCGGTGGCAGAAATCACCGCCAGTCTCTGAGCGACGGCATCCTCGTGAAAGATAATCATTTGGCTCTCCTCACCCAAAAAACAAAACCTATCCGGTCTGCCTGCTATCGCGCGAAAACCGATGCTCCTCGAAATATGAACGTTATCGTTGAAGTGGAATCCCTGACAGATGTGCGGCAGGCTGTCGCAGGAGGCGCCGATATCATTCTGCTGGATAACATGAACCCATCAACTGTCCGGCAAGCCGTCCGATTGATCAAGGGACGGGCACTCGTCGAAGTCTCCGGAGGAATTACGCTCAAGAATATCCGCGCCATGGCAGCTGCCGGCCCAGACCGCATCTCCATTGGAGCCCTCACCCATTCAGCTCCCGCCGCAGCGCTCAGCCTGATGGTTGAACCGCACCGCCGGCTGCGCGGGCCCGGTTCATTTGGTTAATCTGGTTTGTTTGGTTTATTTCGTTCATATAGTTGGTTTTTTTAACCAAACAAACCAAAAAGACCAAATAGACCAAACAACAGTCCTTTAGGTATCTTGTGCAACCTTCACCACCACTGACCAAAGATACAATCCACAGCACCCTGTCGACCACGTGGCTGGGGCGCCGCATCGAACTATTCGACTGCCTGCCGTCTACCAACCGGGAAGCCTCGCAACTTGCACAGGCGGAAGTAGAACATGGAACCGTCGTCGCTGCCGATAGCCAGACCGCTGGACGCGGACGTCTTTCCAGAACCTGGTTTTCCCCACCCGGTGCTAACCTGTATTGCTCCGTTATCCTCAGATCATCACTTCCACCGGAACGCCTCACGGAATGGCTCTCCTGGCTTCCGTTGATTTCAGCGCTGGCGGCCGCAGAAGCGATCGAACAGGTCTCCTCAACCCACGTCTCCGTAAAATGGCCCAACGATCTGATGATCTCAGAACGAAAAGTCGGCGGGATCCTGTGCGAAAGCGGCACCGGGCCACGATCTAATCCTTTCCAGATCATTGGGATCGGAATCAATGTTAATGTTGAGCACAAAGACTTTCCGGTAGAGCTGCGGGGCTCAGCTACATCGATCTGGCAGGAACGAAGCATCGTCGTCGACCGCAACAGACTGCTCGCGCAGCTGCTTATCGAACTTGAACAATGCCTCGATGAAGTAACGGTTCACGGACCGGATCGGATCGCTTTGGCCTATTACCAACGGTGCTCGACGATCGGCCGCAAGGTACGAGCGACGCTGGCCAATGGAGATGCAGTTGTGGGGCTTGCTGAGGGAATCGGCCAGGATGGATCCTTGCGCGTACGGCCACAGACCACACACCCCGGCTCAAAAACGGCGAAAGTCGTCCACCTTCGCGTGGCTGATATCATCTACGTGAAAATCTAGACAGAGTGTTTTGGGAGTTGCTTGGTCTATTTGGTTTGTTTGGTTGAACTAAACCAACCAGACAAACGAAACAAACCAAATGAACCGCATAAACCAGATTGCCTGCTAGCCAAACCACCCAACCAAAACGTACAATAGGCTCCATGCTCCTCGTTGTTGATGTCGGCAACACCAACATTGTCTGGGGTGTCTATGACGACCGTATCCTGACAGCCCATTGGCGATTGGCCACGGACATCAAAAAAACCTCGGATGAGTACGGCATTCTCTTCTCTAATCTTCTCGCAGCAGCAGGGATTCCCTCTCAACGCCTCTCCGGCGCCGTTCTCTCCAGCGTTGTTCCGGCGCTGACCGGAATCATAGAGGACATGCTCGGCCAACATTTTCATCTGCAGCCCCTCATCGTCACCTCAGAAACGGATACGGGACTCATACTCCAATACGCGAACCCAAAAGAAATCGGCAGCGACAGGCTGGTGAATGCGGCAGCTGCGTATCATAAGTATCGTTGCGATCTGATCGTCGTCGATTTCGGCACCGCCACGACCTTTTGCGCTATTACGGCAGAAGGACACTACCTCGGAGGTGTCATTGTTCCCGGTCTCGGCATCTCTGCGGAAGCTCTGTTCGCACGAGCCGCTAAGCTAGCCAAAGTGGAACTGATCCGTCCGAAGACTGTGATCGGCACAGACACTGCCAGCAGTATTCAATCCGGCCTGATATTCGGATATGCAGGGCTTGTCGATACCGTCGTTCGGCGAATGGAACAGGAACTCGGGCGCTCCTCCTACGTCATCGGTACCGGAGGACTCAGCTCGCTCCTGGCAGCCGAAGCCACTTCTATTCAAAAAATTGAACCGCTCCTGACGTTAGAAGGTCTTGAACTTGTCTATAGACGAACCTACGGTGACCTCCTGCCAAGCATGCAGATCTGAAGACCTACTGTTTCGTACACAAGTAATTAATTTTTCTGGCCCCAGTTGACTTTATAGGGCCTGTGGCTATCTGAACACGAACAAAGGAGTTTTTCATGACCGAGGAACACCAGAACGCGAATACAATCGAGAACTTGGATGCTTCGCCGTCAAACGAATGCTCCGCTGCAGAAGGGACAGATCAAGTTGCCGAGCTCCAGTCGGCTCTCGCAGACAAGATCGAAAAATTCAAGGAGCTGAACGACAAATATCTTCGGCTCGCGGCTGAATTCGACAACTACAAGCGACTGGCTCAGAGAGACCAGCGCGACCTGATTCGATTCGGCAATGAACAATTGCTCAAGGAACTCTTACCGGTTGTTGATAACCTCGAACGGGCTATCAAGTCTGCGCAAGAAAAGAGAACCAGCGACGTCCTGATCCAGGGTGTAGGTCTCACCCTCAAGCAGTTGACGGGAGTCTTGGCGAAGTTTCATGTCAAACCTGTCGAGGCGGTCGGCCAGCCGTTTAATCCTGCTACGCATCAAGCCGTCACCTCCATCGCGTCCGAGAAGGTTCCAAGCCAGCATGTGGTCGATGAACTTCAGCGAGGATATCTCCTGCATGACCGTATCTTGCGAGCAGCCATGGTCACCGTATCGACAGGGCAGAACAACGGCACACCGGGAACAGACGACACAATCAATGAGTCATAGCACCATCATCAAAGACAGACTATGGAGGAAGGAGTAGGCACATGGGCAAAGTGATCGGCATCGACCTTGGAACCACGAATTCCTGCGTTTCCATCATGAGCGGAGGCGAACCGGTTGTGATCGCCAATGCAGAAGGGGCCCGCACGACACCGTCCGTCGTCGCCATCACAGAGAAAGGCGAGCGTCTTGTCGGGCAGATCGCAAAGCGCCAGGCGATTACAAATCCGGAAAACACGATCTTCTCCGTCAAGCGGCTCATGGGCCGCAAGTTCCGTAGTCAACAAGTAGCTGACGCCGTCAAGCGGCTGCCCTATAAAGTGGTCGAGGGGGACAACGGCGACGCACAAGTTGAATTACGCGGCAAGCGCTATAGCCCGCCGGAAATCTCCGCCATGATTCTGCAAAAGATGCGGCAAACGGCGGAAGACTATCTCGGCGAAAAAATCACCGAAGCCGTCATCACCGTTCCCGCCTACTTCGATGACAGCCAGCGCCAAGCGACCAAAGATGCGGGCCAGATCGCGGGATTGAACGTCCTCCGGATCATCAACGAGCCGACTGCCGCGTCCCTCGCCTACGGTCTGGACAAAAAGAAAGACGAACGGATTGTCGTCTATGATCTAGGCGGTGGCACGTTCGACGTGTCCATCCTTGAAATCGGCGACGGCGTCTTCGAGGTCAAGTCAACCAACGGCGATACCTATCTCGGCGGCGACGACTTCGATCAGCGCGTGATGGACTGGCTGGTCGATGAGTTCAAGAAAGATCAGGGGATCGATCTTCGGAAAGACCGCATGGCTCTCCAACGCCTGAAAGAAGCGGCCGAACGCGCCAAGATCGAACTCTCATCTTCATTGGAAACCGAGATCAATCTACCCTTCATCACCGCGGATGCCAACGGACCGAAACATCTGGTGATGAAACTGACCCGCGCGAAACTTGAACAGTTGGTGGACGACCTGATTAAACGATCAATCGATCCCTGCAAGAAGGCGCTTGCCGACGCCGGTGTATCCTCGGGCGACATCAAGGAAGTCGTTCTTGTCGGCGGCATGACCCGTATGCCGAAAGTCATTCAGGCCGTTAAAGAGTTTTTCGGCAAGGAACCGCATCGGGGCGTAAACCCGGATGAAGTCGTCGCAGTCGGTGCCGCTATTCAAGGCGGCGTGCTCAAGGGCGAAGTGAAAGACGTGCTGCTCCTTGACGTCACGCCCCTCTCGCTGGGCATCGAAACCCTCGGCGGTGTCTTTACAAAATTGATCGAACGGAATACGACCGTCCCGACGAAGAAAAGCCAGGTCTTCTCGACGGCTGCCGACAATCAGACAGCGGTAACCATTCGGGTCTTTCAAGGCGAACGCGAGATGGCGAACGATAACAAGTTGCTCGGCCAGTTCGATCTGGTCGGCATTCCCCCTGCGCCCCGAGGAATGCCGCAAATCGAAGTGACCTTCGACATCGACGCCAACGGCATCGTCCATGTTTCGGCCAAGGACCTTGCGACACAAAAGGAACAGTCCATCAAGATCACAGCGTCCAGCGGTTTGAGCAAGGAGGAAGTCGAAAAACTGGTGAAGGACGCACAGGCTCACACGGACGAAGATAAAAAGCGTCGAAAGGTCGCCGAAGCCAAAAACCAGGCCGATACTCTGATCTACCAGACGGAAAAGAACCTGAGCGAGCACGGCAGCAAAATTGCGGCGGAAGACAAGACCAAAATCGAGGAAGCTGTGGCCGCACTGAAGAAAGCGATGGAGGGAACGGACTACGAAGCGATCCAGTCCGCCACCCAAACTTTGACGACTGCCTCTCACAAACTCGCGGAGGAAATGTATAGGAAAGCATCGGCATCGACCGGTGCCGGCGGCGGTCATGCAAATGGAGCCGGCGGCGACCAGGCCAAGACGGATGAAAAGGTCGTCGATGCGGAATTCGAAGAAGTGGACAAAGAGAAGAAGTAAGTTAGAATACCGTCAGTGGACCGAGCTTCCCTGGTATAGGGGGGCTCGGTCCTGCGCACTTTCCCCTGAGAGAGACCGTATCCGTGCCGAAACGCGATTACTATGAAACTCTAGGCGTCGATCGGAACGCGTCCGACGAAGATCTCAAGAAAGCCTACCGGAGGTTGGCGCGCCAACACCATCCTGATCTCCAGACCGGGGAGGCTCAGAAAAAAGCGTCAGAGGAAAAGTTCAAAGAAGTCAACGAAGCCTACGAAACCCTGAGTGATCAGGAAAAACGCAGGCGCTACGACATGTTCGGTCATGCCGGGACCCAGCAGGGTGGCGGGCCGGATGGTTTTGGCTTCGGAGGAAGCGGTTTCGGCGATGCCTTCAACGATATCTTCGAAGATTTTTTTGGAGGTCATCGGAGCGGCAATCGTTCAGAGCGTGGCAATGACCTCCAATACAATTTGGAAGTGACCTTCGAAGAGGCTGTCTACGGCAAAGAGGCCAAACTCAAAATCCCGCGATGGGAAGTATGCAGCGACTGCAAAGGGAGCGGCGCAAAAAATGCATCGTCGATCAAGACTTGCCCTAGTTGTAAAGGGGCCGGTCAGATGCGGTTCCAGCAAGGATTCTTCAGTATCACCAGGCCTTGCGGCCAATGCGAAGGAGCGGGACGAATCGTCACAGAACCCTGTCCTGCCTGCCAGGGCCGCCAACGCACGTATCGAGAGCGAACGATCGCCGTACACATTCCTGCCGGCATCGAGTCAGGTATGCGCCTTCGTCTCGCGAACGAAGGGGAGCACGGAACCAATGGAGGTCCGCCGGGCGATCTCTATGTGGCAATAACCGTCAAGCCTCACCCGATATTCCAACGCCAGGGACAGGATATTCTCTGTGAAGTCCCTGTTCACTTCGTTACAGCCGTACTGGGAGGGACGATCGAAGTTCCAACACTGAAAGGCACTACCGTCATTAAGATCCCTGCCGGCACCCAGCAGGACAAAACCATCCGCATTAAAGGTCTGGGCGTCCCCAGCCTCAAAAACCACAGTACTGGCGACCAATTATTCGTCGTCAAGATTCAAATTCCTACCAAACTGACCGCTCGCCAAAAAGAATTGCTGAAAGAATTCGCTAAAGAAAGCGGTATGTCGATGGAAGAAAACAGTGATGGCTTCTTCGACAAGATGAAGACCTTCTTCGAATAACAACGGCGAGCTGGTGTCTGTTCAAGTAACCTTCGTTGCGAGGCAAAGGAGCTGCTGGCAGATGCGAGGCCGCAGGCTCGAAAAAACCGGAGGCGTATTCACCGGAATACGTTGAGGCTTTTTTCGAATCGAGAACGACGCAGATGCTTGCAGATCGTTTGCCGCAGCCTATGTCCACATTCTTCGTCAACCCCGGCGCGATTACTCCCCCTGTAATCCGGATCGACGGTGACCTTCTTCATCATCTTCGGGATAGCCTCCGCCTACACCCGGGAGACTCCCTCACTCTGAATGATGGATGCGGAACCCGCTATCGCGTGGAAGTGACCCGCGTGACCCCGCGGGCCATCGATAGCCGCATCATCGATCGACAAACCGCGCCGGCATACCCAGCCTTTCCTGTGGTGCTCGGACAGGCCTTGCTCAAAGGCGACAAGATGGACTGGGTTATTCAGAAGGCCACAGAACTCGGAGTCGCGACCGTTGTACCCATCCACAGCACACACAGTGTCGTCCGGCCTCATCCGGAACGGCTACGCCATCAACGATCCAGATGGGAGCGCATTGCGCGGGACGCGGCACAGCAGTCGGAACGGTGGAGCATTCCAGGTCTGGCAGACCCGGTAGATCTTCCGGAGATCTGCCGTCAATACGCCTTGGCGGCGGCTAAAGGCATACTTGTGGAGCGCTCTACCTGCTCCCCGCTCGGCGACATGCCGTTGTCGCAAGATCGCCAGGGTCCGATCATTCTTTTAGTAGGACCTGAAGGAGGTTGGACGCCGGACGAGCAGCGGTTTGCACAGGAGCAAGGGTTTCTCCCGCTCACGCTTGGGCCACGAATCTTGCGGGCCGAGACTGCAGCCATCGCCGCACTCAGCATTCTCCAATCCAGACTCGATGCGATTGAGCGAGACAAGCAAGACATGCGCGACAGGAGTGAGCAGTGAAATAAACCCGGTTCTGAATTATGAGTTCTGGCTTGCCAAATTCTGAATGAGAAATGTGGAATGTGAAATGAGTTGACTGCAATAGATGACGGTCAGGGTTCGAAGTCGGAGGTTCCCTAAATTTCGAATTGTAAATTTCGAATTTCACATTTCGGATCTCGCGAGTCTCGCACTTCACGCGCCCTATTCAGCGTCCGATGCGCATATGAACGATCGTGCCTTTTTCACCGCTGGCCCAGCCTTGTGCTCCATCAGGGAAAGAGAGACCGAACAGTGCGCCCTTCGCGATTGCTCCATGCTCTGTCCAGCTGAACCCGCCGTCGGTTGTCCGGTAAAGCATGCCTCGTTCCCCCACAATCCATCCGGTCTGCAAATCGGTAAATCGCACACGCAGAAGGTCTGTCAGCTTTGTGCAAGTACGGATACAGGGTAACGTATGATCGATCCATCGACGTCCACCATCAGTTGTTTGAAAGATGGCGCCGGCATTTCCAACAGCCCACCCGGTCAAGGTATCGGAAAAGTACACATCGAAAAGCGTGACGGCCCCCTGCATCTCTTGCGGAGTCCAGGTGATCCCGCCGTCGTCCGTCGTCAAGACAGTTCCCACCGCCCCAACTGCTGTGCCATGTCGTGCAGTGCGAAATTGTACGCCGTAGAGAGCCGCACTCGTTTTGCTCGCTTGATCGACCCAATGGATCCCGCCGTCTTTTGTATGCAGGATTGTCCCGTTGCCACCGACTACCCACCCCTCGTCGTGCGACACAAATGAAAGGCCGTAGAGCGCCGCCTGGGTATCGCCGAACTGTTGTCGCCAGGTAATCCCTCCATCCTGGCTTCGGCGAATGGTCCCATTCGCTCCGACCAGCCATCCCTGCTTTTCATCGATAAAAAAGACGGCCGACAGGCTCTCCCCAGTTCCGCTTGAAACTCTCCTCCACTTCTTCCCTCCATCCACCGTCTTCAGAACGGTACCTCCGGACCCCACCGCCCAACCCAGCTGAGGCGAATGAAAATAGAGCCCCATCAGGATGGCTTCTGTATGACTCACTTGAGCGGTGATCGTCAAAGGAGAATCGTCAGCCCACGAAAGAGGCGCGGATAACAGCGCGACCAACGCCCCGAGCACGAAGAATGCTCTGCGAGGCAGAGTGAACCCCCACCATAACCCAAATAATCCGTTTCTCACTGGTTGGTGTCGGCGTCAGGGCGATTGTAATTGAAGTAACCTGGATCGGGCATGCCTTTAGCTACAATGGTGAATGTACCAACTTCCAACGTGAGCCACTTCTTAGGCGTACAACAGGTATTGTCGGGCTGTACGTCCCAGGAACCTCGTCGCACGACCAACGGCCCGGTCGCGAGATCGTTGAGGAACTCATTGCGCTTCCCCACCCCATAAAGATTCCGATGGGGCACTCGCACGACGATCTCCGTGTCCGTCCAGGAGACCACCTGCGCCGCAACATTGCTGAACAGCACTTCCGTGCGCGACACGTTCTCACCCAAATCGATATCTTCCCGTCGCTTATATGCACTCTGATTGATGCCCAAATAAGCATGCTCTGCGGTTTTTAAAAAGGAACCGAATCCCGACCCTTTGATGGTTACCAGTTCGTCGAGCCCGCCTGATTGAGGACTGTAGGAGTCGACCTTGGGTGTCACGAGTGTAAAGTCCCCCGCCTCAATCTTCAGAGTCTCCCTGGTCGCACAACAGGAGCCGTCAGGATTGGGTTTCGTCGCGCCTCGGTGCACCACAACCGGCCCGCTCCTCGCACTGAAGGGTACCCACACATCGATCCGATCATCCTGCCAGCGATAGATGACGGCGCGTACGCCTCCGATATCGACTCGATTCTCTCCTGTATTGAAATCGGTAAAGGCGTAGGGGGTTGCTCCACTTTCTGAATAGAATCCGAAATGCTCCCCGCTGATTCTGAGCAGGGTCCCGATCGGAGCTGCCGGAGGGGTCAACGCGACCACTTTGGGCACATGAACCGTAAAGGTCCCCACCGTTCGGTCATGCCCTTGTATGGTCAGAACGACAGGTCCTGTCTCCGCATCCATCGGAAGATGCACAACAATGGCATTATCGGACCACTGAGCGATGCTGGCCAGGTGTCCGCCGAAGGTGACCTTGTCACCAGCCCCCTTTGCTGCACCAAAACCCTGACCGAAAAAAACCACTTTTGTGCCGACCGGTCCGCTCACAGGATCGACGCGAATGCTCGGTACCAGTTTCAGAGGAACAGCGTTACTCACTTTGTATTGAACCGGAGCGCAACACGAACCGTCCGGCAAGGGATCGGACGAGGCCAATCGAACCACCACATCGCCCGATGCGGCATTCGCGGGAACCTCGACTTCGATCATGTCGTCTTTCCAGCGGCGCGGCCTGACGACGACACTTCCAATCATCACATCGTTGACTCCGAACATCGTATTGGGATCGCGCGGGCCTGCCGTGGGGCCGAAATGCGCGCCGACGATTCGCATGATATGGCCTGGCTCGATTTCAGCCGGCGTCACTGTGGTAATCGTCGGCTGCACGATTGTTATTCCTCCGGCGCCTATCTTCTTCGTCCCGATCATGATGTCAACGGAACCTGATTGAGCGTGGAAGGGGACCTTCACCTCGATAACGTCTGGTTCCCACCGCTGAATCAACGCCGGAACTCCGCTGACGGTCACTCGATTGAATTGCGCGGATCGAAACGAACCGAACCCTTTTCCGCTGATCGATACTGTAGAACCTGAGACCGCCGTTGACGGATGCAATTCGAGGAGGGCAGGAGTAGCCGCCAGTACTTCCATGCTCAGGCTGGCCCACAACATCAACAAGCCCGCGCCGGTAGTAAGCAGATTCATGAAGCAACTCCTGCCGAACAAGAGCTCCATACGGTTACACCGCGGTGGGATGAGAGTTCCACGAGCCGGATTGAATGGGTTACCGTGAATACCACGACAAACGAACCTTTGATCGACTATAACAAGCGGTTTTTTCGAGAGTCAATCCGGCGGGCCGCCCACGGTCAGTGTCCTGAGCCGGTCGGGAATCGATCAGGAAATGGAAAGGATCACTTCAAGTTCGACAGGAGCCCCACGAGGCAACTCGGCAGCCCCCACAGCCGCACGCGCGTGGCGGCCAGACTCTCCAAAGATCTCGACCAGAAGGTTCGAAGCGCCGTTGAGAACTTGAGGTTGCTGCACAAAACCTTCCGCCGATGCTACGTGCCCGATAACCTTCACGACGCGCACGACGCGGTCTAACGTCCCGAGTTCCTGCTTGACGATCGCCAGCGCATTCAGGAGCGCGAGCCTGGCGGCTTCCATGCCCTGCTCGACCGCCAGCTCCCGCCCTAGCTTACCGGAGAACGCCAATTGCCCGCCTCGCATCGGAAGGACTCCGGACAAGAACAAGAGATCTCCGACCCTCACCGCTGGAACATAGGTGGCCAACGGCTGAGGCGCAGAGGGCAATTCGATGTGCAGTGCTTTTAACCTACTCTCGTAGGACATCGCCGTTGAATGTTTAATGTTGAATTTTGAATGGTGAATGTTCGGAAATCATCAGATCGAGTCCGACTCCGACAATTCAACATTTACCACTCACCATTCCTCATTCCGTTTCACACGAAACGCGGACTATCCGGCGCGGAGCGCATCGAGAAAGCTCTCGCCCACAGGGAGTTGCCCCCCTTGCAAAGCTTCTACAATGGTATGCCCCAAATCGGCAGCAGATGCTCTGACGCCGAGATGAACTCCATATGCCAGTTTCGGCCCAGTGACCAGGAGAGGAACATATTCGCGTGTCGGGAGTTGATCTGTCTTCGTGAGATCCCGCCCATGATCACCCGTCAGAACCAGCAAATCGCCCGGACGCAGCTGTTCGAGCAACCCGGAGAGCCGTCGATCGAAATCATGGAGGGCCATCGCCGACTGCGCGACATCCGATTCCAGAACAGCGAGCCCGGCAAAAATCAATCCGCGAGGGACCTTTTTCAACATCCCTGTAACTTCGGCAAGTAGCGCCATCCAATGCCCAACGGGACCAGAACGAGTGAGCCCACGACCGCTGAAGAGATCGCCGACTTTCCCCACTCCGATCAGAATCTGGCTCGCGCGATTGAGGACATCAAAAATCGTCGGTCCGGGAGGTTCTAGCACGAACGCGCGCGGTTGCGGACCGAATTGTATCGCTCCGGTATCGCCCACAAGAGGATGGGCTGAAACACGCACAATCCCCCAAGGGGCTTTGAGCAATTTTCGAGCGTCCCGACAACGCTGAAAAAACTCGTCCCGGCGCATGGCGCTCTCATGCGCTGCCACATAACAGGTTCGTCGTCCATCCGTCCAGACTGTCAGTGCTTCAGACGACAGAAGTTCAGATCCACACTCCTGCAGCATCACTGTTCCAGAGGCACGGCGGTTACCGATAACCTTTCGGCCGAACGCCTGTTCGAGAAGCGCAACCATCTCGGGGGGGAAACCGTTTGGATACTGCGGTCCTGCAACGTCCGTCGGACAACCGGCCAATTCCCAATAGCCGGCTATGGAATCAACCCCCTTCGAGAGAAATCCAAGACGACCGAAACATCCTTCCGGCTGGCCCATCGCCCGCACACCTTTGATAGCCGCAATATGACCAAGCCCGAGCGCCTCCAGCGTGGGGAGGTTGAGTCCCCCAACGGCATCTGCCAGATGAGACATGGTATGAGAGTCGGCATCGCCATACTCGGACGCATCAGGCATGGCCCCGACACCGAGACCATCGATGACCAGCACAATGACACGAGTAATCATGGGCGCACTATAGCAGAAGCGGGAAGGGCAAAGAAGTTCTGAGTTCTGAGTTAGAGAGCAACTGGGAAGGACGGATCAGCCGAGAGGGTCTGAGGATTGGCCTGTTCGGAGCTTCGATCCCCGACTCTTAGACTTCGGACTTTCGACTTTCGATTCCGACCTTCAGCCTTCAGCCTAGGTCTATGAGTTGCCACTCGGCCAGAATTGCGAGACTCGCGCTGGTACCGATCCGATCTGCCCCGGCCTCCAGCATAGCCAGCATACTCTTCCAGTCTCTGATTCCTCCGGAGGCCTTCACCTTGGCGCGACCGGCCACGGCTTCTTTCATGAGCCTCACATCTTCAACCGTGGCGCCGGCGGCGCCGAATCCGGTCGAAGTCTTCACGTAGTCGGCTCCTGCCTCTACAACCAACTGACAGGCGATGCGCTTTTCCTGCTGCGTGAGATAACACGTTTCGATTATGACTTTGTGCTCGATTTTTGGTGTCGCGTTTACCACTTCAGCAATGTCCTTTCGTACATACTCGAGATCTCCCGACTTCAGTCGACTTATATTGATGACCATATCCAGCACTCGCGCCCCGCGGGCCACCGCTTCAACGGCTTCGTCGACTTTAGTCTTCGTCGTGTGGCCGCCCAAGGGAAACCCTATAGGAATACCTACACGAATCGCCGTGCTTTCGACAGCGGCCACTGCTTCATCCACATAGCAAGGGGGGACAAAAATCACGGTAAATCCGAACTCCTTGGCTTCCCGGCACAGCCGCAGGACATCCCGCTTCGTAGCATCCGGTCTAAGCACGGTGTGATCGATGAGATCCGGAACGTTCCATTCGGACATCATTCACGACGCTCCGGCTTTGGCGGCGAGGGCCTTTTCTCCGAGGACAAATGACGTTTGGGAATGGTTTCCGCGACGAAAGGGCCGTTTTTGATATTTTTCCACCGCTCTGTTGTGCTCGATAAGCGTTGCAGAGAACTGGTGCGTTCCATCGTTCCGGGATACAAAATATAAGGAGCGCGAGTCCGAGGGATAGAGCGCCGCGCGAATTGCTTCAATGCCCGGGTTGGCGATCGGCCCAGGAGGCAAGCCCTGCACGCGATAGGTATTGTAGGGGCTGGGGCTCGACAGGTCTTTTTTATGCAAATTTCCATCGAAGGCCGGTAAGCCATAAATGACGGTTGGGTCGCTCTGCAATGGAATTCGTTTCTTGAGCCGGTTGTGAAACACCGCGGAAATCTCTGGGCGCTCGTCGCCCGAACCGGTCTCTTTTTCAATCACAGAGGCAAGAGTCAGCACTTCGTGCATCGTCATTTTGAGTTCCTGCATTCGTGCCAGGAGATCCGGCCCAATTTCCTCCCTGAGCTGCTCGACCATGGCCGTCAACACCTCACGAGCTTTGACCCCGCGAGGAAACTTATAGGTATCGGGGTAGAGGTACCCTTCTAACGTTTCCGCTTTAATGTTGAGCGACGCGATGAACTCCCGATCTTTCGCAAGGCGAAGAAATTCCTCCCGATCTGTCAGTCCTGGTTGCGAGATCACTTCGGCGATTTGAGCGAAGGTGAGCCCCTCCGGAATCGTCACCGAATGGAGCAGCACTTGGCCATTGAGCAGTTTGGCCAGAATCTCTGCCGGAGTCATGCCCGGATTGAGCTCATACTCACCGGCGTGAACTTTCCGATCGGCAGATTGTGATTTCCCAAAGTAGACAAAGACGGAACTGCTTTTGATCAAGTTTTCACGTTCCAGCAGCTCGGCTACCTGTTGAAACGTCGAGCCGTCCGGGATGACGACGACCTTTGAAGGGGGATGTTCTTGTGCGGGAACGGCCGGACCCTCAGCCCAGCGAATCGCCTGATACGCGGCGACGCCGAGTGCGACGACCACGATCAACAGACATCCGAGAATGATCCGAAGTCTCATGAGGTGACTCTACTGCTCCCCTGTCCGGATACTCATCCGTCCATGATTCCGGTTCTCGCGGCGGCGCCGGATGCAGGCTTGCCAGATAGCTTTGAAGCAAGATCGAAGCGGCGATGCGATCCACCGCGCCCTTCCGCTTCTTTCGGCTGACATCGGCTGCAATCAGGAGATCTTCTGCCGCCTTTGTCGTCAGCCGTTCATCCCATAAAATAACGGGGACGGGGACTCCCTGCTCCAACCGAGATCGGAATTCCCGCATCGCCTGGATCGCCGGACCTTCGCGCCCATCCAGCTGAAAGGGAATCCCCAACAGGACTCGGCCCACCTCATGCACTTCGATAAGCGTCGCGATATGGGCGATGTCGCGATCCAACTTGCGCCGAGTGAACGTTTCAAGCGGTTGCGCAGTCCAGCCTAACTCATCGCTCAGAGCGACCCCGATCCGCTTGCTCCCGTAATCGAGAGCGAGAATTCGTTTACCCTCCATTAGTCTACCGCTGCAACATGCGTTCGACCAGTCCAAAAACTTTTTCCAACGCAACATCCAGTCCGGCCGGATCCTTTCCGCCAGCCTGAGCCATCTCGGGCCTGCCGCCACCTGTTCCGCCGACTTCCGTCGCCATCGGCTTGATCAGATCGACCGCCTTCAGTCGGGCGGTCAGATCCTTGGTTACGACGACGAGCAGCGAGACCTTGCCGTCGTTAACAGCACCGAGGGCCACGACACCGCTTTTCAGCTTGTCCCGAAGCTGATCTGCCAACGCCCGCATGCCGTTCACGTCCAATCCGTCTGCCCGTTGCACATGTACTTGGACACCAGCTATCGTTTTCGCCTGTGAGGAGGTCGCCGTTCCTGCCGCCATCTTAAGCTGCAGCCCTTCAAGCGCACGCTCTTTATCCTTGAGTTGTTCGATAACCTTCCGCGCCTTAATGACTACTTCTGATTGCCCGACTTTCAAGAGCTCAGACAGCTCGCGAATGTCTCCTTCGAGTTTCTTCATCAGCGCAAACGCACCGCTGCCGGTCTGGGCTTCGATGCGGCGGACCCCCGCCGCAACACCGGCTTCCGATACAATCCTGAACAGGCCGATGTCCCCCGTCTGCCTGCAATGCGTTCCACCGCAGAGCTCCTTACTGAAGGATTCGACCGTTACCACCCGTACCTGCTCGCCGTATTTGTCCCCGAAGAAGGCCAGTGCGCCCTTGGCCATCGCATCTTGAATGCTCATTACCTCGGTCGCAACTCGCTCGTTCTTCCGTATCTCGTTGTTTACGACCGTTTCAATTTCATCTATATCGCGGGAGGACAACGGCCTGAAATGAGCAAAATCGAATCGCAGACGATTCGGCCCCACCAGCGACCCATACTGTTTGACATGAGGACCCAGCAAATCGCGTAAGGCGGCATGGAGCAAGTGGGTAGCAGTATGGTTTCTCTGAGCGTCCTGTCGCGTCGTGGTATCGACTGTCATTCGCAGAGCCTCGCCCTCGCGAATCCTACCTTTCGTGACGGTCCCCTTGTGAAGAATCAAGGTCGGCACCGGTCTTGTGGTTTCCTTGATCTCCACCGCCCCATCCTGACCCGCTAACATGCCTCGGTCACCGACCTGCCCGCCTCCTTCCGCATAGAAGGGCGTCACATCCAGCACTATTTCAATCTCATCGCCTTCCACCGCTTCCCTGGTTAACCGGTCACCCTTCAAAATCGCCTGCACAAGACCCTCGCTCTCCAGGCGGTCGTAGCCGATGAACTTGGTCGCCCCGAAACGTCCAGCCAGTTCCGCAACCGCAGGTCGAGCCGTTTCCTGTTCGAACCCACCGGTCCTGCGTGCGCGATTTCTCTGTTCTTCGATGGCCTGATCGAACCCCGCCTCATCGAGCGTCATCCCCTGCTCGCGACAAGCCTCTCCCATCAAATCGATTGGGAACCCATACGTGTCGTAGAGCTTGAACACATCGGAACCGGCAAGGACGTGAGTCCCGGCGGCGCGTGCCTTGGCAATCATTTCGTTAAGGATCGGCAAGCCTTGATCGAGCGTAGCAATGAACCGCTCCTCCTCCCCTTTCGTTGCTTCGGCAATCGTTCCAGCGGCGCTTCGGACTTCGGAATATACTCCGCCCATCTGGTTCACGACCGCCGCCGTCAGTTCATAGAGAAACGGTTCGACAATACCAAGCAGCCGTCCATGACGAGCAGCCCGACGCAGGATCCGGCGTAATACATAGCCACGACCCTCGTTCGACGGCAAGACGCCATCAGCCATCAAGAACGTAATCGCACGAAGATGGTCCGCCACCACACGCATCGATCGATCAGCCTGGTCTTTCTCCCCATACCGAACAGCGGCCCTTTCGGCCACGGCGCTAAGCAACGGCGTAAATACGTCGCTGTCGTAGTTGCTGTAGACGCCTTGCGCCACTGCCGCCAGCCGTTCCAACCCCATGCCTGTATCAATGCTGGGTTTCGGTAAGGGATGCAGTTTCCCCGCAGCATCTCGATTGAACTGCATGAAGACAAGATTCCAGATTTCGATCACACGATCGCCCTCGCCGTTGGGCCGATCATCACCCGGTACGGAAGGTCCCTGGTCGAAATGAAGTTCTGAGCAAGGCCCACAGGGACCTGTATCTCCCATCTGCCAGAAGTTGTCATTTTCGCCAAACCGGACTATCCGATCAGCCGGAACCCCGACTTTCTTCCACAACCGGTCTGCTTCATCGTCGTTCTGGAAAATCGTCACCCACATCCGATCTTTCGCTAAGCCCACTGTCTGAGTCAGAAATTCCCAACCGAACGCAATAGCCTCTTCCTTAAAGTAGTCACCGAAGGAAAAGTTTCCCAACATCTCAAAGAACGTATGGTGACGTCTCGTATAGCCGACATTCTCCAGATCGTTGTGTTTCCCGCCTGCACGAAGGCACTTCTGAATAGTGACCGCTCGCTTGTAAGCGCGTACTTCTTCGCCCAGAAACACCCGTTTAAATTGATTCATCCCCGCGTTGGTAAAGAGCAGCGTGGGATCGGCCTGAGGGATCAATGCGGAACTCGGCACCGCCTGGTGACCATGGCGCTCGAAATATCGGATGAAGGCCTGTCGCAATTCTTGTACGCTATTCTTCATGCCAGCCTCAGCCCGCATTATTCATCAACGTTTCTTCTGTCGAATGATAGATGTTGAATTCTGAATGTTGAGTGTTCGGTATTCATCAGATGGTCTCGCACAGCCAGTTACTACAGATTCCGACCATTCCACATTCCTCATTGATCATTCAACATTCCCAATGCCGCCTCAATGGTGTCTTCGTCAAAACCACGCTGGTTCAACAATCTCGCCAGACTGCCAAGCTTCTGCGCCGAGGTACCCCGCCCAGCCAGCCTGACCGCCTGCATAGCCAGCTCTCGTTCACTGACCTTTCGATAGATGGTCCGCAGCGTTGCCTGCACAATGTGTTCAGGACAACCGGTGGCGAGTAGCTCATCCTGCAGTCGCGCACGCCCCATCGGCATACGAGCAAGTCGCCGATCGGCCCACCGCATTGCGAAGGCCGTATCGTCGAGGTATCCCAACGATGTCAGCCGTCGCACTACGGCTCGTATCTGAGTGGGAGACGCTTTTTTCGTCGCGAGTAACTGTTCGATCTGCGTCGTCGTGCGGTCACTGCGAGCCAGTGCACGCAGAGCCACTTGCAGCCACTGATCGAAAGACGGCGTTGCCTTGTCCGTAACTCGCTTAGTCACAGGTCTGAAGGTTCACAGGCTGAAGGTCTGATCCCAGCCTCGGAGGCTCGGAAGCTCCGAACCGTCGGTCTTCAGCCTTCCCCACCTGCTCCGCGTTTAAACCCCGACTTTGTGCGGCCGCCGCTCTTCGCGTTTTTCCTCGAGTTTTCTTTCGTCTTTCACTGGCGTGGCCGCAGGCTTCTCATGTGTTCGCCTGGGCAGACCGGCCAAGTCGCGCAGTCTTCCTTCAATTTCCCGGGCCAGCGGCTGATTACTCAAGAGAAAGTCTCGCACTGCGTCGCGTCCCTGCCCAAGCCGCTCACCATGATAGGAGTACCAGGCCCCGGATTTCTCCAGCACTTTCTTTTCAACCCCGAGATCAACTAATTCGCCGGCTTTCGAAATGCCCTGCGCAAACATGATGTCGAACTCCGCCTGCTTGAACGGTGGCGCCATCTTGTTTTTTACCACCTTGACACGCACGCGGCTGCCGGTCACATCCTGTCCTTCCTTGATCGATTCAATGCGACGGATGTCCAACCGCACGGACGAATAGAATTTGAGCGCATTCCCGCCGGTCGTCGTCTCCGGATTTCCGAACATGACGCCGATCTTCATTCGAATCTGATTGATAAAAATCAGGGTCGTCTGTGACTTCGAAATGGCCGCCGTCAATTTGCGAAGGGCTTGCGACATGAGCCTCGCTTGAAGTCCCATATGCGCATCTCCCATTTCACCTTCGATTTCGGCCCTCGGCACAAGCGCCGCGACAGAGTCGACTACAATCACATCGATCGCCCCGCTCCGGACGAGTGTCTCGGCAATTTCCAGGGCCTGTTCACCGGTATCGGGCTGCGACACCAGTAAATCGTCCACCTGCACACCCAGCTTCTTGGCATAGGTCAAATCCAGCGCGTGCTCCGCATCGATAAAGGCGGCAGTGCCACCGGCCTTCTGTGCTTCCGCAATCGCATGAAGGGTCAGCGTCGTCTTACCTGAGGACTCAGGACCGAAGATCTCGATCACCCGGCCACGGGGAAGCCCGCCGACGCCCAAAGCGATATCGAGTCCGAGGGACCCGGTCGAGATGGCCGGAATATCCGTCGGGGCTTCGCCTCCCCCCAATTTCATGATGGCTCCCTTCCCGTATTGCTTCTCAATTTGGGACAAAGCCAGATCCAGCGCGCGCTTCTTCTCGTCTTTTTCAGCCATGAGTGCTCCTCTTGTGAGAGAAAGATCGACGATTATACCCAACTTGAGCCGCAGAAGCCTAGCTGGATTATTCAGAGCGAAATCGCTCTGCTTTAGCCGATACGTGAGAAAAAGAAACTAGCAGTTTGTCGACAAACTGGATGACGACGCCGGAAACGACACCACTCTTGAGATCACCGATGGAAGCTCAATGGCCTGCAGGCTGTACAGAAAGGCCGTCCAGCAAGGCTGCAGCGTGTGAAGAGGCGGAATCGTACTCTGTGCCGTACATTGAGCATCTGAGCGATGCGAGAATGATGCTGGCTGGCTTTGTCAACAGGCTGCTAGAGAATCTCGCCGGGACCAGGCTCCGTTGACTGCGCAGCGGACCTTGGCAGCGAGAATCGGAAATGCAGATCTTGCTGGCGAGAATCGGGGGACTGGTCGATCCAGCCTTCTGCGGTAATAGACTCATCGGACTTGGATTTGCCTTCCGGGTAAAAGCGAAACTTCAAACGTCTGCGCCCATCCCCTGGCTTGCTCTCCTGATTGATACTTCCGGTGATCTCGAAATGATCCTCCAACATCTTCATCGCTTCTTGGAGGAACGGGTGCAAGAGATTCTTGGTAACCGACTCTTGAAAGGGCTGCTCAGCATCGAACGGTTCGGTCGCACCGGCTCTCACAGGCAGAAACATGAGACATACCAGAATCGATGTGGCAAACAGTAAGGACTTCATGCGCTTCACTCTATGAAGAAAACGCCCTGCCGTCAAGAGGAGGCCCAGGCATACCGGACATTGATCCATCAGGAATCAACCAACCATCGAGCTATTTCGATTTCCTTGACGATTGGGCAATCCCGGTATAGAGCTACGTTATGTCAACAGTCCAGATTCATTCCCTCCCAGACCTGAAGCCGACGGTCCTGATCGTCGATGATGAAGCCGCCCCCCGCGCAGCCCTCACGCAGATCCTCAGGCAAGACTTCAACATTCTTACTGCAGAGAATGCGCACGCCGCCCTGGCCGTCCTAGACAGGCACGGCGTCGATCTGGTCACCTTGGACCTGAAATTGCCCGATCGATCCGGACCGGACCTGTTGCATGACATCAAGCGCGCGCATGCAGAAACCGAAGTCATCATGGTTACGGCCTATGGTAGTCTCCAATCAGCGATGGATTGCATCCGGCACGGCGCGGCTGGTTTCCTCCTGAAACCGTTCAATGCATCGGAACTGCTGGCCATTTCTTTGCAGACGGCTCAGAAGAAACTGCGGCTTGATCAACTACGCCCGCTTCTCGCCAACTCAACAGCGCTTTGGGGCCCGGAGCCGGCATGCACTGAGTCCTGGCAGGCCCTCATTAAGGACTACACCATCATCAGCCGTACGGGACCGCTCTCCGAGTCTCATTGCGATGAAACATCACCCTTGGTTCCCTTGATCTCCGACCTTCTGGAAGCCAAGGATCGCCATCTGCTCAATCACGGAAACCGAGTTAGTTTCTATGCGACGCTCGTTGCCAATCGACTTGCCCTTCCGATTGCTGAACAGCAATCGCTCGCACTCGGCGCACTCATGCACGATCTCGATCTGATCAGCATCCCGGGCGACCTCGTGCTGAGCATGGAATCCGACCCGAGGATCCATTGTGCCGATCTTGGGGCGAGGATGGGCCGGGCGATGGGATTGTCAGCCGACGCCGTGCACATTATTGCCCTTCACCATGAACGCTGGGATGGAATGGGATACCCCTTCGGATTGCAAGAAGAACGCACGCCTATACTCGCTCGTATCGTGGGCCTTGCCCAAGTATTTGACGACCTGACCGCCGAAAAACCGGAACGAACATCCCTCCCAGTCAACGAAGCCCTGCAACAGATCGAGCAGCAAGCCGGCACCGCCTTCGATCCCTCGCTGACCGAACTCTTCTGCCGCACAATGCGCGAACAGCCTCTGCAATAGTAGAAGCCCGGGGCTGGTTTTTCTGATTTGTTTGGTTGAAGGAAACTGACCAAATCAACCAAATGAACAAAACAAACCACCTCAACCGAATGAAGCTCCCTGTCGGAAGCTACGGGGTATTCGGCGAAGGAGAACAAACCACATTTCAGAATCAATTCCGATTCATTCAGAATCGTTTTAGATTCAGACAGAATCTCGTGTTGTACCCCACCCCACTGTGTGGAAAAGCCCCGATGCGCACCTACCAAACACCTTTTTCCCCTGT
>DATIAT010000103.1:0-21263 GCA_035457905.1 Nitrospiraceae bacterium
GGGTTCAAGTATTGGTGCATGATCCGATCGCAGAACCGAAAGAGGCGATCACAGAATACGCTATCAATCTTCAGCGATGGAAGGATCTGAAGAACGTCGACGGAATGGTTATTGCGGTAGCTCACCGCACGTATGCGCAGATGAACATACAAGAATTGCTCAAGCCTCTTCGCAATCCGCGGAACGGTGTAGTTATTGACGTAAAATGCGTGCTTGACCGGGTGAAATTGCCTAAGACACTCAAGTACTGGCGTTTATAAATTCCCGAAGGCCGTGGTCCCTGTTCTATGAATGACCCTTCCGTCTTCTTCTCCCATGAATAAGACCGGTAGCTGTTCGTCAGAGGGCGGGCTGGATCAAAAACCAAACAAGGATTATAATACCTCCCTACATATAGACGAAACTGTACTTTTTCTACACAACCTGTAGGAGTTGGTGTAGACTACAGCTGGCATCAAAATTCCAGTCTAACTTCAGAATTTTCCTGCTGACTTCGTAGTTTATGAACACTTTCCCTCCAAGAACCTGTCATCAATACCGGGTCATCGTCAGAGCCATCCCCTTTACGGCCCTCCTTCTTCTCGCTGGCTGTGCCAACTTCAATTCACCTGATATCAAGAAAGGGGATCAATACCTCGCCGCGAGTAATTGGGAGGAAGCAACTCTTGCTTATAAGCAGGCGCTGAAAGATGACCCTTTCAACCCCACATTACAAAACAAGTACGCGATGGCTCGAGAGCGAATGGCAGCGTCGTACCGGGAACGAGGACGGACGTATCTCAAAGAACATCAGCCTGACCTTGCATCAGAGCAGTTCAAGCGCGCACTGACAATTGAACCGACCAACCTTGAGCATCAAGCGGGGTTGCTTGAAGCGCTTCGCTTGAAAGATGCGCGCGGGCAGAATCGAGAAGCAGACCGCCTTGCCCAGCTCGGTCGAATCGATGAGGCCATGGAGGCCTATGCCAAAGCGGCTGAGTTAGATCCGTCGTTTAAAGATCCCCTTGTGAGCATCTCCAAAATTACCGAGGAGCAGCAAGCGCTCAATCGGGATGATCGAAGGAAGCAACCGGTGACACTTCGGTTCCGCAATGCGGGACTCAAGGAAGTGTTGGAAGGGATCGGAAAGGCCGGAGGGATCAACCTCATTTTCGATAAAGATGTCAGAAATGATCCCGTGACGATCAGCATTCAGGACACACCGTTCGAAGAAGCCTTCAATCTCCTGCTCAACAGCAATAGCCTCTTTGCCCAAACCGTCTCTCCGGGCGTGATGATTATCAGCCCCAATACCAAGCAGAAGCAGGATCAATATCAAGATCTGATAATTCGAACGTTCTATTTGTCCAACGCCAAAGCTAAAGACATGCTTGTGTTGCTGAAGAGCATGCTCGATTCCAAGCGGATGCATGCCAACGAACAATTGAACACGATTGTCATCCGGGACCAACCGGAAAAGCTGGAGATGGCTGAAAAAATTATCTTGGCCAACGACAGAGCAGACTCCGAAGTCCTGTTCGATGTCGAGGTTCTGGAAGTCGACCGCACAGTCGATCAGACTTATGGCCTGACCTATCCCAAGCAAGTTGCAGGCGCCATTGTACCTCCCGGGTTTTCGGGACTTATCGCTGGAACCATCGCACAGCAATTTACGTACAGACAGCTTACTGATCTTGGAAAGGACAACTACCTCCTTAAGCTTCCGACCAACGTTCAGCTGGATTTCTTCAAACAGATTACCGACGCGAAGACGCTTGCTGCTCCGAAAGTTCGCGTGGTCAACAACAAGAAGGCGGAAATTAATATTGGTGATAAGCAGCCGATTCTGCTGTCTACCACCAATGTCTTGCCTGGCCAAGCGGCAACAGGAGCCATTCCGACTACTTCGACAGTGACCTCGATCGAGTTCCACGACACTGGAGTTAAATTGACTGTTGAGCCTTCGATCCATCTGGGAAATGAACTTTCTCTGAAGATGAAGATCGAAGTTATCCGCCTTGGCGATCAAGTGACGCTCCAAGCCAGTCCCCCCATTACCCAGTTTAAGTTCGGTAATCGTTCGGCGGAAACCATGCTCAATGTCAGAGACGGCGAAACCATTGTGTTGGGAGGGCTGATCCAAGAGGAGGATCGAAAGACACGCGTCACCATTCCATGGATCGGGGATCTTCCTGTCATCGGCGATCTCATAAGTTCCTTTAAGACCCAACGGGTCACTACCGAAGTGATCCTGACGATTACGCCGCACATCGTGCAAGGGATAACCCCGCCCGGGTTCAGCACACAAGCGTTCTGGTCCGGGACGGATACAAGCTATGCAACGAGCCCCTTGTTTGCCCCGAAAGGAAAGAAGATTTCCATGACGGGAAGTGGGATTTCCAGTATGGGATTCTCGTCACCCGGGGCAGCGGCAAAAGGGAAAATGGCAGGAAAGGCTGCAGCGGCCTCACTCACCCCGCTGGCTTCGGTCGCAACAGTGGCTTCGATCAGGCCGGAGGAGTCGGTGATCCGAACAGGACAGGAATTTAAGCTTGACATTAACGACGAACGTCTTCGCCCGACCTCGGAAGGCGTATTTCAGCTTCAGTACGATCCACAGGTGCTGGAACTCCGAACACTCCTCAATGGAGAGGTCATCCAGTCGGAGGACACAGGCGGGCAGGCCTCCGGCAGCTCCGAAACGCAAGCGGGAACGGTCTCTTTCAAAATCGCACCGTCAGCGAGACAGGCGGGGGGACGGAACGTCACAGTCACTTTCTACGCCAAGGCTCCTGGTGTATCACCGCTGCGCGTGGCGATGGTGGGTGTTGCTGCTGGATCGCCCACAGCGTCGCTTCAAGAAGGAAAAGGTATCGTGAGGGTGCGGTGAAAGAGTCAGGCGTGACTCTCTTGGAGCTCCTGGTTACGCTGACAATCGTAATGGTCCTCGCATCAGTCGCAATGCCGCTCAGCCGCTTGTCGGCGAAACGGACTCACGAGGTAGAGCTCCGGCAGCATTTGAGGATCATGAGGGCTGCCATCGACACCTTCAAGCTGGAGTGGAACCGTGATGGTGACATGCTATTGGGACCAGCCTGTGTCAAGAATAAACTTACGTGCAAGAACGTGACGAGTGTTTATGGATATCCGAAGTCGCCGGACATGTTGTTGGGGGTCAAGCTGACAGGTGAAGAGGCCACGGTTAAGGGCACGACGACGAGGCGCTATCTGAGGAGCCTGCCGCTTGATCCCTTAACCGGAAAGGCCGACTGGTTATTCCGGTGTTATAGGGATACACCGAATGCTTCGAGTTGGTGCGGGGATGACGTCTACGACGTGATGACTCAAAGTCAGGACGTGGCATTAGATGGCACGAAGTATCGAGATTGGTAAGTGTGGACCGCGTGGCGCAAATGGTTTCACCCTTCTTGAACTGATGATCGTCATCTCGATCGTCGGTATTCTCGCCACCCTCGCGGTGCCCTCGTACCAATCATCGGTTGTGAAAGCTAAAGAGGCTGCTTTGCGACAGGATCTCTCGACACTTCGCGACGTGCTGGATCAACACAAAGCGGACCAAGGAAAGTATCCTCCGTCTCTTATGGCGTTGGTGAGTGCCGGGTATCTGCGGGCAATCCCAAAGGATCCCTTCACCGGTGTGACGACCACCTGGCAAGAGATTTCCGATCCTGCCGAAGGAGGCGTTGTCGATATCTTTTCAGGCGCCGAATTTGTGGGGACGAACGGCACTCCGTATAACCGTTGGTAAAGGTACCGATGTGCAGTCGTGATCGCAGAATATTCCTGACTCCTGTTGCAGTAAAACACCGCGGTTGTCCAGCGGCTCGAGTCGGCGTCCTCTGTGCAGCCGCATTTGCCTCCGCCTTGTTTGCTGGATGCGGTGAGCTCGAGCCGCTGCGTGAGCCGGAGGTCGTCGACCTTGAACTGGCGACGGATACCCTGAAAGTGTCGGTTCGCGACGCGCAACGGATGGTCGCTGAGTTACGGGCTGATCTTGAAGTACAGCGCAGGGAACTCGCAGAAGCTCAGGTCGCTCGGGCGCAGCTTGAAGGACGGGTCAGGGAAGCGGAACGACGGGTTGCCGAATCACGTCGCGTGATCGAGTTGCAACGGGAGGAACTGGCGGCGGCGCGTACGGAGAGGGCGCACTTGTCACGAAACAGTCTTTACTTACAGGGTCAGTTGAAACGACTCCAGAAGCAGCTCTCAGGAGCGGGAAAATCAGGTCCTTCTCATGACGGACAGGAGGCAGTCCCGCTGCGTTCCAGCAGCCCGATACATAAGGGCCAGAAGGCGATGCAGGTTTCTGCACAACGAAATCAGCCTTCAGAATTTCCGGAGATGCCTCAGGTAGCCACAACCTCGGTTGCTGCAATGCCGATGCTGGCGAACCGTAAGCCTTCGCTGGAGGTAGAGCAGTCGATGGATCCGACAAAATATATCTATGTGAAGCCAGGCGACACGCTCTGGAGCATCGCGCAGAAATATCGCGTCCGGTTAGAGGATCTGCGGATCATCAATCAATTGACCGACAACAGGATCATCATTGGTCAGACCCTGTGGCTGCCGGATGATCGAGCGCCCATGTCCGGAGTGGTTCTCGAAAAGGGCGCATCGAGGCCGTAAGACAGCATTCCAGCGATCGGCCTGACGTTCATACATCTCTTACCATGCCTGTATTTGCTTACAGAGTAGCCCGTCCTGATGGCTCAACCCTCGATGGTCAGATCGAGGCGGAGGAAGAGCACCTTGTCCGCGCCAAATTGGAAAGCCAGGGTTTCCTCATTTTTCGACTGCAGCGAAGGGGAGCGTCCACAGCCGGTTTAGGTCTGGGGTTGCACGCGTTTGGAAAGCTCCCCCTTCAGGAATTCTTGGTATTCAATCAAGAACTGCTCGCCCTGGTGAAAGCAGGTCTTCCCGTGTTGCGAGTGTGGGATCTTTTGATCGAGCGAGCCAGCCATTCGGGATTTCAGCAGGCGTTGCGGACGGTTCGGCAGGATATCCGCGGGGGGGCATCGGCGTCTGAGGCGCTGGCAAAACACCCGATCCATTTTTCGGAATTGTATATTGCGACCATCAAAGCCGGAGAACAATCGGGAAATCTGGCAGAGGTGTTGCAGCGTTTCATTGCCTACCTGAAGTTGATGATCGGGCTGCGGCAGAAGGTGTCGAAAGCGCTTGCGTATCCAGGTTTCCTGGTGCTTGTCGGAGTTGCCGTCATCGGGTTTCTGTTGACGTATGTCGTGCCGACCTTCGTGTCGGCCTACGCGGAGACATCGAAGTCCTTACCGGCCGCTACGCAACTGTTGCTCGAACTGGTGACTGAGGGACAAGCATACATTGTGCCCGGGCTCGTTGGGCTTGCCGTTCTGGGTTTCGCAGGTCGCGCGTACTACGGGACGCCAGCCGGGCGACTCGTAGTGGATCGGATGTTACTGAGCGTGCCCGTTCTGGGATCGATCTTCGTAAAGCACTATACGGTCCAGCTCACGCGCACTCTTGCGACCGTCCTTGCCGGAGGCACTCCACTTGTAGACGCTTTGTCGATTGCGCGAGGCGCTATCCCCAATCGATATGTGTCGGTCGGAGTCGCAGGTGCGGTTGATGAAATTCGTGAAGGGACGACTCTTGCAACCGCGCTTGATCGTCCCAAGGTCTTTCCCAAATTGGCCGTAGAGATGCTGTCAGTCGGAGAGGAAACTGGATCGCTGCCCGCGATGTTGCATGACGTGGCTGAATTTTATGAAGGAGACCTGGATCTCCGACTTACGCAGTTAACGACGTGGATTGAACCGGCAATGCTCTTGATAATGGGCGTCCTGGTGGGTGCGATCGTCATCATTATGTATCTGCCGGTGTTTCAGATGGCCGGGGCGGTGTAGCGTTGGACGCCGCAGTAATGCGGGTGGACGTGCGCGTAGGCAATGAGGGGTGATTATCAGGCTGTTGACAAAGCCCGCCAGCAGCGTTCTCGCATCGCGCAGAGGCTCAATGTACGGCACAAAGTACGATTCGCCTCTTCGCTCGCTGCGGCCTTGCTGGACGGCCTTTCTGAACAGCCTGCAGGCCATTGAGCTTCCATAGGTGATCTCGAGAGTGGTGTCGTTTCTGGCGTTGTCGGCCAGTTTGTCAAAAAACTGTTAGGAAATTATGGCGCGGACTGTGACGAGACCAACGTTGACGGATGTTCTCGTGCGGCAGGGGATCCTGCCGAAACAGACGCTTGACCAAGTGGTCAGCCGACTGGGCGGTGTGACCGCAGCCCTCGGTCAAACGTTGGTGAACGAAGGAATTCTTTCCGAGGATCAGCTGGCCTGCGCGCTGGCGGCGCAGTTTGACCTGCCATGTGATCTTCTAGAAGAGTTTCGGGTCAACCAGTCGTTCTATGATTCCATGTCGGTGAAGCTCATGCAACGGTATCCCTTTGTACCGATTGCAGAACAGCAAGGTCGGCTGACGATCGCCATCCCCGATCCGCAGAATCTCCTGGCGCTGGATGAGTTAGAACTGCTCTTGGGGCGTCCGTTGGACCTGGTGGTCAGCCCCAGAAGCGCGATTCTAGCGGCATTGGAGCGGAGCGAAGGTTCCAGCCAGGCCCTTCGGGAGCTCGAGGCCGAGTATCGATCCGTATTGGTGAAGGAGGATGAGAGGGGAGAGGAAGTCCTCACGATTGATCATACGGGAGAGGATCAAAGTCCTGCCGTCAAACTGCTGGATTCGATTCTCCTGAGCGCGATGCAGCGGCGGGCCAGCGATATTCACATCGAAGCGGCCGATCGAGCCACCAAGGTGAAACTGCGGGTTGATGGCATTCTCGTTCCGGCGATGGAGCCGCTCGATATCCGCCTCCATGCGCCATTGGTTTCACGATTGAAAGTCATGTCGGATCTGGACATCGCTGAGCGGCGGGTGCCGCAAGATGGAAGTTTTCGGATGCGACTGGAACGAAAGACCGTCGACTTCCGTGTTTCGATCCTCCCCAGCGTGTTCGGGGAATCGGTCGTCATACGTATTCTCGACCGCGAAGCGATCACGACAGGTGTTTCGGCGTTGCGGTTGGAACGACTCGGGTTCAATGCGGAAGATCTGAAGCGTTTTCGGCGCGCAATCACGCGGCCCTACGGCATGGTCCTGGTAACCGGTCCGACGGGAAGTGGAAAGACGACGACGCTCTACGCTGCGATTACGGAGATGAATATCAAGGAGGATAAACTGATCACGATTGAAGATCCGGTCGAGTACCAGCTGTCGGGAGTCGTGCAGATTCCCGTGAATGAGAAGAAAGGTCTCACCTTCGCACGAGGGCTCCGGTCCATCCTGCGTCATGATCCTGACAAGATCATGGTCGGCGAAATCCGTGACGCAGAGACCGCACAAATCGCCATCCAATCGTCGCTCACCGGCCACCTGGTTTTGACAACGGTACACGCGAACAACGTATTCGACGTCATCGGGCGATTTGCCTCAATGGGCATAGATGCCTACAACTTCTTAGCCGCGCTGAATTGCGTATTGGCGCAGCGGCTCGTTCGAATGGTGTGCCTTGCCTGTCGAGTGACGGTCAAGCTCGACAAGGTGCTGGCGGAGGAATCCGGTCTCGACTTTGAAGAGTATAAGGACACTCCATTTTATGAAGGCAAAGGGTGCCAGGAGTGTCATGGCACTGGATACCGCGGGCGAAAATGCATCACGGAATTTCTGGATCTCAACGATGAAATCAAAGAAATGATTCTTGCCGAGCGCCCTTTGTCCGAGGTCCGTTACCGAGCGGTGACCGGCGGGATGATCACATTGAGGCAATCTGCGCTCAGAAAGGTGTTGGAGGGGTCCACCACCTTACATGAGATCAATCGAGTGACATTTAGCGAGGAGGGGTAAGCGATGTGGGGCCTGACCGCCAGTCGTCCTCGGTGCTGCTTAAAAATCGGAGCCCAGACCCTTGCCTGGGGGGAGGCCGTGCGGACTTGGCGTGGGCGGTATCGCTACCGTTGCGTCGTTTCGCCGGCGCCTGCAGGAGCAGTCAAGCTGTCCCCTATGGATTTGAACGTGACGGACATGCCTGCGGTAGAAAATCGTCTTCGGTCGCTGGCGGGATCAAGTCGGGATATACGGTTGGCAGGGCGCACATGGTTGTCTGAACTTCCTCGCCCGATCGTGTTGTTATTGCCGGATCTATCGATGCGCGCGACTGTTTTGCAGTTGGAGCAACTCCCGGCACAGGTGGAAGAGCAGGAGGCCTTGATTCGTTGGCGTCTGGGGCAGGAACAACTGTTGCCTTTGGCCGGAGCCAAGATTGCCTGGCAGCGATTCTCTTCACTTGGCGCAGGAGTCGAGCGTTCCCGCATCGTTCTTGTCGTGGCGATCCAAGAAGCCATCTTGAAGCAATACGAGTCCCTGTGTGAATCGGTCGGTCTGCTTCCACAGGAAGTCGATATGGCCAGCTTTCGTCTGTTCAATCTCTGGCTGAAAGCGGCAGGCGGCCGGAAACGGCTGGATCGCGACATGCTCTGGGTCAATGTATCGGACGGTGGATTGACCTGCTTCGTCATGCAGGAAGGTCGATTGGTTTTTGTTCGAACCAAGTTGTTAAGCGCCGAAGGGATACAAGAGCATGAATCTCTTGGTGGAGACTTGGTCGACTGTATCGTCGAGGAATGTGCGGCGTCTCTTCGTGCGTGCCGGGAGCATCACCCCGGCCTCAATGTTACCGAGGTCGTCCTTGCCGGTGATTGCCCACTTCCGAACCTTGAACAGGCACTGAACAAGGAACTTGGCCTGCCGATTCAGCGACTTGACTGGGAGGCTGTCGAATCGGTGGGATGGAAACACGAGGGGGGGAATACGTCATGGGCAACCCTCCCTGTCGTGGCGGGGGTCATGTAAACAATGGCTTCTGGAGGGACATTCCTTGGCGTGCTTGCCGACAGGTTGAATAGCATTGCACTGGAGCCGAGAGGGTCGCGGTATTTTCACATCGAATTGAGCAGCCGATACCGGTGGTATGTCGCGCCTGCCCGCATGGCGCTAGTTGCGCTAAGTGGACTCGTCGTGGTCGCCATCGTCTGGAGTGTAGCCCAGACATTGATGACTATTCGGGACCGGCACGACATGCAAGCCCGCCTCGATCATGTTCGGCTACAGGATAGTCGGCTCCTGGCCGAAGCTCAACAGGAAAACATTGATCTCTCCGGATCTTCATTGCAACAGCTACCGGCGGAGGTCAGTTTAGCGAACCAGCTTCTCACGAAACGGCATTTTTCCTGGACGCAGTTTCTGTCCGCGCTTGAAACGGCCATTCCCCGGCGTGTGTCGATCAAAGGCATACGTCTGGACCCCGGGAGCGCGGTTGTACACATGACTGGGCTGGCTGTGACGGTTGAGGACGTGACGGCGTTGACGGTCACATTACAGGACCACGCCGTTTTCCGAGACCCTGTGCTGGGCCAGCATCGGGTCGGGCCGGATGGTCTAGTCGAATTCGACCTGACGCTGCGTTATCGGCAACCTGGCGCTTAATTGGTTTATTAGGTTTATTCGGTCCGTCTGGTTTCTTTGGTTGAATTGAGTTCCCGAGGGACGGATAGATCAGATAGACAGACAGAATGCGCTTGTCTCAACCTGGTACAACGGCATGAGAGACCTCATCCTTCATGAGTTACGCAAACCGTACGGGATCTTGATTCCCTGGTGCCTTCTGGTGTTGGCGTTAGCCGGAGTTCTATGGGTGGTCCGCACTGTTGGGCTTGATGGAGCCGAGCAGAGGCTGGCGAAATTGGAGATGGAGTTGAATCAAGCCCGCCAGGAATACTCACACCATCAAGGGGCTCAGAAAGCACGGAAGGACCTTGCGCAGGTATGGTCGGTCTTGCCTGTTGAGCGAGATTTTGCCCCCTTGGCTCTGGGCATTACTGAAGAGGCGAAGCGTGATCGCGTCATCCTTCCCGCGCTCTCTTATAAGACCGAACCCACCCAGGTTCCTAATACGAGCAAAGGAGTGCTTCAGGGCACAATGACCGGTCGTTACGAGGATCTTCGGCGGTTCCTCTATGATCTGGAGACGGCCGAGGAACTGGTGTACATCGAGGACTTGGAACTGGTAGGCCCGGATGCCCAGCAGGATCAGTCGTTGACCTTCAACATCAAAATCGCTACGTACCTGCGAGGCGACCCTGGTAAGCCCGCTGTTCAATAACACCGGAATACGATGACGAGGGATCAAAAAAAGATCACGGCATTGATCGCACTTGGCCTGCTCTGGGGTGGGATTATTGCCTGGGAATGGCTGGCTATGGAGGAGCCCGTGCGTGTCCCTCTGACGAATGTGACCGGTCCCGCATCCCTCCTGCGGGCGCCCCGTGGAGCAGTCGAGGGGTTGCATGTGCAGCTCGATCTCCTCGCAGCAACGCGGACTCAACGAGAGATGACGTTCACCCCGCCACGCAATATCTTTGCGCCACCTCGCCCTGATGCCCCGGGGACCCTACATGCCAACCAGGTAGAGTTCGATTCTGTGTCGGGTCGGCCACTGCCCCGACAGGAGGCCCTTGCCGGATTGACACAATTTCATTATCTCGGGTTTGTGCGCATGGAAGAAGAGTCGCCGAAGAGCCGCGAACTGGCTGTGCTCACGAAGAATGACGATCTCCATGTGGTCAGAACAGGAGAAACGGTGGAGGATCACGTCGTGGTGAAGGCGATTACACAAGACAGCGTGACGTTGCAGGATCGCCAGTCACGAGTGGAATATACAGTGCTGCTCTCAGAAGAACCACCGGTGCAGCCTTAGCCGCAATAATATTCTATGGGCATCAGCCGCCGGCCACATATTCTCAATGAGCGGGGGGTGACCTACCTCATGCTCATGTTCGCGATCGTTGTCATTGGGATCGCCACGACCGCGGCAGCGAAGCAATGGAAGGTGATCGTCCAACGAGAGCTCGAGGCGGATCTCTTGGCCAAAGGTATCGAGATCCAGAGGGCGCTTGCATTGTATTCCACGACAGTCAAAGCAGGTCGCGTCATGCCCGGAGAGGTCTATCCTCAGACATTAGCCGATCTCACGAGACTTCCCAAACCGTTCTTGCGCAAGGCCTATCTCGATCCAATGGGGCATGGCGAATGGGAATATGTTCGGGCGCCGACTGGCGGCATCATGGGGGTTCGGAGTAAGAGCCGTGCGAGGCCGTTGCGACAGCGGAACTTTCCCCCGGATGTCAGGCATTTCGAGGGACGCGCCACCTATTATGATTGGACCTTCCAGCATCCGAGCCCATCATCAGTTTCATTCGCTCCACAAGGAATTGCCCCCAATCCATTTGCGCCATCACAGCCGGGATCGTCGATGTCGTCCGGCGGAACGGCATCTTCTCCCCAGTCGGCTCAGGAGCAGCCCCTTGTGAATCCGTAACCGGCGCGGTTTTCCCGTATAGGTTCTGGTAACTTTCATGGCATTCTCAACGAAAATAGCTTAAAAGAATCCGTATCGTATGCGTATCCTCATTACAGGCGGAGCCGGGTTTCTCGGGAGTCATCTTTCCGATCTGCTGCTGCAGAACGGGCACTCCGTCATTTGCATTGACAACCTCGTCACCGGCAGGGTCGAGAATATCGCCCACCTGCTGGGGCACGAGCGATTTTCTTTTGTCAAATACAATGTGTGTGACTATCTGCATGTGGAAGGCCCACTCGATGCCGTCATGCACTTTGCATCACCCGCGAGCCCGCAAGACTACCTTGAGTTTCCTATTGCCACACTGAAGGTTGGTGCATTAGGTACGCATAAGGCTCTTGGGCTCGCCAAGGCGAAGGGCGCGAGGTTCCTCTTGGCCAGCACGTCGGAAGTGTATGGAGACCCGCTTGTCAATCCTCAACCTGAATCCTATTGGGGCAACGTTAATCCTATCAGCCCTCGTGGTGTATACGATGAGGCCAAGCGTTTTGCCGAAGCCATCACGATGGCCTATCATCGCTATCATGCGGTTGATACCAGGATTGTGCGCATCTTCAACACATTCGGCCCTCGCATGCGGCCCCACGATGGTCGCGTCGTATCGACCTTCATCGTCCAGGCGATTCAGGGACAACCGCTGAGTATTTTTGGCGATGGATCTCAGACGAGGAGTTTTTGCTACGTCGACGACCTGATCCGCGGTATCACCGGGTTGCTTTTACTGGAATCGGACAAGACTGTCGAACAACGAACGGATCGCAAGTTCCTTGTCACTCAAAATAAGGGCGCCGACGTGTCCAGCATGCATGATCCAGTGAATATCGGGAACCCGCGCGAGCTGACCGTCTTGGAGATCGCGAAATTGATCTTGGAACTCACCCATTCATCGAGCCGCATCACTCATCATCCATTGCCAGCAGATGATCCAAAAGTCAGACGCCCCGATATCAGCCGAGCGCGCACTCTTCTCAAGTGGGAACCTCAAGTGCAGCTCGAGGATGCGCTGCGTCGCACAATCGAATACTTCAGAAAAGTGATCTAGCCGGATGCTGTTTGGTTGAACTCAACCAACCAGATGAACAAAACAAACCAGATAAACCAGATAAACCAGATAAACCAGATCAACCTTCCTCCCTGCCTTGACCGGGTTGAAACTTACGCTGTATCCTGTCTCAATCTTACGAGAGAAGAGTCTATATGGTGGCTGATCCAAGCAGTCGGGCAGAAACAGCGTCGCGACCTGTCAAATCGATGGGCATAGAAGAGGCCGTGCCCGTCCCGATTCCCGTATATGTCGCCGAATTGGTTACGCGTGCCAGACAGGCTGCGAACCGCTTGGCTACGCTTTCAACTGACGTAAAGAACCGGGCTCTTCTCGCGATGGCAGCGTCGCTGGAGGAACGGAAAGACGCGCTGCTGGCCGCAAATGAACGGGATGTGGAAGCGTTCGGGACTGCGCCCGAAAAGAAAGCGGTGGCAGATCGCCTGCGCCTGACGGCGAAGAGGATCAGCGAGATGGCCACAGGCGTGCGCGAGGTCGCTGCGCTTCCGGACCCGCTCGGCGAAATGCCGAAGATGTGGACAAGGCCGAATGGGATGCAGGTAGGGCGTGTGCGTGTTCCGATCGGTGTTGTCGGTATTATTTATGAGTCCCGGCCCAACGTCACGGCGGATTCCGCTGCCCTCTGCTTGAAGTCCGGGAACGCCTGCGTGCTTCGAGGAGGCAGCGAAGCGATTCATTCAAATACCGCCATTGCGACAACCCTATCTGAGGCGGCGGAGAAAGCCGGTGTCCCGGCCGGGGCGATCAGTTTTGTCGCGCGGGCAGACCGTGAGCTGGTTCCTATTCTGCTCAAGCAAGATCGGTACATCGACCTGATCATCCCGCGCGGCGGTGAATCGCTCATGCGTGTCGTCACCGAGCATGCCACGATCCCCGTCATCAGACACGATGCCGGCGTCTGTCACATCTATGTCGATGCCGACGCCGATCCAGCTATGGCTGAACGGGTATGTTTCAACGCAAAGGTGCAACGGCCGTCAACGTGTAATGCGATGGAAACCCTGTTGGTTCATCAGAGCATTGCGCGGCATTGGCTCGCTCCGTTCATTGAAAAGTTGACGGCGGCCAACGTCGAAGTCCGCGGCTGTCAGAAAACCTGTCAATTATCGCCTTCGGCCAAGCCCGCGAGCGAGGATGATTTTGGAAAGGAATTTCTCGATCTGACCGTCGCGGTCAAAGTGGTCAAGCATATCGACGAAGCAATGGAGCATATCGCCAAGTACGGCTCACGCCATACGGAAGCGATTGTGACATCCGACTATCCGAAAGCCATGCGCTTTCTGCGCGAGGTCGATGCCAGCGCGGTATTGGTCAACGCCTCGACCAGATTGAACGATGGCTATCAGTTCGGGCTGGGCGCTGAAATCGGGATCAGCACGTCCCGCATCCATGCCCGAGGCCCGATGGGACTGGAAGAGTTGACCTGCTTTAAGTTTATCGTCATGGGGAGCGGGCAAGTCCGTGAGTAGACAGACTCGCTGAAACAGGCCCCAACTTCGTTCTTAGTCGTTCACGCCCTCAACGTACCGAGTTAATGATACTTGAGGCAAAGTGACTATCCGCCCGCATTTGATCGAAGCGAGCGGTTCAAGCGAAGCTTGGTATGTACCTTCTCGAGGTTCTCTCTTCTTGTGGCCTCTTTGGCTGACCTGATTGAGCAGCCTGCAGCATCATTGAGATCATTTCTGTGAATCCCTCAGTGCTCGCCAACCCCGGTAACATCAGCTTCTCGGGAAATCATGTATTTGTTCTCGATCTTGCCGCAGCTGGAGGACGTTGCGTCGAACAATCAACAGGGCATCTCGTCTTCTATCGTTCGGACGGCCGCAGGTTTCTTGCGACCGATCCGGAAGGAAACCCGTTGCATGAGTTGGAATGGGGGGTAGATGCCGCAGGCGATGTAACACTTCTTCGCGCCCGAGTACGCCTGGATTGGGGGCAATGGGTCGGGCTGAAGCCTGCCGGGCTGGTAAACGAAACGAGCCTCAATCTTGCCGGTAAGCCTGAGTGGAAACAGCTCACAGCCGATGATTTGTGCACGATGGCCGCTCAAGCACTGCGGCTTCCCTTGGAGGAAGTGCGGTTTTTCTATCAGGATGAAGATCTCCTGATCAAGCCGAACGGCAAAGCGACGATCCGCCAGAGAAAAGATGCGTTTTATGTTCTTCATGACGGAGACTTCGAGCAGGCTCGCTTCATGTCCTGTATGGGGGCAATGCACTGGCCTGCTATCGACTTCCTGCCGGTCGTCGAACTCTTTCAGTCGCTGTTACCGGGAACCGGGTCCGCAGTTTTTGAATTGATTCGCGGTCTCTACGACGATCAGAATGAGGGAAAGCCGACTCTCCTGCCTCTACGATATCGAGGTATTCCCACCTATCCGTCGGAAGCAGCCTTCCGTTTGTTTAGCAGTTTCTTTACCCCGCAGGCGTCTGCAGGGAATGACCCCTTCACCCTGTTCATGAATCCTGAACGGTCCCATCAAGTCATCTGGCTGCCGGCTGCTGCGCAGCCGGTCCGGTATTTCAATCGACGCGCCGGGGCCTGTCTGACGGTGCAGGACAGGTTGTTGCACAAGGTAACGGTAGCGTCGGATCCTTCCGGTCTCTCGTATGTGGGCTCGAAGAGCCGTCGATTCGCCCCCTGTGATCGGAGTGCACACATTGTCGGCGCGCGTGTCATCCTGAAGGATCGCAATCATGAGACGGAGTTGGCTGTGACTCTGCCGCCAGGGAGTCTGGAACAGTCAAGCGAGCCTGTGGCTATGAGCCCGGTCGACTGGCGATCGGTCTTCGTCCAGGGAATTCCGCCCATCTCTCCGGCTGACGCCTACGGCGCCGTGTTGCTCTATCCGGAAGACGGATCCGAAATCGACGAATGCGCAGCGCAACCGTTCGTGGCCGATTACATTCAAGATATCAGCGAGCAGGATCGAGAAATCGGTGAGGCTCTTACACGATCCCGGCGCGTGCTTATCGACAACGGCGATGCCGTGGTGGCAACCTGCGTGTTGTTCGATAGACCGAGAGACCATACTGTGCTGGTACGGTATCCAGCCTTTGCGCAAAAACAGGCACAACGACTCTGGAGCGTCTGCGCCGAGGTGGGGCGGTGGGAGTGGTTGTCGCATATACGGTTTATACAGGCCGAGACGGAGAATGTGAGGGACTACAGTCAACCACCCTATGATCTTGTCTATCAGTGGGTGCCGTATGGACGGTTCGATTCCCCTTCGGAATTAACGACAACGGTCGAGAGGTTGCGACAAGTCTTGCAGCCGGGGGGGAATGCATTTGTGATCGGGCCATCCGGTCTTCGTAAATTTCTCACGATCCAGGAATTCCGCATCTGTTGGGAAGCATCGGTGGAGAACCTACCGACCTTTCGCATGCACCGGACGATTCTACCGAAGGCGAAAGTCAAAGCCGGTTTGACCCTGTTTCATGTGAGGCCGTCATGATCAAGCCAGTGGAACTGAAGAAGTCATAGCCAAGGAATCCATATTCGGATGACGGTCGCGAGTCGCGAAGCTTGACAGGCGACAGGCGCGCCAGTAAGATGCGGGCAACCTTTAAAGCTCATCCCGCGAGGTGAGTAAGGAGTGCCCATGAACATCAATCGGGTACGTGTCATTCGACACACCCAGACCTTCTCGTCGGATCTCGATGGGAGGGTTTTTTTATGTCCACCAGGATGCTGAAAAAGTCCGCTAGCGGCGTTCTCGCGTCGCTCAGGCCCTCAACGTGGTGGAGGAGGAGTTTCTCGGAGGTCGGAACACTGTTCGGGAATTATCCGTTCGCCAAGGGCCATTGTAAGGGCGAACGGCCCACACGAAGTGCGGTCTGTACCTCCTCGGCCCTTCGCTCGCTGCGGTCTTGCTGGACGATCTTTTTGAGCATCCTGCTTTATGTGAAACGGTTGGAAGTGAGGTGGTGAGGATGGGGCGATGATGCCGAGGAGTGACCGACAAACCGAGCGGTTGGTGATGGATGCGGGAGACATCGCGCGTGCGATCACCCGCATTGCCCATGAAATTCTGGAACGGAACAAGGGCGTACAGAACCTGGCGCTTGTTGGGATTCGAACTGGAGGGGTGCATCTGGCGCATCGACTGGCGAGGCGGATCCAAGAAATTGAAGCGGCGCAAGCGCCGATCGGCGAATTGGATATTACCCTGTATCGGGACGATCTTTCCTTGCGGAAGGAGCAGCCGAAACTCCGCAAGACGACGGTCCCCTTCGATATTTCCGACAAGATTATTGTCTTGGTCGATGACGTATTGTTTACGGGTCGAACCATTCGCGCGGCGATGGACGGGTTGATCGATCTGGGACGGCCTGCGGAGATTCAACTCGCCGTTCTGGTCGATCGGGGCCACCGGCAGTTGCCGATCAAGGCGACGTATATCGGGAAAAATATTCCGACGTCTCGGGAAGAAAAGGTCCAGGTGCTCTTGGAAGAAGAAGGTGAAGACGATCGGGTCATAATCTCCAAGGGCGAGCCTGCATGATTCATGCAGGCTGAGGAAGGAGGGAACGATGAGTCTCAAACGCAAGGACCTCTTGAGCCTGGCCCCTCTGTCGGTGGAGGAGATCCGGTTGATTTTGGAAACGGCCGACTCGTTCAAGGAAGTGACCGGTCGTGAAATCAAGAAGGTTCCGGCGCTCCGGGGGCGTACCGTGGTGAATCTGTTCTTCGAGCCCAGCACCAGGACCAGGACATCGTTCGAGTTGGCGGCGAAACGGCTGAGCGCGGACGTCATCAACTTCTCGCCGTCGTCGAGCAGCGTGGTCAAAGGAGAAACGTTGCTCGATACTGCGCGCAATATCGAGGCGATGCAGGCGGATATTATCGTTCTGCGGCATCCCTCGGCCGGGGCCGCCGAAACGCTGGCCCGTGGGGTGAAGTCTTCCGTGATCAATGCCGGAGACGGGTGGCATGAGCATCCGACGCAAGCCCTCTTGGATCTGTACACGATTCGTGAACGTGGGTTGTCGTTTGAAGGACTGCGAGTGGCCATCGTCGGAGATGTGACGCATAGCCGTGTGGCTCGTTCGAACATCCACGCGCTCGTGAAGTTGGGGGCAGAGGTTCGACTGGTGGGGCCGCCGACGATGATACCTTGTGGAGTGGAGAAACTGGGCGCGCGCGTCTACTACGATTTCGACGAAGCGTTGCGCGGTGCGCAGGTCATCATGATGTTGCGATTGCAGCTCGAACGGCAGGGTAAGGCGCTGTTCCCGACCATCCGCGAATATACGCGGCTCTATGGGCTCACGACCGAGCGGGTTGAGTTGGCCGATCCCGGAGCGATTGTGATGCATCCGGGTCCGATCAACCGCGGGGTCGAAATCGCTCCGGAGGTGGCCGATAGTTTGTCGTCGGTGATTCTGGAACAGGTCGCGAATGGTGTGGCTGTTCGTATGGGGATTCTGTATCTCTTGTCAGGCAGCAATTGAAGGGTCATTATGCAGGTCGATAGGCTGAAGGGATTCTGGGGGTAAGGGGTTCAGTTTGCGCGATCACACGCAACTTCGAGCATTTGAGTTGGCTGATGAAGTTGTCATGTTGGTGTATCGGACAACCACGGGGTTTCCAAAAGAAGAGTTGTTTGGCCTGATGTCTCAAATACGGCGGGCAGCAGTGTCAGTTCCTTCTAATATCGTGGAAGGTTGTGCTCGTGATAGTGAGGCAGAGTATCTCAGATTTCTCAGTATCGCCTTCGGGTCATTGAGGGAACTACACTATCAATTACGTTTGTTGAAGCGCTTGGGCTTCTTGCGCAACAAGGACTTATCGTTGCTTGAACCCAAGGTCGTAGAAACCGAGAAGGTTTTGCATGGCTTGATTCGTGCTCTCCGAGATCACGTATAGCCTTCAGCCTTCAGCCTTAACCCCTTAACCCCTGAGCCATGACACGCATTGAACTATTGAAGGAAGTAATGAAGCTATGAAGCCATCGTCCAATCAGCCGATTCTTATTACCGGCGGGCATGTCATCGATCCGGGACGGTTCAACGGCGCGGCCGATGTGCTGATCGATGCTGGTCGAATCCTCGCGGTCGGACCGCGCCTCAAAGCACCTGCGGGGTCGACGAAGATCGATGCCACGGGCAGGCTGGTGCTTCCCGGTTTTGTCGATCTCCATGTCCATTTCAGGGAGCCGGGCTTCGAATATAAAGAGTCGATCCAGAGCGGAGCGGCGGCGGCGGTGGCCGGGGGCTTCACCTCGGTCTGTTGCATGCCCAATACGAATCCCGTCAATGACAACCAAGCGGTGACGGAGTTCATGCTTGATCGTGCTCGGGCAGCCGGCCTGGCGAATGTGTTTCCGGTCGGCGCGATTACGAAGGGGTCGGAAGGCAAAGAGCTGGCGGAGATCGGAGACTTGCAGCGCGCCGGTTGTGTCGCCATCTCTGATGACGGGAAGCCGGTGATGAACAGTCTGGTCATGCGGCGGGCGATGGAATACGCATTGGCTTTCGATGTGCCGGTGGTCGATCATTGCGAAGACATACATCTGGCTGAGGGCGGCTGCATGAACGAGGGAGCCATCTCGACTGAGTTGGGGCTCCCCGGGATGCCGGCGGCAGCGGAGGATGTGATGGTGGCGCGTAATGTCGCTCTGGCGGAGCTGACCGGAGCGAGGTTGCATCTGGCGCATATCAGCACAGAGGGATCGGTTCGGATGGTGCGGGAAGCCAAGTCGCGCGGGCTCAAAGTAACCGCGGAAGCCTGCCCCCACCACTTTACCATCACGGAAGAAACGGTCCGAGGGTACAACACCTCTGCCAAAATGAACCCACCACTCCGGACGTGGAAGGATGTTCAGGCGATCAAACAAGGTCTCCGCGACGGCACAATCGACGTTATTGCGACGGATCATGCGCCTCATGCCGCTCAGGAGAAACAGCTGGGATTTACCGAAGCACCGTTCGGTATCGTCGGACTGGAGACGGCGTTGCCGTTGACCTTCGCGCTGGTCGATGAAGGGATCTTGTCGCTGGAGTCGGCAATCGAGAAGTTGAGTACACTTCCGGCAAAGGTATTCGGACTGGCTAAAGGCACGCTGGCGGTCGGGGCCGATGCCGATGTGGCGATCGTCGATCAGCAGGAGCAGTGGGAGGTCGACCCGACCAAGTTTCGCTCGAAGAGTCGAAACACTCCGTTTGCCGGATGGAAAGTGAAGGGTCGGGTAACGACAACGATCGTCGGTGGCCGGGTGGTGTTCGAGGCCGGTCCGGCGGAGCGATAGCCCGCATTATTCATGAAGGTTTGGTGCGAAAGCGTGCAGACGCGATGCGAGACAGGCACTCGGAGGCGTGAGGCCAAGAGGCATACTCGTGCAGTATGTCGAAGGGCTGAACGGCGAGACTGCCTGTCACAGCCGCGCATCCACGCTTGCAGCAGAAACGTCATGAATAATGGGGGCTAGCACGGTGCGGAGTGCGTCCCGTTGGGGGATGGTCTGTTGCCTCACGCTTGAATGGCTGGCCCTGGGAGTCTGGATCGGCGGGTTGCTGGTGCTCATGGGAGCGGTCATTCCGGCGGTCTTTAATACCTTCGGCGGACAGGATTCAGGCGGATTGTTTCTGACGCGGGCGTTTGAAGGCTACCACCGATTCGTGATCGGGGCGGCGGCGATCATGTGCGCCGCATCGTGCTATCGATGGTGGAGTCGAGATCCGGCGGTGGCGATCGGTCTGGGCGAGATGGCCGTGCTGGCGGGGATGGTCGCGATTGCCGGCATCGTTATTCTGTGGCTGCATCCCTCCGCTGCGGCGCTTCAGGCTCAAGCGTTCGAAGCGCAGGAGGAGACGGCGAAGAAGGCGGCCTTCGACGCGTTGTTCCGTATTCTGATGCCGGTTCGCTGGCTTTATGCCATCAATCTCGTCCTGGGAATGCTCTTGATCGGAATTAGGACGAAACGGTTTCTCTACCGGGGCGGAGGGCTGACGTGAAAAAGGCGTTATTGGCGTTGGCAGACGGCGCGGTCTTCGAAGGCCGTGCGCTCGGATACGAAGGGGAGACGGTCGGAGAAGTCGTATTCAATACGGCCATGACCGGATACCAGGAAGTTTTGACCGATCCGTCGTACAAGGGACAAATCGTCACGATGACCTGCCCTCATATTGGAAATTATGGAATGACACCGGAGGATGTTGAGTCTCGCAGGATTTGGGCGGAAGGGTTCATCGTGAAGGAGGCAAGCCGGCTTGCCAGTAACTGGCGGAGCAAGCAGCGGGTGCAGGACTACTTGCACGAGGCGAAGATCGTTGGCATCGAGGGGTTGGATACGCGTGCCCTGACCCGCCACTTGCGCGAACATGGTTCACAGCAGGGTCTGATCACTCATATCGACGAGAATCATGGCCGGGCGGTTGAGAAGGCACGGGCTGCGCCGGGTATCATCGGGCGCGATCTGGCGGCCGCAGTGTCTTGCGAGAAGTCCTATCGGTGGGCAGAAGGATCAGGTGAGTGGGCGCCTTCGCTCGGCCACAAACCGCGGCTCGTTACCAGCAGGCGCTGGCATGTCGTTGCCTATGACTTCGGGATCAAACTGAACATTCTTCGCCGGCTTGCTGATGCTGGGTGCGACGTGACTGTCGTTCCGGCTTCGACCACAGCGACGCAGGTTGAAGCCCTTGAGGCTGAAGGGATCTTTCTGTCGAACGGTCCCGGGGATCCGGAGGGAGTACCCTATGCGATCGAGGCGGTGCGGGAATTGATCGGGCGCCGTCCGATCTTCGG
>DATIAT010000104.1:0-35977 GCA_035457905.1 Nitrospiraceae bacterium
ACGACGACTTCGACGATCGCCGCTGATGACAACATCCCGGTTTTGACTGCGGCGACATCGAAATCGTCGAACACGGCATCGATCTGTGCCGCAATCGTCGAGATCGGCAACTCGAAGACCTCGGTGACCTCTTCCGTATTCTGCGCAGTGATGGCGGTAATCACCGACATGGCAAACACACCGTTCGCCGACATGGCCTTGATGTCAGCCTGAATCCCGGCCCCCCCTCCGGAATCCGACCCAGCAATCGTCAACACCTGCTTTAATACCATGAGTGCTCCTGAATCAGTACCGCTAAGATGCGCAGATTATACTCGGCAACCCGGCCCTGTCCAGCAGGGCAGGCTCGGTATTCCGTGACTGCCCGCGAGGCCGTATGCTGCTAGTAGATCAGTCAGAGAAGCACGATCAACGCTTCTAGCGCGACGAAGATGGCCACGTATTTGCTTACAAGTCATCGTGAACGCTTGCGAGTGTTGCGGCCAGGAGGGTAGACGTTAAGAGCAAGGTCGATCTGAAGGTTGGAAAGATCTTTTAGGACTTCTTGGCCGAGAGTTTCTCCTGAGTTCCGTTCGATAAACCATCCGACACAATACTCAACTGTACCTCCCTTGGCGCGAATTTTCTTAAAAAAGTTCTTCCTGCTGGATAAACGATTAAGAAGAGCCTTGATCGAACTACTTAGTTGAGCGTTACGCGAAAGGGGCAAACTGCGATACCAGTAGGTTTCCTTTCTGATCCCTTCTAGTGGGCGGCCTGCGGGTGTCACTCTTCGATCTCCGGCTGTCCATCCACAGGACGGCTTTAGTGATAGGGCTCGCGTAATATCAGGTAACGTTAGAAAGGGGTGAGTTATTCTAAGGGTAATTTTGAGCCGGCATGGGCACATGAGTTACACTTTACCAGACCTAACCATTCCGGCCTTTCTTTCTCTCATTTTTTCTAGTTCACATTCGTTCTGCACGTCGCGACTCACGGGTGGCGCTGACCTGGGCGCCCGTCCGCCTTAGCGTTCATCTTCTGTTAGAGGGTGGCCCGATTGGTCTCCAACTGCGCGCGTCCAACGAGGGTCTTCCCTTTCTCCCCCCAACCCAGTGGCCGTGAACTCAAAGGGGCTGTGGGTGGGGTGCCCCATCGTGCGCGCATCGGGCGAGCACTGTTTCATCGTGCGCGTTCTGCGAGCACAGGGGCTCCCACCTACAGCCCCGTCTCTTAGACCGGCCACTCTTCCTCGTTCCACGCCATCTCCCAAAACATCCACTCATACCGCGAGCTGACGACGAACGATTCCTCCATCCGCCGTTTTTCTTCTTTTCCTGCCGTCTTTGCCCATTGGTCCACTTTGCTGCGCATCCAGCGCTGCACTTCGGCGAATTCAGGAGAGGCATAGAGCATGAGCCAGTCCCGATAGGGGTGATCCTTCCTCGGCGGGCCATGCTTCAACAGGTGCTGTCCGACGACGCAGTAAATCCAGGCGCAGGGGAGGGCGACGACGGTGATCTCCGCAACCGAGCCCGTAAGGGCGACGTTAAGCATGTGTCTAGTATAGGCGTGGTTCGTCGGGGCCATCGGCACGGACGACATCTGCTTGGCGCTCATCTTCCACCGTGCCCCGTACCCTTCGTGGAGACTGCGTTCCACGACGATAGTTTCCTCGGCCAGCTTCGTCAGGCGAAGGGCCGATTCTGAATCGGGCGCTTTCAGCGCTCCGGCAGAAAACACGCGGGCCAGATCGCCGAGAAATCTGGCGTCCTGCAGAATGTAATACTTGAATTTGCGTTCAGGCAGGGTGCCTTTCCCCAAGGCCACGACAAACGGATGAGTGAGCTGTGCATCCCAAATCGGTTGGGCCAGCTGACGGAGATGGTCGGAAAACGGCATGGCTTCCTCTCCGTTATACGTGAAACGTGAAAGGTAAAACGTGAGATGTAAGAACTCAGATGATTAGAGATTTTGGTATTCGTGCTCTAACGTTTCACATTTTACATCTCACGTCTGCTGCCGGTTGGGCCAGGGCCTCGGCAAACGATTGATGCCGTCGAGCGCGGCAACTTTGTAACATTCCGCCAGGGTCGGATAGTTGAAGACCGTGTCGATGAAGTAATCGATCTTTCCCCGGTATGCCATGACGGCCTGGCCTATGTGAATGAGCTCAGTGGCTCCTTCTCCAATGGCATGGACGCCCAAGAGTGCGTGAGTGTGGCGATGAAACAGCAGCTTGAGCATGCCGGTTTCATCCCCGGTCAGCTGTCCGCGGGCGATTTCACGATAGCGGGCGACGCCGACCGCATATGGTAGCCCCGCTTTCGTCAAATCCTCTTCATTTCGTCCGACCATGGAAATTTCGGGGATGGCATAGATGCCGTAGGGCAGAAGGTCCGTATCGGTGTGATCGGGATGGCCGAAGGCATGGCAGGAAGCATGGCGCCCTTGCTGCATGGATGTGGATGCCAAAGCGGGAAAGCCGATGACGTCGCCGGCGGCATAGATATGGGGAACAACGGTTTGGAAATGGTCGTTTACGGCCACGCGGCCTCGGCCGTCCGGGGTGATGCCGACGGCCTCCAAGTTCAGGTTTTTCGTAGCGCCGATACGACCGATGGCATACATGAGCGTCGTGGTCGTAATCGGTGACCGATGTGTGAACGAGACCGTGACTTGTCCATCGGGCTCTTTCCGGATCGCAACGACTTCTTCTTCATGGTAGAGCGTGACGCCGTTGTCCGTCATCTGCCGCTGTAGGGCGTCGATGATCTGGGCATCGACAAATTCGAGCAGGCGCGGTCGCTTGTCGATGAGAATCACCGGCACGCCTATCATCGCTAAGATCGATGCGTACTCGGTACCGATCACACCGCCGCCGACAATGACTATCGATGTCGGAAGGCGTTTGAGCGTGATGAGGCCGTCGGTATCAATGATTGTGTGATCGTCGAAGGGAATGTCGGCTGGTCTGGCCGGCTCTGTTCCTACTGCAATGACGATGAACTGGGCATGGTGTTCGATCGATGTGCCGTCCTGTTGGATGAGAAGACGGTGGAGATCGAGGAAGCGGGCTGTGCCAAAGATCAGATCGATGCGATTGCGCGCCATCTGGTCCTGCACGATCTCAATCTCGTTCTTGATGACATGGTTGGCTCGAAACGCGAGATCTTCGATGGTAACTGTTTTTTTCAGGCGATAGCCGGCTCCGTATAAGTTGCGTTGGCGGAACCCCGAGAGATAGAGGACTGCTTCGCGGAGAGCTTTGCTGGGAATGGTGCCGGTATTGGTGGAGACACCGCCGATGACTGTTTTGCGCTCGATGATGCCGACGGTCTTGCCGAGCTTGGCGGCCTGGACTGCGGCCTTCTGGCCAGCCGGCCCGCTCCCTATGACGAGAAGATCGTATTGGGCCATCCGGCTCCCCGCCTAAAAGGCTGAGGCTGAGGTTAAGGTTGAGCAGTCGCGGGGAATTTGGCCTCAACCTCGACCTCAGCCTGTTTTCGGCCTAGCCTGCAGTGATCAATGACTTGGCTACGGTGAAAGCCTCTTCCAGGTCCGGCAAATGGGTCAGCTCGGGCGTGATTTGCAGATACCGTACAGTATTATTTGCGTCCACGACCATGACCGCACGAGTCAGGATATGGGGACCTTTGAGGAAGAGTCCGTGGGCCTTGCCAAACTCTGCGTCACGATAGTCGGAAAGGAAGGTCACGTTGGCGATCTTGGCTTCCTGTGAGAATCGTTTTTGTGCAAAAGGGGTGTCGACGCTCACGGTCACCAATTCGACCATCTTGTCGAGACCCTTATTCTTTTCACTCAAATAGTGGGTCTGCTGTTCGCACACCGGCGTATCGAGCGACGGCACCACACTGATGATCCGCACTCTGCCCTTGCCCTTTGTCTCTGTGATGCCCACCATCGACAGATCGGTCTGTGTCAGCTGCACCTCCCTGAGGCGGTCACCGGTTTTAATGGCGGTTCCTGAGAGCCCCAAAGGGTTTCCCTGGTAGAGAACCGTCCGTCCGTCGCCGGCCATAGCGCTGCCGTCGGCGACGGTGATGTTCTTGTACGAGAAGCCAGCTCCGGTGGAGTCGCCCATGCCTGCGCATCCGGAGAGCCCCAGCGCCAGGCACAGTGTGGCTCCGATGATCATTCGATATCCTGTCCCCATTTTACCCTCCTTGATGAGATGACGTTACCTGTCTGTCGGGAATACGGTGGTTTGTATGTGTGTTGCCGGCAGGCTGTAGAAAAACTATTCCGGTACTGTAGAACCTCGGTGGTTCTTCTATCTGTGTACGGACCCGCACGGGCTTCCATTTGCGGTCGAAAGAATATCATCTTTACTAGGGGCGAATAAAGGTGATGAGTTCCTGGTTGACCATATCCGGTCGCTCCCATTGTGGAATGTGTCCTGCCTTGTGAATTCTGATGAATCGCGACCCTTTGATGGTCTGATGGATCTCATTGCCGACGGCAACCGGAAATACCCGATCTTCTTCTCCCCAGAGCACCAGCGTCGGATGCGTGATCTCACCGAGGCGGGCGGCAAATCCTGATTCCCACAGCGGAAGGTTTTCTCTGACGGTCATAATGGGTTTGATGAGACCAGGCCGCCGGCGGTTACGATTGGAACGATCCATGACGGCCGGTGTGAGAAGGGTCGGGTCATGAACCATTTCTCTCAAGACGGACTCGATCATCAACCCGCCAAACAGCATGTTGCCGAGTGAGATGAGCCAGGATGGCGCACGCGTTTCTAACGCGCGTCTGACAGACGGACTGGTCAGTTTTTCCATGACATGTTGCGGGAGTCCGCCGATCAGGACGAGCTTGTCAACACGTATGGGATGCGACAGGGCCATGCCGATGGCCAGGCCTGCGCCCATGGAGTTCCCCACCAGCGTGGCCTGCGGGATCTTCACAGCGTCCATGAATCCGACAAAGAAATCCAGCATCTGATCCGGCCTGTAGTCGATCTCAGGCTTGTCGGAGAGTCCTGCTCCTGGTAGATCGAGCGTGAGGACGCGGAAGTGCTGTGACAACGCGTGCTGCTGATATTCCCATTGCCACATCGACCCCCCGAAGCCGTGGATCAAGATGACGGGCGGGCCTGTGCCGACATCCAAATAAGCGATCCGCTGATCGTGAACGAGGACGTTGTAAACAGGCATGCGCTCGATGGCGTCGAACTGAGTCGGAATCGACGAGGGAGAAGAGCATGCGGTCATGAGATGGCACAACAACCCAACAAGGCACAGCACGATGTAAGGCAGTCTCAATGCACGACCGGGGGTCCGCAGATGTACCGGACTACTCCAGTTGGATAACCGTTTCATCCGTCTTCACGTTGTCGCCTTCAGCGACCAGGATAGCGGTGACTTTCCCGTCGATCGGCGCCGGGACCTGGCTTTCCATCTTCATGGCTTCAATGATCAGAAGGGGGGCGCCGGCTTTGACGACAGCATCGATCGATACGAGTACTTTAACGACGCGCCCCGGCATGGGGGGAGCTACATCTCCCGGCTTGGACGGTCTGGGACGTTTGGGTTTGGCGCCGGTTCCCGCCTCGGGAGCTTCCGGCACGCCTGCCAGAATTTCCTGAATCGGCTCTAACGAGACTTCTTCGAGTTTGTCATTGACCCGGATGTAATAGGGTTTGCGGCCGTCCACTTTCCGTCCGGAACCTGAAACCTTGACATGATAGGTCTCGCCGTGAACCGTGACATTGAATTCGGCCGGGGCCAAATGAAGCTCGGTGGCTGCAGCCGGTCCGGTGGGCAAGATGCTCTCAAGGGGTTCCAGCGTCAAATCCCCCTTTTCGCGCGCTTCGAAGAAGTCCCGTGCAATGGCAGGGAACAGGGTGAACGAAAGCTGATCCTCCACGCTAGCGGCCGAGGTGGGAAGATCTTTTCTGGTTGCCTCGAGTTCGGGCTCCAACCGGTCGGCCGGCCTTGTCTTGATCGGCTGGTCGTCCCCGATCGCGCGGGCCATGATGTCTCGATCAAGAGGCCCAGGCGCGCGTCCGTAAAGTCCAAGGAAATAATTCTTGGTTTCCGTCGTGATGACTTTGTACCGTTCTCCCGTCAGGACGTTGAGCGTGGCCTGAGTGCCCACGATCTGACTGGTTGGGGTGACAAGCGGAGGATAGCCCATTTCTTTTCGGACACGAGGCACTTCGTCAAGGACTTCTTTGATCCGATCGAGTGCATTCTGCTCGGTCAGCTGCGCAGCAAGATTCGAGAGCATGCCGCCGGGAATCTGCGAGGTGAGGATTTCGGCATCGACTCCGGTGAAATCGCTTTCGAACTGCCGATACTTCCGCCGAACGGTGCGGAAGTGTTCGGTAATGGGAAGAAACGACGCCGGATCCAGCCCTGTATCGTATGGAGTATTGCGCAGCGAGGCCACCAGTGTTTCTGTCGACGGATGCGAAGTGCCGCCGGCCAACGGTGAGATGGCCGTATCCAGCATGTCCAGACCGCCCAGGATCGCCATGAGAGAACTCATCGAGGCCATTCCGGAGGTGTAGTGTGTATGCAAATGGATCGGGACTTTCACTGCCGCTTTAAGACGACGAACGAGGTGATACGCGTCGAGCGGGGCCAAGAGCCCTGCCATGTCTTTGATGCAGAGCGTGTCGGTTCCCAAGTCTTCCATCTGCTTCGCGATATCGACAAACCGCCCGATGCTGTGGATAGGACTGACGGTATAGCAGAAGGCGGCTTCGACGTGTTTGCCGCAGGCCTTCACTTCCCGCATGGCCCGTTCGACGTTGCGGACATCGTTCAGGGCATCGAAGATACGGAACACGTCGATGCCGTTGGCTGCCGATCGTTCGATGAACCGTTCCAGCACATCGTCGGCATAATGCCGATAGCCGACCAGATTCTGACCCCTGAGCAGCATTTGGAGTTTGGTATTGGGCATGGCGGCGCGCAGCGCGCGGAGCCGTTCCCAGGGATCTTCCTTGAGAAAGCGCAGGCAGGTGTCGAACGTTGCACCACCCCAGACTTCGAGCGACCAATAGCCGACGGCGTCGAGCTTCTGGGCGATGGGCAGCATGTCTTCCGTCCGCATGCGTGTGGCCAGGAGTGACTGATGGCCGTCACGCAATGCGACGTCGGTAATCAAAACGGGCTTGCCCGCCGCCGGCTCGATCTGGAGCGACGGCTTTTTCTTAACGGTTTTCTTTTTCGGTTTTGCGGTCATGCTCTTACGGCAATGTTAAATGATGAATGTGTAATGTTGAATCGCCAGAAGAACTTAACATTCAACATTTGTCATTCATCATTGGTTTTTATAGCCCTTCGTAGGCGGCGATAGCGGCCGATAGCGCCAGCACCAGATCCTCCGGTTGCTCAAGATCGTCGTAGTTAAACAGCTGAGGATGCGTCTCCAGGTAGGACGTATCGAAATGGCCTGCCATGAAGTCTGGATCCTGCATGATTTCCATCATGAAGGGGATCGTCGTTTTTACTCCGCGCAAGACATATTCTTCGAGCGATCGTCTCATGCGACTCACGGTTTCTTCCCACGTGCGGCCCCGCACGGTGAGTTTGGCCAAAAGGGCATCGTAGTATGGCGGTACCGCATAGTCTTTGTAGACCGCTCCATCGATGCGTACCCCGATCCCTCCCGGCGAGAGATAGGCGGTGACGGTTCCGGTACAAGGGCGGAAGTTGTTCTTGGGATCTTCCGCGTTGATGCGACATTGGATGGAATGGCCTTGAAGCGTGACCTCCTCCTGTGTGATGTCAAGGGGCAGGCCGGCGGCAATGGCAATCTGATTGCGCACGATGTCGATCGCCGTGATTTGCTCCGTCACCGTATGCTCGACTTGGAGGCGGGGGTTCATCTCCATGAAGTAGTAACGGTTGTCTTGATCCAGGAGGAATTCAACGGTGCCGGCATTGTCATAATCGACCGCTTTGGCGATGGCGATGGCTGCTTCACCCATCTCGGCACGAAGATGTGGCGTAAGAATTAAGGACGGCGCGATTTCGATCAGCTTTTGATGCCGGCGCTGAATCGAGCAATCGCGCTCACCCAAGTGGATGACATTGTCATGCCTGTCGGCCAGAATCTGAAACTCGATGTGATGCGGTCGCTCGATATACTTTTCAATGAAGATGCTTCCATCGCCGAAAGCAGCCTGAGCCTCCCGTGAGGCGACGGCCATGTTCTCTCGAAGTTCGGTATCAGACCGTACGACCCGGAGACCGCGCCCTCCTCCACCTGCGCTCGCTTTAATAATGAGAGGATATCCTGTGTGTCTTGCGAACGACAAAGCATCCTTGACGTCGATAACACCGCCCTCTGTTCCCGGCACGATCGGAATACCCATTCGTTTTGCCAGGTTGCGAGCTTTGACCTTGCTTCCCATCAGCTCGATGGCTTGAGGCGACGGGCCGATGAAGGTAATACCGGAGGCGTGGCATAGCTGTGCAAATTGGGAGTTTTCCGAGAGAAACCCATAGCCCGGATGGATGGCATCGGCCCCGATCCGTAGCGCCAGACTGACGATCTGTTGGCTGTCCAGGAAGCCTTTGACCGGTCCAGGACCGACCATATAGGCTTCGTCAGCCTTCTTCACATAGATTCCGGTAGAATCGGCTTCGGAATATATGGCGGCGGTAGCGATATTCAACTCGCGGCAGGCACGGATGATCCGCATGGCGATTTCGCCGCGATTGGCCACCAGAATTTTTTTGAACATACCGGTCCCGCACCCCTTGGTTCGGTCAAAATTCTGCGAGAATTATCGGGCGAAAATGAGGGCGTAAGCTAGCATAGGATCAGGAGTCTTGTCGAGGGAAGTAAGGGTTGAACCGGCAGGGGCTACGAGGCTAAAAAGAAGCAGCAGGCCTTCAGAAAGCGGGTCGGCTTTCCCGGAAGATCAATCTACTTGGTCTTGATCAAGACCGGTTTAGACTGGGCACTTCCTCCACCCGCCACGATGATAACGAACGACATTCCGGCCTTCACGTCCGGCACGATTGCTTCAATGGCCGAATCGCTCACATATTTGAAGTCCACGGGTATGTTTGAAGCCGCGCTGAAGGTCACCGAATGAAAACACTCTTTCGTGCCGAAGTTCTCGCCGGTAATCACGACTTTGTCGCCCGGCCTGGCTTCGTCCGGCTCGACTTTGGTGATCTGTGGAAGCTTGCTCCGGTCGCAGATAGGGTCCCGTTCGACTTTCCCGGCATCGAACCCCTTGATCGATTCTGTGCCGAAGAGGCTAAATCCCGCGCCCTCAACTACTTCACCCGGCTGGTCCGCAAAGAGAGAGGTGACGGGGGGCGCGATTAACCCCATGAGTCCAAGCAGCATGAGCCGTGATAATCGATACGTCCGCATAAGTGCCTCCTGTATTCAGTTCCAACAACGCACGATTATTTCTCTCTGACCGGAATGTAAGTCTCGGCAATGAGTTGTTGACCGGACGGGGACAGAGCGAACCGGGTAAATGCCTCAATCAAGGGATGCGACTCTTTCCTGGATAAGAGAAGAACTGGACGCCGGAGCGGGTAGCGACCGTCTTTGACGGTTGGGCCTTCCGGTTCGACCTTGTCGATCGGCAATAATCTGACGGGAACGCCAGCTGAGACGACAGACAATCCCTGGCCTAGAGAGAGGTAGGCGATGGCTGACAGAGGAGGTAGCGTTCCTACAACGGTCTTCACAACCTGCTCGTCGGACCCGATCACCTTCGCTTCGGCGGTGATCTTGCCGGTTATGCCGAGCTGAGACTCAAATGCCGCACGGATATTTTGATTGCGCGGCCGGTCGATGACCAGAATCTTCGTCTCGGGACCTCCGACGTCTGACCACACTGTGGTCTTACCGGAAAAAATGTCCGCGACTTGTTGCTTTGTGACCTCTTTCGTGAAATTCGAAAGGTGAATGAGCACGCCGATTCCATCCCATGCGATAGCTGTTGCCGAAAGGTCCGGGACTTCAGCTCCGGTGATGGCGATGTGCGCTTGGCCTGACTTGACCAGCTCAACCGGTTTTGAATTGGCGTCCCATACGATGTCAAGATAGGCTTTCGGGTTGGCTTTCTCGAAGGCGCGGGCGAGAGCCTCGATCGTCGCCAGTTCCGGTCCGTTGCCGGCTATGGTCAGGCTTCCCGCGAGGTCCGCTAGGGCGACGAGAGGCGATCCCCAGCTGAATAGAAGGCCGAGGCCTACCGGGAGCACAAGTCTCGCGATCATGCGATCTCCATAGGATGGGGGTGGATATCGGGAAGGAATGACGCGTGCTCACATGCCGGTCAAGATCCGGTTCCGTGCCCCCTTGTGCCGCCGGTAGCAGGATCAGAAGGTGGAACCGAGTCCGGCGCTGCGCGTTTACCCATGATCGGCGGGAGCTTGGCGAACTTGTCCATCCGTTCATCTAACATGCTGTAGGCTTTCATTTCGGCAAAGCCGGGCTTGCGGGTACCCTTTACTTGTGCCGTACAGGCAGACAGCAATCGTGTCGCGCTCTGGGCATGACAGTGAGGGCATATGGTGTCTTCAGCTCTGGTATGGACGGATTGAGCGGCCTCAAACTGCTTTTCGCACCGTTCACAACGATATTCGTAGATCGGCATCGTTCATATCCGTCGGTCGAAAGGAACATCGGGCAGAAAGACCACGCTCTTGACCGCCCGTTAAGATTTGCCTTATTGTACCTACCTTGCTGATAGTACTTCCAGTGGTTTAAGAGGAGGATTTCAATGCCCCTGTTGATTCGGAAATACAAGAATGTCGGTGGAATGGTGCAGGAGGAGCGGATTGACGACCCAGATCGGATCGAGCGATACATGAGGATTTTTGAGAAGGACGATATTAAGAAGCTCGAGACGGGCGTAAAGGTCTTCATCGAGAAGGATGAGTGGCAACTCCTGCCCTGAGCCAGTGAGGGATACATCACCCCTTACCGTTCACCCCCCACTCTTCCCACCATGGTCTATTGGATTCACATCGCACGCTCGATCGATAGGGTTACGCTTCATAAGGATCGCTGCTCAGAGGTGCCTTCAACGTCGATCGGCTCCTCAAGCGATTTTTGGGAAGGCGGGTGGTTCGACTACCCGGATAAGGTGCGAGCGCTGGCGGCGATGGAACAGGCCGGGGCGGCCGAACAGCGTCGTTGTCCGCTGTGCAAACCGTAAAGCCGGAGTTCTGAGTACTGGGCCCTGAGTGCTGAGTCGAGGCCAGCTCAGTTACTTCCATTTTCGCCCGAACACTCGGAACCCTTAACTCAGCACTACTTCATTCCATGCCACGACTAGCCCTCCTTCTGACAACGCTGATCTGGGGTGCAACGTTCCCTGCCACGAAGGCGGTTTTAGAGCAGATTCCCCCACTGTCGTTTCTGTTTCTGCGGTTCCTTCTGGGTGCTGTACTGGTCGGAGCCGGGTTTTTGCTCTGGAGACTCCGCTTGCACCGTGAGCCGGTTGTTCTGCGGGCAAGCGCGATTACTACCTGCTGGCTCTTTCTCGGCTACGTCCTTCAGACTGTGGGGCTTCAATATACTACTGCATCGAATTCCGCCTTTATTACGGCGCTGTATGTCGTCATCGTGCCATTGATCCTGCGCCGATTCGAGCGACGTGTGTGGTGGGCCATCGGTATTGCCATAGTGGGGCTCTGGTTACTGGTCAAACCCAACGCATCGGGAAATCTTGGCGACCTCTTGACGCTCGGCTGTGCGCTCGCGTTTGCTGCGCACATTGCGTGCCTCGAACGGTTTACCCGCGAGGCTGACTCGCCGTCATTGTTCGCTTGGCAAATGATGGCCATGGTTATCCTGTTACTTCCCGCTCTTCTGATCGAAGAGGCGCCGGCTCAGGCATTCGCACCGACATCGATGTTGTTCGTTGGACTTGGGGTGACAGGTGGACTTGCGACCGGGGCATTTGCCATCCAAATGTGGGTTCAACGTATTGTGCCTGCGCAACAAGTGGCTTTGATCTTTGCCTCGGAACCTGCCTACGCAGCTTGGCTTTCCTGGTATTTCCTAGGAGAAACATTGGACGCCCAGGGGTGGCTTGGAAGTGGACTTATTTTGTTGGCAGTGCTTGTGGGCGCCTACGGGAACGGTCCTCGTTCAGCCTCACCCACAGTCGGCAGGGTTCAGCCGGCGTAGCCCATTCATGAGGGGATAGGATGGCACAAAAATTCGGTAACGGACGTTGGGTCCAGGAAGGGTTTCTGGATAATCGGGTTCCCGGAACGGTCGTAGGGCGGATCGTGTTTGCGGTGGTCGGTCCTGTAGATATGTACTTATATGGCGATTTCAAGACTGACATTGCGGGGCAGGTTATTCAGTTTCGAAATAATCGATTTGAGGATGAGGATCTTGCCGGTCAGGTGATCGGTGATATGGAAAATCCACAGATCGGAGATGTCAACTTGATATCCTTCGACCCTCATCCAAACCTTACTCCTCATCCATACGTCGAGTGGTTCTCGGCAAAGAAGAATCATTATCGTTTTGAGTTGGAGCCGGGAGAGGCATGGATCGTCCCCGCATCGAAGATGGGAGAGATCGATCGTCTAAGCCGGGTGATTCGTGCGGCGCTGGCTGGGCTGGTGACTGAACGACCGACTCGAGAGGCTACGGATTGGATCTAGCATGATGTATGAGAGGTGACAACGGCAAGAAAGGCCTGACTGATGCGGTGGGGACTAAGTAAGGACAACGGTTGCGATTTCTGTGCGGTCGGTATGATCTGGCGCTTGCATTCCCGTTAAACGTCGCAGACGTTGCTCGATCCAGATGTCGCCAGGAGGCTGTCGAAGAGGGTAGGCTAGCAGTGGAGCCAACTTCTTCCGAGTTGACCGGGTGGGTTCGGTTGCTCTTGAAGGGGCAGCTTGTTCAAAACCGATGATGAGGCTGGACGGTATCATCTCCGTGGCCTCAAAAGAGAGAAAAGCCGATGGTCGGCTTTCTCCGATCACCTGAATCCTTACGACGGATAGACCCTCTTGCATCATCCCTAATCGAGCCGCCGCGCCACGTGATAAATCGAGGATCCGGTTGTTCACATAAGGACCACGGTCGGTAATCCGGACGTGGAGATGTTTGCCGTTGGCTAAGTTCACCACCCGGACCACGCTCCCGAGAGGGAGAAAGCGGTGGGCCGCAGTCATCGCTTCCATGTCAAACAACTCGCCGTTAGCCGCCTGCTTGCCATGGAAAGACTCGCCATACCAGGAAGCTACCCCACGATCTTCAATCCCTACGTCCAATTGAGAAGTCCCCTTCGGAACCCATGAGCAGGCACTAAGGAGCAGTCCCAGGCAGAGCCCTATCCCCCATAGCAGTTGCCGGTTGCTCCAATAAGTTTGACCGATCATCTAGCCCTACCTCTTGTCCGTGGTTGAACCAGCTGAGACAGGGAAGCCCTCCCTGTGTTGCATCACAGTACGGTCCAACCGATAGGCCTACAATACCGAAGGCGTAGGCGTAACCCCTACTTTTGCATGAAGGGAAAAAGGAACTTATAAGGACCTCACATTACCATCGAACCGAGAATCAGACCGAAAATCTAGTAGAGCCATATATAGATGAAAGTACTTGTGGCAGTCAATCTATAATTGGCGCTCACCCGGGCGACTCGAGGAACGTGGTCTGAAACCATAAATATTGCGCCTACTTAGAAGGTGCCAATTCCTCTCGCGACTACCTCGCGCCCTATGCTGTTAACGATTTGAATCCGAAGTGTTACTGAACCTGGATGACCCGGGCGAATACTCCATCCCTCTCTTTGACATATGTTAGCCATACCGTTTCACCCACATTGATAGTCTGAAGCGCAATCCGTTTCCCCTTTCGCACAATCCTGGTTTGAGCCGTTACCTTGGCTCCCACGGTCATATCGTTATGTTTGGTCAACGGGGTCTTGACGACAATCACATGAGGAGTTTGCGAGATGTTGACTGCTATCACCTGGCCATGCACCCGATAGGTCCGTCCTGCGGCCGCCTCAGTGTCATGCGGGATACAGAGCAGCATCATCAAAGCAGCGATCATGAATCGTGCTACATCCGATTGACGCACCCTGACCATTATCCGATCCCTTCAGGCAGGCCTTTTCGCACGCGAGCGGACTCTAGCAGGATGGAGAAAACGTGTAAAGTTGTGCAAGGCGGAGGGGCGATATTGACTGCCCTAATCCGACTGAGTAAGATGCCTCATCTGCCTGTGGGGTAGAACGACTCACCCGTCGGCAATACTCTCCAACTCAATCGGTCCATTCACCCCATATGATTGAAGTCCAACAGGTCACGAAGCGGTATGGGCAACATACCGCTCTTGATCGCGTCAGTTTCTCGGTTGCCAAGGGCGAAGTGTTGGCATTCCTGGGCCCGAACGGGGCAGGTAAAACCACCACCATGCGTATCTTGACCTGCTTCATGCCGGCCACCGAAGGCACTGCACGAGTTGCAGGATTCGATTGTGCAGACCAACCGATGGAGGTGAAACGCCGGATCGGCTATTTGCCGGAAACGCCGCCAGTATACCAAGAATTGACGGTTACGGAGTATCTTCGGTTCGTGGGGCACCTCCGCGGTCTGGCGGGGAAAATCCTCACTTCGTCCATGCAGCGTGAAATCGAGCGACTCGGCCTTGGCACGGTGCAACAACGGCTTATCGGAAATCTGTCGCGTGGGTATCGCCAACGTGTCGGGCTGGCGCAAGCGCTGCTGCACGATCCCCAGGTTCTAATTCTGGATGAACCGACTGTGGGGCTCGATCCGAAGCAGATTATCGAAATCCGTGAATTGATCAAGAACCTGGCCGGCTCCCATTCCGTCATTCTAAGCACCCACATTCTTCCCGAAGCCACCGCCGTGTGCCAGCGCGTCGTCATCATCAGCGGAGGACGCATTGTGGCTGAAGACACGCCTGAACAACTCTCCGCTCGGCTGCGGCATTCTGAAAAAATTTCCTTGAGCCTGAAGTCTCCTGCAGCGGACACCGAGAGTCGGTTGAAGGGGGTGCAGGGGGTTCAGAACGTTTTCATGAGCGGCCCCGCTGGTACCTTTCTCCTGGAATGTGAGCTTGGGCGGGATGTGCGGGATGATGTGGCTCGTCTGGCTGTTACCAGTGGATGGGGTCTGCTTGAGCTGAAAGCCATTTCCATGACGCTGGAAGACGTCTTCCTCCAACTGACTAGACAGGAGGAAGGACTAGCCCAGGATACCGTCACTGCCTCAGCGGAACCGGCAGGTGAGCTGGTATGACACCCGTCCAAGCCATCATCGCCAAAGAGCTGCGTTCCTATTTTGTGTCGCCCGTGGTGTACGCGGTGGGAGCTGTGTTTCTCCTGATCGTGGGACTGCTTGCCTATCTCTATGTCGTCTTCGCCGGGGCCCAGGCGATTCAGCTGATGCAGATACAGGGAAGCGCCCAGATCAATCTGAACGATCTGGTCTTCCGGAATCTGTTTGCCAGTACGCGATTCATCCTCTTGATTATCCTGCCGATTCTGACGATGCGTTTATTTGCCGAAGAACGCAAACTCCGCACGTTCGAATTCCTGCTCACGTCTCCTGTCGGTGTCAACGAAATCGTGGCGGGGAAGTTTATGAGCGTCTTTCTTGTCTTTCTGGGATTACTCGGGCTGACCGGTCTTGCTCCGCTCATGCTCGCCCTCTTCAGCGATTTCGATTGGTATCCCGTGATGACAGGTTACCTGGGGCTTATCTTACTCGGCGCGCTCTTTCTTTCCGTCGGCGTACTGGCTTCGGCGCTGACTGAAAACCAGATCGTCGCGGCCTTTGTGAGTATCGGTCTCTTGCTGGTCTTGTGGCTCCTCGCCGGTTTGGGCTCCCTGCTCGGGGACACGACAATCGGACAAGTCGTCTCATATTTGTCATTCATGGAACACTACGACCACTTGGTGCGCGGGCTGATCGACACGAAAGATCTCGTGTATTTTTTCAGCAGTCTGGCCTTGATGTTGTTCTTGTCTTACCGGGTTGTGGACTCGGCACGGTGGAAATGAACCTCAAGACGATTCCTCTTGGCGTAATCGGAGTAGTTCTGGGTGCGGCCGGAGCGATCGCCTATGGCGTCGACCCGGAAGAAGTCTGGTTGGTTGCTCTTCTGGAAGGAGCGTCCCTTCTCTGCCTCAGTATTTTTTTTGTCGTCCATTTCAGCGGCCTGAAGGCATTCTCCAGCCGACGTTCTACGCGCATCGGCGCCAATAGCCTGTTGATGATCTTTCTTTTCGTCGGCATCCTCGGCATCGTCAATTTTCTGGGTGCCCGACACTCCATTCGTTGGGACCTGTCGGAGAACCAGAATTTCTCCCTCGACCCGCAAACCCACCGCGTACTGCGAAACCTCCCGCGCGAGGTCCGCATCACCGTCTTCACCAGAGAAAAGGATCCAGGCTACCAATCCTACAAAGAGCGGCTCGATAGTTATCGGCAGGCCAGCTCGAAGATTTCTGTAGAGTTCGTCGATCCGGAACGGCAGCCGAAAATCGCCCAGAGCTACGGTATCACCAGAACCGATACGGCGGTTTTCGAAAGCGCCGGGCGCAACGTTCGAGTCAACGCTCCTTCGGAGGCTGAACTGACAGGAGCGCTGATCCGCGTCTCTCAAGACGGCAAGAAGCGCGTGCTCTTTCTCGATGGACACGGTGAGCCGAGTCTCGACGATCGGGAAAGAACCGGGCTGTTCGGCGCCAGAGAGCTCCTGTTCAAACAGGGCTATGACGTCGGCACCCTCAGTTTGCTTGCAGAGACAGTCGTGCCGGATCAAACTGCCATTCTCGTCGTGGCCGGACCCCGTCGACCGGTGACTGTCGAGGAGCAGGAGCGGATTTACACCTATGTCGAAAACGGTGGCCATCTCCTGCTGCTCATCGACCCGGACACGCAGGCCGAGCTGAACCCATTGCTCAAGCGATGGGGGTTGGGAGTCGGGCCTGGGGCTCTCGTCGATCTCCGGGACAGATTGGCTCAAGGGGATTTGACGTCGTTGCTCGTCCGCACCTTTACAGAGCATGAAATTACGCAGGATCTCTCCGCCGCCGTATTGTTTCCTCTCGCGCGGCATATCACCTTCGATGAGCAGGTCGGCAGCGCCTGGGATTACGTGCCGCTTGCCAGAACATCGCCGAACAGCTGGGCAGAAACCGACCTGAAGGGCCGCGTCGTCAACCTTGATGAGAAGGAAGATATCAAGGGCCCATTGCCGATGGCCGCGGCCCTCGCGCCAAAGGTCGCGCCGCCGGAAGGAAAGCCCCGACCGGCAATCGTGATCATCGGTAACTCCACCTTCGCGACCAACGCCTTTGTGAATTTTCCAGGCAATAGCGACTTTTTCCTCCACTCGGTCGGGTGGTTAGCCGAGGAAAGAAATATTCTTGCGATCGTCCCCAAGGACTCCGCGCTTCGTATATTTACTCCCAACCCGTTACAGGAACGAGCTCTGCTCTATTTGCAAGTCATCCTCCTGCCAGCCACGATACTTTTCTCAGGATTTATGGTGTGGCGCAGACGTCGGCGCCTTTAGACCGATGCGGTACTGGCCAACACTCGTGATGGCGGTCGTACTGGGAGGACTCGGCCTGTATCTCTATGTCATCGAGTTCCCTCAGAAAGAGTCGCAAGAGCGACAAGAAACCTCCGACACGAAAGTGCTGCTTTTCGAACAGGAAAACCTTTCAGAGCTTACGATGAAAACCGACCAGCATCATCTCGTTTTCGCTCGGACTCCTGACAAGGGATGGATGATCACTGCTCCCATCAGCGCTGAAGCCGATCAGCGGGAAGTACAAAATCTGATCCGAGCCTTGGTCACGGGCACCGTGACCCGCACCGTCGAAGACCACCCGGCTGACCTGGCTCCCTTTGGCCTCGACAACCCGGTGACGACTATCACTGTAGCAGCCGGAGCGGCACGAGACGCTTTCTCGATCGGAGATACCGGTCCGCTCACGTCCACTCTGTACGTCTTTCGTGAATCGGATCGGAAGGTCCTGCTCACCAATCTCGCTCCCAAAGACTTCGTGAACAAATCCTTGATGACCTTTCGTCGCAAAGATCTCTTGCGTCTGTCACAAGGCGAGGTGGATCGTATCCGTCTTACGTACCCGACGACCGAAATCGTGCTCTATCAAGGACAGGAAAAACCTAAAAGCAAATGGAAGATTCGCTACCCGATTGAAGCCGAAGCCGATCAAACGGAAGTACGGATTCTTCTATTCAGACTCGAAGACCTGAAAGCGCTGGGTATCATCGACCCGGGACCTGAGCGTGATGCTCTGACCAAAACACTCACAGCCCCGAAAGTGAAAGTGACCATCCATACGGCCGATGGGGACCAGACCGTCAAACTGTATCAACCGAATCAGGCCAGTGGCGAAGCCTTTGCAGAAACGAGCCCGGTTGGCCCTCTCTACCGTGTCAATCCCACAGCGATCAGAGATCTGACCAAGGAACTCTTCACGTTTCAAGACAAGCGGCTACTCGGCATTGACTATACCGATATCGCCATGCTTTCCGTTAAGACCTCGACAGAACAATATGTCTTGATCAACCAACAGAACGAATGGGTTTTGGAGGATCAACCGGGTGCGATGTTGGACCAACAGGCCACTGAATTATTTGTCAGCCGTGTCGCCAATACCCCAGCCGAAGAACGTGTGGTGAAACAGGCAGGGCCGTTAGCACCCTACGGCCTCGTGACACCGGCCGCAGAATTTATCGCCACGGGCAGGGACGGGAAGATTGCAGGAAAACTCTCCATCGGAAGTCACGCCAACGGATTGGCTTATGCCATGGGGCAACGGATTCCGGGCATTTTCCAGATTCGCGCTGACCTGCTCACGCAGATCCCTCTGAAGAAAGACCTGCTGGCTGCCTCACCCGAAAAGGCGCCACCATCGCGCTAGAAGTCTCTCCCACCATTCCTTCTTCGCCCAGCCACGAAAGCCCGTGTCGGAAAGCATCCTAGACTTTTCACCATCCATTGAGTATCGTAACCCCCACGCCCCCGTAGCTCAGTTGGATAGAGCAGCGGTTTCCTAAACCGCGGGTCGTACGTTCAATTCGTATCGGGGGCACCAATGTCCAAGCGATTTGAATCGTTTGCCCGGATCTCGTTGTAGAATCTGTTCAGTGGGCGAATTCCACATCGAGATAAGCCGCAGACCCACCTAGACAGTCTGGCTCAGGCAAAGCCTGATGTCAGATACCTTTTTTGATTGCGCGGCAACTTGGTCGTATCCTAACAGGCATGAAATATCTGTTCCTGATCGCCGCGCTCCTAGTGTTGGTGATATCGGCGTACCTTATTGCCAAATGGAATTCCACGACGAACTTCGCCGACATGTGGGGTATGGACACTCAGGCAAAAAACGCTCAGCGCGATGTCGGAAAGTTGACTGATATACAAGCTGCTTCTCCTGAGATGCTGAAACTTCGGCAAGCGCATAGACTTAGACCGTTGACTGAACAGGAAGATGGAAAGCACATACGGGATTTGCCGAACGGAATATTCGGCTTTTCAATGTGCAGCGTCAATTCGCTGAGCGCGAGACGTGGCAACACATCATCGTTGGAAATCCATAAGCATTATGACGGGATCGTGTATTATGTTGGTTACGCTGCTGACGAGGACATAGAAAAATATCTGACTCGTCAAAAACACTTTCATATACTGACTTCGCCTCACTCAACGGAAAAGTGTTCATCGCTGTTTGAAATTCCCGTGGAGTTTGTATCCAAATGTGAGGAGCGACCTCTTAAGGCTGGTTATCTTTTCGATCTCTATGTGACAGCCATCCCTGAATTGCAATCCTGAGAAAGAGGTGGATCGGTTTATTGAGAATTGCGAACAATCTTATGCCTTGCAGCACTCGGCCATATCGTCGGAAGGGGCTATCATTCTGATCGCCTGATCCGTAGTGCCCCGTTCACATTCCCATGTTTTCTTGCCACGTTGTGGAGGCTGGGCTAGACTTTCTCCACACTCTATGGCACGAGCAAAAACAGCCGAACAATCTCGCACTCGCTCCAAAACCGCCATGATTGAAGATCTTACCCGTGGCGCGGGAGAGCTCCAGGAATTTCTTGCACAGATGAAAGACCTGGGCCGAGAAGGCTTTCCCTATCTCGACGCAGCCAGAGCCAGAGCAGAGTTGAAGTTCCGTGAATGCATTCGTCGCACATTTGGTGAGAAATCACAGGAATTCCAGAAATATCGTCACCACAAACTTCTTCTCGACGGTCCTGAGGAGATGCAGCAGAGTATCGCTCTGATTAAGACCCTTATTGCCGCGTTGGAACAGAAGAAACTTGATCTGCAAGCAGGACCGGCTCCTCAACAAAATTCACCAAATCCGGCAGTCGCATCACCGCCCACGGGTCCTCAAATGGCTGTAGTGCCCGCGTCGATCTCGACGGTAGAGATGAGGGTGCCCCAAGCGACTCCGGTCGTACCACCACCGGTCGTCATGGCTGTCGCCATGACCACAAACATGGAACAGCCGGGAGCCGCAGTACCGAATCCACCTCCACCCCCGACGGCTCCCTCCGCTTCTCCCCAACAGCCTGAGTCTCAGAACAGTCCGTCTCCATCTCTTCCGGAACCATCATCGGCTTCACCGATTCCGGTTGCGTCGGCGACGCCACATACCCTTCCACAACCAGTGGATCGAGTCGATCAGGAAGTCCCTTCACCGCCCGCACGAGCAGCACAGAGCACGCCGGAAGATATGTCTCAAGTCAAGAGGCCGCCGCAGCCACCACGATCTACACAGGAGTCCACCGTGCATCCCATTCCATCCGCCAACCCGGAGCCTATTATGCAGGAAGCGCCTGCCGTCCCAACGCACCCGCAACCCTCGATGTTCATCGACTCTTCTCAGCACCAGGGGCTAGCGCCTCAAGTTGCTCAAGCGGGATTGAACCCTGTCGAAGGTGTGAAAGCGCTTTGTTGCCGGTTTCATTCCGTCGCTCGACAGTTGCGGCTCCGTGGAGAATATCGAGCTACGCTAAGTGTGGAAGACGAACTGGATGTGCAGGACCTGCTGCATGCGTTGCTGCGTATCCAGTTCGACGATATCGGCACGGAGGAATGGACGCCAAGTTATACGGAAGGAGCCTCGCGCACAACATTTTTGCTGAATGATAATCGGCTTGCGGTGCTTGTCAAAAAAACACGGAACGGTCTTACGGTCAAAGATCTTACCGAACAGCTTCGCGTCGATACCGAGCGGTATCGCACCAAAAGTCGTTGCACGTCGCTTTTGTGTTTTATTTACGACCCTGAGGGACGCATCGGCAATCCGCGAGCCCTTGAAACAAGTCTCAGTACCGTGAGTGATTCATTGACCATCGACGTGCTTGTCATTCCGAAATGAGGTCACAAATGAAAAAATCTAAACATGCCGGTACCACGCTTCCTGGAAGGTCTGCGAGCAGTCTCGCATTGACACAGGAGACAGGTGTCCGCTACGTTGACGCGGAATCCGGTATTTCTGCGGTGCCTTGTACGATTCACGCTCCGGTCGATGGCGGGAGGATCATGTCGGATCGGGCCTACGTGCTCATCAATGTACAGCCGGGGCGCACGAGCGATGTGGTTCGGGCTCTGTCCGAGATCAAGCAGATTAAGACGATTGATCCCTGCTGGGGCAAGCCGGATATTATCGTGGTGGTGGAAGTGTCGGACCAGGATGCCCTGACCCAGTTGGTGCTGAGCCGGATTCACGAGATCGACGGTGTTTTGCAGACTGACACCCATCTCGTGTATCGATTGAAGGCCAATAAAACGAAGTGACGTGGCTCTGGATGTTCTTGTCCTCGCCCGCCCCGTCTCCTACTCTAACTCTCCGCCGTCGGCATCATCGCCAAGGTCCAACCCAAACCGGTCGGCCATTCGATAGAGTGTGCGTCGATCAATGCCGAGAACCTTTGCAGCCTTGACTTTATTGCCTTTGGTTTCCTTCAGCACACGAACGAGATGGCGTTTTTCGACCTCCTCGAGCGACAAACATCCTTCTTCACTCTGGCGGATCGCCCCCACGGATTCCTTCGCCGAGCGCGCCGTCCGATACAGCGACGCCGGCAGATCCTCAGGCGTGAGGAGGGGGCCATGACTCAACGAGACTGCTCGTTCAATGGCGCTTTCGAGCTCGCGCACATTGCCGGGCCACCGGTACTGCATCAACAACGCCATGGTCTCCGGCAGCACCCCACGTACCGCATGCGTCGTCCCTGTTGCGCATTTCTGCAAGAAGTGATGCACCAACAGCGGAATATCCTCCTTCCGTTCTACAAGCGACGGCAAAGTGATACGCACGACATTGAGCCGGTAAAATAAGTCGTCACGAAACTTGCCCTCCTTGACGAGCTGCTCGAGATCTCGATTTGTCGCTGCGATGATACGGACATCGACCTTTGTCGACGTCGTGCTGCCGACACGGCGGACTTCGTGATCCTGCATCACTCGCAACAACTTCACTTGAACGGCCTGCCCCAATTCGCCGATCTCGTCGAGAAACAACGTGCCTCCATTCGCGGATTCGAAGAGACCTACTTTGTTTCCCACAGCGCCTGTAAAAGCCCCCTTCTCATATCCGAACATTTCCGACTCCAGCAGGGTATCCGGCAAAGCCCCGCAATTCACGGGGATAAACGGCTTGTCCCGACGAGGCCCATTCGCATGGATCGCCCGCGCGATCAATTCCTTGCCGGTCCCGCTTTCTCCTTGCAGGAGCACGGTGCTCTTGCTCTCGGTTACGCGCGCTACTAGCTTATACACTTCCAACATGGCAGGACTGCTTCCCACCATCGGAGACCATTCAGCTTTGCTTTTTAACTCTTCACGGAAGCGGGCATTTTCTCGGATAAGACGGCAGTGATCGAGCCCCCGTCTGACCACCAACGTGATATCCTCCTTCCGAAAGGGCTTGGCGAGATAGTCATAGGCTCCCTGTTTGATCGCTTCGATGGCGCCTTCCAGGGACCCGAACGAGGTGAGCATCACGACCGCGGTGTCTGGGCTCATACGTTTAAACTCCCGCAAGACGGTGAGACCATCGACCGCACCCATGCGAATATCCGTCAGTACCAGATCCACTCGCCCCTGGCGCCCACGGGCGATGATCTCTTCTCCACTGGCAAAGGCTTCAACGACATAACCTTCCTTTTTTAAGGCCTCGGCTAAGAGGTCGCGTGCGACCGCATCGTCGTCGGCTACGAGAATCGTCGCCGGTTGCATCATGTCTTCTCCGTCACGTGTGTCTGCTCGGTTTTCGACCCAGGTAAAGTTATGGTCACGGTCGTGCCGCGTCCGGTCTCGCTTGCGAGGACAAGACTGCCTCCATGGGCCAAGACCGTTTCGCGGCTCAAGAATAACCCTAACCCGGTGCCCGTGCCAACCGCCTTCGTGGTAAAAAACGGCTCAAAGGCTTTCTGTATATCGGCTTCTGGCATACCGCATCCCGTATCCTGCACCGCGACCGTAACCATCTGAGGCGACCTCGCACCGGCGACTCGACGGCAGCGGTCGAGTTCCTCGGGCGAGGCCTCACGGGCTCCTACTACTATGTTCACTGTTCCCTGCGACGGGGTGGCGGCCAAGGCATTGGCGAATACGTTCACCAATACTTGATGCATTTTTTCCGCATCGGCCCAGACGAGCGGGAGGTCTCCGGGAATTTCAACAGCCAGCGTAATCTCTTTTGCATGGAAAGCCGGCTCCATGAGCACGACCGCTGGGTTGATCACTTTTTCCACGGGTAACCATGCCGGTTCGGGCTGTCGCTGTCTCGTTGAGGACAGCAAATCTTGAATGATCCGAACCACCCGTGTGAGTTGCTCATCGATCACTGTCACCCGCTTCTTCATCGCAGGTGTAACGCCAGGCTCTTCTGCCAATGCCTGTACATGCCAGGCAATAGAGTGTAGTGGTGTTCCGATTTCATGAGCCACAGAAGCCACCAGTTGCCCTACTGCAGCCAAGCGTTCCGAGCGATTCAGCCGATCTTTTGCCTCGACAAGCTGCGTATTGGCTTTCAAGAGATTCTCCGTTTCCCGGGCAAGAGCAGCACCCGCCGCCTCCTCTCTCGTTTTCCGCTCCACCCAGGTCATGCCGAAATAGGCCACGACCAGGAGGACTCCTGCGACCACACTGCGATTGATCAGAGCCGATTGAAACCGTCCGGGCTTGGTCGGTTGCATCAATCCCATATATGTTGCCACGATACAGGCCGCCACAGTCACGAGCATCAGGCTGCGGCTGCGCACTGTGGCGACGAGGAGAATCGGCAAGACAAACCCATACGCAGCGACGACGTTCGCTGGAGCGGCTATTTCAAGCACGACGATCGCCAGAAACACCGCCCCTGCAACCGCCAGCACAATGCGATTTTGCTTCAACATGGAAATGGGCGATGTATAAACCGCCGATGAACCATTGTGAGATCTCCTGCAGGCTATGGGAAAACTATTTTGCCACAGTAGGGATTCCGATACCTATGCATGTAGGAGAAAAACGCCCTACCGAATGCTCAAAAAGTCTGTCCAGCAAGGCCGCAGGCGAGTCGAAACCGGAGGCGTACCCTCAGGGGTACGTTCGGGATTTCGATGAGCCGAGAACGAAGCTGGCGGACTTTTTCAGCATCCGGAATAGAGGGTCTTACCCTAGCGGACGGGCTGAACGCAAGACGGCACCGAGCTGCTGCAGGTGCGGATCACGGAACATCTCATTCAGAGGAATCGTGTATTTACGGGTCCAGTTCGGGTGGCTATCGACTGTCCCGGGAAGGTTGGTTTGCGAAAGTTCGCCCAGGCCGTCTTCGAGATTCGCCAACATGATACAAGACGGTGTGCGAGCTAGATAAAGGTGGATTGCCTGGCAGAGTTCAGCTGTCATAGTGAACGAGGCGGGATCATCCGCCATGCCGTTCGGCAGGAGATTTTCTCTCTTGAGAGCATCGAGGATGCACACTTTGTCCCGCTGGCGCTGTTCCCAGATCTGGCGGTGCGCTGCATCGTCTGAAAAGGCGCCTAGCCTCGACCGCACCTGCAAGTCCTCGCCGGACCAAAATCCAGCGAGAGTTGGTAAATCATGAGTCGTGACTACAGCCAACGACTGTGCGGGGTAGTCGCCGGGCGACTTGATAGCGCCGTCTGCACCGCGTTCGAAATAAAATACACGGTAAGATAACACTCTAGCCTTCGCCAACTGCTCTCTCACCCAGTCGGGGACTGTCCCAAGGTCTTCACCGATCACAAGAGTTTTGGATCGAACGCTTTCCAAAGCCACGATCGCCAATAAGTCTTCAAAGGGGTAGTGCACGTACGTGCCTTCAGAGGCGGGCCTTCCGTGCGGAATCCAGAAGAGGCGGCAGAATGCCATCACATGATCCAACCGGATAGCCCCGCCGAATCGAAAATTATTTCGTAACACCTGGATCAGCAGTTCATAGCCGCTTTCGCGTAACGCATGAGGGTTGATCGGTGGAACCCCCCAATTCTGTCCCTCCGGGGCAAACGCATCGGGTGGTGCGCCGCAGTCGGCTTCGAAAGCCAGCACTGATTGATAGAACCAGGCCTCGGCCCCGTTTCGATCTGCGCCCAGTGCCAGGTCATGATACAACCCGATCGGCATCGCCAGTTGCTCGGCCATCTGTCGAATCTCGTGCAACTGTTCGCTCGCCACCCATTGGATGTATTGAAAGAACCGAACACGCTTACGGTGCCGTTTCGCATATTCGCGGATCGATTGGCCGGGTGTCAGAAATTGCTTGGGCCAATCGTGCCATGTGGCCGATGGGGATTGAATTAGTCTGCGTTCTTCTTCCAACGTCTGAAATGCGGCATAGATCTCGAGTGGGGGGCCCTCGGACTGGATGAATTGTTCCAGCAGCCAGGCGCGCGCCGTCCTCGGTTCGAGGTTTGGCTCCTCTCCGCCATAGGACTCTGTGAGAAATCTGCGGTACGCCAGCTCGAGCATTGTGCGCTTGGCGGTTGCAACGGAGTCGTAGTCCACTTGTCGGCTCTCACGCAGGGCTTGGAGCTTGGATTGAAACTCAGGAGATCGAAACTGTCGCTGCGCCATCTCCGATCCATGAAATTCCGGTAGCCGCTCGAGATCGATGTAGAGTTCATTGAGGTACAACCGCGTGTACGGGGCATAGGGGCTGGTGTGATAGGGAGCGGTATTCCGCAGTGCGTGCAACGGATTGAGTCCGATGACTCCGGCGCCGAGCTCCTTGCCAGCCCACTCGACCATCCGGCCTAGATCGGTGAAATCGCCGCACCCCCAATTGCGATCGGAAGGCAATGAATAGAGTTGCAATGCCAGTCCCCACAGTCGTTGGTTTGCTTCGAGCGACGGAGGGATGTAGCACTGGCGTGGTGCCACAATGACGCGCATCGTTCCCACCTCTCCCCCTCCCACCCCCTCGGCCCGCACTGTCCAACTGTAGTAGCCGAGAGGGAGACCATGCGGAGCCGGTATGTTGATACGTACACGCCGTTGGCCATTGAGAAAACGGACCTCTACAGGGAGGAGACCGGGACTTGCTATCCCTTCCTGCACCACGGCGTTCGCTTCGTCTCGGAGCTCCCATTTCACCTCGACGGACGCCTCCTTCCCTTCATCAATCGCCAGACAACACGATAGGGAAGCCCCCGGCTCACCGTCGCGTAGAATCCGCACCGGATCGCAAGGCCGTTGCCAGGTTGCCTCTTCCCATTCTCGCAATGCCTGTGTCAGCGATGCGACAGAATCGACGGCAAAGCCCATGGCAGTCAGAATGGCACGCCGCGTGTCATCAGAGGTAGAGTGAAGAGTTCCCGCGATATCATGATAGTCGGCTGCGATACCGGCATATTCAGCAAGTTTGGCAAGAAGGGTATGCTCCGTCTGGTCTTGCATGAACGGAAGTCTGCGTGAAGACTACCGGCCTGTCAAGAATCCCCGCCAGGTGTGACGCGGCACGAGAACGAGCGGTATTCCGTTGCAGGCTATCTTCTCCCGGTCAGGCCGCGGAACCTATGATGGCGTACAGGGGACGTGTCAAGATCGGTGAACGGCAAACATGCCAAGAGCTGAATTGACACGCGTTTCCCGGTTCATTGACTCCCTCATGTCATTTTGTTAGCTTCAAACTCCGCCGCTGTGCGCCGATAGAGAAGACCAGAAGCGGCAGGTAGTGTCCTTGGGTACAAGTCCCGAAAGGAGTTCCGATGGCTAGCTCAACCGTCTCTCCCGAGATACTTTCTGAACTGCAGAACAAGGCCACGCAGCTCCGGATCGAAAGCGTTCGTGCAACTTCCGAAGCCGGGAGCGGGCACCCCTCCAGTTGCTGTTCCGCTGCCGACATCGTCGCAGCGCTGTTCTTCTCCGTCATGCGATACGACCCCAAGAATCCGAAGGCGCACAATAGTGATCGATTTGTCTTGTCAAAAGGCCATGCTGCCCCCCTGCTCTATGCAGCTTGGGCCGAAACCGGGCTCTTCCCTAAGAGCGAACTTCTCAAGCTCCGTACCCTTACGTCCGACCTTGAAGGCCACCCGACACCGCGCTTGTCGTTTGTCGATATGGCAACCGGCTCCTTAGGGCAGGGCCTTCCAGTCGGCATCGGTATCGCCCTCAATGCAAAATTCGTCGATAAACTGGATCACAGAACCTACGTCTTGATGGGTGACGGAGAGTCTGTCGAGGGATCTGTATGGGAAGCGGCTGAAATTGCACGCTATTACGGCCTGGACAATCTCTGTGCCATCGTGGATGTCAATCGACTCGGGCAAAGCGATCCGACCATGCTGCAACATGACATGGAAGCGTATCGCTCCCGATGGGCCGGCTTTGGCTGGCAGGCGCTGGTGGTCGATGGGCACGATCTTTCGGCGTTGCTCGCAGCGTTTGATACTGCGGCTGCCACCAAAGGCAGACCAACGATTCTCCTCGCCAAAACCTTCAAGGGCAAGGGCATCTCCTTCATGGAGAACCACTCGGGCTGGCATGGGAAGGCGGCTGCCAAAGGGGAGGAAACCCAGAAGGCAATCGATGAGCTGACCAAGATGTTGAAGCCAAGCAGCACCACCATCTCAGTGAAGAAACCATCGACGCCGGTTCCGGAATCTTCAGCGGTCGGTCCGCTCCCGCCGTCGCCCTACAAAGTAGGTGACGCTGTCGCGACACGCGAAGCGTTCGGCCATGCGCTTGAGGCACTAGGAACAGTCAATCCTCTTGTCGTGGGCCTAGATGCCGACGTGAAGAATTCCACCTACACCGAGAAGTTCGGCAAGAAGTTTCCCAACAGATTCTTCGAAAATTTCATCGCCGAGCAAAACATGGTCGGCGCAGCTGCTGGCCTTGCAGCGTGCGGTAAAGTCCCGTTCGCGGCAACATTTGCCTGTTTCCTCGCCAGGGCGTACGACTTCATCCGTATGGCGGCGATCAGCGGCTCGAACATTAAGCTTGTCGGCACACACGTTGGCGTCAGTATCGGAGAAGACGGTCCCTCGCAAATGGGGTTGGAGGATATTGCGATGATGGCTGCGCAACCGGGCGTGACCGTGTTGTATCCATCCGACGCGACCGCAACATATCGACTCGTCGAGGCGGCTGCCATGCACAAAGGGATGGTCTACATTCGGGCCGGTCGTCCGAAGTCTCCGGTTCTGTACGGACCCGATGAGATGTTTCAGATCGGTGGATCAAAGATCATCCGTCAAAGCGCGTCGGATGCCCTCACGATCGTCGCGGCCGGTGTCACACTTTTCGAGGCTTTGAAGGCCTACGACACATTAAAAGCTGCCGGCGTCTCTGTGAGGATCGTCGATCTGTATAGCATCGTTCCCAGTGATAGAACTACATTGCTGGACAGTGCTAGGGCTACACAGGGCCGCATCCTTACCGTTGAGGATCATTATGCGCACGGCGGCCTTGGAGACGCGGTACTCAGCGCGGTGGGGGCCGAAGGCATCAAGGTACATAAGCTCGCAGTTCGTGCCATTCCACACAGCGGGAAGCCAGACGAACTCATCGACCACTTTGGAATCGGGGCACGATCGATTGTCGAAGCAGCTAAACAAATCACGAAATGAATCCTTTTGCACCGGTCTTCCGCATGAGTTGGAGATTCCTTCTCTTCTGAACAGGGGGCAGAGCAGATGCCTTGGGTTTAGGTTTCCCTCGCTGGTCCGAACAAAGCATAGACCGTCGCGAGAAGGATAGGAGGGTCAAGGGGCAATCGAACGGATCGTCTCAGTGCGATCAGGCTGTCTGAAAAACAGCCATACGATGCGAAAGCTTCAATGACCTATACATGTGAGAATAAGATCAGGGAGAAAATGCCTCGTAGGATTCTGACCCTTCCATCCCAACCCTTTCTTCACCCAATCCTGCCCGCCATAGGCTGCGGTATATAGCCTGCTGTGGGCTTTTACGGCATCATGCAACCGTAAAATTTCAATTTTTGAGTCTTGACAATAGGGGACATGTAAGGCATTGTGGACGCCATTAATTTTTGGAAAGACCGGGTGGGGCTCTCAAGATCGCCCTTTTCATTGGCCGCTCCGTTGAGTATTATATGGTTGATGGCGGTTGCAGCATGCGTGTCATACGAATCGTATCCAACATCCATGACACAAGCGATCCCGTTCCTTCAACGACTGGACGACAAGCCAGCCAATCAAGCTGACACGGATAATTTTGTTAAACAAGGGCTGATCCCAGCTCTTGTGAAGGGCGATGCAGCTATGTCTGCTGGGGCATAGAAGCTGATGTATGCGAGCGCAAATGCTCCGAGATGTAATCTGTGTTACCCTCATGAGGCAAGGCATCGTCGAAAGACGATAATCACCATCAGAAAAGGAGGTGCGAATGACGATGAGCAAGGTCGGAATGTCGGTTGTGGTAATGGTGTCCATCCTCATTCTTTCGGGAGGAAAGGCCTACTCAGAGGATCCAGTGCCATTGCCTCCAGTTCCGGCCGATTACGCCGACAAACATATGCCGGCTGGCTGGTGGACCGATCCTAAGGTCATCGAGGAGGGAGGAAAAATTTACACCGGTGAAGTCAACCCGCTCATCAACTGCGGCAGCTGCCACGGAAAAGACGGTAAACCGGTGAAAAAGGGAGCGCGAGATCTTCGTGACCAGAAAAACACCGGTCGTTTCTCGGACAGTTTCTGGTTCTGGCGAATAGCAGAAGGTGTTCCAAAGACAAAGATGAAGGCTTGGAAGTCGATGCTGTCAGAGGAACAGATCTGGCAGGTAATGGCGTACGAGCACCAATTTTCGCACGATGGTAAGCCATCTGCGCACACGGATTACAAGCCCTAAGTTAGAGGCGGATCCGAATATCCCGATAGGACTGAAATCATTCAGTAATGCCGCGGAGATGAGAGAAGAAACCGTCAGAGCAGTTGAAAATCAAAGGAGGCTCTATGTCTATTAGTTTTTCGCGCAGCCTGCGTAATGTGGGTTTGATCGGTGCAGTTGCCATGGCCCCCTGTCTGGCCATGAACCCAGGGTCAGCGTCGGCGGCAGAGCAGATCAAAGCTGTCGTGACGAGCGCACCCAATGTTCCTCCTCCTATCACACGGAGAGAGCCCGCCAACGTTTTGGTCGAACTTGAAGCGACTGAGTTCGTCGGTAAGCTAAGCGACGATAACAATTATAAGTTCTGGGGTTTCAATGGAACTGCACCGGGCCCCATGATTCGGGTGATGGTGGGGGATACAGTTGAAATTCATTTGAAGAACAAGAAAGACAGCAAGGAGAGTCACAACATCGACTTTCACGCGGTCACTGGGCCGGGTGGTGGGGCAGCGAGTCTCAACACCGAGCCGGGGGAGGAAACCAAGTTACGGTTCAAGGCTCTGAACGCCGGCCTCTATTTCTATCACTGTGCCACGGCCTCTCCATCGATTCCTGAGCACATTGCCAACGGAATGTACGGTGGAATCCTGGTAGAGCCGGTCGGTGGGCTTCCGAAGGTAGAAAAAGAGTTTTATATCGTGCAGTCCGAGTTCTACACCAAGCCTGGTAAGAAGGGTGAGACCCTGGATTTTTCATTCGAGAACGGGTTAGCGGAGCACCCGTCACATGTGGTGTTTAATGGAATGGCAGGCTCGCTTGTCAAGAATCCTCTGCAAGTCAAGGTGGGCGACACCGTCAGAATTTTCTATATCAACGCAGGCCCCAACCTAACTGCCAACTGGCACGTCATCGGCGAGATATTTGACAGGGTCTACCCTGAGGGGTCCCTCGTTACGCCTCCATTGCAGAACCTCCAGACCACCGTGGTGCCTGCGGGCGGCTCCTCGATGGCGGAATTTAAGGTCGAAGTACCCGGAACCTATATCAATGTTGATCATGCGATCTTCCGTATCGCAAAAGGCGCCGTTGGCCTGATTAAGGCAGAGGGCCCAGATCAACCGGATATCTATAAGAACCTCCTGAAGTAGCCCACGGCAGATACTAGGCTGCAAGCTCAATACGCAGCGGTACACAAGATCCGTGGAGGTCAGGACCGCAGGATTCTATAGGCGGCGACGAGGTAGGGTAGTTTGTGAGAGGGAGAGGCAACGCCTCTCCCTCTTTTTTTTAGACGGGCAGCAGAGATCGCACTGGACTGGAAATCGGACAGCCCGATGAATTGAAGACTATAGTGCGTGACCGGTACTACCAAGTGACACTTTCTGCTTGGAGCGATTGCGTTTGACTAGGCGTACCAAGGGTTCTTTGAGCAGAGTTTTTGTGTTCGTCTCTCTAATTTTTCGTGACATCAACGGTCTCTTCTCCGGCCTTGAAGGCTAAAAAGCTTGACACATAACCTATGGTTACGAGCTTAACCAATTCGGGGTGATAGATGAATATTGACATACCGTTTGACGAGAACTTCGACGGTCAGGCCTGTAAAAATTCAATGATGAAGAACTTTTCGTGATCGATTCACCATCCGTTCATTTTCGGTTGTTACATTGCCCGTTGGATTTCCCAGACTTTTGCGGACACGTTACGCCAATTTCGACCCGGCTTCAAACGCCTCTGGACTGACACCGCTCAGATGGCTGTGTCGACGGGTGCGATTGTAAAACGTCTCGATGTCATCGTCGATCTCGGCCTTGGCGATCTCCCGGGTCTTGTAGCTTCGCTTCTTAATCCGCTCCTTCTTCAAGCTGCTAAAAAATGATTCGGCCACCGCGTGATCCCAGCAGTTGCCACGCCGGCTCATACTGGGCTCAAGATGATGCGCATGGCAGAAACGTCGCCACGCATCGCTGCCAAATTGCGATCCTTGATCTGAATGAATCAGGACGTGCTGTGGCTTGCGTCGCCGGACTGCCATGAGGATCGCGTCCAGCACAAGTTCTTGGGTCATCGTGGGCTTTGTTGACCAGCCGACAATTCGGCGTGAGTAGAGGTCAATCACGACGGCAAGATAGAGCCAGCCTTCCCACGTGCGCACGTATGTGATGTCGGTGACCCAGGCCTTCTTTGGTCGTTGGACGGTAAAGCCTCGTTGCAGCGTATAAGGCGCCAGGCGTGAGGTGGGGCCTCTGGCGTACCGGGGAGCACGGTAGCCGTGGAGGGCTTTCCAGTGATTGGCCCTCATAATCCGTGCGACACGATGCTTACTACAGGTCTCGCCCGCTTCTCGCAAATCGAGAAAGATCTGCGTGGCACCGTAGATGTCGTGGCTCGCCGTAGAGGCCGAGCGGATCTTGCCGAGCAACCGCTGATCCTCCAACGCTCGATCGGAGAGGGGGTGACGCAACCATTCATAGAACCCGCTACGCGACACGTCGAGGAGACGGCACATGACTGCCGTATCACACTCGCGACGATGGGCCATGATGAACGCGCACTTCACTCGGATACCCTGCGATCTGCGCCGATTGCTCATAGATGCTCCTATGTTCTAACGACCACCTCAAAAGGTGTCCGTTAAAGCCTGGGAAGTCCACATGGCTCATACCATTTGAGAGGGCGTTGGAGGAACTCGAACATACGTTGCAGGTTCAGATAGACACAACAGTCTTTAATGAGCTTGTTGTCGTTCGATATTTATGGCGAGGAAATAAATTGTTCACTCGGCCTATCGGGCGTGGGGAAATATGTATCTGTCTTCCTGCGCCAATAGCTTCGCAAATGATGGATCGATCAATGGTAGGAGGGCAGCCTGTATACGGTCATTCTGAAATCGACCACTTAGCATCGGGACTGAGGAGGATCAGGTAGTCGGCAATGTCATTCCCCACAAATTTTCCACCCTCCGTTGCTATCATGATCTACCAGGTAGCATTGGCATTTCGGGTGGTAGGCACTGTTCATCCAGCTTGCTCACTGCACAAGGAACAATATGGATGGTCTCGAAATGGCTACAGAGTTATAGCGCAGGACCTTCACTAACATCGTACGTGCGTGGGATTTATCCGATCACGGCTAGCGCGTTAGGCAGGATTTGGTACCATGCGCGCGTGTCTGTGTTTATCAGACGGCTTAAGTACACGAAAGAGTACCGCAAGGCAGTAGCCGCCGCTCAGCGCCCAAAAAAATCCGCCTCCGTCTTGCGACGGAGGCGGATCGCCGTCCTACGTGGACGTGACTAAGCCCGTAATTTAGCTACTAGCGGCTCTCGTAAAGACCGGGATGATGGCTCCGGAAATACTGTTGATATGACGATTACCGGATTCATCCCAAGCCATGAGAAGCCCACCGAAACGTTGCTCCGGATCGTGGACCATGTCCATCAGTCTCTGGAACTCCCACAGCGAATCACGAGAGTCGAGCTTGATTTCCTTGGTTTCGCCCGGATTGATCGGAGACTCGTCCTCCATGTGCAAGCCATCCTGCGCCATGATTTCTGCTGGATAGGTCGGGTCCAGGTTGTTGGCCACGCCAACCTTGTTGAGGAACCTGATGCCCGCAGTCGTGAACTCCCCGATCCTAAGGGGCTGCTCCCCGTTGTTGGTTACGCTTAGGGTCATGCGTAAGGCACGACCGGGAACATCGTAGTCCGCAGCGAGCACCTTAACCGTGAGGTCCGACTTTAAATGAGTCGGCTTGATCATTGGCGCGCCCGCTTGGAGAGGAACGGTGTAAGGATACTGGGAGTCAGTCACAAAGTACCCAATTCCAATGATCACAAAGCATACGCCTAACATGACATAGGCTGCTACGCGATCAGCCGGGTCATTCATGAGCGCATCCCCACCCTCTTGAGCCAGCACCCTGGCGCGAATGAGGAACATCGGTCTTACGCAGAACCAGGCGATCCAGGCAAATCCTAGAATACCCCAGAGGATATGCCAGAAGAGCCCTACCGCAAGGCCTGCGGTCTCGGTATCAACTGTCCCTCCGACCAGCAACTTTGCAGGATTGGTGAAGTCTTTATAATTGCCAGAGATATCCATCCACCCTCCCGGTCCAGCGACCGGGCCGGCCTTCTCGACGGCCAACATCGGGTGGATGTGGTGATGACCAGGTAGTCTAGCCCGCATCTTGATCACATATTCGTAGTCTCCACCAAGCTCCATAGGGCCTGATGTAAACATCGGTGTTCCATTCACTTTACTACTGATGCGTGTGAACACAGAACTCGGGCTACCAATGTTTACGAACGTACGATTAGGCCTGTTGACAGCTCGTGGCCAATCTTCCGCAATATGGATTTTCCCTGTCAACATTGCTTCATCGTTGACGGAGGTTTTTTGAGGACTCCATCTTGTGTCATACCATTGAGCGGTCCGCATCCGAAGGAACGGCTCCTGAGAGCGCTCCCCGTGCGCGGCAGCGGGAGAGGCAAAGAACACCAGAGGAAGTCCTAGTGTCGCCATCCCGAGTGAGCCGATCACGCATGCTTTAAATATGTTTTTGGCGTTCATGATTTTCCTTCCGCTAAGGTGGCTCCAGAAGGCACTCCAGTCCCCATTAACCCTCCATGCCTTGCTGCGTACTCGTCCGTACCAATGACCATGACATCGTTCATCCTCGTCATCTTGCCCCTCTTACCTTTGACCCAGAAGAAGGATTGACCGACGAAGTGTCCGACTTGCCACCATATCGTGAAAACCAACATAGAGATAAAAGCCGAGAAGAATGCTGAGATCCACACTGTGTGCCCACCGAACGTTCGGAGTGATCCCACCTCGATGATTCGGATATACTCAGGCGTTCCGGTACGGACATAGGTGAAGCCCATGTAGTCAGCCAACGAGAGTAGCTGACCGTCCACTACCATCGGTTGGTGGCTGTAACCGAATAGCGCAAATTGTGTCGGAGCAAAGACCATCGCGAATGCCCATACCCCAAATATTGCCGTGAGCATCCAACTACGGGTCAGTAACAAGGTGCAGTCGAGGATCAGCGCACTGCCGACCATTGTGGCTGGCATGACGAAGTTCATCGGGAAATTCGCCCACCAGTACCAAGCAAAGATAATTGTAATCCACTTCCCGACAAGGAGTCCCGTGATGCTCAACGTTGCACCAAAGGGTTGTCGGTAGAACGTCCAGAAGTAATACATGATTGCCCCGGGATACATAACCTCTACAACCGGTGTCACTGTTACCCAAAACTGCCGGTCTTTCCAATCGATCCAGAAATCCCAGTCACCCGCGAGCAAATCGAAGTGCATATGAAAGGTTGCGAAGACCCCTAAATATGCAATTGGAAGGAAATACACCGCGTCTATCATTCTTGAGAGCTTGACGCCTTCCGGCGGAAGCTTGCTGGCTTTGATAATTTGAGCGGTTCTAAACAGTGCCATTTGTCCCCCTTTATTCAGTCGGCTGGTTCGGCTGATTCACGCGCTTCGGCATCCGAAGCGCGCGGATAGCCCACCGCCGTCATCGGCTTACCTTAGTACGGAATCACGTGCAAGCAGTCCTTGCTCTCGTTATTCCACACCACATCGCACAGGTTCGACATGCGCGCCACAATCTGCGCCGCCACGCCCCCCGTCCCGCCGAACAACCCGCACCAGCCCAGCGTCACGAAG
>DATIAT010000105.1:0-5751 GCA_035457905.1 Nitrospiraceae bacterium
CACGAGTATGAACGTGAAGAGCCAGACCCTTCTACTGCGGAAGCGTAAACCCATAGCGCCTCATGATGTCTTGTCCTTTGGCCCCTTGCATAAACTCCAGGAACTGTTGAGCCGTCTTCTGCTGTTTGGACGATTTCAAGATGGCCGCTCCTTGCTCCAATGGTGGATGGGCATCTGAGGGAATCTCCCAGTAGGTGCCTCCAGCCTTCATGGTCGGTGCCAGCGCCAACGACAGCGCGATGACTCCGATCTCGCAGGCCCCGGATTCCACGAATTGCGCGGCTTGCGAGATGTTCTCTCCCATCACCAATCGATCTTTGGCGTCGTCATATACCTTGAAGTGCTGCATGGCCGCCACGGCCGCCCGTCCATAGGGGGCATGTTTAGGGTTGGCAATCGCGATCTTCTTGATCGCAGGATCGCGGAGCACCTCCAGACCCTTGGAGACATCCCGATGCGAGGAGTGATTTGTCCAGAGGACGATCCGGCCGACCGCATAGCGATAGAGCGAGCCGGGCACGATAAGACCCGCCTCTTCGAGTTTCTTGGGGTAGCCAATATCCGCCGAAAAATACAGATCAAACGGCGCACCGTTTGTAAGTTGGGCGTAAAAGTTCCCGGATGACCCCAGCGATAGTTTGACGCGATTTCCCGTCGCCTTTTCATACTCGGCAATCACCTCTTTGATCGCAAAATTCAAATCGGACGCGGCGGCAATTGCAATTTCCTCGGCGACGGCTGCCCGAGAGAGAGCGAGATGCCCCAAGGAGACGATGAACGCTGAGCAAACCAGGAAGCATGATACTGTCAGGTGTGATTTGAAACGCATGAATGCACCTTCGTTATGCGTGGACAATACGGCAGGGAGCGACAATCGACAGTTCCACTCTCTGCGGATCGACGACGATATTGACGACGTCCCATGGTCTGCTTGGGCCTTGTGCTCCCAAGACGGGCCCCAGGCTCTTAAGGGTCCATTCCTCCCCGTGCACTTTTACCGTATACAGGGATCCTGCTTCCACTTGTTGAATGAGGACAATCCGGCCCACCCAGCGGTTCCATCGCTGTTTGCCCCGCCGAAACATGCCGCTTTCCAAGCGCACAGTCTCGGCTGGAACGGTGGCGACCACCGGTTGTCCGACGACAAACTCGCACTCCTCTCTCCTGGCCCATCGGATACGAAGATCCGTTCGTACCCCGACCTTCATCCGCACGCCCCCTCGGACGAGGCCGACGTATTGAGAGTGAATGATTCCCCTCACCCAATTTATGATGGTGCCTTCCGCGCACATACTGCCGCTCTCAAATGCTCGAGAGGTCCTGGCGCTCGCATCCGGTATCTGAATGCCGTTCATCTTGCGCGTGATCATTGCGCGTCCTCCTCACGTCAGAAAAAGATCTGATATTGGATGCGGATGAGATGCTCGATCAAACGTCCGCCAACTGCGTCCAAAGGCACCGTGCCTGATAATGGCGGCAGCGGGTTACTCCTTCCGATCGCATACCCGCCCGTTCCCATCTGGATGTTGCTATATCCGACCATGATCTGATGGTCGTACGTGCCATTGAGAAACCAATTGAGCGATGTATCCAGCTCGTGAACGAGGTCGTCACCTGAACGGGTATCCGGGTCCCAGTAGGCATAGCGGGCGGCAAACTCCAGATGCCGCGGGATGAGATAGTAGCCGGATTGCACATACCATCCCAGGGCATTACCGAGTTGGCCCGGTGCCGTGAGGGTACAGGCCGTATTCATGCAAGGCAGTGTCTGATTTTGCCGAATGATGTTCTTAAAGTAGAACTCGCCTTGGAGCGAGAAGCCTCGATACTTGAACACCGCATCAGTCGCCCAGGTCGAGTAATCCACGACGCCCCATCCCAGTTGGCGTCCGTTGCCGAAGGCAGCCACTTGACGGCGGATATTGAGGTTCGCGAGATCAGTGCCGATGAACGAGCTATTGGAGCTCGTATTGATGGAAGGATTGTAGGAGTAGCCCCCTCCGACCGCAAGTTGAGGCGTCTCGGAATACGCGAGGTCTCCTTCGCCGTAACCAGGACGGCCAAGAATGTTCCACTGCAATCGCGCAACGAGCATCAACTGATTAATACTGGTCCGTAAGTTGGCATTGATGTTCCGCTGAGGGGCTGGACACCCCGCTGGTGAGGGAAATGGCGCCTGACCCGTCGTGCCTCCCGGGCACCCTTGCGTCGGCTGCTCACTCTCGTAGTTGCCGAAGCGGTTAAAACTGGGACCGGTGCCGTTGAAGACACCCAAGTAGTAGTTCACCGGATAGATCTCTTCATCGTTCATGATGGTGATACCAATATCGCGGCGATCCAAGCCGCTGGCGGTAAAGGCATCCATCACAAGCGCGCGTTCCGGAAACTGCATCGAGGCCGTTGAGTTGATTTGCGCGCGATTGAAATAGACCTTGTATTGGCCGAATTGGACATTCGCCAAGGGAAAGTGCGAGCTCATTAAGGCGAAATCAAGGAGTCCAAGCCCGCCCGGCGACTGGGCATTTTCGGCTGTCTCCGCTCGCAACTGAATAAGGTACTTGAAATCAGGGCTGAAGAGATGGCCCATGAAGTACAGGCGCACACGGCGCAAGTTGAACGTGCTGGCGGTTTCATCGGAGCGATTGGCACGGTAATCGCCGAACACGCCCAATAGTTCAGGAAAATTTTTCGCGTCCCCCGGGTTGCGCCAGGCCTCATTGCGATACCGTTGTGTAAAACGCATCTGCGTGCGAAAGCGAATTTTCAAAAAGTAATCATTGTCGCTCATCGAGAAGTTAAAGCCACGGTCGTACCATACTTTGAAACTTGGCTGGAGCAAGTATTGGCGCTCCTGAGATTCTTTTAGGACATTGTCATACTCCTCTTGAGTGATCGTGCCTTCTTTGACCGCTCGCTCCAGCAGTAGTTTGGTCGCCGGGTCCATACTTTCCACGAACACATACTTGCCGTCTTTCTCGACCAACTTCCCGGTATCGGCGGCCCCGGCGACCGCAGCGAAACCATACAATGAGTACAAGAACACCGGAACGACCCTCCAGAGCGCTTTTTTGAAATTGTTTGCTCTCACAGGACGTCGAAGATCGCGCATATGAATCTCCACGTTCAGGACGAATGAAAGGTTGGCGATGCCGTTATCGCAGGACCGGTGCGCCGACCTGCGGCGTCTTTAGAAATTCGCGATACTCCAATGCCTGGACATCCTGAGGATCAGTCACCCAGAAGCGTCCTGGCTCGAAGTAGAGGAGGTAGTCGCGCGGATTCTGCGGGGGCGTTGGATAGTTGTAATCATAGGGGTCGAATTTATGATTCGGGATCTGCACGTGCACATATTCCAGTGCCACGTAGAGATAGGGATCGCGCACCGCCATCCAACCGGCCAGGACGTCGTAGCGAGAGGCGGGATTGAGTCCAGGCGCCCTCAATTCAAAGTGCACGCGCTCTGTCGGACTGGCAGCGGCGAGTCCTTCCGAGAGGCGTCCTGTTAATGCGCCGAGCTCATCCTGACGAAACACCGGCTTGGGAGGATCTTCCTCGGCGAACCACCGGAGCGGCATTCGTTTTTTCGGCCTGTAGCTGAATCGCGTCAAAATAGCGCGCAGCTCGTCTTTGCTCAATTGAACGGGGTGCGAATAGGCCGGCTTGTCCAACTCCTGCTGCAGTGCGACGACGACGCGGTCGTCTTGATGCACAACCTTCGTTGTGTAGGGCAGCCGCGCACAGGATTCACTCAAGATGCTCAAACAGATTCCGAAAACGACATACACACCACCATGAACCATAGGATGCCCCCTGGATAAAATGTCCTACCTACTTTCCGGGTCCGACACCGTCACGGGCGTCTCGGGCTGCTTTCCCGGTCCGTATCCCAATTGTTTGACAACCGACTGCCCAGCAGGACTGGTCACGAATCGCAAAAATTCCTGGCAGAGCTGCCGGTCCGGACAATAGCGCTCCATGGCAATGCTGTGAGGGACAGGCTGATAGAGCGCCGTCGGCGCCTCGGCGAGGACACGCACCCGCTGCTGCACTCGGGTGGCATCGTGGCCGAACATGATGCCGACATCCGCCTGCCCACCGAGGACATGATCGAGAATGCCCGCTGTATCGCTCGCGACATGGAGTCGCTGCGGGTTCAGGTGCAAGGCAGACAACAGCCGCGCCGTTTCCACACCAAGTCGTGTCGTTCCATCCGCCACGGCAATGCGGATCCCTTGCGTTTCGGCCAGCGCTTCAAAAGACTCCGGCGCTTCACTGAGCGATTCCGGAGCCACGAGGACAAGGCGCTCGGTGGCATACAGGGCTCTGGCTCCGGGCAACACGTAGTATTTCTGTACCAAGCGGGTGATGAGTTCGTCACCGCCCGGCGCAACGAGATGAATCGGTCCCGATCCAATGAACGCCTTGCCACTATTTTCCATTCCGGCGATCGTCCGTCGCAGGTCGAGCGACGTATCGACAGCGACCTGAACGCGCACGCCTTCATGGGACCGCTCGAATGCGTGACCGAGCGCCACGATCGCATCTTTCACTGTCGGTGAAGTCGCAATCACTAGATTGCGGGCAGCTTCCGAAGTGGAATCGACGGTAATCAGGACGAAGAGAATGAAGAATCCATAGGGCGCGAATAATCGTTTTCGCATCGATCTCTCTCCGTTACAAAGCCTGACGCTTGCCCGTCTCTCGCGTGTCGTAGCCGCCCAGCGCCTCGATCTCGTTTCTGAACGGGCGGCTGACGAGCGTGTCGAACAGATTTCCGAGCGTTGGATGAGACTTCAGGTAGGCCGTCGGCACGACGAGATCATATCGGGCCGCTTGTATGGGCACGAAATCCAGCGCAAACAAATTCGCCGCCGATCGAATGCCAAACCCGACATCAGCGTGATGCCCTGCGATCGCCCGGGCCACCTCAAGGTGCGACCGTACGACGGTCTCGTAACCTCGGATCTGGGCTGAATCGAGCCCTGCGGCACGCAGGCGTTGATCCAGTAACAGCCGGGCTCCGGATCCCTCTTCGCGATTGACCAGCGTCACGTCTCGCTCTGCAAGATCGGCAGCCGTACGAATCCCTTTCGGATTTCCAGGTCGCACGAGAAATCCCTCCTCCCACGTGGCAAACGTCACGACGTCGTAGGCCGTCCCTTTCAACGATCGTTTCAGGAAGGGTAGGTTGGATTCTCCGCTCACGGGATCGAACAGATGGAGTCCCGCCACATGGACTTCTCCCCGTTCCAACGCATGCAGAGCGGCCATGCTTCCCATGGTCCAGCCGACGACGGATACATGTTCCTTTTGCCGACGCAGGTGTTCTCCGGCAAGGAAGATCGCGGGATCGCAGCCGGCAACGGATATTTCCTGATCGACGACGGAACGTTCGCGCGACAAGCGCACACGCGCCCTTAGACCCGAACGCTGTCGAATGGTGTCGATCAAATATCCATCCGCAGGGACTGTATACGACAAGACGTCGCCGACGCCGGTGACCGGACGAACAAGCATCTTCGTCCCAACTTTGGAAACCTTGACGCGAAGAGAAACACTCTGAGTCTCGATTGCTGGCGGGTCACCGAGGAATGTGCCCTCGATCACTTCATCGTGTTTTGTGAGGCTAAAGAGGTCTTCGACCCGACAGGCCAGGACGGAGGCTAATCGCAGAGCGACCGGCGTCGCCGGAAGGTACACATCCGATTCAATGGCCGAGACTGCCTGCCTCGTGATCCCTGATTTTGCCGC
>DATIAT010000106.1:0-67407 GCA_035457905.1 Nitrospiraceae bacterium
CAGCTCGATGACTCGACCAGCCCGATGCCGTCCAGAAAACTTTCCGGTGCGGGACCGGTGGTGATTGTGGCGCGCCTGTCGAAATCCGGCCAAGCCATGCCGCAAAGCGGAGACCTGGAGGGGACAAGCCAGCCGATCCAATCCGGCCTGGATGGGATTTCTGTTGTCATCGATCGTGAACGGCCCTAGTGCTCATACATATTTGTGTTTCCCCTCGCCACGCTGTTCTTGCTCCTGCCGCGAAGCTTCAATAGGTGTTGTGCAAGAAGCCTATGAAGTCCGATAGTAGCTTCAGCTTGCCACAACAGCGAGGAAGTTTACCGAGCAGCCCCTTGACTTTTTCCGATGCAGGCTGAGATATATGTGCGCGCTGATCAGAGCAACGCGTTCGCTGAGTCCATGAAAGTATTTCAAGAAGCAGCTTTGCACATGGCCGACAAATTCTTGATGAAATGTGGTCTGCTCATTTGTGGCGTACTGCTTTCGGGGATGGTGTCCGCATATGCAGAATCACCTGCGCCGGCCAAATCAGCCGGACAGTCGCTCGCAATCAGCGGCAAGGTGATTATGGGACCGAACTTGGCGGGTAAAGGAGCACCGACAGACACGTTATTTGTATTCGCACGGGAGGCGAACGGCCCACCGATGCCTGTCGCGATCGTGCGAGCGACGAGGAAAGATTTGCCCTTTACATTCCGGCTCGATGACTCGGTTAGCATGATGCCGTCAAGGAAACTTTCAGATGTAGGATCGGTGGTGATCGTGGCCCGTCTGTCAAAGTCCGGCCAAGCGATGGCACAAAGTGGAGACTTGGAGGGAATCAGTCAGCCGGTAAAGCCGGGAGTGGAAGGGATCACTATCGTCATCGATCATGAAAGGCCGTAAGCACTAGGAAGGCCACATGTCTCGCACTTCAAGCATCATGCTTCGACCCTGTTCTGATGTTCCGTGCGCGGATCCTTTCCTAGGGCATTGAGCCTGAATTAGTTTAGATTCAGGCAGAATCATTTCTGGTTCGGGCAAGGTCCGTGTTGGGCCATCCTCTCTACTGAAGAGCATGTAATGCGCGTTTGCCAAGCATCGTATCAATCCTGTCGTTTTTAGATTTTTCGCCACCACTCGTCCACAGTACGGTGCCCGGCATACAATTTGCTCGGCTGCAATCGCTATTCAAGTGGTGTCACCGATCACCCAAGCGATTTTTCCGGCGGCTGCTCGGATTGTTTACAGACCGATATGACAGTCCACCCCTTAAAGTCAGAGCGGGTGTGATGAATCAAAAATAAATATTGAATATTGTAGTAAAACCCCTTGACATCGAAGCCAGGCAAATATATAAAGGCGCGCATTAGAAACAAGTGATTTCATAAAATAAGTTAGCAACACTATTTTTGTAAAAAATCGTCCCGACAAAATCTTTAGCCGTGCACACCTAAACGAAGGAGCAATTACGATGAAGTCCAAGTTTTGGGTGAAATGCGTTCTGGCTCTCAGCGGCGTCTTGCTCGCGGGGACGGCGCAGGCTGACTTTCCCACCGTCCCAAAGGAAACGTACGAGGCGCTGAAGCTTGATCGGTCAGCCAGCCCCAAGGAGTTGCACGAGGCGTTGGTCAAACGGTACTTGGATCCAGCACAAGGCTTCGGGAAAGGCAAGTATGCTGAGTACTGGAAGCCGATCCCCATGAGCAAGTACATGGATCCCGGCTCCTTCTATACGTCGCCGAAATCGGTCAAGGAGATCGCGACACGCGAACAATGCGTCAAGTGTCACACCGATGAGTCCCCAGGCTGGGTGCAGGACTGGAAGCGGAGTACGCACGCCAACCTCGACAAGATCCGCAAACTCACCCCGAAGGATGTCACCTATTACAAGAAGGCCAAGTTGGAGGCGATCGAGGCGAATCTGCGCTCAATCGGCAAGCTCGGAGCCAAGGAGAATTTGAAAGAAGTCGGCTGCATCGACTGCCACTATGACATCAACACGACGAAGAAGGCGGACCATACGAAGGACCTCCGCCTGGCCACCGCCGATACGTGCGGCACCTGCCACCTGCAGGAATTTGCTGAACGGGAGTCCGAGCGCGACACGATCACCTGGCCGAAGGATCAGTGGCCCAAGGGTCGCCCATCGCATGCGCTGGACTATCGAGCCAACGTCGAAGTGGAAGTCTACGCCGGGATGTCGCAGCGAGAAATCGCCGATGGCTGCACGGGGTGCCACATCAGTCAGAATAAGTGCGATACCTGCCACGCCCGGCATGAATTCTCGGCGTCCGAAGCGCGGAAGTCCGAGGCCTGTGGGGCCTGCCACAACGGCGCCGACCACAACAATTGGGAGGCCTACAACCTCTCGAAACACGGCCTGCGCTATCAGCGTGAGAAGAACCGGTTTGATTGGAACGTGGAGATGAAGGATGCCATCAAGAAGGGGGGCCAGAGTGTGCCGACTTGTCAGAACTGTCACATGGAGTACCAGGGCAAGTTCACACACAATGTCGTGCGGAAGGTACGCTGGGCAAATTATCCCTTCGTGCCTGGTATCCGCGAAAATATCAGTACAAATTGGGCGGAGAAACGCTTGGATGCTTGGGTCAAGACCTGCACCCAGTGCCACTCGGAAACGTATGCCCGTGCCTGGCTTGACTTCATGGATCAGGGAACGTATTCAGGCCTCGATAAGTACGATGAGGCGCACGATATGGTCCATAAGCAGTACGAGGCCGGACTCCTTACAGGGCAGAAGACCAACCGACCGGAGCCTCCGAAGCCGGTTGTAGAAGGGTTCGAGCAATTCTTCCAGATCTACTGGTCGAAGGGCAACAACCCAGCGGCAATCGAGTTGAAGCTCTTTGAAATGGCGGAGGATCATCTGGTGCAGTTGCACGTGAGTCTCGCCCACCAATATTGGGGATACACATACACAGTTGGCTGGGCGGCGATGAACAGGGCTTATGTCGAAATCAATGACGAGGATACCAAGCTCAAGGAGAAGCTTGCGCTGCAGGAACGGGTGGCGAAGCTGGAGGCCAAAACGGCCCTGCTGGACCTCGACGATACGGGCGGGAAGATTACGTTGGGAAGTCTCGGCGGCGGTATGATGCTGGCCGGTACGCTCGCGCTCGCTGGCTGGAGCAGACGTAAGAAAAACAACGGTAAGTGATAGAGGGCGCAGCGCGGACTATGGAGGGAGCGCTGACGCAATCAAGCAATAGAATCCTCCCGTCGCTGGGGATAGCTCTGGTGGCGGGAGGTTTTCTTGTGTTTGGGTGGTTCGCATACCTCTGGCTCAAGCCGGAACCTGCACCATACCGTTACCAACTGGTTGATGAAGGAGGGGTCGGTAAATTTGTCAATTTAGGGTTGGGAGCTTGGCCGGATCTCAAAATAGGCAAATATGAAGTCCGGGTTGATTCTGTGGACAAACCCATCGCTGTTGCCTATCGCGGAGCCCGAGGCGATGCGAGGCCCGTACTGCTCAACTGGGAAAACCTCATCAGCGAACCAGTCGGGTCTATCGACACCAACTTATCCGATCTGACCACAGTCGCGACTGAGATGGCAAAGCATGTGCCAAAGGATGCGGTTGTTCTTGCCTGGTGGGACACGTCACGCCAAGTACGACTGCTTGCCGAGTGCGACACGTTGTTCACGTCCCATATCGGCGAACCTATGATCGCGTCTTCGAACTGGAGGGGACGCGACGATACTATCAAGAAGTACGAACAAGAGTTCTGGGGAGCTCCGGCATCGGATGAAGAGAGTCGAAAGTTCAATAGGTTTGCTGACGCATTGGCGGCGGAGTCAGAGAAAGGCACGACGATACTACGCGAACTAGCTGGTGGACGGGAAGCCTATGTAGTCGTCCATGTCAGCGACCTTTACAAACTGGGGCTCATGCGTCCTGAGCGCCTCGACATGGCCTTCAAGGACTTCCCCTTAACAGGTAATGTGCACGGATTGGCAGCGCAAGTGAAGGGCTGGATGACAAGTAACGGCTTTGACTCATACACGCTCCAATCTCTCTCTGATAGGATGGTGCGCGCCTATTTCATCCGGGAAAACAAGAACGGCAAGACACTTCTTTCCCAGATGCTGCCGTTTATGGACCGGACGCCTCTTGAGATGGAAGCGTTGCGACCTATTTATAATCACGGCGGCTATTGGGTGTACAGAATCCCGCCTGCGCAGCCACCCGGCAACTGATTTCTCTAGCATTCGAAACGGCATTACCTGTTCTTGTAAATCTTTTAAACTGACGATAAAGTGAAACCGTGACAATACATCCCTCGTCAGTTTTTCTTAGAAAGGAGATACCGTGAATCATCCCATGACATACGCACTCGCCGCTACGGCGTTGTTCGCTGTCTTAGTCGGAAGCGCTGTCGCCGAAACCCCGTTTGAGGGAAGGAAGAAATGTAGTAATTGTCACAAAAGTGAGGCTGATTCATGGCTAAAGACCGCGCACGCCAAAGCGGTTGACTCGCTCAAAGCCGACAGGGGCAAAGACAAGGACAAAGCCATGGTCAAGGCGAAACTTGATCCCAAGAAGGATTATACAAAGGACAAGGATTGCATTGGTTGCCACGTGACCGGGTTCGGTTCGGAAGGTGGGTATGAAATTTCGGAGCCGGATAAATTCCTGATTGGTGTCGGTTGCGAATCCTGTCATGGGGCGGGTACCGACTACCGCAAGATTCACCGGAAGGCAGGTGAGGCTTTTGAAAAGTCGAAAAAGGTCACGCCGCGTGAGTCTCTCGTGGAAGCAGGACAAGAGTTTGAGTTCGTTGAGAAGTGCAGCGCCTGCCATCTGAACTACGAGGGCTCCGGGTGGAAGGGCGTCAAGAAACCATACACGCCGTTCACTCCCACGGTAGACAAGAAGTATACGTTCGACTTTGAGAAGATGGTGCGTAACAACAAGGCCATGCATGAACACTTCAAACTGGCAGGCACGTTCGATGGTCCGCCTATTCCGAAGTTTCATGAGGAGTTCCAAAAGGATGCCAAACCGGCTGAGCTAGGTAAGGAGGAATAATGCCAGGCAGGTTCTCAGGCGGTGCCATGCTCCTTGGCGCAGCGATTGCGGTCGGGTCGATTATCGTAGTCTTCGGCGGTGAGGCTGCCATCTCCAGAACCGAGTTCTGCGTGAGTTGCCATTCGGAGACCTATCCGTATGAGGAGTTAAAGAAATCCTCCCACTGGGGCGCGCTGGGGGCCGATCCAGGATGTAAGGATTGTCACGTTCCACAGGGATTGGCAAACTTTCATCTTGCAATTTGGACGCACGTGGTGGATGGAGTGCCATTCCTAATAGATGAGTTCACCATCGACTACTCTACGATTGAGAAGTTTAATGAGCGACGGCCTGAGGCAGCCTATAGGGCGCGCATGAAACTCAAGGGCTGGGACAGCATGACGTGCCGGGCTTGCCACAAGAATACCAAGCCGCCGGGCGCATCGGCTAAAGCCGCACACCAGAAGATGCAAACGGAAGGCGCAACCTGCATCGATTGCCATCAGAACCTGGTGCATAAGAAAGTCCCAGAGCATGACCTCAATGCCAGTTTGGCGCAGGGCAAGGCAGTCTTGAAGGAAAAGGAGAAAGAAAAAGACTGATCACACTGTCTCTCTGTACCTCATTTCTTCATCTTTAGGGGAGGCTGAATCCAATTTCAGCCTCCCCTGTCATTCCTGGTGAACAGACCAGTATTTTCCCCACCCGTCTTCTTCGAGAGGCCAAAATAGCGCTACAGAAACACCGTTCGAGGTCTCAAGTGGTTCAATTTAGATGACGCGAACCAAAGTAACTGTGGCTCACCTGCTGGCAGGGCTGAAAAGTACGTGCGTTGTATGCTAAAAGATTCTTGCCTTATACGCTAAAATCAGAACCCGCAAGAGCAGCGCGTCGATGAGAGGGTAAAGTTCAATGCCGTCGAGATTGCTCCGTCATTTCCCACCAAGTAATGCCGCGTATGCGCACAACAAACGCGATTACATGATTGCGCTGTATACGTTCGCTTGTGTGGCAATCTGTATGCTGTGTGAAGTCAGTGCGAGCTTAGGCCGGCAGTATGCCTTAGGCGCCATCGCCTTCCTATCTCTTATTGCGATGTTGCTTGGTGAAACTAAAGAAGTCAGAACGCAGGTTGCCGTTGCTGTTGCGTTTACGACGATTGGCGAGTACGTGGCATCTGTCTGCATGGGGGGATACACGTATCAGTTTGAGAACGTGCCGGCCTATGTGCCGCTTGGCCATGGCATGGTGTATCTGACTTCCATTGCGTTGGCACGGTCCGGGCTCTTCATACGATACGCCAGAGCAATCGCCGCTTCGGTGATATTGATTTGCGGCGCATGGTCATTGTGGGGGATCAGCGGGTTCGCAGAAAAGGGTGATGCAGGAGGCGCATTACTGTTTTCCGTGTTTGTCGTCTGTCTGTTTAGGGGTCGTTCACCATTGGTGTATCTCGCTGCCTTCTTTATTACGACGTGGCTGGAGCTCATTGGCACAGCAGCGGGTGCTTGGCGATGGGCGGACGTAGACCCTGTCTTTGGGTTGTCTCAAGGAAATCCGCCGAGCGGGGTAGCTGTCTGGTATTGCCTAGTCGATGCCGTGGCTCTCAGCGGGGGTCCGCTGCTATTGACCGGTCTCAAGAATGCCGCAGAATGGTTTAACTCTCGAGGCTATTCGGGCGATCGAGCGGGAACTTTTTCAAGAGTATTCGGATTCCGAGGGCATGCACGCGAGGAATTTGAAGCGCAGATACTGCTCACCTCCCAGGCCATAAGCACATCACTGAAAAACCAGAATCTCGCAGTTGAGCCCCTCGATAAGACTTAATGCCAGTTCTACTTCAATGATGTAATGGGGATCGTTTGAAACGGCATTATGGCCTCAACAATCCTTTGAGCAGTTCTCGGCCCTGTTGCTTTAAATCCTGTGGTTTAGTTTCTCCCTTCAGTAGCCCTCCGACCGCTTCTTCGATTTTCTTCTGCATCTGTTCCTGAGCTTTCCCGCTAAGCTTTTTCGTATCCAACCCATATGAAGGCTCAGAGGTTGTTCCAGTTATTATCAGAGGAAGACTTAAACGGTCTTCCCTCATCGCGAGCTTTGTCGCAGGGGTTGAGCGTACGATCTGCCGGCTTAGGTCTTCAGACAGATTGAGATTCATGGTGAGGTTCAATGTCTGATCGAATCCAATCGTGCCTCCTCCTGTAGCCTGAAAGTCGTGGCTATTTATCAAGAGCCGTTGGACGTGGACGACCTCTTTCTTAATGGAAAGATCCGTCTCGATTGTGGAAAAAACCGTGATCTTGGCGCTATCAAGTGAAACACCGATCGCTTTCAGTAGGGAGGTGGTTTCCTGAAGTAGATTCACACCTTCGATCTTGCCGTCTTTTACTACCACGTGTCCCAGGGCTTCCAAGGATTGCATGATGTCCGGGGTGGAAAATCCACGGCCTTGCACGGCGAGGTCGACTCCTGCTGTTCCGCTGATCGACACCGGGGCACTAGCTAGAACGCTGAGTGCAGGGCCGAGTTGCATTCCCTCAATCGTCATTCTGCCTGTAAACGGTGGTGTCTCAGAGCCGGACGTGACCTTTCCTTCTACTGTTACTTGTCCATCGAACACCTGAAGAGAACAATTCGGTACCAGTATGTCCTGGCCTTGTACTTCCGCTGTAACCTGGAGATTTTTCACCTCGATGGGGCCCCGAATTGGAAGCGTGACCGGTAAATGGGCCGTATTGATGATCGGAGCACTGATGTTCAGGTTGGCGTTTCGTCCGACCATTTTTCCTGTAATGGCAAAATCGGTTTTCCCCAAAGCGAGCTTGAGATTGATTGCATCAATGTCCGTGGATTCTTTTAACGGGCCAAAGGTACCGTCGAGTTTCGCCGGCATGTTGAACGGTTGGACCATCATTTCAACATGGAGGTTCGGAGAATGACCAAGTCGCACGGATTGGAGTAGGAGTGCCATATCCTGCAGAATATATTCGGTCGGTTCGGGAGCTGACAGATCCCGATAGGTGACGGTTCCACCCGTGATCGAGATACGATCTACCGCCAGCAGTGCCAGGATTTTAAGCGGACCTTCCGTTGATGGAATAGGGGCCCGAGAAGGAGTTTGAGGGAGCCTGACGCCTGTACGACCGATGGTTGAAACGTTCAAAACACCGTTCTTGTTTTTAATGACAGTGATAACCGGATCACGGAGCGTAATGCCTTCTACCTCTACTTTCCCCCCGAGTAACGGCATGAGTTTGACTGACACATCCAGCGACTTCAGAGAGGTAAAGTGGCTCGATCCGAATGCCGGGTCGTCCAATACCGCAAACCCAGCCACCCTGGCTCCGATCTGTGGCCAGATGGTCAGACGGATGTCTTGGAGCTGAACCTTGCGATTGAGCGCATCCTCTAAGAGCGGCTTGTACTGATCTTGGTACTTGTTAAGGTCGATCAGGAAGGGGAGCGAGATTATTACTCCGACTACCAGGACGACTCCAATCAGAATACTCACCACAATTCTCATCGACGTACCTTCTCCGAATCTCGGTCAGTATAGGAAAGGGTTCGGCCATGGTCAATGTGAGTCAGTTAATCTCTGGAAAGCCAAAGGTGACAGGGTGCTTGTCCGGGGGTTGCAGAGTCGGCCGGATGGGCGAATCCTTGAATCCAGACCGGTAACCCCTGAACTGCGGAAGCCATACAGGTGTGGAGAGTGATGAGTTTGTGGCCAAACAGAGCAGGTGAGCAGATGGTGCGCCTTGAGGTAGAACCCAAGGGTTGACAGGATTCATGCAGGCGAATCGACGTAACACTGTTCGATCACGTCAATGGGGTCGCTGCATTACAGGCTCGTCCGATGTGTGTGTTGAACTGTCGCGGGTAATGGCCGGCGTTTCGGGGCCAGTAGAGGGGCTTCGTTGATCGGCAAGGGCGGAAGGCGTAACAGTCGATACCTCATTTGAGCAGACACTTTCGAAGCCATTATAGGCACTGACAGCAAAGTAGTAACGGGTATCAGGATCTAGGTTTGTGACCGTGGCTGAGGGGGAATCTACGGATATGGAATTTTCGTATTCACAGCTTCCCGGTTGACCAGACGATTGGCGACCGTAATAGACGAGATAGGCAGAGACTGAGGGGTCTGGAACCGGGTGCCATGCGAGAGACACGGCGGCACCAGGAGGCATAACGCCTGTCCCCTCTCCTCCTCCGCCACATCCGTTCAGAATGGGCACCATAAGAAGAAAACCTGCAACAAAGGCGGTTAGACCTAGCGGCATGCGAGGGTCTCTGAATTTGGGCCGCGGGGAGAAATCTGGTTTGATCAAAGCGACCCTGTGCTGTTAGAGAGAATTGGCGCTGAATAGGCAGAAAACATTTGTGGAAGCAGCAAGGCATGTGCCACGGTTCCTCCGTGCAACTATCCGATTTGTCTATACATAAATGATGGCGTGGACACTTGAAAAAAAAAGGAGTGTAGATCTGAAGGGAAGAGCATGCAGATCCTTCTCGCTCGAAGAGTGCCGCTTCATCCCTCTTCCTGCTCATCCAATTGCGGAACCTATGTATGGGCATGAGAATCGAACAGTGGATGCAACATGAATTGGTATGGATCGGACAATAGAACATGGAATGGTCGTTTTCGAATCACAGGAAACGAAGGTGCGGGAACTTTGTCCCAGTTCACAAATGTGCAGGTTGTCGTGGAGGGGGTTGCCAATGATGGATCGGCCTGTACAATGTCAGTTCTGGTAACCGGTGCGCTATTGGATGGTCAAGCCGACAATTTTCATGGGACAGTTCTGTCCCGAAAAAATCGAAACAGTAAATAGGCATTGAGTACCATCACGATCGTGAAGATGCTGTAAGTGGTGAAAGCGGTGGTGAGGTTCAATTCGATGAGCACCCTGGATAGACCAAACGCAACAACCAAGGCATCGAAAGCCATGCAGACCCGCCTGAATGCTTCAGGGTCCATCCAACGAATAAGGTAGCTGCCGAGTGGGATCCCCAGCAAAACACTCGGAACTATGTAAGCCATAATCTCCATGCTGTCCGAACTATAGAGTCCGATAAAATAGTAGGCAATTCCCGTCAAGACCCCTTCTCCTACTCGGATCACGCCCAGGGCGGCCCTGAAATCCTGTTTGGCGTATCCCTGATTGTTGAAGAGCAGCGCAAGAGGAGGGCCTGAGATAGTAGTGACTGAATAGAGGGTTCCGATGCCCACTCCGAAGGGGATCGCAATGGTTTTTTCGGCTTGGATGGGTTTTCTAATACCGGCCGCTTGGAGCAGAATCAGCGGCAAAAGCAGGAAGTAGGTCACGAACTTGACCCATGTTGGATGAACGAGGGAGAGAATATAGCTCCCGATTCCGACGCCGATCACAAGGCCAATCAGAATGGGCGCTACGCGCCACCAGATGTTCGGGACACTCTTGCGGTTGAGGAAGAGGACGTATCCATTGATCACCAATTCGACGAGCACTAGCGCTGGATTCAGTATACGATTGGTGTAAAACAGCAGCGCGACTGGAACGGTGATCGAAGAAAAACCATATCCAAGTGCGCCGTTGACCGTGGCCGCCACGAACGTGATCAGCACGAGCACGGCTAGTTCCACGATTATCCTTTGCGGTGCCCGGAGGCAAAGTCGTCGAGTGTATAATTATCCAGGATGCCGGCAATGGCATCACGTACGGAACCCATCGCATGCTGCACGGGGCAGCGGGCCTGGTTGGCGTAAGGGCAGTCTTCGCATTTCTGGTAAGCCGTCTTGCTGACGCACCCGATCGGAGCGAGGGGGCCATCCAAAATGCGAATCACTTGGCCGAGGGTAATCTCTGCCGGCGATTTAATGAGCGCGTATCCGCCTTTCATCCCCCGACGACTGGAGAGGAGTCCCGCTCGCTTCAGCGCCAGAAGGATCTGTTCGAGAAATTCGATCGGGATATGCTGACGTGTCGCGATTTGGTGGCGCCGCAGTGTCGTCTTTCCGTGCACGAGGGCGAGCTCAAGTAGTGCTCGAAGCCCGTATTCGCTTTTTTTCGATAACTTCATAATGACATGAGCACAAATAGAAGTGAGTTTGTCAAGATTTACAACAATAGAACATCGTGCCTAATTTCGTCAAGCGGTGATCATAAACATTGTGGCAGGATCCTTAGGATATTTGACCTGTATGGTCCATCTGTTCCACAGAGACAACATGCTGCAACTCCTTGATCCTAGAGGGGTTACGCCTTGACAGGGTCCGCGAATTCCTGTTACGTTCTTCCCTCATTTCGACGCGATTAGCGCGTGAATTCTGGCTTCCATAACCACGACTGGACTGTTCGTGACCTTCCAGGATCTCATTCTGACCTTGCATCGATATTGGGCTGAGCAAGGTTGTGTCATTCATCAACCCTGTGACCTGGAAATGGGGGCTGGTACCTTTCATCCCGCGACCTTCCTCAGGTCCCTTGGTCCAGAGCCCTGGCGGTCGGCCTACCCCCAACCATGCCGGCGTCCCACAGATGGTCGATACGGAGAGAACCCGAATCGCATGCAGCACTACTACCAATATCAAGTCGTCTTGAAGCCGTCGCCGGAAAATATTCAAGCGCTGTATCTCGAGAGTCTGGTCCAATTGGGGATCGACCCCAAGCAACATGACATCCGATTTATTCAAGACGACTGGGAGTCACCCACGCTGGGTGCCTGGGGTCTGGGCTGGGAGGTACGTCTCGATGGGATGGAGATCACTCAGTTTACGTATTTCCAGGAAATCGGCGGAATCGAGTTGAATCCCATTACCGTCGAATTGACGTATGGGACCGAGCGCATCGCGATGTATCTGCAACAGGCGAATAACGTCTTCGACCTCGCATGGAACGATTCAGTCACGTATGGAGATATCCATCACGAAACAGAGGTTCAGTTCTCCACCTATAATTTCGAAGAAGGCGATGTGGAGATGCTCAGGGCCACGTTTGAATCCTACGAAAGAGAGTCCAATCGGCTACTGGCGAATCGCGACAAACGATTGACGCTCCCGGCCTACGATTTCTGTATCAAATCATCGCACCTTTTCAATCTGCTCGATGCCCGTGGAGCGATCAGCGTGGCAGAGCGCACAGGCTATATCGCTAGAGTTCGCGCCCTCGCACGGCAATGTGCCGAACGCTACATCGAAGAGCGGGCGGCAATGGGGCACCCGCTGCTCAATCGAGCGGCCGAGTGCGACGGTGCGAAGATGTCACATATTCATTCCAAGGCTGCGGCCAGCCGTTCATAGAACCGCGGAATGATCCATGACCAAGACACAGAAACCGCGTCGTTCGGTTCTCTCTGTAAAGAGGAGAACACCTCGTTCTCCAGCGACGGCTGCCGAGTTACTGCTTGAGATCGGCGTTGAAGAACTTCCCTACCAATTTATTGCCCCCGCCCTTTCCGCGCTCAAAGATACAGCTGAGCAGTTGTTGAAAGCTGAGCGTCTTGCTTTTCGATCTGCCCGCACACTGGGAACGCCGCGGCGCTTAACCCTGGTCGTTGAAGGTCTTGCAACCAGGCAAACCTCCATGATCAAGGAGGCCATGGGACCTTCGAAGGCGGTGGCATTCGATCAGGTCGGCCAGCCGACCCGAGCGGCGACGGGATTTGCCGCAGGGCAGGGAGTCGCGGTGCATGAACTGCAGGTTCGTCGGACTCCGAAAGGCGAGTATCTCTTTGCGGCGAAGCGGGAGCCGGGGAAACCTGCCGACGTGGTTCTAAATGAACTTCTTCCGCAGGTGATCGCGAAACTCTCTTTTCCGAAAGCGATGAAGTGGAATAGCACCGGCGAGCGGTTCGCCCGACCGGTGCGATGGCTGCTAGCACTCTATGGTGGCACCACGCTTCCGATCAAATTCGCAGGAATAACTGCCGGTAACCGGACCGAAGGCCATCGTGTACTAGGGAGGGCGAAGGGGCTTGTCGTTCGAGACTTCGAGTCCTACATAAAAGGGCTCGAACGTCAAGGAGTCATCCCGGATCCAGAGCGTCGCCGCCGTATGATCGAAGAACAGGTCGCGACACTGTGCAAGAATGCTGGCTTCACGTTGAATGTGGACGAAGACTTGCTGGATCAGGCTGTCCATACAACCGAATGTCCCAATGCCATTATCGGTTCCTTCAAGCCTGCGTATCTGGAGGTACCGCAAGAGATCCTTATTACCTCCATGAAAGAGCATCAGGGATTCTTTTCCCTAATGAACAAAGATGCGGACAAGCTTGTCCCCCATTTCATCGCTGTGACGAACAATCGAGCCAAAGACATGGGCTTGATTCGTGAAGGCAACGAGAGAGTCCTGGCTGCGCGATTGGCCGATGCGAAATTTTTCTTCGATGAGGACCGGAAAGTCAGACTCGAAGATCGCGTCAAAAAACTCGCGGGTGTCACGTTCCACCAAAAACTTGGGAACATGCAGAAAAAACAACAGCGTGTCAGGAAGTTGGCCGGCTTCATCGCGTCGCAAGTACGGCCCCATGACGGCGAATTGAAACGCACGTGTGAGAGGGCGGCGGATCTGTGCAAGGCCGACCTTCTCACCGGTGTGGTCGGTGAGTTTCCGGAATTGCAAGGAATTATGGGAGGCAGGTACGCGAAACATGACGGTGAATCGGAGACGGTCTGTCAGGCTATCAGAGAGCAATATCTTCCGCGATCGATCGAAGGTGAATTGCCAAGGGCGATTGCCGGTCAGGTACTGTCATTGGCCGACCGCCTGGATTCGGTGGCGGCGTTCTTTCACGTGGGTCTCGTGCCGACGGGGTCGGAAGATCCCTTTGCTCTGCGCAGGAACGCCACTGCGATCGTCAGGATTATTATAGAAGGAAACCTGCGCATCAACTTGGGGCGATGCATCGATAGCGCACGAGATCTGGTTATCGGTGATGGCTTCAGCGGGACTCCGGATTCCGAACAGATGGGACGGCGCCGGATGACGGAATTCTTTTTTGAGCGGGTGAGGCACTATGGCAGGGTCACCCACGCTTTGCGAGACGATGTCATAGAGGCGGTGCTCAAGCCGGCTTATGACAAGACGCTGGACCTCGTTGATCTTGTACTGAGAATGAAGGCACTCGAATCCGTGACCGTAAAGCCGGAATTCGACCCATTGATCGTCGGCTTCAAACGCGCGCACCGGCTTGTCGAGAAAGAGCGGTGGGATCGCAAGCCTGTCGACAGGTCGCGGTTCGAACATCCTGCGGAGGCGGCGTTGTACCAAGCTGTTGCGAATGACCGGGAAAAGATGATGTCCGCGATGACCCGTGGAGAGTATAACCAGGCTCTGGACATGCTGGTAAAGCTGAAGCCTGCCATCGATACGTTTTTCACGGCAGTCATGGTGAATGCGGATGATCCGGACGTCCGGAGCAACCGGTTGTCGTTGCTCCAGGAAGTGGATGACTTCTTCAACTCATTCGCCGACTTTTCTCAGATTGTGATACAAGGAGGGTAGAAGAAGGAGCGGCCTGGTGCTCTTCTTGCTCGCAGAACAGAGGAGGGGATGAAGCCTGATGATCTTCTGTGCTCGCGCAACGCGCGGCCTCAAAATGCCCTCGTTGGACGCGCGCAGTAGAAGATCAATCAGCCCCCATCCTTAGAGAGATAACGAGCAAGCTTGGAGGAGCATCTATATCGTTCGATGCGCGCAGTAAATGGCAACCTGACCGTTCCTTCGGAGGGAGACGAGGAGAGAATTGGAGGGGACTCGTCCTGACCACCTGTTAGGTAGAGAGACAAGTCTGGTCAAAGCCATGGATGAATCGTTGTCAGACGATCAACGTCGGGCGAGGGAAGTACGTCGGTTCGCCATCGGTGTGTCTCTAGCTTTGATCATTCTCTGCAACGCGATTGTTCTGGTCGGGCTTTGGGCCAGTGGGATCAATCTCGATGAACTGGTAGCGACCCCCGATGTATTCAACTCCAAACAGGATATTTGTCTTCGGCTCGGCTGGCAGCCTGTTACAGGGGCAACGGAGCCGGTACCTCTGTGCTCGGAGTGGATCCATCTGTCCGATCCGTCCGGCAAGACCCATCAGCTCCAACGGGGGATCAAGCTTCGACAAGGGCCGGATGGCCAGTATTATGTGGATCGTGGGAGTCACGCGGATTATCGGTTGCTCATGTTGATATTGTTTGTTATGGCAGTCATCGCCCTTGGGCTGGCGGCGAAATGGTATTTGGTCAGCCGGTATCGGCTGCGTCTAGAGTCCGCCGCCGGCCACGGGGCGTCACTTGTCCATTGAATGGGGCTGAAGTCAACGCGAAGGAGAGGGCAGCGTGGCAAAAAAATACGTGTACTACTTCGGCGACGGCGCAGCCGAAGGGACCTCCAACATGAAAGAGCTCCTCGGCGGGAAGGGAGCCGGGCTTGCCGAAATGACCAATCTCGGCATCTCCGTACCACCCGGATTCACGATCTCCACCGAAGCCTGTGTCGAGTATTACAAGAACGGCAAACAGTTTCCTCCTGGTATGTGGGATGCGGCCTTGAAATCGCTCAAGCGGGTCGAGCGGTCGATGGGCTTGGGTTTCGGCGATCCTGAGAGGCCGCTGCTGGTCTCGGTCCGGTCCGGCGCTCGAGCCTCGATGCCCGGCATGATGGATACGGTGCTGAACGTCGGTCTGACGACCAAGACGGTCGAGGGGCTGGCGGCTAAAACGCGCAACGATCGATTTGCTCAGGACAGCTACCGGCGTTTCGTCTCCATGTACGGGAGTATCGTCATGGGCGTGCCGCGCGAGCATTTCGAGGCGATTCTCAAGCACAAGAAGGAGGAGGTAGGCGTCGCACATGAGACTCATCTCGATGCCCGGCACCTTCGTGAATTGGTTTCCAGTTTTAAGACGCTGATCAGAGAAGAAACGAAAAAAGAATTCCCCGATGAGCCGCTGGAGCAGCTTCGTTTGGCCATCAACGCGGTCTTTTCTTCATGGTTCGGGGCGCGAGCAGTCACCTATCGACGTCTCTATGGGATTCCCGACTCCTGGGGGACAGCGATCAATGTTGTGGCGATGGTATTCGGCAACATGGGGGAAACGAGTGGCACCGGCGTGGCCTTCACGCGCGATCCGGCCTCCGGTGACAAGAACTTTTTCGGAGAATGCTTGATGAATGCCCAGGGCGAAGACGTCGTAGCCGGTATTAGGACGCCGCTCCCGGTCAGTGCTCTGGCCAAGAATGTGCCGGCAGCCTACAAAGAGTTGGAGCACACCTATAAAAAACTCGAAAAACATTATCGGGACATGCTGGATTTGGAGTTTACGATTCAAGAGGGCAAGCTTTACATGTTGCAGACCAGGATCGGCAAGCGGACCGGGATCGCCGCCGTCAAGATCGCCGTCGATATGGTCAGAGAAGGCCTCATCTCGAAACAGGAAGCGGTGCAGCGGATCGGACCGGAACAATTGGCGCAGTATCTCTATCCGATTTTCGACATGAAAGAAGAGTCGAAATCCAATCCGCTTGGCAAAGGGCTCCCGGCCGGTCCTGGCGCAGCAGCGGGGAAGATCGCTCTCACTCCCGATCGGGCCGTGACGATGAAGGCGGCCGGCGCCCGCGTGGTGTTGGTCAGACAGGAGACAAGTCCTGACGATATTCATGGGATGAACGCCGCAGCGGGGTTTTTGACGGCGCGGGGCGGGATGACGTCCCACGCAGCAGTGGTCGCGCGGCAGATGGGCAAGGTCTGTGTGGCCGGATGTGAGGCGGTGGAAGTGCTGGACGGCCAGTCCGTTCGTATCGGGGCTAAAGTGTTCCGCGAGGGGGACTATCTATCGATTAATGGTTCGACCGGAAATGTATATGAGGGGGATCTGCCAGTCGTCGAATCCGAGATTATTCAAGTCATTCAGGGCAAGTTGGAAGCGAAGAAATCGGACAAATACCAGCGCTTTGCGATGATTCTATCGTGGGCTGACCGGATGCGGAAGCTTCGTGTCCGAGCCAATGCGGATGTGCCGGATCAGGCGAAGATCGCTCGAGGGTTCGGCGCGGAAGGGATCGGGCTCTGCCGGACGGAACATATGTTCTTCGCGGAGGACCGTATCCCGATCATGCAGAAGATGATCCTGGCGCGAACTAAAGAAGAACGGGAGAAGTTTCTCGATCAGCTCCTTCCGTTGCAGAAACAGGATTTCATCGGGCTCTATCGCGAGATGGCTGGTTATCCGGTCACCATCCGTTTGCTCGATCCGCCGTTGCACGAATTTCTGCCGAAACGGGAAGAGTTGATGGTGGAGATCGCGCAGCTGGAGCTGACAGGGCGCGACGGAGCCAAGCTCGAAGAAAAGCGGCGGGTATTGGCCCGCGTTGAAGAACTCCACGAGTTCAATCCTATGCTCGGATTACGCGGCTGCCGGCTCGGAATTACAATGCCGGAGATCACCCGCATGCAGGCGCGGGCCATCATGGAAGCCGCGTGCGAACTGGCTAAGGAGGGGAAAAAGATCGTTCCGGAAATCATGATCCCACTGGTGGGGACGGTCTCGGAGATGAAGGCGCAGAAGGATTTGGTCCGCGAGGCGGCGCAGGAAACGATGAAACGGTACAACGTCAAGCTTTCCTATCTCGTGGGTGCGATGATCGAACTTCCTCGCGCCGCCGTGACGGCCGATCGCATTGCGACAGAAGCGGAGTTCTTTTCATTCGGAACGAACGACCTGACCCAGACCACATTCGGTTTTTCCCGCGATGATGCCGCGAAATTCATCGATTTCTATCGAACGGCGAACATTCTGGAATCCGATCCCTTCACGGTCCTCGACCGAGAAGGTGTAGGGGCGTTGATGAAGCAGGCTATCTCCGGAGGTAGGAAGACCCGCCCCGATATTAAGCTCGGTATCTGCGGGGAGCACGGCGGCGATCCCAGCTCCGTTGAGTTCTGCCATGAACTTGGATTGGACTACGTGAGCTGTTCACCCTATCGTATCCCTATTGCAAGGCTGGCGGCGGCCCATGGGGCCTTGGCCGAAGCGGGGTCGAACAGTCACGGCTCTCTGCGTAAGGTGTCAGGGCTTCGTGGGAACACGATAATGAAGACCACGAAATCGGCTGAGCGGTCTCGCAGCCGATCGCGCATGACGCGCAGGAAACGGTGACTGCCGCCGCACCGCATCACCACTTCATGACCCTGGCACTCCGTCTCGCGGCGAAGGGTCGGGGCATGACCAGCCCGAATCCCATGGTCGGCGCCCTTGTGGTCAGGAATGGCCGCATTGTGGGCCGCGGGTATCACCGAGGGCCAGGGCAACCTCACGCAGAAATTCTTGCACTCAAGCAGGCGGGTCTCCGCGCCAAAGGCGCGACGATGTACGTCACGCTCGAACCCTGCTGTCATCTCCTGAAACGAACCCCGCCTTGTGTGCCTGCAGTCGCTCAATCCGGTGTGCGACAGGTGGTTGTGGCCATGACCGACCCCAACCCTATGGTGAAAGGGCGGGGGATTGCAGCGTTACGTTGTGCCGGAATTATGGTGACGACGGGGATCGCACGAGAAGAAGCGGCTCGGTTGAACCGCGCCTACCTCCACTGGATGCGGACCGGATACCCCTATGTGACTTTGAAAGCTGGGATGACGTTAGATGGAAAAGTTGCGACAGCAACGGGGGAATCACAATGGATTACTGGTCCGCGCGCGAGACAGGACGCGCACCGGCTCAGGAGTCAAGTGGATGCGGTGATCGTTGGAGTCGGCACTGTGCTCAAAGATGATCCTCTATTGACAGTTCGACTTGCCGATCGCCCGCATAGATCTCCACCGCGGCAACCGTTGCGTGTCGTGCTTGATAGCGCACTGAGAACACCATTGAACTCGGCCGTGTGTAACACACAGGGCCAGGCGAAAACATTGATCGTGACGACGAGCCGCGCATCCCTGTGGCGTCGCCGTCCATTTGAAAGGGCAGGGGTAGAGGTCGTGTCGCTTCCAATGAAAAGCGGACGTGTCTCGCTTCCGGCGCTCATGACGATGCTGGGCAGGCGGAAAATCGCCTCTGTGCTCATCGAGGGGGGCAGCACCGTCAATGCTGCCGCGTTACAGGAAAAATTGGTCAATCATGTCGTGCTCTATCTCGCGCCGACCCTTATGGGAGGGCAGGATGCCAAGACTGTGATCGGCGGCCGTAGTCCGAAGCGCCTGGCTCACGCGCTGCAATTACATCACGTGACGGTTCGTCGCATCGGAGAAGATCTTGTCGTGGAAGGAGATCTGTGAAGCGCGGGTTTCTCTCAGGCGTCCTTGTCCCAATAGCTGTGGGACTTGCATATTGTGAAGTGAATGCAGCAGCTGCAGCTCCCTCCGTTGAATTAAAGGCGCAGATTTTCCATTACCTGGACAGTACGGATGCCGACGAAGCAGCTCGTACGCTTCAGACCATACTCTCCGATCCGCATGCGACCATCGACCGGGCGATACAGATTATTCAAACCGGACGGGACTATGCCACGCAACCAACCGGAACCATTCCCGACGAGGAAATCGATGTAAAAGGACGTATCTATGATGTGGCACTCTCCGTCCCCCCTACCTATCAGCCGGTAAAGAGCTATGGGTTGGTCGTGTGCCTGCACGGCGCGGGATTTACCGGTGATGCCTATCTGGAACGTTGGCAGGTTCGATTGGGGGAGGAGTATGTCTTGGCTTGTCCAACCGTTCCGATGGGCGCCTGGTTTACGAGAAGCGCGGAAGAGTTGGTATTGGAAACGATTCGTTCCGTGCAACGGCGCTACCACATCGACCCCCACCGGATTTTTCTCACCGGCATGTCCAACGGCGGGATCGGTACCTGGGTGATCGGTATGCACAATGCGCCCCTCTTTGCCGGTATCGCACCCATGGCCGGCGGCCTCGACCGCGTGTTGATGCCGTTTCTGGCCAATCTCCGCTCCACACCGAGCTATATCATTCACGGGGCCAAAGATCAGGTCATGCCGGTGGAACTCAGCCGTGCGATTACGGAAGAATTGACCAGATTGGACTATCCCTTCGTCTATCGGGAACATGATCGTGAGCATCCCATGGCAGGTGGACACTTCTTCCCTAAGGAGGAATTGCCAGGACTGGTGACCTGGTTTAACGCCCAACGCCGCAACCCCTCGCCGGCGAGTATGACAGTGGTGCGCGAAGCGAGCCATTTACAATCGTTTGGTTGGGTACGTATCGACGCGACCGATGTCATAGCCGCGTTCTCCGAAGACCTGATCAGCAAGCGAGACGAACAGATCAAGCGTCAAGAATATGCGAGACTGGATGTCTCCATCGTAGCGCCGAATCGCATCGAAGTCAGGACCGATCGGGTCCAACGCTACAGTCTATTCCTGAACGAACAACTCATCGATTCCTCTAAACCGCTCATCGTGCTCACTAACGGGCAGGTATCTTTCGAAGGCCTTGTGAAGCCGTCGCTTGAGACCTTGCTGCGGCAGGCGCGACTGCGACAAGATTCAGGGCAGCTCTTTCCCATACATCTCGCCATCCAGGTTCGAAAGCAGCCGTCATGATCTCCCGATCGTCGCGCTCGCGGAGGGCCTGTTTGCTGTCTTCGCTCATCGTGATTGGGCTGAGTACGATCATCCACTCAAGCCAGGTCCAGTCAGAGAGCTGCTCCTTACCGAACGAGCATGCCGGGGTAACCTTTTCGATTGAACATGTCGATCTCGACTGGGCTTGCCGGCTTCAGGTGATTGTCGACAATTACACAATTGCCAACAAGGTCGGCCCACTCCGAGCCGGTTTGTCAGAATCGGTGTATCGCGATTTGCTGGATCGCCCCCCTCTGGTAGCGGCCTTGATCAATCGTCTGAATCTGGGCTTGTATAAATCGGAGGCGAGGGGCCCAGACCGTTTCTGGGGCAACGATGGTGAGGGGACCGGAGGGATCGTGCAACTCGTCTACCAGAACCGCACCGCTCGGATTTACTATCTCGAAGGGGCACACGACAGTCGCTTGCTCCCGCGTATCACCGGAAAGGCGGTCGTGTTCTTGAAGATGACTCCGGTGAAAGAAGCCGATGGGATGGAAGTGATGGACAGTACCATGGTTTCCTACGCAAGGTTGGACAATCGCATCCTCTCCGGAGTCGTGTCATTGCTGCGCCCGTTTCTCGGGGGGATCGTGGCAAGGAAGTTGAGTAAAGCGGTCGAGACTGTCAATCGATTGAGTATCCTCATGCGGCAGCATCCCGACCGTGTCCTGTTCGTAGCCATGGATCCGCCTCCTTTCTCGGATGAGGACCTAGCGCTTGTTAAACAGGCACTTGAGAATCTTTCGCATCCCGTCGACTCGGCTCCACCCAGGACACCGTCACTATGACGACGTCGCGCAGCTTCACACTGCTTTGCACCGTCGGCGTATTCTGCTTTATCAGCTACAACATGGTTCGGATGCCGGCGTTGGCGCTGTTTGCAGAATCTCTGGGGGCCGGCCCTGAACGGATCGGGCTTATCGTGTCGGTTTCCACCTTGACGGGGGTATTTCTCAAGCTTCCATCCGGCGCGTTGTCTGATATCTACGGTCGACGATTCCTGCTGCAGATCGGCGTGGTGGCGTTCGGGCTTCCGCCGTTTCTGTACCCCTGGGTGACGGACCTGGATGTCTTGACGGGCTTGCGGTTCTTCCACGGGCTGGCCACTGCCATTTTTGCGCCAAGCGCATTGGCGACCGTGGCCGACCTCTATCGAGAACGCCGTGGCGCAGCGCTCGGGACCTACACGGCATCGACGCAATCCGGCGCCTTGATCGGACCTTTGATTGGCGGTTACGTGATCTACGCGTCGGGATTTGCTACCGCCTTCATGACGGCCGGCATCTTCGGCTGCATCGCCGTTGCCATCTTCTATACCCTTCGCCTTGCACCCTCTTCCCCTCGCGTCCAAGAAAAGGGATTCGCCCCGGTGATCGCGGAGATGTGGAACGGCTTCACGCTGGTCGCCAGGAACCACAAGGTTCTCATTACCAGCTCCACCGATGCCGCCAAGATGATCGCGAACGGGGCACTGATGGCCTTCCTCCCGCTCTACGGTGTCTCGGCGGGATTGAATCCGGGTGAAGTCGGACTGTTGTTTATGGTCCAAGCCCTCACGTCTCTCGTCTCCAAGCCGATTATGGGCCGGGTATCCGACAGCGTCGGGCGTCAACCGCTCATCGTCATCGGCCTTGCGATCTGTGCGGCGACGTTTATCTGTATCCCACAGGTATCGATATTTTGGCTGTTACTGTTGCTCTCGACTGGATTCGGATTCGGCGAAGCCGTTGTTTCCTCTTCCTCGTCCGCGCTGGTCGCGGACAATTCCGAGCTCAAGACGCTCGGGGCGGGGATGGGCATGCTTGGGATGATCGGAGATATCGGCCATGCCAGCGGGCCGCTTCTGGCGGGAATTCTCATCGCGCATCTAGACTATGCCAATGCCTTTGCCATCATCGCTGGTCTACAATTCGTCGCGGCGGCGGTGTTCTGGATGACGATGAGAAGATGAATCAAGCGGGACGGGCGAGACCAGCGGGACAAGCGCGACGGGTAAGAAAGCATTCACACATCACGAGAGTGTTGCAATTCGCGCTGCTCTTGCCTCATAAGGTTATCAATAATTGGAATTGCTACTATATAATGGGCTAGTGCTGAACGCCATCGACACAGAGGGTATCGTCATCGGGACGCTGGCCGGGCTTGGCGTAATCGTGTTACTTGTGATGGTTGTGTATGTCGTTCGACTCATTCTCAAGAAGGAATCGTAGCTGACAGCTGAGGGCTGTGAGCTGAAAGCTGTTCTATGTTCACGGGAATTGCCGAAGAACTGGGCGCCATCATTTCGATCGACAAGACACTTGCCGGAACGAGGATGACGATCCTGGCCTCAACCGTGATGAGTGATCTCAAGGTCGGGGACAGCATCAGCATTAACGGCGCCTGTCTGACCGTGGCGAACAGGAGCGACCATAATTTCTCTGTGGAAGTCTCACCGGAAACTCTATCCGTCACCACTCTCGGACAGCTCACGGCCGGCGCGCCGCTGAATCTGGAACGGGCGATGAAGGTCAACGAACGGCTCGGTGGGCATCTGGTGGCCGGTCATGTGGACGGCGTCGGCACGGTTCGCCATCGCCAACAGGATGGGAATGCCATTCTGTTCACGATCGAGGCCCAGCCGGAGATCCTGCGTCACTGTATCGTGAAAGGGTCCATCACGGTCGATGGCATCAGCCTGACGATCAACCAGGTGACGGATCGTGGATTCTCCGTCTCGATTATTCCCCACACGGCAAAAGTCACCACATTCGGCCTCAAGCAAGTCGGGGATCGGGTCAACCTCGAATCAGATCTGATCGGGAAGTATGTCGAACGCTTGCTGCAGGAGCGGGGGCAGCTTTCGGCAAAACCAGCTCCCACCATCGACACAGAGTATCTCCAGAAGCATGGCCTTCTTTAGCAGGATGGTGAAAAAGCCCGCCAGCTTCGTTCTCGGATTATCGAAATCCTCAACGTACCCCGAAGGGTACGCCTCCGGTTTCAACTCGCCTGCGGCCTTGCTGGACGGACTTTTTGACCATCCTGCAGGCGTACTGTTATCGTCTCAGAAGACGTGCCCGCCAACGAAATTCCGCTGAACTGGAATGGTTCAGGATGGCACATAAGGCCTCTGTATCATCTAAGCGCCTAACAGTGGATCGACTGTTCTCGAAGCTTGGCGTTACTTCCCGCGGAACTAGCCAGGAATGGATTCGAGCAGGGCGAGTCCGCATCAATGGACGAGTCGTGCGTGATCCGGCCACGTGGGTCTTGTGGCCGAAAGATTCTGTCTGGATCGATGACCGACCGATTCAAGATTCGGTCAAACGATTTTTCCTCTTTCATAAACCCAAAGGAGTCATTACTACACACAGTGATGACAAGGGCCGTAAGACGATCTTCGATGTGCTTCCGGCAGATCTGGGGTACCTGCACGCCGTCGGGAGACTCGATCAGGCGACCAGCGGCATCCTTCTGCTGACCAACGATTCGACTCTGTCGAGTTATCTCACCGATCCAGCCAATAAAGTGATGAGGACGTACCTGGTCTCAGTGCGAGGAAAATTTACCGAGGCGCAGGCGACAGAAGCGATAGGAGGAGTGCTCGATGATGGCGACTGCCTGAAGTGCGACAGCGTCAAGATTCAAAAGAGTTCCGGACGCGAATCACACCTGGAAGTGGTCCTGACCCGGGGAAAAAACCGTGAAATCAGAAGGCTGTTCAAGGCGCTAGGGCATGAAGTGGTGAGGCTGAGGCGCATTCAGTACGGTCCGTTCCAATTGAAGGATCTCCCCTCCGGCGAGTGGCGCGAAATCCCGATCGAGGACGCGAGGAAGGCGCTTCAACTCTCTGGTTGATTTGGTTTATTTAGTTTGTTTCGTTTATTTGGTTGAACCAGCCTAACCGGATAGACCGGATAGATCAAAGATGAGCGGTAGACTCGTATCTGATGGATGTTCTTTACTCGATCGTTGGTTACGCTGCAACGTTAAAAACTCTCTTCTGGAATGCTCGCGCTGCAGTCGCTTTTTCGCCGGCTTTCATCTATCCTCCTTACAGTCCAAAAACAAAAATATTTGCCCGTGGGGAGTCGGTTGAATGGATGGCTGTTGGGAAGATGCCGTTCGGCGGGGCGATGCTAACATCATGCGAGATCTGCTCTCTCGCAGCATCGATCCAAATGCACGCGATCGGCACGGGCAAACGGGCTTGATGCTGGCTGCCCATGCAGGCCATCTGGCCGCGGTCCAACTCTTGATCGACCACGGTGCCGATCTCAACGTCACAGCCAAATTTGGGCTAAACGCAGTGATGCTGGCCGTGATCGCCGGCCACAAGGAGATCGTGCAGGCACTGGTTCACGCCGGGGCTGATCTGACGCTGCGGGGCACAGGAGCGCCAGGCTTCTCCGGAAAGACTGCGGCCGACTTGGCCGCCGCACGAGGCTGGAACGATCTCGCCATCGAACTGGCTCCTGATAAGCAGAGGATTCAGTGACCCCTCCTGTGCCGCCACGGATCTACTGCATCACGGCTACAGAGGCACCTATCGTGGCCGTCTTTCGCCGTGGGCCGACGAATTGGTCGCATGTCGGACAGTGGGATCTTGCCCGCGTGCGTTACGAACCTGGCACGTGGCTCCGCGGCCGCATCTTTCCCCGCCGCAGCGATCTCTCTCCTGACGGGCGGTTCCTCTCCTATTTCGCGCATAAACCGAGTGCGACCTGGGAACTGGGGAAGGCCTACGTCGCGGTCTCCAAGCTGCCCTGGCTGACGGCCCTGCATGCGTTTGCGACATGCGGCACCTGGACGCGTGGTTATTTTTTCACAAAGGACGCGGGTGCGCATGCCCACGAAGTACCGGACCTGCCGATTCCTTACAGGCTGCAGTCCATCCCAGCTGTGCAGTTCGCGACCGAGCGGCGGCGTGGCTGGGAAGAAGCGCCGGACTGTCCTCCGCGCGATCCGCGAGACGCGTGGGACGAACGTCGAAACGTCCGCTTGCAGAAACGGCAACCAGGCGGTCATCGACTTCTTTGTGTCGAGAGTATCGGACATGCAGGTGGTGAATTCGGGATAAAACAAGCAGGCGACGGCCTGCGAGTACAATATTCCCTCGAAGCAGATGGCCAACTGACGCTCCTGGACGATCTGCAATGGGCGGATTGGGATCGAGACGGACGATTGCTCGTCGCGACACGAACCGGCAAGCTCCAAGTGCGGCATTTGGGCTCAGGGTCTGAACAAACCGTGTTCGAAGAAGACGTGGCTCTGCTCGATCCGAAGCCCGTTCCTGCTCCAGATTGGGCCCATCACTGGTGAGCGCTGGTCACTTGGCGGTCACCGATGATCCTAAATGAATTGTTTCTGGGCCAGCCGTAGCAAGGAGTGTAAACAGAGTGCGGAGTAGACGGTTCCAGGAACCATTGTAATTGCCAAGTCCACCTCACTCCGGCCCATTCCCTCCTAGATTTGAGAGCAGCCAGACGGAGTGGCCGAAACTGCTCTTTTCTGCATGCATCAAACGGCCCAGCTCCTTCATCTCGCTCGTGAGAGCATGCTAGATGATCTCTCAGTGCGCGCGTCCAGCGAGGGCCTTCGGAGGACGCGCGTTGCGCGAGCACGGGGATCGATCGTCCCAGATACCTCATTTCTTCTGCTTACAGCATCCTGCCGCTATTGAATGCTCACCTGTCTGAGTAACCACCGATGTGAAGCGGTTCTGGGAATCATCCAGGGCTAAATTTCAACAGGTTACACGTTCAACGGGGCACTGTCCGCGCTGTGCTAGATTTGTGTTAACCATCCAGATCCTCAAACAACGATGTGAAGAGCTAATTGGAAAGGCTTGCAATGTCCATTGGGAAGCCGCGAGTTCTAATTCTGGGAGGTGGGTTCGGCGGCATGTATGCTGCCCTGGAATTCGAACGAGCGCTCGCGCGGGGAGCTGACTTAGATGTCACTCTCGTCAACCACAACAATTTCTTTCTCTTCACCCCTATGCTGCACGAGGTCGCGGCGAGCGACCTCGATATTACCAATATCGTCAGCCCGGTCAGGAGGCTGTTGCGTCGTGTGACATTCTTTCATGGCGACATTGAATCCATCGACCTCATGAATAAACGGGTCGGCGTGTCACATGGACACGAGGAACATTGCCATTCGCTGCGGTACGACCATCTGGTGCTAGGCCTCGGTTCGACCACGAACTTCTATAACCTCCCTGGCTTGGCTGACCGAGCGCTCACGATGAAATCGCTGGATGATGCAATATTTCTGCGCAACCGCCTGATCGCAAATCTGGAGGAAGCGGATTTTGAATGTGCCGCGCCCCTCCGTGCTCCCTTACTGAATTTTGTTGTTGCCGGTGGAGGGTTCGCAGGGGTCGAAACCATCGCCGCAATGAATGACTTTCTGCGGGAAGCGGTGCGCTTCTTTCCTCATCTTCGGGAAGACATGCTTCGGATCATCCTTGTCCATGCGGGGAAGATCATTTTGCCGGAACTCGGGGAGAAGCTCGGTACGTACGCACAGCGAAAACTCATGGAGCAAAAGGTAGAAATCCGTTCGAACTGCAAAGTCACCGGTGTGACGGACCGTGAGGTTATGCTCAGCGACGGCACCTCAGTGACGACCAATACGCTGGTCTGGACCGCCGGAATCTGCCCGAACTCCCTCTTGGAAACACTGCCCTGTACAAAAGAGCGTGGCCGGGTTCCCGTCAACGAATACCTGGAAGTTCCCGACTGGCCAGGAGTCTGGGCCATCGGCGACTGTGCTCTTGTGCCGGATCTCAAAACGGGCGCACCCCACCCCCCGACTGCGCAACATGCACTGCGTGAGGGGAAGGTGGCGGCTCAGAATATCCTGGCAACCGTGCGAGGGGACCGGAAGAAGCCGTTCGTCTACGCGACTCTTGGGCGACTGGCCCCGATCGGGAGACGGACCGGCGTAGCTAACATTCTAGGCGTGAACTTTTCAGGCTTCATTGCCTGGTGGTTGTGGCGGACGATCTACCTGATGAAACTGCCTCGGTTTGAGAAAAAAGTCCTCGTCGCCCTGGACTGGACTCTCGATTTGCTCTTCTCAAAAGATCTTGTTCAGTTCAAAACCGTTCGTCCATCTGCCCTGTCGCAGGTGGAAGAAGAACCGGACAAGCATGCCAGTCCGGCTTTGGTCGGCGCCGGCATCGACCACGTGAAATAAGCACGAGAACCGTGTTCGTTTGTCTATAGCTAATTGCGACGCTCAGCCGCTGACCTACTTCCATACCCCCTAGCTAACAACACAAGCATCGTCATAGCTATCCATCAAAAACTCCCTACCCACAGCACCCGTGCGACCAGACCTTCGTTGAGATATCCTCTCTGAAAACTCCCAATTTGCCAGAGTCAAAATTCCATTCGAGAACTGATATGAGAGCCGGTCAATTTCTCATCGATTTTGCCTTATCCGAGGGCCGGTTCAAAGACAAATATTATTGAGGGGCTAACTCTTTCCAACTACAGATGCGGTCGGTAGCTGCCCTTTTTAACATTCAGCCCCATTTGACACCACGGAAGAAAACATCTGCGAGATTCAAATGCTCGCAGCCTCAATGGTTAGCGTTAGTTGCGTAACAAGATCTGGATTCTCGATGAATGTCATGCCACGCACCAAAAACGCCAAAATCAGTTGTTTTTGGGCGCTTCGAAACTAGCTATCAAATTGCTTAGTCATCGGTCGCTTACCAATGACAAATAAGGGAGGGTTTTGATCCTTTAACTGAACAAAACTGAACCGGCTCAAATCCTAGTCCGCGAATCTGCAACTCGTCCCTTATCGGGAACTATGAAACCACCAGCTATGACGATTTCTATTGAGGATAGCTCGGTCCAAGAATGATATACGCCCACTCGTATAGCGGTGGATGACTTTGAGCGAGCAGGCCTGCGCTGTGGGCCTGGATGACGGTGGTGCGATTGAGATCGTAGAAGATTTCGGTCGCCACAGTACTCGGCCAGTTAAATGGCATGATGAAGATCAGGAAGAATTGCATCCAGTTGGTCATCGGTTCTTTCTGTTCGAGCGTGCCCAGCGCCTGCCCTTCCTTGTTTTTCAGGATGGTTTTGAGCACGTATTCCCTCTCGCCCTTCGCAGGGATCAACGTGAGTGTGAAACCGGACAGAACCGCCATGCCTGTGTTGGTCTCACTACGGCTAATCAAGTGAATCTCGGCCTGGAGATCGGTTTCGGCCGCCCCGATCTTGACGTCGGAAAAAAGGCCCGAATCTAAATAGGCCTTTTCGGCTGTTCGCTTGAAGGCATTCAACCTCAACTGATTCACATCGGCCTTCTGGCCGTTCACGATCGCTTCCCCGCTGATCAACAGACTGATCGATTGCTTACCCGGTTCCTTCGACAGGGGCCACAACGTGGGCGGTTGGGCCTCGCCTCCACGAAATGCCGCACACCCGCTGGCTAACGACCATGCCAAGCTGACGACCAGCACGCATCCGATTCGACAGCCATTCATAGCCACTCCTTTCTAAGGTGTGGGATTCGGTGCACACAGGGCCTCTGCAAGAACTCTTCGACGAGTTGCGTTCTTGCCGCCATGCCGCTTGGGAGCGCAGCCTCTGTCGACAGTGCGCCGATCGCGTGTTCCTCTTTGACGCTGGCCTGCACTTCCTTGACCAACTGGCCATCTGGACGCGTGAGCGTCACTGCGGCGGAGAGGTCCGAGGCGTCGTAATAGGTGAGCACCTTCAAATATCGCTCCTGCCGATAGTGATCAATCACAAACCGCAACACGAGGTCTTCAGATTGGGGCTTTCCCGGCAACAATTCGACCTTGCGGAAATACTTTCCGTCTTGCAGGAACCGAAGCAGGTTATTTGTAAGGGCGTTTTCGATTTGTGCCCTAGATTCTGGACGAGCCATTTCCGCGTCGGTGATCTCCACCCGCTTGAGCCAGGCATTGGCTTCCACCGAGCCCAGAGAATTAGTGGGTGGATTGAATGAGGCAGTCGGAGGCAGGGTCATGCAGCCGGCAAGGAAAAGTGCTCCCAAGAGGACTATCACACGTTGCATCTCACGTTCCCGGACCGGCCTTTTCTGCGGCCACACGATAGCGCTTTCCTAAGAAGAAGTCACGAGAAGTTTTATTGGCTTGTCCTTTAATCATCTGGTTTGAGGACAGCGGTCAGATAGAACTGGCAAGCTGAAATTTCTAGGGGTTCGAAGGCGGAAACTCTTATAGGTTTTGTAGACAACCAAACGCCGGTTTAGAAAACTATGCTCGCATCAAGTCTCAATCGAGAGTCTATTAAGGGGAAAGGGAGCAGAGGAACTTAGCAGGCTGCTCAAAAAGGATGTCCAGCAAGGCCGCAGCCGATGAAAGCACCGGAGGCATAGCCTCTTGGCTACGTTGAGGATACTTTCAAGGTGAGAACGCCGCTGGCGGCCTTTTTCAGCATCCTGCAGCTATTGGATGCCTGCCTGGCGTTGTAACCACCGCACATACTTCACGATCTGATCGACATCAGCCGGAGTGACGGCATCGATTTTCGGCATGTTGCCGAATTGCCAATGGTGTGCCTGGACGCCGTTGGCTGCGGCCCGTTGGAAGGCCGGATCACCGTGATGATTCGGCTCGTAGATCTTGTGTACCAATGGAGGTCCGTGGTCGGTTCCCGCCGCTTGTTTCCCATGACATCGTGCGCAGTTTGCATTGAATGCGGTTTCACCCGGTTGAAATTCAGCCGGTATGGGACCGCTCATGACCGCTTGAGGGGGTTGCGTAGGTTGTGTGGAATCGCATGCCGTCAAGAGGACCAACCCCAGCAACCAGACTTCAACGAGAACTTTTGACTTCGTCGAAATGTTCATAGCATCAGAATCGGTGAACTAAGCCTCAGTTTAGCTGTTCGGAAGCGACAGTTCGAGGGCGCACCATATCACAAAGAGAGGGTCAAAATGAACGCGCCAGCCGACGGTTTGACCGGCGGATGTTACGCGTGCCTTGTGACATTGGAAAAGATGGGTTAGAAGATGATAATTAGATGTGTCTGGCGGGACAGAATTATCGGTCGCTTACTATTAGTTAGAAATCGAGGCGCTTCATGGGGGGCATCCTCGCGCTGGTGACGGCATTCGCGATCATTCTCGTCGCGCGAAAGCTCTGTGATCTGATCGGCGCACCACTGTGGTTCGCAAAGGTGTTGTTCATCTATGCGGCTCTCGTTGCCACCTACTTTCTCGCTGACATGGTCGTTCCCGACTCCATAAAGTCCTGGGGCATTTGGGTTGCGATGATCGGTACGGCCTCGGGAATCATGCCGGTAGGCTTCATTATGTTCAAACACATCGAAGACAACAGCAGAGCACGGGACTCCTCTCCATACCGATCAAAGTAAAAGCAATCTATAAGCCATCACAGTCTCTCTATCATCTGGACGGCTGGTAGGTAATGGGATCGACCATGCCGACTTTTGCAAATCCTTCCAGGCGGATCATGCAGCTATCGCATCGGCCGCATGCTTGGTTCCCCACCGGATCGTAACAACTATGGGTCAGATGAAACGGAACATGTAGATCGATCCCTCGTTGGATAATTTCCGCCTTCGTCAGCATCAGTAATGGAGTTTTAACGTGGAGGGAACTCCCTTCCGTACCGGTTTTTGTCCCTTCCTTCACTGCTGACTCAAACGCGCGGAGGAATTCAGGCCGGCAGTCCGGATATCCGGAATAGTCGAGCACGTTCGCGCCGAAGTAGATGAACGACGCCCCCACGACTTCCGCGTGCGCTGCCGCAATCGACAGAAAAATGAGATTGCGTCCCGGCACATAAGTGACAGGAATGGTCTGGCTACGATCTTTGATCGCTCGGTCTTTGGGCACTGCTGCCGAGCCGGTCAAGGCCGATCCACCGATCCCACGAAGATCCAAATCCATCACCAGATGATTCGCCGCACCTAAGACAACTGCCGCCTGACGCGCCCGCTCCACTTCCACTGCATGGCGCTGTCCATAGGCAATCGTGAGCAAGAAGAGCTCGAAACCTTCTTGTTTGGCAATGGCCGCCGTGACGGTGGAATCCAGCCCCCCGCTCGCCAAGACTACCGCTCGATGACTCGTTGGTCTCATCAAATGTATTCCCATATATGACACGGGCGGCTCGCGTTGTCACAGAGCGCGAACGTCGCCTACAAGGAGAGAGACAGTCATGATCGAATAGGATGCGGGCCACGTCGGGCAGGGATAACATCAATCGCGTGGAGGAAGGCCTAGTCGCGTTCTTCTTCTCGCTCGATTTTTTCCAGCAGTTCTTCTTTCGACTGGCACTCGACACAAAGCTTGGCGAACGGGACGGCCTCCAATCTCCGTTCACTGATCTCCACGCCGCACTCCGCGCAGATACCATAGGTGCCTTCGTTGAGCCTCGTCAACGCTTCATCGATGGCCTGCCGGCGACGATTGCGCATTTCCATCAAGGAAATGCCCAACTCGCGATCGAGGTCCATGAGGGCCTGGTCGCCGACATCACGCGCAGATTCAAGCCGCCGCTGCTTATCTTCACTGAGAGATTGGCCCAGGCTCCCTTCGATCTCTTTGATGATCTCATGGCGCTTTCGCATCAACATCTGATGGAGCACTTGCCTGCGGCGTTCCCGGTCCTCGCGTTCCTTCGCCGATTCTTTCGGTCTGGCAGCCAGAGGCGAGACCGCCATGCTGATAGGCTTTTCGAGAACGATTGCTGAAGAGCGGTTTGATTTGTTTGCAGGTTTTGCGAGCTTCGTCCGCGCCTTGGCCTTCGCTGCCGGTTTTTTCTTGGCGGGGATTTTTGTTGCCATGACGGATCCTATTTCTGATGTGAACGTAAAATGGGCGAAAAAAGTTCGGCATTCATAGCACGGCGCTCCCGCCTTTGACAAGAGGTTATGGTGGCGAGGCTGAACATCTCTAGCAAACAGCAAAAAAACCAGCGTGGCATGGTGGAAACTCAGCGGTCCGTATGTGTTGGATAAGAGGAGAAGCCCGGGCAGGATGCTCAAAAAGTTCGCCCAGCAAGGCCGCAGGCTGATCGAAACCAGAGACGTACCCTCTGGGGCGCACGGTGCGACGAATAAGGAGCACCACGTCTGCGGGCGCCGCCGAGTAAGTAAGGCGGCTGGGTCCCCGTCGAGGATTTCGATGAGCTGAGAACGAAGTCGGCGTACTTTTTCAGCGGGCTGCTATGGATAGAGGATTGTGGAATGGATAGGGTAGCCGATCAGTTTCTCTCGACCCTTAAGACTCTGAAGTTCCACGAGAAAATCTAGCCCGGCGATTTCACCTCCCAACTGCCGAACAAGAGAAACTGTCGCGGCTGCCGTACCTCCGGTAGCCAACAGATCATCCACGATCAGCACCCGTTCGCCCATACCGATCGCGTCGCGATGGATGGCTAGAGAGTTTGATCCGTATTCGAGGCTGTATTTGACTTCAAAGCTGTCGGCGGGCAGTTTGCCGGGCTTTCGCACAGGAACGAACCCTGCGTTCAACCGGTCCGCCAGCATGCCGCCGAAAATGAATCCACGCGACTCGATGCCGATGACTTTGTCGATCCGTTGTTCTTGATAGTAGGCGGTCAATTCGTCGGCAATCGATGCCAGGGCGCGAGCGTCCTTGAGCAGTGTGGTGATATCGTAGAAGAGAACACCCGGTTTAGGGAAGTCAGGAACTTCGCGAATGAGCGCGTGATAGTTGGCGGAGGGCATTGATCAGAGCAAGTCGGCCTGTGTCATGGTTCTTCGCTCAATGGAATGGCGCAAACGCGCCAGTGCGGCCATTTCAATCTGCCGGACCCGCTCACGGGTTAACCCCATCTCCCGGCCGATTTCTTCCAATGTCTTGGCCTCGCTTCCATCGAGTCCGAAGCGTGACATGATAACAGTTTGCTCCTTCTCGGGCAACTCCTGCACCCACTCCATCATCTCAGCCCTGCGCATCACGCCTTCGGCCGCATCGGCAGGCGAGGCGCACGAATGGTCCTCGATCACATCGCGCAAGAACGTATCTCCGCTATCGCTGAGGGGGCTGTCCAACGAGCAGGTCGTACGGACAACTTGCTTGAGGTCTAACACCGTTTCTTCCGTCGTCTTCATCCGTGCCGCCACTTCCGAGGCGCTCGGTTCTCGCCCGAGCTCCTGAACGAGCTGCTCCACCTTCGAGAGATAGCGATTCAGTCGCTCCACTACGTGCACCGGCAACCGCACAAGTTTTCCCTGATTGATGATTGCCCGTTCGATATACTGCCGGATCCACCAAGACGCATAGGTGCTGAAGCGAAAACCCCGCTTGTAGTTGAATTTTTCGACGGCCTTGATCAGACCGAGATTGCCTTCTTCGATGACATCGGAGAAAGGGAACCCGCGATGCATATACCGCTTGCCGATACTGATGACCAGGCGGAGGTTGGATTCAATCATCTCTTGACGCGCCTGCTCGTCCCCCGCCATGACCCGCTTGCCCAGCTGTTGCTCTTGCTTAAACGTCAGCAGGGTCGAGTGGCGGATCTCGCGCAAGTAGCATTTGAGCGTGTCCAATCCTTCTGAGCGGCGACTCGATTTACCTTCGCCGCCGAGAGACTCCTCGCCTCTCGACGCCGCGGCAGTGTCCTCGTCATCGTAGTCGACGACTTGCCGACGCGCTTCGCCCAGACCGTGTAAATCCTCGCCTCTTCGCGCCATGCGTTTCGTCGCTCCTCAGTACCACACGCGAAAATCTGAAAATCGCCCTGTCGCGGGCCCCCATTCCACCTCAACAGTCGTGACTCGTGAGGCCGGAGGCCCGGTCTTGAGGTTTTCTATCAAGACCAGAATCTGGTCTTTGGGACCTTCGACTTCGAGTTCGACTCGGCCATCATCGAGATTTCTGACTCCACCGCAGAGCCCTCGTTGCGATGCCACGCGAACGGCAAAGGCTCGGTACCCGACTCCCTGCACTTTCCCCTTCACAGACAGCCTCGCCCGGAGAGCTGCCGGTTCAATCGGTTCGGACATACGCTCAAACAGCCCGCGCGTGACAAGGATGCTTGTCCAATGGACGGATACTCTCATACCTGCGCAGGGGCGTCACGCGATTTGCGATTCCGCGCGAGCAAACTCGATCCAATGGTCCTGTAACGTAAGAAGGAAATGTTGGAGAGATTATTCCGGCGCCTGAAATGAAAAAGCTGCGATGCGAGGTCTGCTGGTGGTGTGTATCCCGTCGCCTTAGTAGAAGAGTAGGCTCCGGGTCGAGCGAGCTTGGATTAGAGAGAAACAAATCACTGTAGGGGTCTATCCGCTGGCCATAGTTTCGATAAATCGATAAAGAGGCCAGCGGCACGAGCAAGCTTGGTTTGGTCGGGGCGAGAGGATTTGAACCTCCGACCCCTGCGTCCCGAACGCAGTGCGCTACCGGGCTGCGCTACGCCCCGACAAGACGAACGATATGACAAAGCGAGAGGGATTGTCTTATACCAGTGGGTCGAAACGCAACCCATGGGCGTCGGCCACCCCACGATGGGTGACTTTCCCGCCGGCTAGGTTTACACCTTTCGCTAGTCCGGCGTCTGCCCGCACGGCCTCTTCCACTCCCTGCGAGGCTAAACGCAGAAGATATGGAAGTGTACCATTCGTCAATGCCACAGTCGAGGTGCGCGGAACGATCCCCGGCATATTGGACACACAATAGTGGAGCACCCCGTCCACTGTATAGACCGGGTCCGAATGGGTCGTAGGTTTCGTGGTTTCAAAACAGCCGCCTTGATCGACCGCAACATCCACCACTACGGCTCCCGGCTTCATGCGTGTCACCAACTCGCGTGAGACCAACTTGGGCGCTCGAGCCCCGGGAACCAGGACCGCTCCGATCACAAGATCAGCGGCTAACACAGTTTCCTCAATTGCAGCTTGCGTGGAAGCACGCGTCACAATTCGACCACGATACAGCTCGTCGAGTTCCCTAAGCCGTTCAAGGTCGAGATTGATCACCGTTACTTGAGCCCCCATCCCGACAGCAATCTGAGTTGCTGCTCGCCCCACTACGCCAGCCCCCAACACGACTACCTTGCCCGGCTCCACGCCGGGCACACCGGCCAGGAGAAGTCCACGCCCGCCCTGCGTCTTTTCCAAATAGTGCGCCCCGATCTGCACTGACATCCGCCCCGCGATTTCGCTCATCGGCTTGAGCATCGGTAGCGTGCCGTTTTTTGCCTCAATTGTCTCGTAGGCAATTGCGGTGATCTTGGAATCCAAGAGAGCGTTTGTGATCTCCGGCAACGAGGCCAAATGCAGATAGGTAAAGAGGGTCTGATGTGGGCGGAAGAAGCGGCACTCGGAAAGCAGCGGATCCTTGACCTTCACAATGAGCGTCGCCTTCTGAAACAGCTGTTCTTTTGTTTCAGCAATGATTGCGCCGGCATTCCGATAATCGTCATCAGAATATCCGCTGCCGACCCCGGCAGATGGTTCGATCCAGACGTCGTGGCCGGTCTGACGCAAAGCCCGCACGCCATCGGGCGTGACACTGACACGATACTCATGATCCTTGATTTCTTTCGGGACCCCGATGACCATGATCGCCCCTCCTTCCGGAATCCATCTTCTCAATCTCACGTTATTCTATAGCAGGATGCCGAAAAAGTCCGCCACAACGAGCTGACAGTTTATTAGTTTGTTTGGTTTGTCTCGTTTGTTTAGTTGAGCGAACTTAAACAGAGGAGCTAATCAACCAAATAATCCAAACAAACCAGATCAACCAGATGACCAGACAGACCGGGCATGCCCCAGGCGTAACGGTCTGGCTCTCAGAGCTGTCTCCATCAAGTGGACAGTGCGTACAGGCTGGTGTAAGATTCGTCCACCCTTTCGCTCACAACCGACAGATGGAGGACCTCATGGATTTCGCAGCCGGCTCCTGCAATGCCTGTGGTGTCACCGGTGTCGCCCTTATGAAGTTATCGCTCGGGAAGGACTTTTTCGGCCGGGTTTACGACCGATTGTCTCCTTCAACCGATCAAAGCCCTAAATGGTACTGCGAAGGCTGCTCGATGCAGAAAAATCTCCAACGGGATTTTCGCGATATCCTGGGTGAATTCGATAAGCTCACAGCCAGCCAGGGGTCTATCCTCTCCACGCAGGAAGAATTTCAACGCGCCTCGTTACGGCTGCGAGAGATTTCGACGATTCTCATCGGAGTGGCAGACCACTCCCAGTTTCTAACCGTAGCCGACGTCACACAACTTCTTCGGCGGATGCAAACCGCGACGATGCAGGCCTAGGAACTGTTTCGTGCCGAGATTCGCCCGTCATATTTTCGTCTGTACGAACCAACGGGATTCCGACGATCCCCGAGGGAGTTGCTCAAAACTGGGATCCGAGGCGCTTCACGCCTGTTTTAAGCAGGAGACAAAGCGGTTGAATTTGAAAAATGTCGTACGTGCCAATAAAGCCGGGTGTCTCGATCATTGTGCCCAAGGGCCGAGCGTCGTGATCTATCCCGAAGGTGTGTGGTATCAAGTCAAATCCGAGGCCGACGTGACGGAAATCATGGAGCGTCACGTCATCAGGGGGGAGGTCGTGACCCGTCTCGTCATGCCCGATCACCCGGCTCCCACGACCCTTTCTCCGCTCAAATCGTAGTGTCGCACCGCAAGGATTTTCATGGGTGTCGAAGATAAGTGGAAAGCCAACCTGGAAAAGGTGGCTTTCATGAAGCAGTTTCCCGGGCTGCTCGGCAACTGGGACGCCTTGGCGGGAAAAACTATTAAGGCTGTCATCCCGCTCAAAGGGAAACAGGGCGCCGCAGTGCTGGTGTGTACCGACGGCACCTTTACCATCGTGCCTCCGATGGCGCCGGAGCCCTATGAGTTGGGAGAAGCGTTGAAGGAGGCACGCAGTCTCCTCGAGCCTGTGCATCAGGCGGCCTATAAGGAGTATGATCGACTGCTCAAGAGGGACAAAGACGCTCTTAAGTCGGCCAGGGTTGAGAAGATTCTTGGAGCGATTCACAACAATTTGGAACAGCTTCCGGAATTGAAAGATCGATTGAAAGAACTCGTGAAGGAGTGGAAGTGAGCAGCCTCCCGAACAAAAACATGTTCGAGATCTTCTCGCAAGGTCTCTTCGAAGGAGTCAAACCCATGATGATCGTGCGTGACCACCTCATCCGCCATCCCGACCGCTGCACCCATCAAGCCGTCTGTGTTCCGATCTGCCCGACCGGCGCCTGGCTTTCCACACCGCCCTATAAGTTCGATGCGGCCCGCTGTCTGGAGAGCTGCCGGCTCTGTCTGGATGCCTGTCCCTCACAGGCGATTTACGGAGTGTTCAAGAAGGGGGAGAAGGTACTGGAGCCGCAAAAAAAGTAGGGGAGTCGCGGCTGACGAACGGCGCGCGGTCTCGGCAACACCACCATGCGTTGCACCTAAACAGCCGGCTGAAGCTCTTTCTCATTCCCCGCAGGCTCCTATAAGACGCTGCCCTTCGGGCAGCATGCCGTCGCATGCTTTCCTTATCATGCCCCCTGATATTCTTTTAGCGCTGTGGTGCTGTCTCGACGCGCATCCGTTCCATCCGCGACCGGAAGTAAGATAGAAGGAAGGCCCTCGCTGGACGCGCGCAGTCGGGGATCAGCCAGCTCACCCCTTCGAGAACCGAAGAGAAAAACTCGCTCAGTTTCCGCTTTCCTTTTCCCCCTCACTGCCTCAGCTTCTTCGCTCCTTCGGCAAAGTCGCTTCGAAACTCTTCTCGCCAGACGTGCGTGAAACAAAGGTGTGAAGCAAAGTTGTCAGTGAAGCAAAGGTGTCAGGAACCATTGTTTTCAGTAGCCGCCATGAGTGCGCCTGCTAGGAATCGTCCGGTATGAGATACTGCCACCTTCGCCACTTGCTCCGGTCGTCCTTCTGCCACGATGTGTCCGCCTGCTGCGCCGCCTTCGGGCCCTAGGTCGATGATCCAATCCGCCGACTTGATGACGTCGAGGTTGTGCTCCACCACAACCACGGTATTGCCGCTGTTTACCAGCTTCTGCAGCATCGCCAGGAGCTTCTTGATGTCTTCGACATGCAGGCCCGTGGTCGGTTCGTCCATGATGTAGAGCACGTTCTTCGCAGATGAGTCTTTAAGTTCAGCGGCGATTTTCAATCGTTGGGCCTCGCCGCCTGAGAGGGTGGTTGCGGACTGGCCGAGACGGAGATAGCCGAGTCCGATGGACGAGAGGAGATGGAGCTTTTCGGTGAGCTTGGGCGAACCGCTGAAAAATCCCAGTGCCTCTTCAGCCGTCATCTGCAATACGTCATGGATCGTTTTCCCGCGATAGAGAATGGAGAGGATGTCCGGTTTGAATCGCTTCCCGTCGCAGACTTCGCAGGTGGCGTAGATATCTTCAAAGAAATACATTTCGAGTTTTTCAACGCCGCTCCCTTCGCATCGGTCGCACCGGCCGCCGGTGGTATTGAAGGAGAAATGGCCTGCAGTAAGTCCGCGCCGGAGCGACTCACGTTCGGAGGCGAAGAGAGAACGAACTTCATCGAATGCTTTCAGATACGTGATCGGATTCGAGCGCGGTGTCCGGCCGATCGGTTCCTGATCGATGAGCTTGACGCCGGTGAGATGTTCGATCCCCTTAATGGCGCGAAACTTGCCCATCGGCAGGGATTCTATGCGAAAGACGCGGGCGACGGCTCGGTAGATCGTGTCTTCGACTAATGTGCTCTTGCCGGACCCCGAGACGCCGGTGATGCAAACCAACATGCCGAGTGGAATACGGACAAACAGATCTTTGAGGTTATTTTCGCAGACGCCTGCTAAAGCAAGAAATTTCCCGTTTCCTCTTCGTCGGGATCTAGGTGTTCCAATCTCGTCTTCCCCGCGCAGGTAGCGTGCCGTGATCGACCGCCGGTCTGTCATAAATTGTTGTAGCGGCGCTGCACAGACGACCTCGCCGCCCTTCTCGCCCGACAAGGGACCAAGCTCGACTAGGTAGTCGGCCGCCTGCATCATCTGGCGGTCGTGCTCGACGACGACGACCGTGTTACCCAGGGCTGCCAGATCGCGCAGAATGCCTGCGAGCGTCGCAGTGTCGCGCGGGTGGAGGCCGATGGTCGGTTCGTCGAGGACGTAGAGTGTGCCGACCAGTCGAGCGCCGAGTTGGTTGGCCAAAGATGCCCGCTGTGCTTCTCCCCCGGAGAGTGTCCGGGTCTGGCGGGAGAGCGTCAGGTAACCAAGACCCACGCGGATAAGAAAGCCAAGCTTGGCCGTCAGTTGCCGGAGAATGTCGCGGGCAACCTGCTCTTCATAGGGAGAGAGGTCGAGGGCTGCGATCCAGGCGGCAGCCTCTTCGATCGTCAGATCAGACAGCTCATGGATATCTCTTCCCGCGATCTTCACATAACGGGCATCCGGCCTGAGGCGCGACCCCGCGCAGGTCGGACAGGGAAACGGTGTCCGATAGCGGCTGAGCATCACACGCACATGCAGCTTATAGCGCTTTCCTTCCAGGTACTCGAAAAATTGCTGCACGCCCTCCAGCTTTCCTTCTCCCTGCCAGAGCATCTGCCGGACATTTTGAGATAGGTCCTTGTAGGGGACGGTAATGTCGATTCCGCGCCGCTTCATGGAGAGCAACATCTGCTTCTGCCACCAATCGCCGCTGGGTTTACTCCAGGGCTCGATCGCCCCTTGAGCCAGCGACTTACGGTGGTCGGGGATGACGATGTCGGGATCGTAACGGAGAATATTGCCGAACCCTTTGCACTCCGGACATGCGCCGAGCGGATGGTTGAAGGAAAAGAGGACCGGGCGAATCGGTTCGAAGATTCGCCCGCATCGTTGGCAGCGAAAGTCCGTGCTGTACGTTCGGAGACCCTGGCCGACGATCTCCACGCGGCACAGGCCCTCGCCCCCGCGAAATGCAGTTTCGATCGCTTCGACGAGGCGGGACCGGTTTTCCTCCCGGATCACGAGCCGGTCGAGGACCACATGAAGATGGTCCGGTCCGGTCATGGGAAGGGTGTGGATCTCATGAAGATCGAGGATCTCCGTGCCCCACCGCACTCTGGTGAACCCGCGCAACAACAGCGATTGGAGAAAGGCCTCGTTCTGTTTCGGGGCTGGATCAGTGACGGGGAAAAGGATCATCGCTCGTGCCTCTCCGCAATGGCTCAGGAGGTCGTCGGCGACGCTGCTGGGGTGAAAACTCCGCGCATCGATAGCGCAATCGGGGCAGACCGGACGGCCGATTTTGGCGAACAAGAGTCGTAGGAGATCGGCGATTTCGGTCGTGGTCCCGACCGTCGAGCGGGCTGTGCGGATGGGGTTCTTCTGCTCGATCGCAATGGCCGGGCGGACGTTGATCAGCCTGTCGACATCGGGCCGATTGACCTTGTCGAGAAACATGCGGGCGTAGGTAGAGAGCGATTCTACATAGCGCCACTGGCCTTCGGCGAACAGCGTGTCGAACGCGAGCGAGGATTTTCCTGAGCCTGAGACGCCGGTGATAGCCGTGACCCGATTGTGGGGGATACGGAGCGAGATGTTCTTTAAATTATTCTGGCGCGCGCCTTCGACGATGAGGTCTGCAGACTGATTCTGCGGTATAAGGGTAGGTTCCACAGCGCGTGTTCCGCCCCACAGAAACACATGATCGTAGCGCGGACCATGCGTAAATAGCTACTCCGACATCCGATCATTCGGCAAGGGAGGTCTCTACCAGCATATTTCGGGATGGAGCGATTTGGCGAAAGGCTTGATGATTCCTTTCAAATGGTGAGAGGATGGGGACACGTAACAGGAGGAAAACATGATTCTCACGACAACGCCGAGTATCGACGGAAAGAAGACGATCAAGTATTTAGGGTTGGTTTCCGGAGATGCCATCCTCGGCGCGAACATCTTTCGGGATTTGTTCGCATCGATTCGCGATATCGTCGGCGGCCGGTCGGCGGCGTATGAAGCGGAGCTGCGTAAGGCCAAAGACATTGCACTCGGCGAAATGCGCGAGCAGGCCCGTAACTTGGGCGCCAACGCCATTGTCGGCATCGATATCGACTATGAAACGATCGGCGCCAGCGGCAGCATGTTGATGGTCAGTGCCAACGGGACAGCAGTCGTCGTGGAGCAGCAGTAGGATCATGCAGCGCCTGCCTCAGGCTGAGTATCTCGAGCTCGGTCGCCAATTGGCCCGCTTGTTGGGCTCCTGCCTCGAAGGGGCGTCGGGAGACGGGCTGCGCGAACTGGCCCGTGCCTACGATCCTTCCGCGAACGAAGCGCGCATCCGCGCAGAAGTGTTCCTCTTTCATAAGTATCTGCTCATTCAAGCCTGTGTCGGTGTGTTTCCCGGGTCGGAGGTCGACCACGTCGTCGGGGGGCTGTTTGCGGCGCTTAACGAACGGGCCAACGGGCTGGAGTTCAGTCCTGAGCGGCAGAAGGCAATGGAGCAGATGTGGCGGCATCGGGCTGCACAGTTCGATCAGCCATTCTCAGAAGATCGAGCCGATTTCCTCAATGAAGGATCAGGCCCCATTCACTGGAAACAGACGATCGTCCGGTTCTGTCAGAACGTGCGCGAGATCGAAAATCCTCCAAACATTTGGACTGGAGCCGATGGCCCATCCCAGGCAGCGAGCCGTTCCGTCACCGCAGCTCTCGATCACATGGTATCGGCCCTCGGCGAGATGAATCGACTCCATTTCAGCGGTGCGAGTTAGCGCCGGCGTATCAGCAGATCGAAGAAGTCGAGTATGTCTGAGGGTGGGCCTACTTCTGTACCATCTTCACTATCCCCACACAGCCCAAATACAGAACAAGTGAGCCGACCATGGAGGGCCAGAAGCCGAGGCGAGGCACTCCCGCTATCATGGAAACGACATAAATAATCCAGGGAGGGACAAACCACAGCAAGTTTTTCGCGTAGCTGACGATCGCTTCCTCGCCGCTGTTGAGATAGATCAACACAAACGTGGCGCCGGTAATGGCTGGGAAGGTGCTGGCAAAGGCGGCAAGGAACGATCTGCCTTGAGACCCGAGGTAGGTAGAGACGCTGACGATGGCTCCGCCCAGCAGAAAATACATTGCATACTTCAAGAATCCATTCACGCTATGTCCTCCTCAAATGTCATGAAAAACTTCCATCGCCTCGCGCTCTAAGGCTTCCCCTTGTCCGGTATACCGGGGTGAAAAATGAAAGACAACCAGGTTGCGGACCTGGGCTTGCCGTGCCATGAGACCGGCCTGCCTGGCGGTCAGATGGTATCGACTGCGGGCTTTTTCGGCATCGATGTCCAGGTAAGGCGATTCGCAGTAAAACACGTCTGCGCCGCGAGCCAGAGCGATAATTTTCGCCTGATTCTCCTCATCGAACCGGGCATCGACGACATAGGCGATCTTCTGCCCGCGTGAAATGGTGCAGAACCGCTCTTTGATCTCACCCAAAACAAACTCTCGCTCCTCACGACGGTGCTCGTCATAGAGTGAGGCCGTAAAGCGGAACTCATCCGGCTGACCCTGCCAGATGTACTGTTTCACATCTTTGAGCCAGGAACCGACCGGCAAGTCCGCATCGCGGAGTTTTTGCTTGTTCACATTAATGTGGAACTGTTCCTCCAGGGAATAGGCAAATGAGGGGACGCGATGGTTCAAGGAAACCGCACGTACGGTGAACATGGGATCGTTGAGGACCATGAATCGACCTGTAACCGGCTCCGGCACGAGAGCGCAAACCGGTTGTTCAACCCGGCGGAAACCGTCGGTTGCGCGGAAAAGCGCCTGTCGGATCTCCCAGGGATGAAACTCTCGGACATCCAAAGTCAGTGGATAACCATCGACCAGATTCCAGGTGTAACCCTGCAATTTGCCCTGCACATTGTCGATGAGTCCGGGAGGACCGAATAGTCGGACAGTCTTCCCTCGTCCCAAGGCCACTCGTAGAACTGCATCGAAACCGATGAAGTGGTCTAAGTGCGTGTGTGAAATGAATATGTCGTTCGCGCGCAGAAGTCTCGTAGGTCCGAGCCGGTCGTTATGGCCTAGATCGAACAGCAGTGCCCGCTTCGACCAGCGGACCTCAACGTAGATTCCCGGGTCGCCGAAGACATCGTTGACGAGGTAGCTGGAGAAGGAAGGGTTCATCGCAATGAAGCCATGGGGCTATCGGAGTGCGGAGTGAGGTCATCCATCGATAATCGATTGAAAAGCGAAACGATTGCTACCCGATCGCGGTTCTCACCGCGCTGTACATCGTCGTGACTTCGACCGCGTGCGCAACGATCGTGATATAGAGGTTGCGCATGCGCAGCCGGATGATTCCCCAGATCAGCCCGTCCCATACGGCAATCCAGTGGAGGTGTTGGAAAGTATTCACCATGAAGGGGTCGAAAGCAAATATCAACGCGCAGGTGATAAGGGCGAGAGGCGAAAACCGTTGAGCCAATCCGGATTTCCAAAACCCCGATTCGAGTGCGGCTAACCGTCCGAGAATAAATCCTCGAAAATTCAGTTCGACAAGGAAGGCGATTCCACATATAAACCATGGGATCATGACCAGAAGGGGGAGTCGACCGTGCGGCGTGTTCTTGAGGAAATCGATGTCATAGCCCAGATGGGGATAGATCGAAAGAATCACAAAAGTATTCAGGCAGCCCAGAAACAAACCGGTCGGAAGTCCCCAGCGAAGTCCATCTCGGAGGTTTCTATTCTCCAGCCCGAGGCGGGATAGAACGCCTCGGTTGTAGGCGGCCCAAAGCCCCAAGGCGAGGTAGGCGATGATCTGCGGCGCGAATAGAACCGGCGTCTGTTCCTGGAGCGAGGCGGGAAGAGTGTAGAAGCCTAGTGTCGCGGCGACGGGCAACAGCGCAAGGGCTGCTCCCCATTCTTCGGTCTGAGCGGGCATCGCAGGCAGACCGGGCTCAGTCGCCGTCATGGAGACCGTCACTCCAGTTGGAGATTGTAGCGGTCGAGCGTGGTGGCTTTGTGCCGCGCGAGATTGGAAAGCGATTTGTTGTAGTCGACCGTCGCGCGCAATTCGTTTCCTTGAGCTGTTGCGAGATCTCGTTGGAAGTCGAGCACAAAGCGGGTGGTGCTGAGCCCCACTTTCAGGCGCTCTTGCTCGGCCTGCAACTGCTTCTCCGCCATGATTCTGGCCGAGCGAGTCGTTTCGATCCGCTTAAAGTCCGTCTGGACACGTCGAACCGCCTCGCGCACACCCACGATGATCTGCTGCCGCACACTCACGAACGAGGCCTCGGCATTCTTCGCCTCCAGTTGTCGCTTGCTGTAGGTGCTCCAGGCGGCGCGGTTGCCGAGCGGGTAACTCAAGACGAGACCTGCGCCATAGTTGTAGAAATCCCCGCTGAAGTTACTGTTGACTGAGTTGCCGTAGTCTTTGCCCAGTCCCGCAAGCCCCATGGTGCCTTGAAAAGACAGAGTTGGAAGGAGCTGGTTCTTGGCGAATTGTGTGTTGAGCTCACTCGACTCGATGTTTTTCTTCGCCTGGACAATTTCCGGCCGCTGCTCGATGGCTGTGTCGATAGCTTCCTGCAGACTGAGAGGTTCGAGCGTTACAACCGGCTGATCGAGCGGGGTCAAACGTACATCTTGACGCAGATCCTCCTCCGCAGGATTAAGTAACCTACGCAGCTGATCTTCCTGGTCCCGAATCGTTTTCTCCGCGACCAGTACCTGCTCGACCCGCGCCGCGACGGCTGCTTCTGCTTGCAAGACATCGACGATCGACATGATGCCGGCCTTCGCCTTCGCACGGTTGCTGGCCAACAGTTCCTGTGCAGCCTTTAAGGCAGCCTCCGCCACTTTCAGGTTTTCATTGGCAAAGACCACTTCCCAATATGATTGTTCCACGGTTGCCAGAACGGTGAGGACACGATCGCGAAAGACGTGCTCTTCCACAACGGCATTGTTCTGGGCGATGCGGATAAAGGTTTTGGTGACGTCGATCCCGGCGTTGCGGAGGAGCGGTTGTGTGAAGGTGAGAGCGAGGCCACCGGTCCAGGACGGGTTGAATAGAAAAGATCCTCCAACACATCCGGGAGCGCCGACCGGTTGTCCAAAACACCCTTGAGCTCCAGCGACATTCGTTCGAGCGGGGCTATAGTTGAGGTCGATGTTGCCGCCGGTCGGCAAATTTGTCGTTGCATCGAGCGTGACGGACTGGGTCTGTTGGTCGAATTTCTGGATCTCGGTGAGCGTCGGCCGTGAAAAGCCGAATACCGGTCGGTTCAGTGGGGCTAGTGTTCGATTGAATTGACCGTTCACACTTAACGTGGGGTCAAACTTCGCTTGCTCGATTGTGATGTCGGCTTGCCTGCTCTCCTTGGTCTGGCGGCTGATACTGATATCCAGATTATGTTTCAGCGCTTGTAGCGCAGCGTCGGCAAGTGAAATGGTCTCTCGTCGTTCCGTGGGCGGCACCTTGTCGATCTCCAGCCCCCAACCGATCCCAGGTGACAGAACCAGACTCACCCCGACGGCATAACCGACTGTGCGCCACCATCTGTTTGTTCCGCAATTCTGTTCCATAACGCCCCCTGTGATCGACAAAGAATCTTTCTGCATACTATAATGATGTTGTGCCCATCTGTCATGGTCTAACTGCAATGAGATTTCAGAGTCATCGGAAGAAACCAACTATCCTGTCGGTCTTGGTGCTTTCTGTGGCCCTGTCTATCCTGGTGCTGTTTCTGTATACGCCGCAATCGCTGATCTCGCAGGCCTGGGGTCAATCGATTTCCAGCGTTCGCTCCTTCGATGGAGGCGTCGCGCCACTGTTCAGGGGTCCCGGCCTCGGGAGTTACTATCTCGACAATCAAGGCACGCAGGGGTTTCTCTACAACCCCGGAAACAATTTCCAATCGTTCAGTTTTCGGAATCCTACAACCGGTCAGGCATGGAGCGGAGCTGTAACCACACTCGGGCCGCAACTCACGATCGGGCTCATCCAAGGCGCCAACCAGATTGGTTCACCGCTCGTACTTCCGGGTCCTCCCCGCCAAACCCCTCCTTTGCCGGCGATCCAATCCACCATTCTCGACGATATCCCCTAGATACGGACATCCTACGAGAGGCGAAAGGGTGTCTGCGGTCATTGCGCATTGGATAGTTGCCATATCAATGACAGGACATATCGAGCAACGCTTTGTAGAATTTCCGAGTTGATCGTATCGGCGGTATCGGTGGGTTGATGAAAGTTCGGGTGGACACCGCCGCTGACGATCGTGATGGTCGGGACACCTGCCTCTTTGAACGGCACGTGATCGCCGCCGGGAAAGAACCCGTAGAGATCGACCTTTTCTGCCAGACCGACTGTCTGTCCCGCTTCAAGCGCTAGGCTCTTCTCTATGCCGGTTACACCGACTGTCAACCGCCCATTACCGATGCCAGCATGATCGATGTTGATCATGGCTCTGGTCGAGTTGATAGGCCAGACAGGCCGTTGGAGGTAGAGCCGAGATCCGAGGAGCCCTTCTTCTTCTCCGCTGAACGAAATGAACAAGACGGTCCTGGCGTTCCTTGCGCCTGCCGTAGCCATCACGCGAGCGACTTCCAACAACACTGCCGTACCAGACGCGTTATCGTCGGCGCCGGGGAACAGCAAACCCGCCTGTCGTCCGAAATGGTCACGGTGCGCGCCGATGATGACGACCTCGCGCGTCTTTTGCGGATCGTTTCCGGGCAATAAGGCCAGCACGTTTACCAGGGCGCCTTCCTCCAGGCGAGTTTTCCAATCGAGAGAGGCATAACGGCCGGTGTTGATCGACTGTGTGTCAGGCGAGCGATTCAACTTCTCTTGTAATTCATGCAGCCGTCCCGGATTTGCATAGTCGGGAGCGGCGAGAATCTGCTCGGCTCGGTCCGTGCTGATCCATGCCCCCGGAATGGCTTCCGATTGGGGGGAGAGCCCATAAAAAGCGCCGGGCCCTCCGCTGACACCGCGCCGCGATTCATAGGAGCTGAGCACCGGTCCTGTCGCCGTGAGATAACCGATAGCCCCTTTCTGGCGTGCGAAACGAACCTTGTCCGCGTGGCTGATCGTTCCTCTGTAGTGGGTGGGTTTGCCACGAAGAAACAGGACAACGGCGTTGGTGGTATCGACTCCGGCGTAGTCGTCAATGCCCTGTGTCGAATCTACGATTCCGTAACCGACAAATACGATCGGCCCGCGAACTGCAGCGGACGGTGAATCAAGGACGGGAAGGTAATCTGTTCCGAGTTGATGGGTGGGCGAATTACCGGTCGGCGAAATGCGAAGTATGGGGTTCGGTGTAATGCTGGGGACCGGGACCACGGTGGTCATCAATCCGGTCGCGGGCCCTCCGGATCCCGGTCTCATAGGAGCGGATGGATCGAAGCGAACTTCCGCCAATGAGAGGCCGGAGGCAAGAAACCGATCAGTGACCCATTTCGCCGAGCGTGCATCGTCCGCTGTACCTGTTTGACGGCCATTGAATGAGGGACCACTGAGCGTCGTCACGTCTGCGAGCATGCGTTCGCTCGACAGACTGTCGAGCGAACGGAGCCATGCACGATGGTCCTCCTCTGATTGGGCAAGACTCTGACTCCCGAGGAAAAGCAGAATGAAGGCGATTTCCAGAAAGGCGGCGATCGCAAGGGAGGAACAGGAGCTATGTGTCGAACCATTCATGCCGTGAGCCCTACAAGGGACCGCAGAACTATAACATAGAGCGAAAGGTCCGTTGCAGAGCGGCTTCAGGCCAATGTAGTATGACGAAATTCGAGGAAGAAGGGTCAATGACGGATTCAATGACACAAGCGGACCATTCTCCGAACCGGCTGATTACAGAGGCCAGTCCATACCTTCGGCAGCACGCGGGCAATCCAGTGGATTGGTATCCCTGGGGCGAAGAAGCCTTGTCCAGGGCGAAAGCAGAAGATAAACCGATATTGTTGTCGATCGGTTACTCCGCCTGTCACTGGTGCCATGTGATGGCCCATGAATGTTTTGACAATGTCGAGATTGCCGGACTCATGAACCGGGACTTCATCAACGTGAAGGTGGATCGGGAGGAACGTCCTGACCTGGACGATATCTACCAAAAGTCCGCCCAGGTGTTCCTGGGGCGAGGCGGGGGATGGCCTCTGACGATGTTTCTGACACCTGAACAAGAGCCGTTCTACGGGGGCACGTATTTCCCGCCGGCGCCCCGCTATAACCTGCCGGGATTTCCCGATGTCTTGCGTGGTGTGGTCGAAGCCTATCGGAATCATCGAGACGATGTCAGCAAGAATGTGGAGAAGGTAAAAGCCGGGTTGCGACGAATCGGAACACCGCAGCCGTCAGACGATCCCCTGACGGATCGTCTGCTCGATGAGGCGGCGAAGAACTTGGGGCAGTTTTTCGACCCAGTCCACGGCGGTTTCGGTGAAGGACCGAAGTTTCCGACTGTTCCGCCGCTCAGCCTCTTGCTGCGCCAGACGGCTCGGACAAAAGACGTTTCCCATCAAGAGCTGGTACTCCTACAGTTGAGAACCATGGCGGCTGGGGGGGTCTACGATCATCTCGGCGGAGGGTTTCACCGCTATTCGGTGGATGGTCGCTGGCTGGTGCCTCATTTCGAGAAAATGCTCTACGACAATGCGCAGTTGGTGCGGATCTACCTCGACGGATGGCGTCTCACGAAAGCGAGCCGGTTTCGCGAGGTCGTGGAAGAGACGTTGGAATACGTCCGTCGTGAACTCACGCATCCCGACGGTGCGTTCTATGCCGCGCAGGACGCTGACAGCGATGGACATGAGGGAAAGTACTTTGTCTGGGAGCCGGGAGAGATTGCCGCAGTGTTGGGAACCGAAATGGCTGAGGAATTCTGCCGGCACTATGGAATAACGGAGAGCGGCAATTTTGAAGGCAAGAACATATTGAATCGGCTGGACGAGATTCATCTCGGGCCGGAGGCGCAAAAGGAAGTTGAGTCCTTGCTGCGGTCCGCCAGAATGAAGTTGCTTGCCGCACGAGAACAACGGATGAGGCCGCAGTTGGATGACAACATTCTCACGAGTTGGAACGCAATGATGGTGTCCGCCTATCTCGACGCGTATTACGCGTTCGGAAGTCCCTCTTATCTGGCTGCTGCTGAAAGGGCTCTCACGTTCTTACTGGACTACGCGGTCGATAACGGGCGAATTTACCGTACGGTCAGGGCAGGAAAGGGACGCTTGAACGGCTATCTGGACGATGCTGCCTGTCTTGTCGCGGCATTACTGGACGCGTTTGAGGCAACGTCGCATCGGTGGTATTTGGAGCAGGCCCGCGAGGTAATGGATCATCTTTTGGAGCGATATTGGGATGAGGCGGCGGGAGGGTGTTTTTATACTAGTCGTGACCATGAGCCCCTGCTCTATCGCATGAAGTCCGGGATCGATGGTGCGATTCCATCCGGTAATGCCATCGTTGCATCTGTCTTGTTACGGTTGTTTTCGTTTACCGGAGAGCAGCAATATTATGATCGGGCTGAACAGCTGTTTCGAGTGTTCCGGAGCGTGATGGAACACAACGCCTATGGTGCGTCGGCGATGCTCTGTGCGCTGGATTGGTACCTGACAACGCCACAAGAGATTGTCGTTGTCGGAACTCGTGGCGATACGAAGACCGAAGCGTTGCTCTCAACTATCCATCGCCGCTATCTGCCGAATCGTGCAGTGTTGGTAGTTGAAGCTTCTCGTCATGCCGGAGAATCCGACCTGCCGCTCGCCATAGGGAAGACGAGTTTAAACGGGCAGCCAACGGCCTATGTCTGTCGACGCCAGACCTGTTCGCCTCCGGTGACGGAAAGCCATCAATTGGACGAGTTATTGTAGGGAGTTCCTGTGGCTGTAGGCGATTTAGGCAAAGGGTTGTACGATCATCTCTATCGCCGATTCTTCGAGAATCGTGAATCGCGACGGGGCTATGATTTTCAACAGGCCCCTGGTGGAAGCAGTCAACCCCCAGTCGTTACATTTCGGGATCGTCTTCGGTGGTGGACCTGGGGCCGGTGGCAACGACGAAAGGCAATCATGGCTGCCCGCGATCGGTTTCAGCAAGACATTCTTGACCTCAAAAACGGCTCAAGAAATAAGAAGTGATTGAGAAAATAGATGAAAACGAGCGCGGCACGAACGTGAAGTCTCGGTGTATCGGCAGGGTCTCTGTTGCGCTCGCACTGGCCATAATCGTCAACCAGTGGAGCTTCTGTATCGAGTGGTCCCACGCTGTTCAGCCAGAGAGCTGGGCGGAAAAAGAAGCCAACTTGAAAAGCCAGGCCCAAGGGGGGTTGTTTAATCGCTGGACCTTTGATCAACAGAAGTCTGGTGAGTTTCCTGTCGGATTCTCGATGCTGGAGTTTGGCGAAGGGCCGGCTGCGGACTGGACGATCAAGGCGGACACGGATGCCCCATCGCCGTCTAACTTTCTGGCCGTGAACTCATCGTGCCAAGTCGTCAGCTGTTACCGTCTGATCGTCGCCAACGGATTTCAGTATGAATATCCGGATGTGTCAGTCAGGATGCGATTTCCCGTTGACACTGTGATGGGAGGAGGCGGTGTGGTGTTTGGAGTAAGGGATGCTCTGCACTTCTATGCGGCGGTGATAGATCTTGCGACAAAGACGCTTGAAATAAGTCGCGTGGTGGATGGAAAGGAGACGAGGCTCGGATGGTCGCCGGTTATCCCCAAAGAAGTCTCCTGGCATACGATGAGAATCCAGCGGAATAGCATTCTCAGCAAGGACTTCATCGAAACCTTCTTTGACGGGCATCTCGTGGTGACGGTCGAAGATCAGGCGCTGACGATCGGTCGAGTCGGACTCCTCGTTCGTGGGCAAACAGCAATGGATTTAGACAGCTTGCACGCCATTCCGCTTTTTTCTCAGCGCCCACTTTCCGATCCCGCTCCTTATTAGCTTGGATTTACGGCATCACAAGAGGTTACGTACTTGCTTGCAATTGAAGGAGTCGAGGAGTAGAGTAGCCGGTGGGTATCAGCGCGAAAGGCCTGGTGGTGATACCACAGAAAGAGACAAGGCCTAAGACAGATGTTGTTTTGGTTCTGCCCGGGAATTTGATCGGAAGCCAGCCTCGAGCCGCTATGGTGTTTGCGTCTTCGGCCCGTCCCTTCCTCACTTTGTTCTCGAGTCCAAGACAACATACATTCTCAAAGGAGGAGCCCAATGGGTTCGAAGATTTATGTCGGCGGTTTGCCATATTCCACAACCGAGCAACAGCTGAGCGATTTGTTTGCAGCTCATGGAGGGGTGACGTCATCCCGGATCATCACAGACAAGTTCACCGGCCAGTCCCGCGGGTTTGGATTCGTGGAGATGTCTTCGGAGGCAGAAGCACAGGCGGCGATTGCTGCGCTGAACGGCACTGAGTTGGGCGGTCGCACATTGACTGTCAACGAAGCGCGCCCCCAAGAGCCTCGTACCGGGGGGGGCGGTCGTGGCGGCCGTGGTGGTGGCGATCGGTACTGAAATATAGCGAGTGTTATAGAGATCAGGGGCTGCCTGACAGGCAGCCCCGTGAGTTCCTTCCTGGCAGAATGTTGAAAAAGCCTACCGGCGTTGTTCTCTCGTCGTTCATAGGCCCACCCTGAGTAGAAGTTTTTAGCGCCCGAAAACGTCCTTAAAGGGTTTTCGTCTGTTGTGCGCGGTGTTACTTACGATGATAAGATAGCGACTAAGCCAGGGCTATTCATGAATGCCTGCTACGTCGTCCGATCCTCTCGTCCGGCGGGACTTTTCTCGTTCGGCCTCCTCGACGGACTGCGAGTATGCCTCCGTCGGCCTTACTTGCGAGAATCCCAGGCGGGCTGCGGTCTCGAACGTCTCGCGACGGCATTCATGAATAATCCGGACTGAAGGTCGTTCCATGGCGCTGTTCCAACTCGAAGCCTCGTTCAAGCCATGCGGAGATCAAGGCCAGGCCATCGATAAGTTGGTCGCCGGGATCTCGGTTGGCCGGAAACACCAAGCCCTGCTCGGTGTTACCGGATCCGGCAAGACTTTTACCATGGCCAATGTGGTCGCGCAGGTGCAAAAGCCTACGCTGGTGTTGGTTCATAACAAGACGCTGGCCGGTCAGCTCTATCAAGAATTCAAGCAGTTTTTCCCCCATAACGCTGTGGAGTACTTCGTCAGCTACTACGATTATTACCAGCCGGAAGCCTATATTCCCCAAAGCAACACGTACATTGCCAAGGACGCTTCCGTCAACGATGCAATCGATCAGATGCGGCATGCGGCGACGACCGCTCTGCTTCAGCGGAACGACGTGGTGATCGTTTCGTCAGTCTCCTGTATTTACGGCCTGGGGTCGCCTGAGGTCTACCACGATATGGTGGTCTTTCTCGAGGAGGGGATGGAGATCAGGCGCGAGAAGATCTTGTCAAAACTGGTGGAAATCCAATATGCCCGGAACGACATGGACTTCCACCGCGGAACTTTCCGGGCCCGCGGCGACGTTATTGAGATTTTCCCGGCCTCCAATGATGCGGTGTCCGTCCGAGTCGAGTTATTCGGCGACGTGGTCGACACGATTTACGAAATCGATCCGCTTACGGGGAAGGCACTCGGGAAACTTTCGAAAGTTGCAGTCTATCCGAACACGCACTATCTCATTGCGCCGGATCGGTATGAGCGGGCGATTGCGGGCATCGAGGAAGAATTGGACGAGCGCATCGCGTATTTCAGGAGACAAAATCAGCTCGTTGAAGCTCAGAGGATCGCGCAACGCACCAAGTTCGATCTTGAAATGATTCGGGCGATGGGGTACTGCCACGGCATCGAAAACTACTCGCGGCATCTCAGTGGCCGCGCGCCCGGCGAGCCGCCTCCGACGCTCCTCGATTATTTCCCCAAAGACTTTCTACTGATTGTTGACGAGTCCCATGCGACGATTCCTCAAGTGGGTGGAATGTACGAAGGCGACTATTCTCGGAAGCGCACGTTGGTGGAGTACGGATTCCGGTTGCCGTCGGCAATCGATAACCGGCCGCTTACGTTTGCCGAATTTGAGCGCTGTCTCAGCCAGGCCGTGTACGTCTCCGCTACGCCGGGTCCCTACGAGTTGGCCCATGCCGCTGGAGAGGTGGTCGAACAAATTCTTCGCCCAACCGGTTTGATGGATCCGGTCATTGACGTGCGCCCCGCCAAAGGTCAGGTGGATCATCTCCTGGGGGAGGTGCGGGCCGAAACGGCACAGGGAGGGCGGGTGTTAATCACCACCTTGACCAAACGCATGGCGGAGGATTTGAGCGAGTACTATCACGATCTCGGGATCAGGGTGCGGTATCTGCACTCCGATATCAAGACGCTGGAGCGGGCTGAGATCATACGCGATCTCCGGCGCGGGACCTTCGATGTGCTGGTAGGGATCAATCTTCTGCGCGAAGGACTCGATCTGCCGGAGGTCACCTTGGTGGCAATTCTCGATGCGGATAAGGAAGGGTACCTCCGGTCCTATCGGGCGCTGATCCAGACAGCCGGACGTGCAGCCAGAAATGTGCGGGGCCGTGTGATTTTTTACGGTGACGCCGTCACGGATTCGATGCAAATGGCGCTCGCGGAGACAGGCCGTCGACGCACCCTACAGGCAGAATATAATGCCAGGCACGGGATTGTGCCCGCAAGCATCAAGAAGGATGTCCTCTCACTCGAATATGCCACGCGGAATATGGATGCTGAACAACTGAGCCTGGTCGCGGAGTCGTCGGCCATCTATGAAACAGAAGAATCAACGGAACAGATCATCAAACAGCTGGAAACGGAGATGAAGACCGCCGCCAAGAAGTTGGAGTTTGAAAGGGCCGCAGTTCTACGAAACCGGATTCGTGCGTTGAAGATGAGGGAATTAGAATTGAGACCGGACAGCTAATCCGTTTTTCCTGGTTCATCTGGTTTGTCTTGTTTATCTGGGTGGCCTCGTTCGACCAAAAAAACGAGACAAACCCAATAGCGGTTTTCTCATAGTGGCGGGCTTTCTCAGCGGACCGCTAGACGTTCTTGTACAGATAGATACCTAAGAACATCCCAACAAGGCTAAGCAAGTTGATTTTTATCTCGAAACCTAAGGTGAGCTTGAGAAGGACCAAGTCGATGGTGAGCGGCGGATTGATGCCCGGGGTGAAATTGGTGGCGAAGATCGTCTGAATCGTGCCTTGGGGGGCCATGACCCGGAGGATTTCTCCCAGCACTCCGCCCAGTAATCCACCGATGAGAACGAAAATGAGCAGAACCAAGTATGATTTTCTCACGGCAATCGCCTCGCGTTACTCTTCGCTCTCTGTGTAGTCTCACGGAAGCAGGAATCAGCGGTAGGATCATTTGGACCATAACGAAAGGCCTATGACATGTCAATAAAATGACGTCTCCATTCCCTTGACTTCATCTTGCGTCGTCCTTTAGACTCGCCGGTGCTCTTTTGCTAGAATTTTCGAGGCGATCGGAGATCTAAAGGCAAAGCTTCGATTGCCTTTTTATTTTGTGGCGCCATGCTGGATACTCTCAGCGAAAAGTTCGACAAGATTTTAAAAAAGCTGCGCGGTTCCGGTGTTCTCACCGAACAGAACATCGCAGAAGCCTTAAAAGAGGTTCGTCTCGCACTGCTTGAAGCCGATGTCAACTTCAAGATCGTCAAGGACTTCATCGAGCGGGTTCGTGAGAAAGCCATTGGGCAGGAAGTTCTTCACAGTTTGACCCCTGGACACCAGGTCGTCAAAGTTGTGTGGGACGAACTGCGGGAGATGATGGGCCGTGAGCGAGCAGGTCTGGCTCTCGCTTCGAATCCTCCCACCGTCGTGATGATGGTGGGTCTCCAAGGGGCCGGAAAGACGACAACCTGCGGAAAACTCGGGCGTTATTTCAAAGCGCAGGGGAAACGGGTTCTCTTGGTTGCAGCGGATCCTCGCCGTCCGGCGGCCGGTGACCAGTTATCGAGTCTCGGTCGCGATCTTGCGATCGATGTACATCGCGCTGATCAGGCACAGGCCTCCCAGGCCGATGTTGTCCGTATCTGCCAGGCAGGTGTAGAGCGAGGACGAGACCAGGGGTACGATCTTGTCGTGCTGGATACCGGTGGACGTCTCCACATTGACGATGAGCTGATGGGCGAATTGGCGGCGGTGAGAGAAGCCGTGCAGCCGCAGGAGACCCTCTTGGTGGCAGATGCCATGACCGGCCAAGACGCGGTGACGATGGCAAGCCGGTTCGATCAACGAATCGGACTGACGGGCGTCATTCTGACCAAGGTTGAGGGAGACGCTCGGGGCGGGGCGGTGCTGTCCATACGGGCAGTGACCGGTAAACCGATCAAGTTTCTGGGTGTGGGCGAGAAGCTCGATGCGCTGGAACTGTTCCATCCCGATCGGATGGCCTCGCGCATTCTCGGAATGGGGGATGTCCTCTCGCTGATCGAAAAGGCCCAGGAGACCTTTTCGCGGGAGCAGGCGGAGGAGGCGCAACAGCGGCTGACTGGCAGCACGCTTACGCTGGAGGATTTCCGCGCTCAATTGGGGCAGGTCAATCGCCTGGGTTCGATGGAACAGATTTTAGGTATGTTACCGGGCGGTCAGAAGCTCAAGGGGGCGATGGAAGGGCAGGTGCCTGAGCGGGAGATGAAACGAGTGTGCGCCATGATCGACTCGATGACCCTGCGCGAGCGGCGCGATCATACGATCATTAACGGAAGCCGGAAAAAACGGATTGCTCGAGGGAGTGGGACGAACGTACAAGAGGTCAATCGATTGATAAAACAGTTTCTGTCGGCGAGAAAAATCGCCAAAGTCATGGCGGGATCGGCAGGGCGTCGGCAGCTCGCACAGCTTCTGCGATCCAGATAAGAGGCGAGAACCATCATCACAGGTGCGTATACGGAAGGAGGAGTCGAGTGGCAGTTCATCTGAGATTGACGAGGACTGGGCGACACAAACGACCGCTTTACCGTGTCGTGGCAGCGGATTCCCGCAAGCCGCGTGACGGGCGGTTTCTAGAAATTCTTGGCATCTTCGATCCCTTGAAGGAGCCGGCGGTGCCGGAGCTGAAGCATGAAAGGGTGTTGAGCTGGTTACACCAGGGAGCCCAGCCGACCGTTACGGTCCGGACGCTGCTCCGACGGTCTGGAGTATGGAAGCAGTTTGAAGCGGAGAAGGCGGCGAAGAAGAAGGGTGCCTAGGATATGACGACTGCTCAAGCAGACCTGGTAACGGTCGGCAAGATCGAGCGCCACTTCGGCGTACGAGGCGAGGTCAAGGTTCGATCGTTGAGTGATGTGCCTGGCCGGTTAGACCGTCTGAAGCGAGTATATGTCTTGGAGCCGACGGGAGAGACCGTCGAGAGAGCTGTGACGCATATTCGGCGTGCCGGCGCGACCTACATCATGAGCCTTGAAGGTGTGACGACGCCGGAGGAAGCCGTCATGCTGCGAGGAGGATTGATCCAGGTGCCCCGCTCTCCGGCGTCGGCGTTGTCTTCGGATGTCTATTTCGAATGTGATCTTATCGGCATGACGGTCGAGAACGAACGAGGCGGTGAGGTCGGTGTGCTTGAGACGATTCTAGAGATACCGGACAACCGGGTTTTCGTTGTCCGAAATGGGACTGAAGAAGTTCTCATTCCGGCCGCGAGGAGCTTTGTGACTTCGGTGGATCTTGCGCGCCGTCGAATGACGGTTCGAGGTATCGATGACTTGATAGAGGATCGCCATGCGGTGTGACATTCTGACACTGTTTCCCGACATGGTGAGGCCGGTGTTCGGCCAGAGCATTCTCAAGCGAGCGCAAGAAAAAGGCCTGCTGCACGTTCACGTGCGCAACTTGCGCGACTATATAATGGACCGCCACAAGGCGGCAGACGACGTGCCGTATGGCGGAGGGGCCGGGATGGTAATGAAGGCCGAACCCATTCTATGTGCGGTGGAACAGATCCAGGCTGGTTATGTGGAGGCTGGAGAACGGATTCGGCTGCTGTTTCCCTCTCCGCACGGTCGTCCCTTCTCGCAGACCTATGCAAAAAATCTGGCGGACGATCCACGCCGGCTTGTCATCCTCTGCGGTCATTACGAGGGGGTCGATGAGCGAGTGCGGCTCTCGCTGCAACCGGAGGAGGTTTCAGTAGGAGATTATGTGCTGACCGGAGGCGAGTTGCCCGCGTTGGTGCTTATCGATGCCGCAGTCCGTTTGATTCCAGGCGTGCTGGGCGATCCGGAGTCGATTCAGGAAGAGTCGTTCTCGGACGCCTTGCTCGAATATCCGCACTATACGAGACCTGTGGAGGTTCGAGGAATGTCTGTGCCAGAGGTGTTGCTTTCAGGGCATCATGAAGCCATTCGTTTGTGGCGCCGGAAGGAAGCACTGCGAAGCACCTATCAGAAGCGTCCGGATCTTTTGCAGGATCGGGTCTTCAGTCTCGAAGATCAAAAATTGCTGGAAGAACTTATTCGTGAAGGTGTGCCGGGAACGCCTGTTCGTTGCGGGGAGGAGGAGTAGTTACATGAATCGGTTGGAAAGGTTGCAACGGTCTCTTAGAAAAAAGTCGTCGCCCAGTTTTGAAATCGGAGACACGGTCCGCGTGCACGTGAAAGTGGTAGAAGGGGAGAAAGAGCGCATTCAGGTGTTTGAGGGTGCGGTCATCGCTCGAAAAGGGCTGTTGAACACGGAGACTTTCACGGTACGCAAAGTTTCCTATGGTGTCGGTGTGGAACGGATTTTCCCTCTTCATTCGCCGATCGTCACGCGTGTCGAGGTTATGCGCCAGGGTAAGGTGCGCAGGGCCAAACTGTATTATCTCCGACGGAAGAAGGGGAAATTTGCCAAGGTCGAAGATCGGGAGTTTATTGCAGGCCTAAAAGGGCAACCTGGCGGTGTCCTGAAGGCCGAAGAGCCGGCTGAAGCCGTCCCGGCTTCAAAAGCATAATTTCATTCTCTGGTTCCATCGACTACGAGTTTCGTGCGCCCTCTCAGCAGTCGCATCGTGGGACCTACCGACGAATTTGAACTGGAAGCCAGACGGCGCGGCTATCGCCGAATAGCCGGCTTGGATGAGGCCGGACGGGGGCCTTTGGCCGGCCCTGTTGTTGCCGCGGCGGTGATCCTGCCTACTCGTTGTCGCCTAGCTGGTCTGAACGATTCGAAACAAGTCTCTGAGTCCGAACGGGCACGACTCTACGACGTGATCGTCGCACGGGCGCGCGACATTGGAGTGGGAGTTGCCACGGAGCAGGAGATCGATCGCCTCAATATCTTGGAGGCAACGCGTCTAGCCATGCGTCGCGCGCTGGCATCACTCACCCCTTTGCCGGACTGTCTCTTAATCGATGCCGTGGCATGGCCGGATGTCACCATTCCTTCACGCTCTATCGTCAAAGGTGATACGCTGTGTCTTTCGATTGCCGCTGCGTCGATCGTGGCAAAAGTCACGCGCGATCGCATGATGGTGGTTTATCATCGGACCTATCCCGAGTATAACTTCCTCTCCCACAAGGGATATGGGACGGAGGAGCATTTGCAGCGGTTGGCGCAGTACGGCCCCTGTGCGATTCATCGGCGCACATTCGCTCCGGTTGCACAGGTCCTGGGTGGAAGCGGCAATGGAGGGGTTCTCTCATGTAGCGGCCGGGCGGATCTTCAAGGATGAACCAGTGACCACTCTTGATCCCCGGAGGCGGTTTGGTCAAGCAGGGGAATCGGCGGCAGAGGAGTATTTGCGACAGAAAGGGTATCGGATCGTAGCGCGTAATCTGCGCTCGCCTTTAGGGGAACTGGACCTTGTGGCTGAAGACGGCCGAGTACTGGTCTTTGTCGAGGTGAAGGCGCGTCGAAATGACACCTTCGGCGGAGCGATCCATGCCGTTCATGAACGAAAGCGAGAGAAGTTGATCCAGTTGGCGGCTCAGTATTTGGCCCGCCGCCACATAAAAGATCGGCCGTGCAGATTCGACGTCGTGTTGCTGCAAGGCGCGGGCGCCGTCGCCCCGCAGATCGAGCATATTCAGAACGCATTCGAAGTTTCCGGAGACGATCTTCGTTGGTAGGCGACGATGATTCAGTTAATCCATGTTTGGAAACGGTATGATCAGCGTTCGGCACTCGCTGACGTTACCTTCGAGATCGGCAAAGGAGAATTTGTCCTTCTGATGGGGCCCAGTGGAGCTGGCAAATCAACGCTCTTGCGGATGCTCATCGGGGCTGAACGACCCGACGAAGGGCAGATCTTCGTCCATCAGAAGAACGTGACGACGCTCAAACCATCCGATATTCCGTATCTGCGCCGAAAAGTAGGGACGGTGTTTCAAGATTTTCGGTTGTTGCCGAAGAAGTCCGTTTTCGACAATGTGGCGCTGCCGTTGCTAGTGCAAGGAATTTCTTCCGTCGACGTTCGCCGCAAAGTCACGGAGGCATTACGGGCGGTCGGCGTCGAGCACAAGCGGGATCATCTGCCTCCGGGTCTCTCGACAGGAGAACAGCAGCGCGTCTGTATTGCGCGTGCGATCGTCAACGGTCCGGTCGTCTTGCTGGCGGATGAACCGACAGGGAATTTAGACCCTGCGCTGACCTCCGAGATCATCGATTTGTTCAAACTCATTAATGCGCGCGGCACGACCGTCGTGGTAGCAACGCACGATCCTCAGGTGATGGGGCAGGTGAATCGGCGGGTGCTCACGCTCGAACAGGGTCGGTTGCTGCCGGAACAGCGGGTGATGGAGTGAGGACGTTCTCGTATCTTCTCAGGGAATCCTGGGTCAATATGCGGACCAACCGGACGACGACGATGGTTGCCATTTTGACCACGGCCTTCACATTGGCCTGCGTCGGCATTTTCTTGTTGCTCTATGTCAATCTGCGGGCTGCGGCCGGATGGCTCCAGGACGATGTCAAGATCATCGTGTATCTTGATGAGCGACTCGCCGCCAGCTCGGTCGCTGAGGTGGAGCAACAGTTGCGGGGCGATCACGCCGTCGCCTCATTGCTGTTTATCTCGAAGGAGCAGGCGCTGGGAGAATTCAAGGCGCAATTCCCATCGGAGTCCTATCTGCTCGAGGGGTTGGGGCAGAATCCCTTGCCGGCCTCCTTCGTGGTGGCGCTCAGTCCGTCGTTTCGCTCGCCGGACGCGGTCAAGCGTTGGGCGGAACGAGTCAGGCAGATCGCCGGCATCTCCAAGGTCGATTATAATCAGGATTGGATCGACGCGCTCGCAACGCTGATTCGATCGATCGAGTTGATCGCTATCGGTATCGGCATCGTTCTCTCGGCAGCTGCTGTGACCATTATCGCCAATACCATTCGCCTCACGCTGTTCGCTCGGCGGGACGAAATTACCATTCTGCGCCTCATCGGGGCCACGACCGCTTTTATCCGGATCCCCTATCTATTGGAAGGCGCCATGCTCGGCGCTTTGGGCAGCGCAGTCTCGCTGATCATGCTCAAGTTCATGTATGAATTATTTCGGCAGCAAATGCGTACGACGGGACGATTCGCCGGGCTCGAAAACCTTATCGCGTTCTTCCCTCCCTCGGTTTGTTTTGCCCTGGTCGCAGTGGGATTGGGGCTTGGGTTTGCCGGCAGTTTCGTGTCGATACGGCGGTTCGGCGAGGCCAGGGCATGAAATGTTGGACAGGACTCGGCGCCGGGTTCATCGTCTGGGGACTCGTGGGTCTTTTATGGCCGGCGGTTACGGTTGCCGATACGATCACCGAAAAAATTGAGAAAGAACGGAAGGCTCTCGATCAACTCAAAAATCAGATCGAAGAGACGCGTAAACAGGCAGATGAAGCAGGGAAAAAGCGGGAGTCTCTCTTACAGGGAATTCAGACACTCGACGAACGAGTACTGCACTACCGACAGGCCCATCAGGAGATCAGTCGAAAACTGCAAAAGAAAGACCAGGAGATCCAGGCCATCAATGCGCAACTTGCTGGGTTGCGTGTGAGTGTCCGGGAACGACAGGACGCCATTCTCGCCCGACTTCGAGTGCAATATATGGAGGGTCGTTTTGGATATTGGAAGACCTTGCTGGCTTCGGACTCATACGGGGATTTCCAGCGCCGCCTTCAGTATCTGTCGGCAGTATCCGAAAGGGATTATGCGTTAATGGGCACGTTCAAAGCCGATATGGCCCGCATGGAGGAGGCGGAGCGGCAGCGGGAAGAAGCTCGGGTCGGGATGTTGTCCTACAAGCAAAGTACCGAGAAGCAGTTGGCCCAGATGAAATCGGTTAAGAAGGAAAAAAAGATCTATCTTGCCAAGATCACTCATGAGAAAGAGTCTTATGAACATGCCCTTCAGGAATTGGAACGGTCGGCGTCGCGCATCGACAGTCTCTTGCGCGAGTTGGAACAGCGCCGTCGCGCCGCCGCAGCCAGACCTCCAACAGGGGGGATTGTCCCTCACGGAGTGAAGGGTGGTTTACCGTGGCCGGCTGACGGGAGTATCGTCTCCTTTTTCGGTCGTCAGAAACATCCGACCTTCAATACGTTCGTGCAGCGGAGGGGGATCGAGATCAAGACGGTCGAGGGGAGCGCCATTCGCGCAGTGATGCCGGGATCTGCTGTCTATGCCGACTGGTTGAAAGGGTACGGACTCGTTATAATACTCGATCATGCGAACGGGTTCTTTTCGTTGTATGCCCATGCTTCGAAGATTCTTGTGACAGTGGGAGCGCAGGTCGTAGCGGGGCAGGCGATCGGCGAAACAGGAGATACCGGCATGACAGGTGAAAATACTCTATACTTTGAGTTGCGCCAGGGGGCGGAGGCCCTTGATCCTCTCAAATGGTTGGCGAGGCGGTAGAGAATGGGAAGAGGAAAGGACATCATATGATGGAACAGAACCCCCGACGACGATTCTGGATATTGGCTCCGATGGTGATCGTGTCGCTGGTCTTGGGTGTGCTGCTCGGCAAGGGGTTGGAGCGGACAGGGCACGCCACGGAAACCTATGAGGAGTTAAAGACCTTTTCCGAGGTGCTGACCCAAGTTCAGAAGAGTTACGTCGAGGAAACGAAGGTAAAGGATCTCGTTCAGGGGGCCATTCGTGGGATGCTCTCAACACTCGATCCGCATTCGGCCTACATGACGCCGGAAATGTATAAGGAAATGCAGGTTGAAACCAAGGGCGAGTTCGGGGGCGTGGGCATCCAGATCGGCGTGAAAGAGAACCGGTTGGCGGTGATTGCACCCATCGAGGGTACGCCAGCCTACCGGGCCGGGGTCAAGGCAGGTGATTTCATAACCAAGGTGAATGACGAGACGACCAAAGACCTTACATTGATGGATGCCGTTCAAAAGATGCGTGGACCCAAGGGCTCGAAGGTCAGTTTGACGATCCAGCGGGAGGGTGTTCCCGAACCGCTCCAATTTACCCTGGTTCGCGATACCATCAAGATTGAAAGTGTGAAGTCAAAGGTGTTGGACAATATCGGCTATATTCGACTCACGCAATTCCAAGAATCGACCGGGCGTGATCTGAGTAAAGTGCTCAAGCAGTTCAAAGAGCAGAAGCTTCAATCGACGATCCTCGATCTTCGCAACAATCCTGGCGGATTGCTGACAGCAGCTGTTGAGGTTTCCGAGCAGTTTCTCCCCAACGGGAAGATGGTGGTCTATACGAAAGGACGTGAAAGCAAGAAAGATGAATGGATCGCCAAGGGGAAAGATCAGATGGACGATGCTCCAATGATCGTTCTCGTCAATGAAGGATCGGCAAGTGCCTCTGAAATTGTGGCCGGCGCATTGCAGGACTATGGGCGAGCAGTCATTGTGGGCACGACTTCGTTCGGTAAAGGATCAGTGCAAACGATTCTTCCGCTGGGAGATGGGTCCGGGCTCCGTCTGACAACAGCCAAGTACTATACGCCGAAAGGACGCTCGATCCAGTCGACCGGCATTACGCCCGACATCATCGTGAAGGCTCAACCGCCCGCTACTGCGGGCAAGCCAGGTGAGACGAAGCCCGGTGAAAAGGAAGGAGAGTCAAAGCAGGGCAAGCCCGGAGTCGTACCGGAAAAGAATCAACCGGCTCCAAACGGCAAGGGACAGGAAGAGGGTACTCAGAAGAACGGCACCGTGCCTCAGTCTCCTCTCGCGGAAGCTTCGGGGGACCCGTCGCTTGAGCAGGATGTGCAACTCCAAAAGGCAGTCGAAATGCTGAAGACCTGGAAGATCTTTAAGGAGCTTCCTCGCGCTTCTTAACGGCGGACTGTTGGTGGGAGGCGATAATTGCCTCCAGCAGCCGTTCCTCCGATCCTGTGAATCCTGGAACAGTGCGTAGCAAATGCGATCGCACCAGCCGTTCAAGATCGCGCAGGGTGGTGATGCAGAGGCGGGTATAGAGATATGCCACGAGCGATTCAGATAGTCCAGGAAATTGAGCCCAAGCTTTCACGACCTCCGGGAGAGGTGTTCTCAATGTCTCATAGGCTTGGATCATTCCAGTTCTGAGAAACTCTTGAATTTTTTCTGCCAATTCCCTGCCGACCCCATCGATATCTTCCAACGCCTGGCGTGAAGCGATATCTGCGATGTCTTCCTGCAAAGCCTCAATAGTATCGGCTGCCTTTCGGTAAGCTCTGATCCGATAGGGGTTGGCCCGCTGAGTGGCTAACCGTTCTGCGATCGATCGAAAGATGGATGCAACTTGTTGGTTGTGCCAGGGGGTGGATATCATAGGTTGTAATCGCGATATTCTGACGCGATTGGAGATGCGGGCGCAAGGTATGGGGGGCGACCGGCGGCCTTCTCCTTCGCCGGGTGCCCTTGGCTGCGGGTGGCTTCATTGACATTAGGAATTCTGCTCCCCTAGGATTAAGACACCATGGTGGAGGTGATTCAGATCCAGGTAAACGGTGAGAAGCGGGGCTGTCGAGCCGGCGCCACGGTGGGGGATTTATTGCGCGAACTTGCCATCAAGACTGAGCGTGTGGCGGTGGAGCTGAATCTGGAAATTATGGATCGCAAGGATTTCGATCACCGGAGTTTGAAACAAGGGGATCGAGTGGAAATCTTAAGCTTCATCGGCGGCGGCGCACCGATGGATATGCAGGGTAGAGGAAGGGGATTAGTCCATGCAGAATGATCGGTTAATCATTGCCGGTCGTGAGTTTACATCGCGGCTGTTTGTTGGAACGGGGAAGTATAAGGACTTTGTCGAAACGCAAAAAGCCATTGAGGCCTCGGGGGCCGATGTGGTGACGGTGGCAGTGCGACGCGTCAATATCACCGATCGATCCAAAGAAAACCTGCTCGATTATATCGACCCGAAGAAATACACCATACTTCCCAACACCGCCGGCTGTTACACCGTGGAAGATGCCCTACGTTATGCCCGCCTGGCTAGAGCCGCTGGCGTGTCCGATTTGATCAAGTTAGAGGTGCTCGGTGACGAGAGAACCCTCTTCCCCGACACGGCCGGATTGATCGAAGCGGCAAGAATTCTCGTCAAGGAGGGCTTTATCGTGCTGCCGTATACGAACGACGATCCCATCGTCGCTCAGAAGCTCGTCGATATCGGGTGTCCCGCCGTTATGCCTTTGGCGGCGCCAATTGGATCGGGGCTCGGTATTCGCAATCCATATAACCTGAAAATCATCATGGAAATGATCAAAGTGCCGATTGTTGTCGATGCCGGCGTCGGCACTGCGTCCGATGCCTCCCTTGCAATGGAGTTAGGAGCAGATGCCGTACTCATGAACACGGCCATTGCCGGGGCTCAAGATCCTATCGTGATGGCTGAGGCGATGAAATATGCGGTGTATGCTGGCCGGCTGGCGTACAAGGCGGGGAGGATTCCGCGGAAATTGTATGCCACGGCCAGCAGTCCCATCGAAGGTATGCTCTAACGGGATGCTGAAAACGTTCGCCAGCTTCGTTCTCAGCTCATCGAAATCCTCAACGTACCCCCGAGGGTACGCCTGCGGTTTCGATTCGCCTGCGGCCTCGCTGGACGAACGTTTTGAGCATCCCGCTCTGCAGTCCTGATCCAATGCTTCACCGATGCTGAAACTCTCCAGCCGTCTTCTTGTCGTCACGGATCGACATGAGACTCTCGGTCGTCCGTTGATCCCACTCTTGCAGCGGGTGCTCACGGTCGGATTACCCATGATTCAACTCCGTGAGCGCGATCTCTCGGTCAGGGAACTCGTGACGCTTGTGCGCGAGGTGCAGACCGCGACGACTTCGAGCAGGTTTCAACTTCTGATAAACGATCGGATCGATGTTGCATTGGCACTGGAAGGCATCGGCGTTCATTTACGGAGCAACAGCCTGCCGGTATCAGCCGCACGGCGGTTACTGGGGCCGCGGCGCCTTCTGGGTATTTCCGCGCATACCGTAGATGAAGCGACGGAGGGGGAGTCGCAGGGAGCGGACTACATCGTCCTTGGCCCGATCTACGAGACGCCGTCCAAAAAAATATTCGGGTCCCCACTGGGCATTCACACTCTTGAAAAGGCTTGTCGATCGGTTCACATCCCGATCTTTGGAATCGGCGGAGTGACGGCGGTGCGTGCGTGTGAAATGCGGCGTGCGGGAGCATTCGGCGCAGCGGTGATCACAGCGGTTCTCAGCGCACACGATGTGGAGTCGGCGACGCGCGAGTTACTCGATGCCGTGACACGAGTGCCGTGATATGCATCACGCAGCGTCATCGCGCTGCAGGATGCCGTCCTCCGGTTGACCCCTCCAGGAACGGATGATAGAATCGGCGCAGACAAGGACTTCTCGATTGAGCAAGGAAATTCGATTTTCCCGGGCAGCTCCATGGACGGTAAGAAAGAAAGTCCGAGTCGGTTCCGGTCTCTCCGCGATTCCGTCACGCACATCACGAAGCGGTTGACAGAAGGAGAAACGGACGTGGCACAACGAAACGACGAACATGTTCGCGAGGTTGAGAAGCTTCGTGTGCAAATTCAGTCGATGGAAGAAGAAATCCGCCGGCTGTACCAGTCCCGTTACCAACTCGAACAAGCCACCAAGCAGAACGAAAAGCTCGTCGCTGCCCTCCAGGAGGCGAAGGGCCAGATCGAAGCGTTGCGCACAGAAGTCGAGAAATTAACCGCACCTCCCTCAGCCTATGCCATCTTTTCCAGTCTCAATGCCGACGGAACCGGAAATGTCTATGTCTCCGGACGGAAAATGAAAGTCAGTGTGCACCCATCGATCAATGGAAAGACGATGCGCAAGGGGCAGGAAGTGATTCTGAACGAAGCGCTGAACCTCATCGAAGTCAAAGGGTTCGATATCCAGGGCGAAGTCGTGCGGCTGAAAGACGTGTTGGAAGGGAATCGTGCCCTTGTGACGTTGCATTTCGATGAAGAAAAAGTCGCTGAACTCGGTGACCCGCTGCTGGCCGAACGATTGAGCGTCGGAGATCATCTGCTCTACGACCCCCGTTCCGGCTACGTCGTGGAAAAGCTGCCCAGGTCCGAAGCGGAAGAATTAGTATTGGAAGAGGTGCCCGATGTCGATTATGGACGCATCGGCGGATTGCAGCACGAGTTGGAACAGGTACGCGATGCGGTCGAGTTACCGTTTCTTCATCCGACCCTGTTTTCAGAGTACAGGTTGAGCGCCCCCAAGGGTGTCTTGCTTTATGGACCGCCGGGGTGCGGAAAAACCTTGATTGCCAAGGCCGTTGCGAATTCTATCGCCAAGAAGCTCGGGCATCTTACCGGCAAGGAAATACGGAGTTACTTCTTGCACGTGAAGGGTCCCGAGTTGCTCAATAAATATGTCGGTGAATCCGAGCGCCAAGTCCGTGAAGTCTTCAAGAAGGCGAAAGAGCGGGCAGCGGACGGTCATCCCGTCATCGTGTTCTTCGACGAAATGGATGCCCTCTTCAGAACGCGAGGGAGCGGGATCT
>DATIAT010000107.1:0-29347 GCA_035457905.1 Nitrospiraceae bacterium
ACATTATACCCATGAGTCGGCGATCTTCGGCGAGCGAGACTGTCGTGAGGTCGGCGACTCGGCAGAGCATCCTCCAGATCCTTAGGCCGCTCCTCTTATCCAAGGTTGTTACGGTACTGGCTGTGTGTCTTCTTCCTGATCAATCTGATTGAGAATCCGCTCGTGGCGACGGGTCAAGGCGGTCGTTTTTCGCAGCGGATCGTATCGACGTGGGGACGGCAGGATGGCTGCTAGCCAAGCGGCCTCGTCGGCTGTCAAGTCGCGCGCGGACTTCTGAAAGTGGTGGCGAGCCGCTGCCTCGGCCCCGTACACGCCCTGCCCCCACTCGGCAACGTTGAGATACAGTTCGAGAATACGCTCCTTGGTGAGGTGATTTTCGATGGCGCGTGTAATCAGAGCTTCCCGCGCTTTTCGAAGCAGGGACCGTTCGGATGACAGGTAGAGATTTTTGGCGAGTTGCTGAGTAATGGTGCTTCCGCCACGCTTGAATTCGCCCGCTTCGATGTTATAGAAAGCCGCATCCTTAATTCCTTCCCAGTCGAATCCCTCATGGGTGAAGAACGACGCATCTTCCGCAGCCACGACTGCCTGGCGGAGGTAGGGGGATATTCGCGAGAGCGGCACCCAGAGCCAATGGCGTCCGACGGTGTGGCCTTGGGCCTTGGCCTGAGCCTGTCGCGTTTCCATCAGAGCCGTCACGGTTGGATTTTTCGCACGCAAGGCCGATATGTCGGGCATTTCGAGCAACCAGATGAAGAGGACCACGCCGATCGGAAGGCAGAAGCCGATGATGAGAAAGGCCTTCACGCGGGACCGGGAATGTGCAGTTGACTTCCGCATTAGAGGCTGCGTATCACAGAAACCATGAGCTCCTGCGCCGATATCATGGTGTCTGACATGCGAATGGGTGCGGCATGAAAATCCTCACTGCAGAGTTTATCAGAGGTTGTGCGGGGCCAGAACAGTTTCTGAGAAGCGATCTCCCTGAAGTTGCCTTCATTGGGAGATCGAACGTCGGAAAGTCCTCTCTCATCAACTCTCTCTTGAAGCGCAAGGGACTGGCCAAGGTGAGCCGCACACCGGGAAAGACCCGCTTGATCAACCTCTTTCGAATTACCAGCGACGATCCTGGATTGGCGCGTCTCGTGATGGTGGACTTGCCGGGGTACGGCTATGCAAGGGTATCGAAGTCGGTGCGGGCTCAATGGGCGCCGTTAGTCGAGCAGTACTTCGACGGCAGTGAACAGCTGCGCGCGGTGGTGGTTTTGGTGGAAAGCCGGGTGCTGAGTGAACAGGACAAAGAGACGATCGCATGGCTGCTGTCAGTCGGACGGCCTCCTATCGTGGTGGCGACCAAAGTGGACAAGTTAAAGATGAGCGAACGTGTCGGAGCGCTGCGTCGGCTCCAGGTAGGGCTGGGATTGGGCGAGGGCGACGAGGTTATTCCTTACTCGTCGGTGACGGGCGAGGGGCGGGAGCGGTTGTGGGCTGTCCTGAAAGAGCGGATTCGAACTTGATGTCGATGTAGGCCTTGTTCTTGAGGTTGGCCAGCCACGCTTGAAAGGCATCTTCGCTTTTTTGCTGAAAGACGAGTCCCTGGATTTCGGCGCGGACTTGCTCATATGGGCGGAACTGTTTGGGTTTCTTGTCGTCCACGCGCATGATGTGAAAGCCTTCTGATGTCTCGATCATCTCCGAGATGCCACCGGGCACCAGGTTTGTGATGGCGCGCTCGATCTCCGGCAGGAGTTCTCCCTGACGCACCAAGCCCAGGCGACCTCCATGTGAGGCGTTCGGACCGTCGGAAAAGCGCAGCGCCAGATCCTCGAAAGTCTCCCCCTGCTTGAGCAGAGCCATCACCTCACGAACTTTCTCCCTCGCGTCCGCCGTATCGTCCGGCGAGCGGGGACGAATAAGAATCTGGCTCAGCGTGTATTCTTCCGAAAGCGCAAACCGATCCCGGTGCTCTTCGAAGTACCGTTTCATGTCGGAATCCGCGACCATCACACCACTCCGCACTTCACGATCCACGACCCTGAGCAGTGTCAGCTGTTCTCGGACGGTCTTCATGTCTGACGGGTTCATTTCGTCCATCGTTTTTCCCTGTTGCTTCATCTGCCTGATCGCCTGCTGGACTTCTTGATCGGTGACCGTGATGCCTCGCGCCTTGGCCTCCTGGAGTTGTAACTTGCGCTCGATCATCGAAGTCAGCGCCATATACTCGGCCGTCTTCAGGCGACGAGCAAGAGCTTCACCACGATACTCTTTCTGGATCCGCTCCCGTTCCGTGGCAAGTTCCCGTTTTATCTCGGACAGCATGATGAGATCCGAGTTGACGATCGCGACGATTCCATCTTCGACCTGTGCGGCTGAAAGAAGAGACACCTGTGCAATCACACCGAGTGCGAGGAACATCGTGCGTTTCAGCCAGTCCGGCGTCATCGTGATTTGCGGGCTGATCCTCATCATGGATAGAGACCCCGCCAAGAGCCGAGCGAGTCGGCCGGTCGCTGGGGGTCCGACGGATTGTACACGAATTGTAAAGGACTTGAAGAGTCTGAAGGAGGGCAATTTTGTTCCGCGACGACTCAGCGTGCGCCAGCCTCGTCGGTCACATAGCGGGAGGCATCGGCAAGGCGGATGTTCGCCTTCGCGCGGATGTCTGCGATGACCCCATCAAATCGTTTCCGGCGCTTCTCGTTGAGCAGTTCCTGACGGAGACGTTCTCGAACCGCTACGTCTGCCTGAATGATTTCCTTGTCGAGCGGCGTAATCATGACGAGGTAATAGCCGGCTTCCGTCTTGATCGGGGCGCTGATCATCCCGGGCTTGAGAGTATGAATGACTGCATCGACTTCGGGGATGACCAGTCCTTTGCGGTAGGGGCCGAGATCGCCTCCGTTCGCTTTCGTTTTGCTGTCGATCGAATAGCGCTGCGCAAATTGGGCGAAATGTCCCCCTTGGTTGACTTGCTTTTCGAGATCTTTCGCGGCCGAGATATTGGGCAGCAGCATCAGCGACACTCGTACTTTCAAAGGCGTGAGAAGTTCGTTGGCATGCTGCTCGTAGAAGGCGTCCAACTCCTCCTGCGAGAGTTCAACCTTGGCTTTGATCCGGTCCTTGAGGAGTTCGTCGAGGATCAGTTGTTCCTTGTAGCGTTGTGCTTTGTCACGGATGGCATCATTCTGGTCGAGTCCGAGCTTGCGCGCTTCCTGCATGAGCAGCTCTCGGGTGATGAGTTCGTCGAGAAAGAGGCGTTTCCCCCCTTCTTTCAGATAGCGCGCCTTGGTGGCCTCAGCCAGTTCACCCCAGCGGGCGTCGAATTCGGTCTGCGTAATCTGTCGGCCGTTGACGAAAGCCAGCACGTTCTCCTCGGGCGGTTGTCCGCAGCCGATGAGCAGAAGAAAGCTGCCGCCGATCGTACCGGCGAGCAGAGTGAAGAGCAGGCCGGCGACGGCGCTCGTGGAACCGTTCGATGATCGAGTCATACGCGAAAGAAACCTTGTCAGCGAGATGATTGTGGGGGCATCGTGGTGTTGGTATCACAGCCTCCCAGGCTTTGCAAGATTGCGGTGAGTTCTCGAGAGATGGATGACCAGTCCTGATGCGGCATTTGGATTTCGAACGAGAGCGGAGACAGGAAGCACAGCCGATTCTTGTAGCGATCCATCATCCGGTGAATCGCTTGACTTGGGATTCGATTCTTGGCGTCGAGCGTGACGACGGCGGAATTGGTCTTGAGTTCGATCGCGTTCAAACGTAAGGCCTTGGCCTGAATCCGTATCTGCATGACTTCGAACAGCCGCTCGACGGAATCCGGGACCGGTCCGTATCGATCCTGCATTTCGCCATGCAGGAGGGCAAGGTCTCCGATTTGGGTACAGGATGAGAGCCGTTTATAACAGGAGAGACGCTGGTGGGGGTCGGCGATGTATTCTTCAGGAATAAAGGCGGAGACGTTGAGCCGGAGGGTGGGGTCCGGCTCTTCTTCCACCACCTGGCCCTTGAGGCGCTGGACGGCCTGTTCGACCATCTGCATGTAGAGATCGAGGCCGATGGCGGCAATGTGTCCTGATTGCTGTTTTCCGAGGAGATTGCCGGCCCCCCGGATTTCCAAATCGGCCGCTGCGATACGGAAGCCGGCGCCCAGTTCGGTAAATTGTTGAATGGCGGTCAAGCGCTTTTGAGCGTCATCGCTCAACCGCCCCTCGCCGGGTATCAGAAAATAGGCATAGGCCTGTTCGCCGCTTCGCCCGACCCGTCCGCGCAATTGGTACAACTGCGCAAGACCGAACATGTCGGCACGATTGACGAAGATCGTGTTGGCACGGGGTACGTCGATGCCAGATTGAATAATGGCTGAAGCGATCAATACATCAGCCTCCCGGCGAAAGAACTTGAGCATTACGGCTTCGAGCGGTTTGGCGTTCATCTGCCCATGGGCCATCACGATGCGCGCATCGGGCACCAGCTGTTGAAGCCAGGCTCCCGTCTTTTCCATCGTTTCGACTCGGTTATGTACAAAGTAGACCTGCCCGCCCCGACTCAGCTCACGCAGGATTGCTTCCCGGATAAGTGTGTCGTTCGATCTGACAACCTGCGTGCGAATGGAAAGACGGCCTGCCGGAGGAGTTTCAATAATCGAGAGGTCGCGCACGCTCGCCATAGCCATTTGCAAGGTTCGAGGAATCGGAGTGGCCGTGAGTGTCAAGACATCGACCCGGGTGCGGAGTTGCTTCAATCGTTCCTTATGTTTGACGCCGAACCACTGTTCCTCGTCGATGATCACAAGACCCAGGTCGCGGAATACCACATCCTTTTGGATCAGTCGATGTGTTCCGATCACCACATCGATGTCGCCTGCCGCCACGTCTTTGAGAATGGCCTTGGCTTCCCTCGGCGACTGGAAGCGTGAGAGTAATGCCACGCGGGCCGGGAACGGGGCGAACCGCTCAGCGAAATTGTCGTAATGTTGGTGAGCCAACAATGTCGTGGGAACGAGCACCGCCACCTGGTGATTGGCTTCTACCGCCTTGAAGGCCGCCCGCATAGCCACTTCCGTTTTTCCGTATCCAACGTCGCCGCACACCAATCGGTCCATGGGTTTGCTGGACTCCATGTCGTGTGTAATATCTTCGATCGCTTTGAGTTGGTCCGTCGTTTCTTCGTACTCAAACGCGGCTTCGAATTCGTGGTACATCGTACTGTCGAATCCATAGGCATGGCGCGTCACGAGTTCCCGGTTTGCATAAAGATCGACCAACTCGTGGGCCATCTCCTCGATATCTCGCTTCACCCGCGCGGTCGTTTTAGCCCAACTTGCACCGCCCAGCCGTTCCAGGCGCGGCGTATGGCCTTCCGCCCCGCTATACCGCTGTACATGATTCAGTCGCTCCAGGGGAACGTACAACTTGTCTCCGGCGGCGAATTCCAGGATCAGATAATCGCTCTCGAACCCCTGCACCGAGAGGCGCTTGAGGCCTCGATATTTGGCGATGCCGTGTTGGATATGGACGACATAGTCGCCTACGTTGAGGTCTTCCAGCGAGGAAAGAAAGGTTGCGACTTTACTCTTCGCCTGCGGCTTATGACGCGCGCCTTTGGCAAAGAGTTCCTCCTCCGTGAGAACGGTCAGTCGCAAGTCCGGCGCAATGAATCCCGCGGATACATCGCCGTGCAGGACGTAAAACGGCGCTCTGGTTTTTCCGGAAGCGGTCCAGGCGCCCGCTGTCCATTCCATCGCCGGCACATCGTGTTCGTGCAAGAGCGCCAGCAGGCGATCCACCTGACCGCGACTTCTTGCGACGAGCACGACGCGACACTCCTCTCGCAGGCGATCCATGATGGCCAGTGTCTGGCTGAAGGACATTCCTCTAGACCCAAGACCGGCGCTGGCAGGGGTCTGAGCGGGAAAGGCCTGGGTCGGGTTCCAGGATGCATCGCTCGCGGTCAGCGGCTCGAGCGCGAGCGTAGGCCAGCCGTTCGTACGATCCGTGAGTTCCCGCCAGGAGAGAAACAACCGTTCCGGCGATGGATAAGGTGCGATGGCGTCTCGATCCGCGTGGCGGAGATAGCCGTCGTCGATCTTACTCCAAAGATCCGAGCAGGCCTCGTTTAACGCAGCTGGTTGATCCAGGACCAATACAGGCTGTTCGATAAAGTAATCGAAGAGGCTGTCCATGTCGGGATAGAGATCCGGTGCACGCCACTCCGCGTCCGCTGGAATGGGAGCGAGGGCATCCGGCGATGCCTCCGCACGTATGTATTCCCGCGCGGGGAGGACCACCGCTGGGTCCAGTTTCCCGGTGGATTTTTGCGTGGCGGGATCGAAGAAGCGGAGTGAGTCTATCGTTTCGCCAAGAAATTCGACACGAAGCGGGTCGGCATAGGCCGTGGAAAAGATATCCACAATGCCACCTCGAATACTGAACTCGCCAGGAATTTCCACCACCGAGACTCGTCGGTAACCCAGACGCAAGAGTCCTCCTGTGAGAGCCTCTCGCTCGATCGTGCCGCCCAACTTAAACTGCAGGGTGGTGAGGGAGAAGGTCGTGACGGGCAGTAGCCGTTGCATCAGGGCCGCGATCGAGGTAACCAGGCAGGTGTGTGGTGCGGTCCTGATGTGATTCAGGGTATTCATCCGGCGTGCGATCAAACCGACATGAGGAGCGCTGCCCTCGTAAGGAAAGGTTTCCCATCTTGGGAACAGGGCGAGAGAGGCCGTCGGAAGGCCGATGAGATCATGGAAAAAATGTAAGTCGTCAAAGAGGCGCTCGGCCGCCTCGTCCGATCCTGTGACGATCAGCCACGATCGATTTCCTTGTGCGCCTAGTTGAGGATGCATCAGCGTGGCGAGGGCAAGCCCGGTGGTGGAACCGTGCAAGCCGGTGACGGAGGGTCGGCCTGTTTTGCTTGCCAGCGCCGAGGCGACAGGAACGAACCACTGGGACGCTGATGTTGTAGAGATCGTATCGGACATGGTGCAGGCTGGGGTCGAAGCTAAGCGAAGGATCAGACCCTATTTGTCTCAACCTTGGCCTGAGCTTCAACCTTTTTCTTGTTAGCCGTTTGTTCTAACATCCTGCTAGGCGGTGGTTGAGCGAATGCGTTCGATCAGCGACGTGGTGGAGACGCCGGGAACCAAGGGAATGGTGCGGACGACTCCGCCGCGGGCTTCGACGATCTCGCGGCCGACGATGCGGTCCATCGCCCAATCTCCGCCTTTAACAAGGACATCCGGTTGCAACGCGGCAATCAGACTTCGGGGATCCGGTTCGTCGAACAGGATCACGTAATCGACACAGCCGAGCGCAGCAACCACTTCCGCCCGCTGAGCGTCCGAAACGATCGGCCGATCCTGCGCCTTGTTTAAACTCCTGACGGACGCATCGCTATTGACGGCGACGACAAGGAGATCGCCCAGGTCTTTCGCAGCCTGAAGATAGCGCGTATGGCCAACGTGCATGAGATCGAAACAGCCATTGGTAAAAACGATCCGTTTCTTCTCCGTGCGGGCTTGTTGCAGGAGGGGGGCGAGTCGCTCCCTGCTCATGATCTTTAGGGACATGGCCCCATCATACCGGCTGAAGGCATGGATGGAAAGAGACAGATCACTCCTCGGTGTCGTCGCGCCTTACACTGCCTAGCCCAATCACAGACGGTCCGTGTTTGGCAATCAGTGCGTCCATGGCCTCGATGGCTTTCGTCCGTCGTTGATCGAACAGTCCGGATGGCGCCGGAATCAGGGAGCCGAGCGCGAGTCCGGCCAATCGGTATTCGGCGCCGGGCCGAATGAGTTCCTGTAACGCTTGTCTGACGGTCGGCCACATGTCGGGATCGTAGTTGAGCGGGTGTGGAAAGCGATGCTGCTTGGTCGTGATGGCAAAACGGGTGTTTTTGAGCTTCACCGTACAGGATCCGGCAGCCAGTCCTTCTTGTCGGAGATCTCGCGCCAGGTCGCGGAGGAATTCGCGCAGGGTTCCCTCAAGAAAATGGCGATCGTGAGTATCATGTTCGAAAGTGGTTTCGTGGCTGAGGCTCTTAGATTCACGATCTGCCACTACCGGCTCATGGTCGATTCCCCGCGCCAGATCTCGAACCCAGTGGAGGCGCGTGTCAAATACATAGCGCAAGGGCTGATCCCGGCGTTGGTCCAATAGATCACCGATCGTCTTGATTCCGAGCGGTTCCAGGCGCGCAGCGGTCTTGGGGCCAATCCCCGGCAATGCACGCAGAGGGCGCTTCGCCAAGAATGCTTCTTCTGTACCAGGCGGGACCGTCACCAGTCCATCCGGTTTGTGGCTATCCGCGGCTATTTTCGCGACAGTCTTGCCGGTCGCGACGGCAATCGTGCAGCGTAATCCTGTGGCCTCGTACAGCGCATCCTTGACGAGTTGTCCGAGGGAGCGAGGATCGGGATGACGGGTCTGGAGCTGTGTCGTGTCGGCGTAAAACTCGTCGATGCTGCTCCATTCGGTGAGCGGGAGTAACTGATCGGTGACGGCCTGCATCTGCTCATGCAGCCGGCGATACAGGGGCCGATCAGGAGAAAGTAGAATGAGGTTGGGGCAGAGCTGGAGAGCTTTCACCGTCGGCATCGCCGAATGGATACCGAACGGTCGCACGGCGTAGCTGGCCGCCGCGATAATCCCGCGCGGTGGTGGACTGCCGACCGCCACCGGTTTACCGGCGAGGCTCGGGTCCTTCACCACAGCTGCTGAGGCGAACATGGCGTCGACGTCCCCGAAGAGAATCTGGCGCGCCCAACGCATGGATCATCCCTAAGCACGTTGTTCGTGAAACGGTATTCGTCTTTCGTCCGAAAAAAAGAGCCTATAGCATATGGCCGATAGTGTGCCCCTCGAACAAGTACAAGATGGTTTTTTCCCCTACTACACGCGGGTCGCTATCAGCTTCGCCTTCCCACGAAATACGATTCACGAAGGACGCTTCACGGCCTTTTCGCCAGCGGACTTTTTCAGCATCCTGTCAGAAGGTAAAGGACAATTGAACCGACTGCAAGGGACGTTGAGAGTGAGACGCTGTCTTATAGGAATCACGCTCAGATTTGGTCAGAACTCGACTGACAGACCCCACCAGCTCCTGCAATAATCCCCTGCAGATCCCGCAATGGTGCCGGCGCGGCTGAATTGTGCGTCTCTGGCGCCGGTACACTCGTCCGCATTGCCGACAGCGCCAGGCGAATCGCGTGAGAGCGAGGACTTCTTTCTGTAATGAATGGTAAATAGTGATTGCCAAAGCCCCGTCCCGATTCATTTCGGTCATCTTGCGGAGAAAATCCACTCCATGATTCGGCCTCCGCTTCAGGATGTCGTATTGCCATTGATGAATCATTTCGTGCGCCAGCGTGCTCGCTATCTCCTGCTTGCCATACTCGCTCCGTCGGACGACTTGTTGGAGCAGGGGAAGGGAAAGGCGAATTTCTCGCTTGGTCGGAGGTCGAATGCCGTCACGATCCAGTCGTGGCCGCGGTCCTCGACGACTCACGAACATACCAACCGAAGAGGTCAATCGGCGACTCCAGACCAGATCGATCGGGGGCAACAGGCCCGCAAAGTAATGTCCATTCAATTCCTTCCACATCTCGATCAGATGATGCGCGCTTACCGGAGGGAGTCTGTATGGGGACATGCGAATGGGATCACCCCAATTCTTCGTGCACCGCCGCTACGAGCAACGGCACCATAATTTCGTGGTGGCCTATCAGAGAGTAGCCTTTTCCCCCCTTCTGGGTCGGCCGGCGCACAACGTTGGTGAGCGGACGGTAGTGCGCCAGAAAGTCCATATCCACGGTTGTAATATTGGTCAGATCATGACCGAGATTGCGCCCGAGTGACACGGCTTTCAGGAAGACTTCCGGCAATACGACGGCAGAGCCGAGATTGAGATACACGCCTCCCTCCATCCCTGAGACAACGGCTGCAAGTCGTCGAAAATCCATCAGCGAGGTTGATCCGATGGCGGCTCCGTCCGCGGCAGGATGCATATGGATAATGTCGGTGCCGACGGCAACGTGCACGGTTACCGGGATACCAAGTCGTGCGCCGGTCGCCAGAATGCTCGTTTCTCTATAAGGAAACTGCCCCTGGCGCCGGTTGATGTAGTGACCGACGGATTCACCGAGACCTTCGCGATCGTGGGCCCCGCGGACGATCGCCTCGTTCAGCATGCGGCCCGTTTCTTCCGCCATCCCGAAGCGTCCGTCGTCAATCTCCGCGTCGACTTCCTCCGACGTATGCCCCATGAGCGCCAATTCGAAGTCGTGAATGATCCCGGCGCCGTTCATGGCCACGGCCGACACGATCCCTTCCTGCATGAGGTCCACAAGAATAGGGCTCAATCCGACTTTCACGACGTGTGCGCCGAGTCCCACGATGATCGGCCGGCCTTTGCGATGAGCCTTCGCGACGGCTTTGGCGACTGCGCGTAACGTTTTCGCCCCCAGGATTTCCGGTAGCGATCGATAGAATTGGCTGAAGCTATCCCCTCGACGCCAGGGACGAGCACAGTCTGACACACGAACCTTACTGTGCCGTTTCTTGAGCGGATACGTCGTAAGATCCGTCACGTCAATCGGCGGGATCAGACTCGGAGTCGTGACGGGGGACCGCTGCCGGTCAAGAGACTTTGCCAATGAGCTGTTCCTCGATGAGTTCACACAGCACGTGGCCGAGCGTGATGTGGCTTTCTTGAATTCTGGCCGTAACTGTCGAGGGTACGACGAAGGGATACTCTACCAAGCCTGCCAGTTTCCCTCCGGTCCCACCGGTCCAGCCAATGGTCGTGAGGCCACAGGCGTGCGCGGCCTCCACCCCCTTCAAGACGTTGGGCGAGTTACCGCTGGTGCTGATGGCGATAGCGACGTCGCCTTTTTGCCCATGGGCGCGCACCTGCCGGGCAAAGAGTTCGTCGAAACCGTAGTCGTTGGCGATGGACGTGATCGCAGCAATATCGGTGGCCAGAGCGATGGCCGGGAGCGGGGCACGTTCGCGTTTATACCGCCCGACGAACTCGGCGGACAGGTGAGCCGCATCCGTCGCGCTGCCTCCGTTGCCGAAGAGCAGCACCTTGTGTCCGTCGCGAAAAGCCGTGGCGATCAGCTTCGCAATCTGCACGATGCGATCGGCGTACTCGTGCACAAACTGTTGCTTGACGGTTGCGCTTTCCGCGAATGCGCTGAGAACACGTTCTTTCATGAAAAGCGATTCTAGGCAACCTGTCTTCACCTGTCAAACGTGATTCACGGGACGGTTACAACTTTTTACCTTTTCGGGAAAGGCATTGAACGAACCGCGAATTGATCGCCTAATGTGGCGATGACTCATAGGGCCGGGGAAAAGTCTTCCCGGCAAGGCCGCGGCGAGCGAAAAACCGCTGAAGTACAAACCGCACTTCGTGTGAGCCGCTCGCCTTTCAATGATTCTTGGCGAACGGAAAGGTTCCTCGAGTGATTCCAACTTCCGAAAATCCCCCCGTACGTTGCGGCCTTGAGCGAAGCGAGAACGAAGCCGGAAGGCTTTTACGCCGTCCTATGCTATAGTCCGCACGAAATGGCGCAAGACCAACCAATCAAGGCTTTAGTGATCGCCCTCACCGACCATACAGCGGCGGCGGTCTATTCGATCAATCGCCTGCAGCCGGATTCGCTCTGCTTCGTGTTGCCTGAAGAGGCGAAGTCACTCGTCGAGTCCGAAGTCCAGCCGAAGATCGAGCACATGCCTAGACGGTGGGATTGGGTTGTGATGGATGAACCCTGCGAGGTCGTGGGTTGTTATCAGACGCTCGCACGATCACTCCCCGATATGTTGCGTACATGGGAGGTGCAGCCGGGCGAACTCGTCGTCGATGTGACTGGGGCCACCCCGGCCATGGCCGGAGCGCTGACGTTGGCCACTATGCCGATGAGCTCGCGGATCGTGTCGCTCGTTCCGGCACGAGAGGGACAAGAGGGGGACAGGGTCGATATAGCCGGGCAGCCGTTCATATGGACACAGGGGAATCCCTGGGATGAGGCGGCATCTGTCTCCCGTCGAGAGGGCTGTGAGCTGTTCAACCGTGGATTGTTTGCCGCAGCAGCGAAGCTGTTTCGCGAGGTCGAAGCACGGGTGAGCGGCGGGCAGAAACCGTTCTATCGTGCCTTCGCAGACCTGGCTGATGGTTACGATCTATGGGAGCGATTTCTCTACCGTCAAGCCTGGGAAAAATTGAAAACTGCCGTGAAGGCCTTAGAGATGGCGTCCCTATGGGGCGGACCTCCAGGACTCACGTCGCTGTTACCGCCCATCAAAGCGAACGCGGGGTTCTTGGAGAAGCTCGTCCTCGATCCGACTCCGGTGAAAGAGATGCAGCCCCACGACCTGCTGGCCCATGCCGGCCGGAGGTTGCATGGCCTGCACGATCCGGAAACAGCCATGGTTGCGCTCGTCCGTGCACTCGAATCCTTTGCTCAGCGACAACTGTTCAAGCAATTCACGATCAAAACCTGGGATGTGCAGCCGGAACAGTTGCCACAGGCGATGCGCGAAACCTGTCGTTCTTGCTGGCTGGAAGATATCGACGGCAAATACAAGTTGTCCCTACAGGCACAGTTTCGAACACTGGCAGGATTAGGCGATCCAATGGGCCAAGCATTCTTGCGTGAGTGGCCGACCATGAAACCGCTGCTCGATGCCGCCAATCATGCCATCCTCGGCCACGGTTTCGACCCGATCAAGGCCGAGCGGGTGCAGCAGCTGTACGAAGTGGTCGTCAAACTATCGGGCGTCAGCGAGACATCGTTACCGAAGTTTCCGGTGCTGAGCCTCTAAAGAACGTTGTCCGTGAAGCTTGAAGCGTATCTCGTGGTTGAGGAATAGTGACACATGAGTGTCATGAGAAGATCCCAATGCGCGATTCGCGGAGTGTATCCCATAGCGCTAGCGACGCCTCGCGAGACACAAGAGAGGTGTTGCTGAGGGTATGGAGGATATGAAGGTCACCAACTTCAGAGATCTCGAAGTATGGAAGCTAGGCAAGGATATAGTCATCGAAGTGTATAGAGTGACCGCAGAGTTTCCTCGGGACGAGATATATGGATTAGCGTCACAAATGCGACGTGCGGCCGTGTCGCTTCCGTCGAACGTGGCCGAAGGCTTTAATCGGAAACACAACCGGGAATATCACCGATTCCTCTACAATTGCCTTGGGCTCGTGCGCCGAGCTTGAAACTCAAGTCGAGATCGCGAACGAGCTGAAGTTCATTGAACTGGAAGGACAGGACTGTCTCTTGGAGAAACTCGATCACGAATGGCGAATGCTCAGAAACCTTATCAAGCGTCTTTAACGAACGACGCTTCACGAGATACGAGCGACGGGCGCCCATGGAAGTTAAAATTTACTTCGAAGACACCGATTGCGGCGGGGTGGTGTACTACGGGAACTATCTCAAGTATTTCGAGCGGGCGCGGACGCACTATCTCGAAGAGCACGGGCTGTCAGTGAGGGGGCTCATGCAACAAGGCACGGTGTTCGTCGTGGTGCATGCGGAAGTGGATTACCGATCTCCGGCCCGTTATGGCGACCGGCTGATCGTCGAAACTGTCGTCTCAGACCTGACGGCAGCTTCCCTCACGTTTTCGCACGTGATTAGAGAGCGGGAGACCCGGCGTGTCATTGTCGAAGGATCGGCCAGGTTAGCGGCGACGGATGAAAGCGGGAAAGTCAAGCGCCTCGACAAGGCTATGGTAGCCGTATTAAAATCAGACTCTACAAGGAGTCGATAAATGGAAATGGCATCTCTGGGAAGCTGGATCATCATGGCCGTCTGGACGATTGGTTTGTTCATACTCGGCTGGTGGTTTTTCATGCCGAACCCAATGGATAGAGACAGGAAGCCCAAGAAGAAACCGCCACCTCCTCCAGCTTGACATACGCCGCTACCCTTCTCGATTTATCGGCCTCCAGCGCGGATAGCGGAAGAGGCGCCCTTCCCGCAAGACAGTTGGACAGGTTGGTTCAATCCTTTGGTTGTGCGTGTTCACTGTGTAGGCGCTGATTGAGCGCAACCCCGAACTCTTGGCACTTGTTCACGAGGTTTTCATAGGCCTTGAGGTCGGCGTTATATTCTGCCATCGGATACTTGACGAAATCGCCATGGCTCTGCTCGTAAAACCTCCGGCAAATGTCTCGAAGAGCTCTGATAGTTTCGAGCAGCGTCTCTATGTATTGGCGGGATCCCTCCAACGAACCTGACCCCGCCTTCAGTGCCGCCGAAACAGTAGCCAGTTTAGACGCCAGCCGATCGAGGGTCTTAGCATGAGCCCCGAAGTCAGTGGCCTTGAACAAACCTGGAATCGGGAGCGCCTTGCGCCATGAGAACTTGAAGATCTCGTCGTGAATCACGACGTACTCGCGAAGAATGACATTCACCCGGTTCAGTTCATCGGGAAGGTCCTGCATGTCTCCCACGCGAGAATTGCCCTGACGGTTCGATTCCTGTGACCGAGCCCATGAAAAAACGGGTTGCAGACACAACGCGATGGTCGCGCTCTCGGCCATGCGACGTTAGTTATCATTTCTGTCTTGTTTTTCCAGTTTCCAGGCCCTCCAGGCATAAAAAAACCCGATCGGCGCACTGATGATGCAAACAATGGCCAGGGGAGAGGATTCCTCGAACAGCCAACCGCCGAGAGCGGTATAGATCATCGCTCCGCCAAAGTACACGTACCAAGGAATCTTCCCCTTTTTTTTCATAGGCCTGTCTGGTTGCGATGTCATGCAAACCCCTTCTGCATCGGTAATATCAACTATGTACTATCTCGCTCGGTATAACAAGCCACTTGTTCTGAGATGGATTCGTGAGGCCTGTTCCCTGCATTCGCCCAACTGCATTTTGACAAATGTTCCGCTGCATCACCGATGCCTGACTCAAGCGAGAATGGCAAGACCGCCGGGAAATGCGCGAGCGAAGAGTGTCACGTGAATCGTTATTCGTGAAACGCCAACCGACGATTAACGGCTAACGAGTAACGTCAGTAACGAGACTGCTCATCACGCAAGTCGCGCTCTTCGCGTTTGTCGCGCGCATTCAGTCATCAACTTTGCCGCCTGCCGTACGAATGCACTGCACAATGTACGCCTGTGTTGCCGCCGACAAGCACGCAAGCGGCAACGTCGTGAACTGTGACTTGGAGTACAGCAACAGCCACACGTTCTGAAACCGCCACAACTCTTTGACGGCGGACCACTGAAGCGTCGTCGTTCCGATATCCGAACTCATCGTGAACGAAGACTCGTCGGCGCGGAATGAGGCTCGAGGCGTTTCCAACTGGCGGAATTTGCGCAGCGAGTTGCGGTAGTGAACGACATAGACAACTGCGGGGAACGCGATGCCCAGCGCCAGCACCGCCCCAAGCACGGCGATGAGCCAAGAAGCCATGCCTTGCCAAACGAGTACACCGAGTCCGAGGCCGGCAATAAGAAGCGCGACAAAAAAACTGATACCAACCGAGCGCCACCAGAACCCGAAAACCGCCTCCTGAAGCAGCGTCTTGCTATAGATGAGTGTGGCCTCGTGCGGCATGGCGGTTATCGATCCGGGATCATGGATCCGACCCATGCCCGTCCTCCGTAGCAGCACTGCGGGTTGTAGAAGGGGGTTAGATCATCACCGCAGCGCGATAGATCGGTTTGCTGCAGTGCATGGTTAGGCGATGTTTTCACGGTCCCAACTCTACCAATCCAAAGGGATTGAATGCTACTAGCCGGACAGGAAACGCTGCTGCCGGGGCTGGTGCGAGTATTTTCTGTGAGAGTCCTTGAATTTCACGACCAAGCTCCCCGAATCGCTTGGTGCCAGTCATGGGCAGGCCGACAATTGAAAACTGCCCATTTGTCGGTATCGATAGCCGCAACGGGTGCTTTCTTGCAGAAGTGTATGCAGAAAGCTAAAGTGACTCCAATCTCTTGCGCAGGGGCGGATTGGCGGTTCTGCAAACATTATGAGAGGTGATCAATGGATACGAAGCACAACATCGAGCTGGTCCGTGGATATTTCGACGCCCTGGCGCGCGGGGATTTTCAAAAGCTTGCCCAGCTATTCGCAGATGACGTGATTTGGCACCAGCCAGGGAATGGAAGTCTTTCTGGAACACATCAAGGCAAAGACGCACTTTTCGCCCTGTTTGGGCGCTTTATGGAACGCAGTGGAGGAACGTTTCGTATTGACGATGTCGGGCCCATTATGGCTAACGGAGGATTGGTCGCGACGATTCTTCATTTCCGGGCGGAGAAAATGGGAACGGCGATGGCGATGGCCGGTGTGGACCTCATGCGTATCGAGGCCGGGAAAATTCGTGAGGTTTGGCTGTTCTCTGCCGATCAGGCGGCGGAAGACGCCTTCTGGGGTTAGGGGCGCGTCTACACGCAATTTTAAGGGTCAGACCCCTGTTGCTTCGCCCTTGCCATGACTCACATTTTCGCAATGTTGACCCAGAATCGTTCCAGGCTCTCCGTTCCGCCGAAGAGCGTGGTGAAGTTGGTGGAGTCAACCAATAGGATGTTGCCGGCGCGCTGATTCTTTGGCGGCATCCAAATGAAGGCGTTGAATTCCGTATTGCCTGCGGACGTGAAGGGATGCGGACGATCGAGGTCGATGGGCTGTCGCCCCAGCACGTGCAGTGACTTCGTGTCGTTCGTGGTCAACTCGTAGTGCGGCAGGTGCAGGTGGAAGTTGAATGTGGTGACTTTGTCGAGCAGGCCCAGCTTGTCGAGATCGCGGAAGGCCGTGAGCGGTGTGATCTCTTTCGTGCCCTTCACCACCGCGGGGCGGAGTCCGTATTGGTTGATGACCGGGACATCCAGCGCTTTCATCAGCGAGCGAGTGTAGTGGCTGAATCGCTGTTGGCGCGGCACCAGCCGGTCGCCGTGGTGCCGGTATTCGATCTCCCGCTGCTGCATGTCGCTGGTGAATCCGACATCGTGATGCGGCGCAAGTAGCAAGCAGGTCTCGTCGCGTTTGAGCCACTCGCGGATGGCTGCGACTTCTTCCGGGGCGGCCTCCTGTTCGGCAGGAAGGTGGTCAAGGCCAAAGATCATGAGTGTGTCGGTGTCCGCGAGAATCCGTTCGTCGATCGGCAGCCGGTAGCCCGCTTGGTCAATGCGCTGGAACACCGAGACCGGGTGGCCGGTGGCCTCGCCGGCCATTTGCTGGAAACTGAGCGTGGAGCGGTGAAAGAGTTCCAGTGTGCCGGCGATCCCCTGGAGGAAGTGCGCGGCGCTGTACTCCGGCGTTTCATAGGCCGGCCAAACCGCCTGTCGGACCTCGGTGATGGTCGAAAAGCGGTTATCCATTGCTGCAGGATCGCGGCCAGCCTCCCATGGATAGCTCCATGTCCAGTAAATACTCATGCGACGTTGACCCGGCGTGTATTTCCGAGGGACGTGGGTCTGGTTATAGGTTCGTGCGCGTTGGTTTGATGTCTTCATTGGCTTTCCCTTGTTCTTCAGCGAACCTCAGAATTTTCGCGCGCATTCGACCTCGTGTTGCCAAGTCACTTGCAAGTTGAGCTGGCGGGCCGCGCTCGCCGCAACCCGACCGAGGATGCCCGCGTAAGTAGGATACGAGAGTGGAACACGAGCCAATTCGTCCACTCGCATACCCGCAGCGATCGCGAGCGCCGCGACTTGCGCAATCTCGACTGCTCGCTCGCCAACCACGTGGCAGCCCAAAATCTTGTGGGTCGGCCGATCGGCGATTAATTTGCAAAAACCGATCGTGCGCCCGTCAATAATCGTGCGCGTGGTCGCGTCGAAGCGTACAAGCGCCGTCAGGACGTCGTGGCTTTCGCGTGCTTTCGTTTCCGTAAGACCCACCTGGGCATACTCCGGGTCTGTGAAGCTACCGATCGGGTTTACTTGCTCCGCCAGCATCAGCGTCGCACCGCGCACAACATTGGTGGCAGCTACGAAGGCGTCTTGTATTGCAGGCGGGACCAGTAGCAGGCGACCAGTGACATCCCCGGCGGCGAAGATATGGGGCGCCGAGGTTCGGAAGTATTCGTCTACATGTATGAAACCTCGCTGATCGGTTTCCACGCCTGCGGCGGCGAGGTTGAGTCCGGTGGTATTTGCTTCCCAACCCACGGCCACGATCGCCAGCGCCCCTTCCGCGCTGTTTATATTACCGTCCTTGCAGTAGTTCATGCGTATGCCGCTGGGCGTCTTTTCAAAAGACTTGATCGCGCCGAAGCTCTCATGTATTGCAATGCCTGATGCGCGAAAGGCTGCCGCCACCGCCGTTGATACATCTTCGTCCTCGGTCGGCAGGATGCGTGGACCGGTCTGGAAGAGCTGAACTCGAGTGCCGAAAGCGTTGAAAATCGATGCGACCTGTACCCCTGTTGCCCCAGCGCCAATGACCAACATCGACGGTGGGACGGAAGTCAGAGCCCAGGCATCGCTATGAGTGTTGGTCAGTTCGAATCCGGAGACTGAAAGTCGCCGGCTCACTCCCCCCGTACAAAGGATAAATTTTCCAGCCTGCAAGCGCAGTCCACTTTCGGTTTCGAGGGTGTGTGGATCGATGAAGTGCGCCGAACCTGACTGTTCGTAGACGGCCACTCCCAGGGAATCGATCTGCTCGCGTAAATTAGAGTGCTCACGCACATCGTTGACGACCTCACGCACGCGCGCCAGCAGTTTCGAATAATCCAACACCGGCTCACTGACCGCGATGCCGTACTGTCCGAGTTGTCGCGCTTCGCGCAGCAGCCGGGCGGCATGGGCCAAGGTTCGCACAGGAACGGGTCCGTCGTTGGCCGCCATGCCGCCGAATTCGTCACGGGTTACTAGGGCAGTGCGTGCGCCCAGGTCCGCAGCACGCAGTGCAGCAACCACACCCGCCGGCCCGGCGCCGATAACAATCACATCCATCATTTGCGGTCGCCCAGTGTTGCGAGGTATCGAAGGGCCTTCAGTCCGGGTAAAAAGAAATACGCTCCACCACGAACGGTCGTGAATGCCGGCAGACCTTTAATGGTTCTGCGAATCGGCCGTTTCGGAATCTTGTACTCCAGCGTGCCATCATGGTTACCGATGATCGGGTCGCGTTCGTTGCCGAGTTCGTGGAAGCTGCGGTCGTTCGCCCAAACGTTTTGCGCGAATTCGAACTGGCGGACAAGGCTCGCGCAGATCACAAAGGCGGCGACGCCGCGCTCCACGCCATCATCCGGGGCACCATCCGGTAGGAGCGGACCGTACGTGGCTCCACGGCGGATCATTCGACGTCGATTCATATTCGCGGCCGTGTCACGCGGGTTCATGCGGCGGATGTGTGATCCCAGTGGGACCGCATAACCGAGCGGGTCCATGTGCTTGTAATTGAAATCGTTGTTCCGCTTCGGGTCAGCGCCTAACTCTGGATCGTCCTTGTCGGGTGCCAACACGAGCGGTGCGCCGCTACGCCATCGACCCATGAGCTTCGCTGCCACGAGTTCCTGTTCCTCCGGCGTCCGACCGTGCTGGCGCAGAAAGTCTCGGAAAGCGCTCACGTGCTCCTGGAGGCGGCGGTAGGCCATGTAGCTGCCGTTGCGAGAGAGAACCTCGGGCTGCGGCAGATTGACTGGGGGGCCGTCCTCATCCGGGTAGCCAAGGATAAACTCTCCGGCCTTCAGCGGCGCGCCGGTTCCTGGCGTCGGCTCCTCGCCGGTGCCTTCAATGACCGGCTGCGACATTCGATCTCGGTACCCGAAGTGATCGTGCGCATAGTCGAAAGGCGGCGTGGCCTCCAGGTCCAGCGACGAGAGAGACTCGACGCCCTCACACCGCGCGATGAGTTTATCGTGTTCTGCCTGGCACCGCCCGCGTTCTGGGCTGTCGCGGGCGAACAGGATGACGATGGCGTGGAGATCCGGGCTGGCCAGACCGCCCAACCACTTGTCTGGATGATTTGCACTGGTGTCTCCAAGAACTTCCGCACGCGCCGCCATACCCTGTTTGTACTCTTCGGGAAACGTGCTCAGCGAGGCCTCGTCCACCCCCAGCGCGCGCAGCCCGTTCCAGGTGAAGGCCACGGTCACCCAGCGCTTGTCCTTCTCAACCGAAGCCTGGACCTCGGCCGCAGACTGCGTCGTTTTAAGGATCTCGGTCAGCCAGGCCCGTCCGCCCGCCGCGTTTCGAAACGAAAGAAACTCGTATCGTCCTGAAAGTGCGGGCGTACGGGTTAGCAGGATGTGCTGAATGTCGTCAAACTCGAGCACGGCAAGCTCCCTCCGTGGGTCATTGCATTTGGTCGAGCATGGCGGAGAATGCCGCCTTCAGCCGAAGCGCTTTCTTGATCTCGTCGGCACTCACGTAGGGGTATTCACCGTATTCGAGGAAACTTGGCCGCTGGTGATCACGAAAGAACTTGATGACCGCCGGCACGTTGGTCTTCCAGTCTTCAGGCCACCCTTCGAGGTTCACGAAAACTGTCGTGATGCCGGTTTTAACGAACAGGGCCACGGCATCCTCGAGGTATTTGTCGAAGTCGGTGTCAAAGATGCCCTGATATTGGAAGTGCAGCCCCGAGCCGACATCGAACAAGAGCCAGCGCAGGTAATGGAGTCTCAGCGGCGCTAAGACAGAAGGATCGGCCTTCACCGCTTCCTCAATGTTCTTTCCGTATTCGCGAATCGCCTGCTCCCGCCCAGGCTTAACCTTCGCGATGATCGAGAAGCCATAGCACGCGGGAGTCTTGGGGAAGATCGGGCCGAATCTCCCGTGTTCGAGTTTAAAGAATCCCTCTTTCGGTATCGCCAGCGCTGCCGGCTTTGTCCAGTCTTGTTGCATAGACGTGTCGGACATGACCAAGTTCCTTTCTTGGCGAGAGGCGCTTTTCAGTTGAGTTATCGTGCCGTGTTGTCCAGTTTCGATTCTCTCGATGTGCCAGGATCGTTCTCGGGCACACCTGGCGCCTGACCCTATCTCATCCCTGGGATCGGAGGTACTTGAGAAAGGGCCGAGAGCAATTCTTCTTTCGCATTGAGGACCCCGAGCTAGCGAAGGGCGTCATCCAGTTTCCTGAAGATCTCCATCTCGTCAGCCGGTTTGTCCCGCAGAATTTGGTACATGCGCGCCATGCCGAGCAACACGTCGCTGGTGACTCCCACGGCGCGCCGGGAACCTTCCCCGTAAGGATTCAGCCTGGCCATCTTCCTGATAGTGGGTGCAGTGATCTCGACATCCGCCACATCACGTAAGTCAGCAAGCTGATGAAAGTTCCGGGCGAAGCGTGGGTCGACGGTAAGAGCACGTACGTGCGCTAGAAGCTCGCCATCAGTCAATACCCCCCATCCTCGGGATAGGACTATGGATCGTGGCAGGTCGATTGTATAGGAGCAGGGCATAGCGCGGTAATCTACGACAGTTCTCGGAGAGCCGCAAGGGGGCGAGAAAGGAGTTCCTTGCTGCGCACACGACTTGGAAAGACTCTTCCGCGATGCGCAGCTTCGTTACTCGGCAGACACTTCTGGTCGTGAATCCTGTGGGGGTGTGATCGGACGACGGGGCAACGTCGACTTGAGACTTTGGTCGAATGATCGATGAACCCCCTTCGGACTCTTGTGCGGACGCGATCCTTTATCGCGCTGAAGTCGATAGGGCTTCAGCGCGCTTGTCGGTTTCTCCTCAGGCTTCCGGCAAAGATCACAAGAGGGGCGAAGTTCGGACTCGGCATGCTCGGAAGTCAAAGGTCTTGTAGACAAAGATGAGGGAGGGGCTGTCGATTGTTGTGCCGTGACCTGATGGGACCCTATCAGAATAATGCCGACGGCTATGAGCACGCCAAGCATGGTTCGGCCTTGTGCCATGAATAAGTGAAACGCACACTTCATGCCAGAGCGGTTTGGTTGACATTCTAAAAAACCGCATGCTGTTATAGCCGAGAACGTCGTTGCTCGTGAAGCGTCGTTCGTATCTCGCGAGAAAGACCATCCGTGGTTCATCATCAACGAGATACGCTTCACGAGAGACGAGCGACGCACCACGATTCACGGAGGCTTCTATGGATATGATGGGACGTGTGGGGCTGGTCGAAATCCCGGTCTTGATCGCACCGGATCAAAAAGCCTGGATGGATCGCATGATCAAAGAAGGCAAGATCGCCATTCCACCAGGCGGGACGCTGGAAAAAGGCTCGCTCTATTCGATGTTTATCAGGATGCTCCTGCATAACGCGATGGAAGAGCAGAAGAGACAGGAGGTGATAGACGCGGAGGACGAGGACGACGAGTAGGAAGCTGTTGAAAACAACCGCCAGCTTCGTTCTCGCATCGCTCAGAGGCTCAACGTACCGAAGCGTACGCCTCGTCTCTTCGCTCGCTGCGGCCTTGCTGAACGGTTGTTTTGAACAGCTTCCCAGGGCAGCTGAATGTATCTGAAACGATCGAGTTCAGTATCTAGTGAGATACTGATCGACGCGGTTAGAGCTTCTTGAATGAAGCTGTGGCGGCTTTGATTGTGTAGTCGATATCACGGGCTGTATGGGCAGTTGAGAGGAATGTGGCTTCGAATTGAGAAGGGGCCAGATACACTCCCTGTTCCAGCATCGCATGAAAGAATTGCCCATACCGCTTCGTGTCGGATTGCTTCGCCGTATCCCAATCCACCACGGGCCCTGACGTAAAAAAGGCCCCAAGTATCGAGCCGACTCTGGTCTGCGTGAGCGGCACACCGGCTTTCTTGGCCGCGTCTCCGATCCCTTTGGCCAAGGCGGCCGATGTTTCTTCCAGTTTCTTGTAGATCCCACGGGCTTTAAGCTGCTTGAGCGTTTCGATGCCGGCGGATACAGCTAACGGATTTCCCGACAACGTTCCAGCCTGATAGACCGGCCCCAATGGCGCGATCAGATCCATGATTTCCTTTCGCCCTCCGTAAGCGCCGACCGGCAACCCTCCGCCAATGATTTTCCCCAGCACCGTCAGATCCGGGGTAATGCCGTAGAGTGTTTGGGCCCCTCCATAGTTCACGCGAAATCCTGAAATCACTTCGTCGAAAATCAGCAAGATATCGTTCTCTGCTGTCAGGTGACGGAGTGTCGATAGGAAGTCAGGAGCGGGAGGAACGACGCCCATGTTGCCCGCGATCGGCTCAAGGATGACACAAGCGAGCTGACCTCTATGTTCTTTGATGAGTTGTTGGACCGTCCGAATGTCGTTGTACGGAGCTATCAGGGTATGTTTCGTAAAATCCGCCGGCACACCGGGTGAATTAGGAATCCCAAGCGTGGCCAAACCTGAACCGGCCTTCGCCAACAGATAATCACTGTGGCCGTGATAGCACCCTTCAAATTTGAGGATGTTGTCTCGTCTGGTAAACCCTCGCGCAACACGAATCGCACTCATAACCGCCTCAGTACCGGAGCTGACCAGCCTGACCTTTTCCATCGACGGGAAGGCATCGTGGATCATGCGCCCAAGTATGACTTCCAGCTCAGTCGGCGCGCCGTAACTGGTTCCGTTTGCGGCAGCCCGCTTAATCGCGCCGATGACTGATGGGGCGGCGTGACCCAAAATCATCGGGCCCCACGAGAGGACATAATCGATGTAAGAGTTACCGTCGACGTCATAAAGACGGGCGCCTTTGGCGCGCTTGATAAACCGGGGGTGGCCTCCGACGGAGCGAAAAGCCCGCACCGGACTATTGACGCCTCCGGGAATCCATTGCTGGGCGTCGGCAAACAGCTTTGCGGATCGAGCGGTCTTCATAATGGGGGCGCACGGTATCACGCAGACAACCCTCGGTCAAGAAAGCGGAGTTTCGTTCGATGCGATGACGCGACCGAGGCGGAAACGGGTCTCAATATCACGTATTATCGGACAGACTTCTAGGGCCGATTCGAGGGAGCCCGGCGTTGTATTTTCGGCTTCCGGGGCGGCTCCGTATCGATTTCTTTCATCCCCCAGTGGGCGCGCGCGGATCTGTCCCGCTCCGATACAGCGAACAGCGCGTGAAATGGCGTGCCTCGCCTCGCGCTCGTTTCTGCCTGGCCATTTCCCCAGGTTTCTCCCGCATCGCTCAAGATCTCAAGCAGGTTTTCATACTCTGTGTCGTCGTTGGGCAACACAGACACCGCATCGGTGATGAGCAGAACATAGCCCTTGGCAGGCAGCCATTCCAGATCGGCCAAACATTCTTCCAAGGCGTCCCAGTTGTGGCCGAAATAGTCGGGGAACTTCATTGCTCGCGCGAATTCCGCAAACAGATTTGCCGGTGTCTTACAATGACGACCCTTGATGACCGTCAGCGCATATCCGTCCGGGGTCTGCACCAGGGTTTCAGGGGCCTGCCCGGTTTTGACCTTCAGCAATGCGGTCCATGGAGGCTTCGTCGATTGGAGATAGGCCGTCAATGACAGTGTGTGTTTCGTCGTCATGGTATCTCGTTCAATAGCATAAACGTTCGGTAATGGTCACCGGTATAGTAGGCCCTACCGGTGTCTTGATCATGACGATCCGTTCCGCGTCTCGCGGGCGTCCGCGTATTTTAGGGTTTACATCATACTCGCGATAATGGCTTTGAGGAAGGCGACGCTCGCGATTTCGAAACTCAAGTCCTCCGATGTAGTCTGTCAAGGGTTTGCCTTGCCTTGCTTGAAGTTGTACTAATAGGTCGTGCGCCTTCTGTGGCGCAACCTGGTCAGGCCGGAGATGCCGGGCGGTCGGCAGTCGACCCTCTAGTGTTGCGGAAGATGTTGGCTCCAACGCTTCTGCCCGTTCGATGCGCCAGGAAGCCAACGGGCCATCCGCCTGCTGCCCAAGGGGATGCGAAGCAAAGAGACTCCATAGGATCAGGATGCCGAGGATCCGCCTTGGGCCCATTGCGATTGAAACTCTTCGCCTGACTCCTTGGACGACCTTGGCGAAGGACCGTAGCATGTGGTTTTGACATAGGTCAATGCTGCAAGAGTCCGCGGAATGGCAGAGATGCTTTGCGGCACCGGAACCTGTTTGCTAGAATGCCTGACACGAGAGTCATCGGGCACCGAGCCCATGTGTTCCAGGAACATTGTGCAGGCCCACTGCCTGCTCACCTGTGATCCCTCCCTCATGCGAAAAGCCAAAATTGTTTGTACGATCGGTCCGGCCAGCGCCGAACCATCTATACTCGAACGGCTGATTATCAGCGGGATGGACGTGGCCCGACTGAACTTTTCTCACGGGACACACGACTCACACCGTATGGCGATCGCTTCAATCCGTGCTGCGGCCGAGCGCCTGCATCGCACGGTTGCTATTATGCAGGACTTGCAGGGGCCTCGAATCCGCGTAGGCGAAGTTGAGGAAACCGGAATCGAAGTGACGGCGGAGCAGCGGATTCGTCTTGTCGGAGGCGTCCTCCGGGCTGGCAGCCAGACTCCGAGTCCTTCGAATCTCATGGAGGTCCCGGTGACGTATCCGCAGCTGGTGCGAGACGTGCGACCTGGGGCCAGAGTTTTGGTCGATGACGGACTCATCGAACTGCTCGTGACAGCAGTGAGCGGTGGTGCGGTCGAGTGCAGAGTCAAAACCGGTGGTCGGATCATGTCTCACAAGGGGATCAATCTCCCCGGCACTACGATCAGCGCTGCAACGATTACGGAGAAGGATCGGCAGGATATGCGTTTCGGGGTCGCAGAAGGGGTCGACTATATAGCGCTCTCGTTTGTGCGAGGCTCTGAAGACGTGCAGGCGGCACGACGTCTGGTGGCGGAGTACGGGGGAGATCAGCCGATTATCGCGAAAATCGAACGGCCTGAAGCCGTCGCAGCGCTGGACTCGCTCCTGGGGGATGCAGATGGGATCATGATTGCGCGAGGCGATCTGGGCGTGGAGATGGGACCGGAAGTCGTGCCGATCCTTCAAAAGCGGATCATTTCAAAGGCGAACAGGCATCGTCGGCTGGTGATTACAGCGACGCAAATGCTCGAATCGATGACTCGGCAGCCTAGCCCGACCAGGGCGGAAGCCTCAGACGTCGCCAACGCAATTTTCGACGGCACCGATGCAGTCATGCTTTCGGCTGAAACAGCCCGCGGGCAATATCCCGTTGAATCGACACAGGTCATGGATCGTATCGTTCGTGCTGCGGAGGATGAGGCTCTACTTCTCAACGTCGGGCCGGTCGAACACTCGGCTGGCCGTGAACACCGCTCGATTCCGGAGGCCATGTGCGAGGCCGCCGCGTCAGCAGCGGCCGAAACACAGGCAGCCGCAATCGCCGCGTTCAGCGAGTCCGGTCGGACCGCGCAGCTGCTCTCAAAACAGCGACCGGTCGCCCCCATTGTCGCCTTCACCCCTCATGATCCCGTGCGGCGGCGGATGGCGCTATACTGGGGCGTGCTGCCTCGGCTGATGGGAAGAGTCCATGACCCCGACGATCGCGTCAATGCAGTCGAGCATCGACTGGTGGAGGAAACGTTAGCTGGGTCGGGCGACTGCATCGTGCTCTTATCCGGAACCGTGGCGGGACAGTTAGGCGGAACGAATACCATGAAACTTCACCGGATCCCGTCATGAACAACTGCCCGCTGAACCGGGCAGCTGTGTTCGTGGGTCTGATTGGATGGCTCTTTGCCGCGAGTCTCGCGTCGGCGCAGACGGGATCCCTCAAGCACTCCCCTGCAGATGTGGTGAAACGATATCTGACGCTGGACTATAAGGGTGCGCGGCTTGATGCGATGTCGGTTGAAACGGTCGCGTCTTACACGAGTTGGAATGAGGAGCCGGCATGGGGGCGTGTTGTCGTGACGAAAGGCTTTACGGTGGCGGAGCAGTATCGCCAATGGGAGATAATCGATAATATGGAAGTCGTGATTCCGGTGACTTTTCAGGTCATAGGCTCGGTGTATTTGGAGACGACCGGGTTCGTTCAGGAGGTTGAGACGGAAGAGATTCGGGTTCGCGTGAGAGCGGTCAAGAACCGATGGAGGATCGTCGAGCCGATATTTCCTCCGCACGTAGGGCAGAAGCGGATGCTGAATTTCGTCCGCGAAGCCTGGATGAAGGAAACTGATCCGGCAAAGCGAGACAGTCTTGGGTTGTTGCAGAGCGAGCTACGAAAGGTGAAATAAGAATGGGAAAGACCTCGGTGGAGCTGTTGATTTTCGATCTGGACGGGACGCTCATCGAATCCAAATGGGACATTGCCGCATCGGTGAACTTGACGCTGGCTGAGCTGGGCCTCCCGGAGCGACCAATCGAGGAGATCTTCGGGTTTGTGGGAGACGGGATAAAACAATTGTTGCGCTTGTCGGTCGGCGAAGGGAGTCGGGTCACCTTCGAAGAGGCGTTGCGGGTGTTCCGGAGGCAGTACTTGGCCCATTGCCTCGATCACACGACGTTCTATCCCGGCGTTGGAGCGATGCTCACGCACTTTTCAGACAAACGGAAGGCTGTGGCCACCAACAAGTCGATCGAGTACACCAACGTCATCCTCCAAGGGCTGGGGGGAAACCATTTCCAGTACGTAGTTGGAGGCGATCACGGGTTTGGATTAAAGCCTGAGCCGGGCATGCTGTTGCATGTAATGGAACAATTGAATGTGCCGCGGGAACAAACCGTGCTCGTCGGGGACAGCACCAACGATATCAACGGGGGGCATAATGCCGGGATTCGTGTTTGTGCGGTCGGCTACGGCATGGGAAATCGAGCTAAAATGGAAGCCTGTCGCCCGGACTGGTTTATCGAACGACCGGAACAACTTATGGAGCTATTCATATGACGACTCAAGCGTCGCTCATATCTCGTGAATCGTATCTCGTGGAAAGAAATATTCGACGAAATAGCGACGTGAAAAGATCTGGCTGGCTCCTCAGCGTTCAGTTCTTAGCTCTTCCCACGCTTCACGCTTCACGCTTTACGCTTTTCTTGCTTGCCACGGCTCTTAGCCTTGGCCTGAACCTTACCTCAGCATATGCGTCATCGTTCGGACTGGCAGATCGTGTGGTGGAACAGAGATTGGCGAACGGGTTGACGGTGCTCATGGTCGAACGGCATCAGACGCCGGTTGTTTCCATCAACATGACCTTCGGGGTCGGGGGGGTTAATGAACAGGTGGGACAAACCGGCTTGGCGCATCTCTACGAACATATGGCGTTCAAGGGAACGAGGACGGTCGGAACCAAGAATTACGAGAAAGAACGCCCCATTCTCGAAGAATGGTTTCGAGTGGGGACTGAGCTGGATCAGCGACAACGGGAACTCGCACGGAGGAGTCAGGCAAAACCGGCCAGTTCCGAGGATCGAGCAGCCATCGAGGAATTGCAGAAGCGATTTGCCGAACTACAAGATCAGGCGGGGCAGTTCGTAGCGGGCAATGAAGTGGCCTTACTCTACCAGCGGCACGGGGGGGTCGGGCTCAACGCAGCGACCGGCAAGGATCTGACCCGGTATATGATCAGCCTTCCAGCGAATCGTCTCCCGCTGTGGGCGGTGCTCGAAGCCGATCGCATGGCGCATCCTGTGCTCCGCGAATTCTACAAAGAACGGGGAGTCGTGATGGAGGAGCGGCGTTTGCGGAACGACGACAGCCCCAACGGGCTCTTGCTCGAAACATTCACCTCGGCCGCTTTTCGCGCGCACCCCTACGGCGTCCCGACGATCGGTTGGGAGTCGGACATTCTGTCTCTCACGCCGGCCGATACTGAAGCCTTCTTCAAAGCCCACTATGGTCCCGGCAATGCGACGATCGCTATCGTCGGCGATATCAATCCAAAGGACGTCATAGCGCTGATCGAGCAAACGTTCGGAACGATACCGGCGTCGCCGGCGCAGCCTCCGATCGTCACCGTCGAACCTCCGCAACGAGGGGAGCGTCGCGTGGAGGTAGAGTTCGATGCCGAACCTGCGCTGGTCATCGGGTTTCACAAGCCGGGTCTGGGCCATCCAGACGATTATGTCTTCGACGTGATCGACGCGCTGTTGAGCGATGGGGTTACCTCCCGGCTCTATGCGAACCTTGTTCGAGAGAAACGGCTCGCCGCCTCGATCAACTCCGATTCGAACTATCCGGGGGTCCGCGCTCCCAACCTATTTGTGATCAATGCCACGCCGCTTGCACCTCATACAACGGCAGAAGTCGAAGCGGCCATCTATGCCGAGATTGAACGGCTCAAGACGGAGCAGGTCTCTGCCAAAGAACTTGAGAAAGTGCTGAACAACCTCGATGCCGATTTGGTTCGGGCGCTTCGATCCAACGTCGGCCTCGCCTCTCAATTAGCGTTGTATCAGACCGTGGCAGGAGACTGGCGCTATGCGCTAAAGGCCCGGGATAAGATTGCAGCCGTAACGTCGATGGATATTCAGCGCGTGGCAACCGAGTATTTCACAAAGTC
>DATIAT010000108.1:0-51463 GCA_035457905.1 Nitrospiraceae bacterium
GTCCTCTATCTGGCAGCTCGAGTCCTGAGGATGAGACACGGTCCGGCAGCGCGCGTCTCCTTCCTGCTCGCACAAGCCGGAGAATTCGGCTTCGTCGTGCTGGGTGCTTTGCTCGCTTCCGGCATTGTCACGCCGATTCAATTTTCCATCGGAATCATGGTGATTGGGCTGACGACGATCACGACACCGTGGCTTAATCGTGTCGGAATTCTATGGAGTCGCGTGGGCCGGTCAGCTCCCGCCGTGGAGAGTCATACCACCGAGTGAGACGGCGGAGATACCGGAGGGCTCTCCATATGCGATTGAACAAGTTTCCCAAGTCCGCTATGAATATTTCCTCGATACCGAATTAGAACGCCTGATGCAGGGAACTTTTCATCTCAAAATAGTCGCTGAACTGAAAGGATAATTGGGAGGATCGGCTCACCTACTTGACTTTTGCAGACGAGCACGACATTCATGAAGTCAGGTCTAAGAGTCAAGATCTTGAATTTGAGAGCAATTCAATAAGAAGGAGGCGTACATGATGAGCCCACAAGGAAATATTCGCACCTCACACAGCAGGCGTTGGCTATTCGGTTCGGCCCTGCTTGCCGTTCTTGTCGGGATGGCACTGGTGCCTGCTCGGTCTGCCGACTTTACCGAGCAACAGCAGCTGGTAGACAAATCCAAGCTCACGCTGGAGGCCTTTGCTGCAGATCCAAGTCTAAGAGAACCGCTCCGTGAATTGGGCCCTCAGGCTAGAGCCCTATTCATCGTTCCGCAGTTCATGCGAGGAGCCTTCATTTTCGGGGGCGCAGCAGGAAGCGGGCTGCTTCTGGTGCGCGACGAAAAGACCGGCAAGTGGGGCCAGCCGGTCTTCTACAACATCGGGTCCGCAAGTTTTGGCCTCCAGATCGGTGCGGATGTCTCCGAAGTTGTTCTCGTGGTGAGGACAATGAAGGGGCTGGAAGAATTCTATCGCTCTGACTTCAAATTGGGTGGGAACGCCGGAATGGCGGTGGGGCCGGTCGGCGAGGGTATGTCTGTTCACGGGATTTCTGCCGATATTATCTCCTACGCTCGGAAGAAAGGGGTTTTTGCCGGCATTGCCCTGGAAGGGGCCTTCGTAACTGTGTCGGACGACTCCAATGCCGCGTATTATGGACAGCCGGTGCGTCCGATCGACATCTTCTTCAAGGGAGACGTCAGTAACTCGAAATCGCTGGATCTGCGTGAGGCAGCAACCAAACTGTTGAAGTAACCTCGCCTCTCATGCACGAATCGCATTGAAGTGTACGGAGTGATCCGCGGTGGGGAAGGGGTTCTTTTCACAAGGCGAAGGCACGGGGCGCCGGCTTCGCCCTGGTTATTTCAGGGCTTCGGCACCTCCTACGATGTCCATAAGTTCCTTGGTAATTGCCGCTTGCCTGGTCTTGTTGTAGTAGAGCGTCAGTTTTTTAATCATTTCGCCGGCGTTCCGCGTCGCGCCTTCCATGGCTGTCATGCGGGCGCCCTGTTCGGCAGCCGAGGACTCCAGCAGAATGCGGTAGGATTGCACGTGGAAATTGCGGTGGAGAAGGTCCGCGAGTAACTCGGTCTCGCTCGGTTCATACAGGTAAGCTCCGGGCATTGAGTCGGTTCCCTGATCAACCTCTTTTACGTCTGAGATTTCCACAATCCAGTCGATCGGGAGAAGTCGTTCGACGACCACCCGTTGCTGGATGGCGGACTTGAACTCATTGTAAATGGCATAGACCGCGTCAATTCGGTTTTCCACATAGTCTTCGATAGCTCGGAGTTCGGTTCCCATCAGCATGCCGTGTTCGAACGACAGCTTATCGAAAATATCCACGACCTCTCGCCGTACGGTCCAGCCGCGTCTCCGGAAATAGTCGCGCCCTTTCCTGCCGATCACCGCCACCTCCACTTGAGCGCCACCTGACTGGAACTCCTTCAGGGCCGCGCTTGCCGTGCGGAGGATGTTCGCGTTGAAAGCGCCGCACAATCCGCGGTCGCTCGTCACGACGGCGACTACAATGCGATTGCCTTCTCGTTTCTGAAGCAAGGGGTGAGCTTCTCGATTGACACGCCGGCTGAGGTTGCGAATCGTATCCCGCATTTTAAGGGCGTAGGGGCGTGCGGCCAGAATGCGGTTTTGCATGCGCTTCAGCTTCGCCGCAGCCACCATTTTCATGGCTTTCGTGATTTTCTGGGTTTTTTTAACGGAGTCGATCTTCCGCCTGACGTATTGAAGGCTGGGCATCCGGTTCTACCAAATGTAATGATCGATGGGGAGTCTTCACATTGTTTGAGTGCCGACAGGGGCGGCAGGCTATCATCTGTGACACAGCACGTCAAGTTGCCGGGGTCTTTCATTCGCAAACGGCGCTCCATTCCGTCGTCGAGTGCGATTATGTGTTTCAATCATGTGTGATCACAGAGGCAAATCGTTCCCGGAACGTCTCAGCTGTAAGACCGGCTACCTCGGCACAGCGTGTGAGCCGCTCACCCTCTTCAAGGTCTTTGTTCTCCAGGCGGATCATGTAGCGGCGGGCGATCCGATAGGGCTCGGCCGAGACATCCACCATTCGAACCCGCGTCCGTTTGGTGGCTGGATCGAGAATGGTGTCGAAGGGCAAGGGAGAAAACTTTCCATTGACGATCGAGACCATCGCACCTGTGCCTCCCGAAATCAAGAATTCCGCGGCACAGCAGCCTAACTGACGACAATACTCCATATCGAATGGGATGGGGTCAGCACATCGCAGTTCGAATCCGAGATCTTTGAGTCGAATCGTCGGGGCCAGACCATAGGGCGCTAACCGTTTAAGGACTGCATCTTTCAGCGCTCGTCCGAAATCGAGATCTGCCAACTCTACATGGCCGTGCTCGTCGCGGGAGACAGATGCGAGAGCAGCGAAATCATCTGGATGTATGATTTCTGCGACCCCTTCTGCCAGAACCGCTACCCCATCCTCTCGACCCAGGCTCAACCGTTTAATGATCGCTCCAGCGAGGATATCGGAGACCTTGGCCAATCTGACCGGCCGCTCTGTAAATTCTTCAGGAATCAGCGCGAGCGTTGCTCCTGCCGCGTTGCCGATGCCTAACGCGAGGTGGCCGGCCTTCCGCCCCATGGCAACGACAAAAAACCAGTGGGACGTTGTGCGTGCGTCCTCCAGCATGCTCTTGACCGCATATGTTCCAAGGTGTCTGGCAGTCTGAAACCCGAAGGTTGGAACGCCTTGTGGGAGATCCAGGTCGTTGTCGATCGTCTTTGGGACATGGACAACGCGCAAACGCCCTTGTGCGGCGCGTTCGAGTGTGAGGGCGGAGAAGCAGGTATCATCCCCGCCGATCGTAATCAATCCCGTTACGCCGAGCTGCTCGAGGGTTTTAAGCGTTTGGGTCACGTGTGCTGGATTCCTGGTTGGGTTGGCTCGCGCAGTCTTGAGGATCGATCCGCCTCGAAAATGAAGGCAGCTGACTTGTTCAAGGGTCAACGGCGTGACCTTACTCACATCGCCCTGCATGATCCACTTGAAACCTTGCTCGATGCCGAGGACATTTCTACCTTCTGAGAGACATCGAATCGTCGCGGCACTGATCACTCCGTTGATTCCCGGTGCCGGACCGCCACCGACCAGTATGGCGACTGTTTCTGCCATGAATACTCCTCCTTAAAGATCCGTTTGTACTGCGTTCGTCAAAGGCGATGAGTATTGGATTGTTGAACGACTTCCCGTGGCAGTGACAGACAAATGGGTGCTCGGATAGCCTCTATCGCGTAGTTCCTAAGCCGTGGTGATGACAGTCAGAAAATCCTCGACCACGAAGCTTAAGCGGGGGCGTCTGGTCTTCATCTGGCGGCCCCACGAAATTGAACGTCGCTCGGTTGTATCCATACCCGATGCACATGGCAATACGATCCGTGACGTCAAGATGCCCCTCAAAATCGATAGGTCGGAGCCACGACAACCAGGTACCCTCCGTGCCAGTCGGTACCAAAATCGATGACGGTCTCGAACCACTTGGCGAAACCGATGTTGGCTCCAAAGTCTGTCATCCAAGGAAAGGTCGGGCCTTGATCAGCCTCAAACTCAACATGACCAAGGCCGGGAACATGCGTCTGCCCTTTCGCGGTATTCCTGGTATTCCAGTACCCCTGGCCCACCCAAAACTGAACGGGATGTTCCGCCACTGAAGTTCGATATCCTGCGCGAAACGTTGCGATGATAGCCTTGAAGCGGTCACTGAACCCTATGTCGGTCTGCGAGTAGTTGACGTCGCCAACGAGAAAAAAGTTTTCATATCCACCTGCCAGGGTCATGCCACCCCCGCCAACGAACCCATCGAGGCTCGTCGTGATATTCGTCTCAGACACAACATTGCCCGGCAGAGGTCCCGGTCGTGGAATGGTAATCGTCGCTCGAGTAGTTGATTCATTATATACGTACCCTGCGAGCACATAGACATTGAGAAACGGCAAGACCCATGCATCGAACTTCAGGTTGACGTTGACCACAGTGCTCGTCGAGCCCAAATTCACGAACCGGCTGACCGATTGGGGAGGGGCCCCGTTCACGCCGGTCCGCACATCGGTGACGTCGATTTTTCTATCCAACAGGCCGGTAAAGACAGTGCTGACTCCGAAGGGCAAGGGCAATTCAATCCCGCGCTTTCTGGCTTCATCAGCCATCAAGGGCAAGAACGAGGACCATCGTGCGTCTTTCGGTGGCATGCTCTCGGAGGAGCTAGAGCCGGAACCTGCTACCGAAGCCGATGCTGAAGCCATCGGGCCGATCAACACAGCTGAATCAGCTGAGCGGCAACCTTCCAACCTGCACGTCTCCGTGCTCATCATCTGACTATGAACTTCGTCTCTGTCGAACAGCGTGACCTGAGTAACGGCCATACAAACGATCAAGAGAACACGTGGCACATTCAGAGCCTTGCTGTTGTGGGAATATCTCATCGGCATCCAGCAGGCGCTGCTCATATCAAGTTCAGGCGCGAGAAGCCAGCACCGACCGTCGCCTAATTACGGTTGTAATCGATCAAACTTTTCAATCGTTCAGCGTCCGGTTCTACCGACCGGCAGGCAGTCATATTGTGCAGTGGACCGGATACCGGCGGTTCTGCTGGCCATCCACACGCTCCAAGAAGCACACTGCCGAGCCGACCACGCACAGTGTGACTCGATATGCCAGCATGACCCCGCTTTGCGTGATGCACTTGGGTAGGTGAATTCCTTGCTAAGTTATTATAGGTCTGTCATTGAACCGCAGCTAGGATACGAGTTTCTCCCACGTAAGTCGATATGGTGCTAGACTGTGGCAGAATTATGGGCTCGATCGGTGCTAATCTGTTCATCCCCTGCCTCTGACTCCTCTGCATGTGATTGAGATTGACACGATGAAGCGAGATCAGGAATTATAGTCACTCGTCCTCCAGGGTTTCCTAAACCCCTACTCCGACGACTAGGCCTGTCCTTTAATCGTCTGATTCGTGAACTGGGACTAAACGTGCAAACCCTGGTGAGGTATGAACCAAGCGAAGCGAAGTCCCCGTTGCTGTTGAATAGTGCATAAATATAGGGAACAGGCTTCTCGGCACAAGCGAAATCCTGAGCTTCCCTGCGAGAAAACATGAGAACGGCTATTGATGAGACAGATGGGAACTGTTGGCCATTTTGCTTCTGTGTCGATCTTCCCCACTGGATCGATTCTGATTTGAAACCTGCGAGGGAAATCCCCAGAAGAAGTTTCCTGTTATTGAACAAGACAGAGACCTTCTTTCAACGATTCATTAATGGCATTGAACTTGCGGGGGGGGCAGCAGTCACAGATTGTTGCAATTACTTGTAGAGATATAAGAACATTCTCCCCCACTGACTCTCAGATGATCTCTATTCGATTCAGTATTATCTCGATCGGGAGAAAATAGGTCGTCGATATCAACGAATCCAAAACATGGGGGGTGCCCCTGTATGGAACGACAAGAACTAGAGCTGACGGCAAGAAAGTTGGTTGCTGATGGCAAGGGCATTCTCGCAGCGGACGAAACGGTTCCCACGATTACCAAGCGCTTCGCTACGCTCAAGATCGTATCAACAGAAGACAGCCGTCGCGCCTACCGCGAGATGTTCTTTACCACTCCAGATATTTCGGCATTCATCAGCGGCGTAATCCTCCAAGACGAAACCATCCGGCAGAAGAATGGCTCGGGTATATCCTTGGTGGAGGTGTTGTCCAGGCAAGGAATCATTCCTGGGATCAAGGTGGATAACGGAGCAAAAATGCTCGCCGGCTCGCCGGATGAAACAGTGACCGAAGGACTTGACGGGCTCAGGGACCGCCTTAAGGGATATGCGGGGATGGGTGCACGATTCGCGAAGTGGCGGGCAGTCATTCGTATTACCGATACATTGCCGAGCCCGATGTGTATCAGGGTGAATGCACACGCGCTGGCCCGCTATGCTGCGATCTGCCAGGAGCAAGGTATCGTACCTATCGTGGAACCGGAAGTTCTGATGGAAGGGTCTCATACGATCGAACGTTGCGAGGAGGTCACCAGTTCGGTGCTCCATACGGTTTTCCACGCGCTCTTCGATCAGTGTGTCAGGCTGGAAGGGATGCTCCTCAAGCCTAACATGGTGATCTCGGGCAAGGAATGCCGTAGGCAAGCCTCGGTCGAGGAAGTCGCAGCCGCGACGGTGAGGTGTTTACGCCGTCACGTCCCCGCTGCGGTGCCAGGTGTTGTTTTTCTGTCGGGCGGGCAAAGCGACGTCCTTGCCACGGCTCATCTGAATGCGATCAACAGGCTCGATGTGTCGCTGCCGTGGAAGATCAGTTTTTCGTACGGTCGAGCGCTGCAGGATCCTGCGATTGAGGCCTGGCTTGGCAAGCAGGAGAATCTGAAAGCGGGTCAGCGAGCCTTCTACCACCGGGCAAAATGCAACAGCGCAGCGGCTGTCGGCAAATACAGCAGTGCCTTGGAAGGCAAGAAATCGGTTCCGGAGGCGGGAGTACATCGCTCGGACTGGCACGATGACTGAAATCGCCGTGGAGCAGCCCGTGAGGCTTCAGCGTTGACATGCTGGTTCTGGTGATCAACAGCGGGAGTTCGTCGGTCAAATTTCGGCTCGTGGAAGTGGCTGAGGAGACGAGAGGCGGATTCACAACTCGGCCGGCACTGTTCCAAGGGGTTGTGAAGGGTATTGGAGGTGCCGCAAGCTTCGAAGTGAGAGGGGAGAATTCCGATCGTTCGACGAAGACGTTAGAGGTTCGGGACCATGCACAGGCGGTGCACGTGGTGCTCGATTATTTGTCCGGTTTTCTTGCCCGGATCGACGCGGTCGGGCATCGGGTAGTGCATGGGGGAGACCTGTACCTGGCACCCACGTTGATTACCGAACAGGTTGAGGCAGGAATCGACGGTCTATCCGAGCTGGCTCCGCTACATAATCCGTTGTGTCTCGCAGGGATTCGTGAGGCAGGGATGATGTTGGGCTCCAGCGTACCGATGGTGGCCGTGTTCGACACGGCTTTTCACCACACGATGCCGGAAGTCGCCAAACGATATGCGCTCCCTGCGGAGTTGGCTGACCGCTACCGAATTCGCCGATACGGATTCCACGGTATTGCGCATGCGTCGCTTGCACATGGTTACGAAGCCTATACGGGGACTCCGCTGGAACAGGTGCGCTTGATTACCCTCCAATTGGGCAACGGCTGTTCCGTCGCAGCGATTGCGGAAGGCCGGTCGGTCGAAACATCGATGGGGTTCACGCCGCTGGAGGGGCTGGTGATGGGAACACGATCGGGAGACGTGGATGCCTCCATAGTCGGCTTTCTGTCAGAGCGGGAGAAGGTCCAGGCTGCTGAAGTTGAGCAGTGGCTCAACGAGCGGTCCGGCCTCCTTGGGCTGTCCGGCCGGTCAAGTGACATGAGGGAGTTGCTCCGTCTGGCCAGGGATGAGCAGGACAAACGAGCGGAATTTGCCATAGAAGTGTTCTGCTATCGGGTGCGCAAGTATATCGGAGCCTACATCGCCGTGTTGGGTGGTGCCGATGCCATCGTGTTTGGAGGCGGGATCGGGGAAAATTCACCGGAAATTCGAGAGCGGGTTTGCCGAAGCATGGAGTGGTGTGGTTTGACGCTTGATCCCGACAGCAATAACGCAGCCGTCGGACTTACGCCCGGTCGTGCGGCGAAAATCAGCACGGATGCATCGCAGTTGGCGGGTTACGTGGTTGCTGTAGATGAGGAAACGTGGATCGCGAGGGAGACCGCTCGTTGTGTGCGGGGAGTCTGTTCATAAATTTACAGCCTGGATCTCAGTTAGACGTAAGCCGTTACAGTGGAGGAAGGATCATGGGAAATTCATTGTCGGAAAAGGAATTGAAGTTGCTGGATGCATATTGGCGGGCGGCGAATTATCTTTCGGTGGGGCAGATTTACCTTTATGACAATCCTCTCCTGAAAAAACCGCTGAAGAAAGAGCACGTCAAGCCCCGCCTCCTCGGGCACTGGGGGACGACTCCGGGGCTGAATTTCATCTATGCCCATATGAATCGAGTGATTAGGCAGCGGGATCTGAACATGATTTATATCATCGGTCCCGGCCACGGAGGTCCCGGCATCGTCGCCAATGCGTACATGGAAGGGACATACTCCGAAGTCTATCCGAACATCGCACAGGATGAAGAGGGGATGAAACGGCTATTCACCCAATTCTCATTTCCTGGCGGTATCCCCAGTCACGTAGCTCCCGAGACTCCTGGCTCCATTCACGAAGGTGGCGAATTGGGCTACGCCGTTTCGCACGCGTACGGGGCTGCGTACGATAACCCCGATCTGACCGTTACATGTGTGGTCGGCGATGGTGAGGCGGAGACCGGCCCGCTGGCGACATCGTGGCACTCCAACAAGTTCCTCAATCCCCTCTCCGACGGTGTCGTGCTCCCGATCCTGCATCTGAACGGGTACAAGATCGCGAATCCATGCGTACTGGCCCGCATCAGTCATCAAGAATTGGATCAACTTTTCCGAGGCTACGGCTACACACCCCACTTTGTCGAGGGTAGCGATCCCGATAAGATGCACCAATTGATGGCAGCCACCCTCGACAACATCTTCGATGACATTCACCGGATCAAGACTGAGGCCAGACGTACAGGTGTCAAGAAGCGCCCGCTCTGGCCGATGATCATCCTCCGGTCACCCAAGGGTTGGACCTGTCCTAAGGAGATTGATGGCAAACGGACCGAGGACTACTGGCGAAGCCATCAAGTGCCCATGGGTGAGATGCACGAAAAACCCGGGCACATCAAGATTCTCGAGAAATGGATGAAGAGTTACAAGCCGGAGGAGCTGTTCGACAAAACCGGCCGGTTAAGACCAGAACTCGCTGAACTCGCGCCGAAGAATGGACGTCGCATGAGCGCCAATCCCCATGCCAACGGTGGTGTGCTGCTCAGGGATCTGCGCCTTCCTGATTATCGCGACTATGCGGTCCCGGTGACGAAGCCTGGCGCCATTACGGCCGAGTCCACGCGTGTGATGGGTCGGTTTCTGCGTGACACAATGAAGCTGAACATGGAAAGCCGCAATTTCCGTCTGTTCAGCCCGGACGAGAACAACTCAAATCGCTGGCAAGATGCGATGGAAGTCACGAATCGCGCCTGGATGGCGGATCGCTATCCCTACGACGACCACCTCGCGCCGGATGGCAGGGTGATGGAGATGCTCAGCGAACACCAGTGCCAGGGTTGGCTGGAAGGGTATCTCTTGACCGGCCGGCACGGGTTTTTTTCATGTTATGAGGCGTTCATCCACATCATCGATTCGATGTTCAATCAGCACGCGAAGTGGCTGAAGGTCTGCAACCACATCCCCTGGCGGCGGCCGATTGCCTCGCTCAATTACCTCCTGAGTTCCCATGTCTGGCGGCAGGATCACAATGGATTCAGTCACCAGGATCCCGGGTTCATCGATCACGTCGTGAACAAGAAAGCGGATGTCGTGCGCGTGTATCTGCCGCCGGACGCGAACACACTCCTGTCGGTGACCGATCATTGCCTGCGCAGCCGCAATTACGTGAACCTGATCGTCGCGGGCAAGCAGCCTGCTCCACAATGGTTGACCATGGACCAGGCGATCAACCACTGCACGGCCGGCATCGGAATCTGGGAATGGGCCAGCAATGACAAGGGAGGCGAGCCCGATGTCGTCATGGCGTGCTGCGGGGACGTGCCGACGCTCGAAACCCTCGCAGCGGTTGATCTCTTCCGCCAGTATCTGCCGACGCTGAAGATTCGCGTCATCAATATCGTGAACCTGATGAAATTGCAGCCCCAGAGCGAACACCCGCATGGCCTGTCGGACCAGGACTTTGATGTGCTCTTCACCAAAGACAAGCCGATCGTGTTCGCCTTCCACGGCTACCCATGGTTGATCCATCGATTGACGTATCGACGCACGAATCACAAGAACTTGCATGTCCGAGGGTACAAGGAAGAAGGTACCACGAGTACCCCATTTGACATGGTGGTGATGAACGATCTCGATCGGTTCCATCTCTTCAGAGACGTCATCGATCGGTTGCCACAACTTGGGTCCCGGGCGGCTTATGCCAAGCAAGCGATTCGGGATAAGCTGCTTGAGCACAAAGCGTATATCGCCAAGTACGGTGAAGACATGCCCGAGATTGTCGAATGGCAGTGGGGCAAGGTGAAGGCGGGGACGAAGAAGAGAACCTCTACGGAGGGGGACAACGTCTAGACAGCGACTGACTATGCCTTGTCGCTCTCGTCCGGGAACCTGTTTCCTTGAACCACTTTCGGAGGTTGTATGAAACAGGAGCATGTCAAAGAACTACTTGAGCAGTATGGGTGCGGGCCGATCCAGTTCTCCGGCACGAACGATGCCCTGTATGAACGGCACCTGATCTTTGACCATGTGAGAGACCCCAAAAAGGCAAACCTGCGGGATCAATTCGAGGCCATGGCACGGTCTCTTCGCGACGTTGTGTCGCAACGGTGGCTCCAAACAGAGAAGACATACGAGGAGAAGAACCCTAAGCGGGTGTATTACCTGTCGCTGGAATTCCTGCTCGGCCGTTCGCTGAACAACAACGTCACGAACGCACTGTTAGGGCCGTTGGCGTTCGATGCCATGGCAAGGAGAGGTCTCGATCCGTTAACGCTGATTGAGACGGAGCCGGACGCAGGCTTGGGCAATGGCGGACTTGGCAGGCTGGCGGCGTGCTTCATCGATTCGATGGCGACGATGCAGATTCCCGGCATGGGCTACGGGCTTCGTTATGAGTACGGGATCTTCAAGCAAACGATCAAAGACGGCTGGCAATGCGAACAGCCGGATAACTGGTTGCGGCAGCCGGATCCATGGGAAGTGGCGAGGCTCGAGGAGGCCGTTGAGGTCAAGCTCAACTGTTCATTTGAACTGCGAGCCGGTCTGCTGCGCCCCGTCATCGGAAGCCCTTCGATTCTCCTCGGCATTCCCTTCGACCGACCCGTCATCGGCTACGGAGGCAGGACGATCAATACGCTCCGTCTATGGGCCGCGAGCACGCCGGACTATTTTGATTTCCAGCAATTCAGTCGGGGCGATTTCGTCGGTGCATTGACGGAAACACTCGGTGCGGAATCGCTTACGCGTGTGCTCTATCCTGATGACTCGACATCTATGGGACAAGGATTGCGCTTCTTGCAGGAATACTTCCTCGTCGCCTGCTCGCTAGCCGATCTCGTGCGGCGCTTCCGGCGGGGGAACCAAGACTGGAACGCTCTTCCCGAGAAAGTCGCCATTCAGATGAACGACACGCACCCGACGATGGCCGTTCCAGAACTCATGCGGATCCTCTTGGACGACGCGCACCTTGATTGGGATAAAGCCTGGGACCTGACACAGCGGACCCTGGCCTACACGAACCATACCCTACTACCCGAGGCGCTGGAGAAATGGCCGCTCGAATGGTTCGAGGCCATGCTGCCTCGACATCTCGAAATTGTTCTTGAAATCAACCGTCGCCTGCTCGACTCGGTCCGGACCCGCTTTCCCGGCGACGAGGGACTCATCGAGCGCGTTAGCCTTGTGGAGGAGGGGGAAAGACGCAAGATCCGCATGGCCAATCTGGCCATCGTCGGGTCGCATAGCACCAACGGTGTGGCAGCCATTCACTCCGGTCTCTTGCGCTCCATGACGGTCAAAGATCTTGCCCTGCTCTTTCCCGAACGCTTCAACAACAAGACCAACGGTGTGACGCCACGCCGATGGCTGTTACTGGCCAATCCTGCCCTTTCTCATACGATCACGAGTGCCATCGGTGACAGATGGATTACTGATCTTAGCCAGCTCAACAAGCTCAAGAAGCTGGCCGATGATAAGGAGTTTCGCCTTTCGTTTCTCAAGGCGAAGCGAGATGCGAAATCGAAGTTTGCGCAGTGGCTGAAAACCATGTCCGGGCACACAGTCGATCCGGACTCCATCTTCGATTGCCAGGTCAAGCGCATCCATGAGTACAAGCGGCAACTCCTCAATGCGTTGCGCATCGTCGTGCTGTACAACCGATTGCGGGAGAACCCGAAACTCGAGATGGCACCGCGTACCTTTTTCTTTGCAGGCAAGGCGGCGCCGGCCTATCACTTGGCGAAAGTGATCATCAAATTCCTGAACAATCTGGCCGGTACGATCGACGGTGATCCGACTGTTCGCGGACGACTCAAGGTCATATTCTTGCCGGAGTATTGCGTATCGCTTGCAGAGCGGCTGATTCCAGCGGCCGATGTCTCGAACCAGATTTCCACTGCCGGCTACGAAGCCAGTGGGACGAGCAACATGAAGTTCATGATGAACGGAGCGTTGACGCTGGGCACACGCGACGGCGCCACCATCGAAATGGCGGAAGAGGCGGGCGAGGAGAATTTCTTCCTGTTCGGGTTGACAGCGGACCAGGTCGTAGGCAGCCGGGGCTGGTACAACCCGCGCTGGCACTATGAGCAGGAGCCGGAGACCAGGGCCGCGTTAGACATGATTTTTTCCGACCACTTCAGCCGAAATGAGCCAGGTGTCTTTGCGCCGCTCGAACACGCGCTGGTTTCAGGCGGAGACCACTACATGCACCTGGCCGACCTCGCATCCTATCTCGATGCAGATCAGCGTCTGTGCGACCTCTATGCAGACTCGGATGGATGGGCGCGCAAGGCGATCTTGAACGTAGCCGGCTCCGGAAAGTTCTCCAGCGACCGCACAATTGCGGAGTACGCGACCGGTATTTGGGACGTGAAGCCATGCCCGATTTCATCATAGACTCTCACCTCCTCGCTGCGAGAATGTCTTGAGCAACAATCTTCCAATCGTGTACCTGGCTAGGCACGGGGAGACAGCCTGGACAATCTCGCGTCAGCATACGGGACTGACCGATTTGCCGCTGACTGAACGCGGCGAGCGCACGGCTCGCCGGCTTGGAGAGCGGCTAAAAGGATTGACGTTTGCCAAGGTGTGGACGAGTCCGTTGCAACGCGCAGCCCGTACATGCGAGCTGGCCGGATTTGGGGCGGTAGCGGAGGTCGATCAGGACCTGGTTGAGTGGGACTACGGCCAATATGAAGGGCGTCGCACGGCTGAGATTCGTATGGAGCGTCCGGACTGGGAACTGTTTCGTGACGGCTGCCCTGGAGGGGAATTGCCCAAGCAAGTCAGCGAGCGTGCCGACCGTGTCGTGCGTCGGGTGCGCGCTGTTCCAGGGAACGTGTTGATTTTTACGAGCGGGCACTTCATGCGGGTGTTGGCCACCCGCTGGCTCGGGCTTGAACCAACAGTCACCTGCAAGTTCTTCATGCTGAGCACAGCGAGCCTGAGCGCATTGGGCTACGAACATGACTTGTCCCGGCCTGTGATCCAACTGTGGAACGAAACTCGGCATGTAGACACAGAGTAATCCGCGCGATTCGTAGACCACGAAACCAGGAGCGGTCTTTTATGACGACAACCGATGCTCCGCTTACGGAACGCCCTTCGTGGAAGGCCCTCGAAGTTCATCATAGAAAGATGAGAGGGGTGCATCTCCGATCGCTCTTTGCGGAAGATCCCCAGCGCGGTACTCGCATGACGGCCGAGGCTACAGGGCTTTTCCTGGACTATTCGAAAAATCTGGTCACGGACGAAACACTCAAGCTTCTCGTGCAGCTGGCGGAATCGTCCGCCTTGCGCGCGCGGATCGACGAGATGTTCCGAGGCGAGAAAATCAACGTGACGGAAAATCGCGCTGCCCTCCACGTCGCGCTCCGCACTCCGAGAGGGGGATCGATCATCGTCGATGGTGAAAACGTAGTACAGAAGATCCACGCGGTCCTCGATCGGATGGCCGACTTTTCCAACAGGGTCCGCAGCGGTACATGGAAAGGTCATACGGGCAAGCGAATCCGCAACGTCGTCAATATCGGCATCGGCGGGTCGGATCTCGGACCAGTGATGGCCTACGAGGCCCTCAAGCATTACAGCGATCGGGGGCTGGTATTCCGGTTCGTCTCCAACGTCGACGGAACGGATTTCGCTGAGACTGTCCGCGATCTCGATCCGTCGGAGACCCTGTTCATCATCTCGTCGAAAACATTCACGACGCTGGAGACTATGACGAACGCGCAAAGCGCGCGCGCCTGGTCGCTTGCAGGCCTCGGTGGCGACACCGCAGCTGTGGGGAAGCACTTCGTCGCCGTGTCTACGAACGCGACGGAGGTTAGGAAGTTCGGCATCGACACTGCCAACATGTTTGAGTTCTGGGACTGGGTCGGCGGGCGCTATTCCATGTGCTCGGCTATCGGTCTTTCAACGATGTTGGCTGTCGGTCCGGACAATTTCCAGGATATGTTGAGCGGCTTACACCAAATGGACGAGCATTTCCGCACCGCGTCCTTCGCGCAGAACCTGCCGGTGCTCATGGGCTTGTTAACGGTCTGGTACAACAATTTTTTCGGAGCGCAAACTGTCGCAGTCCTCCCATACGATCAGTACTTGAAACGATTTCCGGCCTATCTGCAGCAATTGACGATGGAAAGTAACGGGAAGCATGTAACGCTCGATGGAACCGAGGTGTCCTATGATACAAGCCCTATCTATTGGGGCGAGCCTGGAACCAACGGGCAGCATTCGTTCTATCAACTGATCCATCAGGGAACCAAGCTTATCCCTTGCGATTTTATTGCTTTTCGTCAGTCGCTGAATCCCATCGGTCGGCATCACGACTTGCTCATCGCCAATGTCTTTGCCCAGGCAGAAGCCCTTGCCTTCGGCAAGACTGCGGAGCAGGTCAAAAGAGAAGGAACGACAGATTGGCTTGTTCCCCATCGGGTTTTTGCCGGCAACAGGCCATCTAATACGATTCTCGCCGAGCAGCTGACACCGGAGCTGCTCGGCAAGCTGCTCGCGCTCTACGAGCATTCAGTGTTTGCTCAAGGCATGATCTGGAACATCGATCCATTTGACCAATGGGGCGTTGAATTGGGGAAAGTGCTGGCCCAGCGCATCATCCCGGAACTTGAGAGCCAGGAAGAGCCCTCGCTCGGCCATGATAGTTCGACAAATAATCTGATCCGTCGCTACCGCGCGAAGAACCCTGTGTGATGGTATAGCACGGGAGACATCCGCTTTTTCAGTGAAACGAACACCAGTATCCATGCGGGATATCGGCCAAAGCTCGCCTCTTGGTGCTACCGTGGTTCATGGCGGGGTCAACTTCAGTGTCTTTTCCCGTGACGCGCTTGGCATCGAACTGCTGCTTTTTGACCAGTCGGATGACCCAAAACCTGCACGTGTGATCTCCCTGGATTCCTCGGCCAACCGCACGTATCACTACTGGCATGTGTTCGTCTCGGGGATTGGGCCTGGGCAGATCTACGGGTATCGGGTTCACGGTCCCTTCGAGCCGGCAAAGGGGATGCGGTTTGATCACGGCAAGGTTCTGATCGATCCCTATGGTCGCGGTGTTGTCGTGCCGAAGGACTACAGCCGGGACATGGCCCGTCGAGAAGGCGACAACACGGCGACAGCAATGAAGAGCGTGGTGGTGGATCCGTCTGCATATGATTGGGAAGGCGATGAGCCGTTACGACGACCGTCCGCACGGACAATCGTCTATGAAATGCATGTGCGCGGCTTCACCCGTCACCCCAGTTCCGGTGTCGCAGAGAACCTTCGTGGCACGTACGCCGGTTTGGTAGAGAAGGTTCCGTACCTTCGAGAACTGGGAATCACGGCGGTTGAACTGCTGCCGGTATTCCAGTTCGACGCGCAGGATTGCCCACCGGGAAGGATCAACTACTGGGGTTATGCACCCGTTTCGTTTTTTGCTCCCCACCAGGCCTATAGCTCCCGGCAAGATCCCTGTGGTCCCGCCTACGAGTTTCGTGACATGGTGAAGGCATTGCACCGGGCCGGCATCGAAGTCATTCTCGACGTGGTGTTCAATCATACCGCAGAAGGCGATCATACCGGACCGACGCTGAGTTTCCGCGGCCTGGACAACAACACGTACTACATCCTTGAGCAGGACCGCTCTCGCTATGCCAACTTTACCGGTACAGGAAACACCCTCAATGCCAACCATCCGATCGTCCGTCGCCTGATTGTGGATAGCCTCCGGTATTGGGTGACGGAAATGCACGTGGATGGATTTCGGTTCGATCTCGCGTCAATTCTCGCGCGGGATCAGTCGGGTCAGGTCATGGCAAGTCCGCCGGTGTTGTGGGACATCGAGTCGGACTCCGCACTGGCTGGCACGAAAATCATTGCGGAGGCCTGGGACGCGGCCGGGCTCTACCAGGTCGGCAGCTTTCTCGGGGACAGTTGGAAGGAATGGAACGGCCGGTTTCGTGACGATGTCCGCAGCTTCTTCCGAGGTGAAGATGGCTCGCTGGTCCGTTTTGCCGACCGCATGGTCGGAAGTCCGGAGGTATATGAGCACAAGCAACGTGAGCCGGAGCAGAGCGTCAACTTTGTCACCTGTCACGATGGTTTTACATTAAACGATCTTGTCTCCTACAACGAAAAGCACAATGAGAGCAACGGCGAAAACAACCGGGATGGCGCCGATGATAATCGAAGTTGGAACTGCGGTGTCGAAGGACCGAGCGATGATCCCTCAGTGGAAAAATTGCGGAACCGGCAGGTCAAAAATTTCCTGGCCGCTACGCTCCTCTCAATCGGAATGCCTATGATTCTTATGGGCGACGAAGTGAGGCGCACGCAGCTTGGCAACAACAACGCCTACTGTCACGACAACGAGTTGAATTGGTTCGACTGGACGCTGGTCGCCAAACATGCCGATGTCCATCGTTTCGTCACCCTGCTCAACGCGCGACGGATTCTGCGCGACATTGAGCACGAGCGTGAGGGTTTGAGTTTGACTGAACTGATCGCACAGGCGAACAAAGCTTGGCACGGTGTCAAACTTGGGCAGCCGGACTGGAGCCGCCACTCGCATGCAGTGGCGTTCAGCGCGGAGTTAAAGAAGGAACAAATTCTATTCCACCTTATCTTCAACGCCTACTGGGAGCCGCTCGAGTTTGAACTGCCTCCAATGAGCGCCGGCAGGGCAAACCACTGGCGACGCTGGATCGACACGGCTCTTGACTCACCGCACGACATCGTTCCGTGGCAAACTGCTCCGTCGTTCTCCGGCCACGGCTATCGGATAAACTCACGCTCTGTTGTCATGCTTTTTGCCAATTTAGTGGGGTAAACGACATGAGAGATTGCCATGAGTCGGGTCGGGTGAAGCTGCATCGAAAAAGCGGCGCGGTACGCCGAATAGCTCTGCAGATTGTTCGACTGGACGAACACCGAGTTGACATAGATATCTCTGCGCGAGAATCCAAAAACACGTCTAAGAGAGGGGCAACGTCATGGCAAAAGAGGACGGGCAAGAAGAAAACGGAAACTCAAAACTGAAGCGCAAAGAATACGAAAAAGTATTGCGCGGGCTGCAAGCCGAGCTGTGCCACCTTCAGGCCTGGGTGAAAGCCAAGGGGCTGAGAGTTATCGTGGTGTTTGAAGGGCGCGACGGCGCCGGCAAGGGAGGCACGATTCGCGCCATTACCGAACGTGTGAGTCCGCGGGTGTTCCGCGTCGTTGCATTGCCTGCGCCCTCCGATCGAGAGAAGGGTCAAATGTATATGCAACGGTACTTCGCGCACTTCCCGGCGGCCGGCGAAATCGTTATCTTCGACCGAAGTTGGTATAACCGTGCTGGGGTGGAATACGTGATGGGGTTTTGCTCCAAAGAGGAGCAACGACGTTTTCTCGAGCTCTGCCCGATTGTCGAGAAAATGATTGCCGATGGTGGGATTCAAATCATCAAGTATTGGCTGGAGGTAGGGAACGAAGAGCAGGAGCGGCGCTTCGAAGCTCGCATCCAAGACCCGGTGCGCCAGTGGAAACTCAGTCCGATGGATCTGCCGGCACGCGAGAAGTGGTACGAGTATTCACGCGCCCGGGATATGATGCTGGAGGAAACGGACACGAAACATGCGCCTTGGTATATTGTGCGATCGGACGACAAGAAGCGCGCGCGCCTCAATTGCATTACCCACTTATTAAGCCTGATTCCCTACAAGAAGCTGTCACGAGAGAAGGTGAAACTTCCCAAGCGATCGAGCAAGCACAAGTATGACGATCAAACAACGTTGAAGGGGAGACGGTTTGTTCCTGAGGTGTATTGAATCGGTGTGAGGCGGTCAGGTGGCCACGCCTTCAGCGTGGCGATTCATTGTTCCAGGAGTTGTCTGATCTTGCCTTCATTCTGCGCAACCACCTTCGCAGCGGCTACGAGGGCGAGATCTCGATCGCACGGAGAGGCCAGCCAGAGTCGTGTCGGGATCCCCGCCAATCGGCCGACGATTTCCTTTCGTACCTTCCATTTGACCTCTTCCTTGCGGCACGATTCCGGCAAATCGCTTAGGTCCTCGCTCCATTGGGCATCCGTGTGTCGGAGCCCGATCAGTTTGAGTTGGTCCGTCAACAGTCCCTGTCGTTGCGCTGTCCGAATGAACCAGGTTCGATAAGCCGTGGCCCGCTCCTCCATGATGCTCGGGATTCGCGAAAAGTCATAACTCATGAAAGTGAAGCCTTCCGCGCGTTGATTCAGAACTTCACCCCCTACCGAGAAGGGAAAGGAGCTGTCCAGCGCGATGATCAGGGCCCGGCGGGCTTTTCCTTCTTGCAACTTCTTCAGGAAGACCATCAGCAAGGACTCGGCGCCCGTATTGTCAGCCAGCCCGCCGTCGCCGACATGCCAGTACGAATCTTGACCCTCTACCTGAAAGCTGATCGGGCCGACGACGGGAGGGAAAGACATGGATGCAGTCACCGCAGCACCTATGCCGATGGGACAGACGTTCATCTTGAGGTCTTGTGGAGTGACGGAGAGTAATGTTTCCCACCTGGATTGCAGGAATTGTTCGGCTTCTACATCGAACTTCTTTGTTCCAGGGAGCCGATTAAAATCCAAAAACACGTTATATTGAGAAGCTTCCCCGGGGAGTGTACTCAGGATAAACCGGCGCCCGTTATTATAGAGGGTGGTGTTGACAATGAGATGGGGGCTGTCGCCTTGCGCCTCCCTGCGAGCCAATCCTTCGAACCTCATCCCACCCAAGTATTCTTCATTCAGCAGCTCAACTAACGACCGCGCAGTCCAGGCAGGGTTGAACGGGCGAAGGCTGGAGATCTGACGTCTCAATAGAAGGCTCTCGTAGTCCCGTGTCATGTCCTGCTTGAAATCAGCGAAGAACTTGCGGTACTCCTCCGTCATCTGGCCTTCTCCCGTCAGGATCGGAATTTCATGTGTCGGCTTGCGCACGACGAAGTATGCCGAGGCTAGGCTGCCACCGGATACGCTGGAGATATAGGAGACCTGCTCCATCAACGACCTACGCTCCGGACCCATCCTTAGCTTTGCCAGGGCCTCTAACGCGCCGGCTGCGAACAGCGCCGCCCTGCTGCCTCCTCCCGACACAGACAGGCCGATGAGTACGTCCGTGTTTGGTGCCTCCGTGATGCACTCCGGTTCTTGATGTGCGGCCTGCACGGTATAGAGCGGAGTCGCTCTCATCCACATGAAAGCGAGGACGCCGACCACCAGCAGGATTACTCCGGTTACCACGATTGTTCGGACTCTGACTTTCCGTCCCATGAAACCCTTCTGAGACGTTTCCATAGCGATACTCCTAAGATGGGCCTGCCTCGTTAGCACCGGGAAGCAGGAGACAGGGGAGGTTGTCTTGTCGGCCTCTTCCGGATGATGGTCTCCGAGATGCGCTGCAAACCATTAGCTCATCCGATGAAGCTTGTCCAGGGCCAACTACCATCGGATTCCCCGGAGATACTCCGCACGTAACGATTGCGATTCGAGCGGTTCCGCATATGTCCTGTTATGGCAGCCGTGTTGTGTAATGGCTGCGTTTCTGATAGATAGCCGTCCCTCACCGAGAAGTAGATGCCATCTGTGAGATGCAGAGATGAGCGACGCCCAGTCAAGCGATGACGAACTGACGTTCTCCTTGGTCCGCGATGACCCCTGGTTCCGCTTGCAACGGGTGGTTGGACTCATTCCTTCCAGCGGGTTGGGTATTGTCAGGCGATGTCTGGCATTCGCGCTGGTAACGTGGCTCCCCATCGCTATCTGGGCGTTCTACTGGAAGCGGATATTTCCGGGAGAGATTGCTGAACCACTTCTCCAGCACTTCGGAGTCCATGTCCGGTGTCTCATAGCCATTCCGCTTTTAGTGGTAGCTGAGATAGCAGGGGATCTGATTCCCCGAAAGCTCATGCCGTATTTCGTAAAATCAGGGATTATCCAGGACGATGCGAGGGCACAGTTCGTCCAGATTCTGCGTTCCACGGAGCGGTTGCGCAATGCGTGGCTGGCTTGGGCAGCCATGCTGGGTCTCATACTCACAATCGTCTTGGCAGGGCCTGATACCGGGCATCTGCACGAATTAATCTGGGCAAACGAGAATGACGAAGGCAAGCCGCGTTTCGGGTTCGGCGCCGTGTGGTTTCTATACGTGATGCGGCCGGTGGTTCTCTGGCTCCTTTTTGTATGGGCGTGGCGTCTCGTCGTGTGCGGTGTCCTGTTGTGGCGGGTATCCCGCCTACAACTCCATCTTGTCCCCACCCATCCGGATCGCGCGGCAGGATTGGGCTTTCTGGAAGATATCCCGATCGTCTTTAGTCCGGTTATCTTTGCCCTGTCAGCGGTCCTCGCGTCCCGCTGGGGGCATGATGTCCTCTATCATGAAGTCGATATATACTCGTTCGCAATTCCGCTCGGAGTCTATGTCGTCACGTTGTTGATTCTGTTTCTGGGGCCGCTGATCGTGTTTGCCGGCAAGTTACGTCAACTCAAGCGGCGAAGTCTGGCGGACTATGGCGCACTCGTGGGGCAGCATGGACGGCTGGTTCGGCGCCGGTGGATTTCGAATGAACCGGTTCCGGAGGCGCCATTGCTCCAGGCAGCCGAATTGGGACCGGTCATCGATACTGTATCCATGTACGAAGTGGTTGCCCAGATGCGGCCAGCTCCGATCGGAAAGCAAGCGCTGTTGGCTGTCGTTCTTCCGGCATTGATCCCGATGCTTCCGGTGGTAGCCATCCAGATTCCTCTGAAGGTCCTGTTGCTCGGGCTGTTGAAAACGTTGGTGTAAATCTACAGTGTTACGGAACGAACGCTTGTTGAAGGGGTGCATATGAACGACCTGCTGATTCGCCGAACGACCGTTCTGTGGACTTGTGTGGCTCTGATCGGAACGATTGCGCTCGCCGGATGCGAATATGTACGTCCCACGCTCAACGCTCCGTTGGAACAGTGGAATCCTGAGTACGGTTACCGGTTCAAGAACCTGGCGCCGCCGCAGGAAGGCAATTCCGACAGCCTGTTCATTATAGCAGCGTTCTCAGGGGGTGGCACGAGGGCCTCCACGCTGGCCTTCGGCGCGCTGCGAGAGCTTGCGCGTCAGCGCATCACGTGGGAAGGCAGGGAGAAGCGTCTGCTGGACGAGCTCGACGTGATCTATGCCTTGTCCGGAGGAACTTTTACCGGCGCCTACTATACCTTGTTCGGGGATCGGATCTTCCACGACTTCGAATACCGTTTCCTGCGGAAAGACTGGGAGAGCGAGCTCAAGGCACGTGTGTTCAAGTCGCCCAGCAACTGGTTTCGGCTCTGGTCGCCCTATTACGGGCGTGTTCATATCATGGCCGAACTCCTTGATGAAGCCTTATTCGAGGGTAAGACATATGGTGATCTCTTGCAGAAGCGAAGCAGGCCCGGCCTCTTGATCCACGCGTCCGACATGGCCACGATCTCAAGGTTTGAATTTCTGCAACCTACTTTCGACATGCTATGTTCGGACATGAGTCAGCTACCGGTCGCCTATGCGTCTTCTGCCTCCGCCGCGATCCCGCTGGTCCTGAGTCCAATCACCTTTAAGAACTACGCCGGCCAATGTGGGTATGAGACGCCCAGTTGGTTGCTGCAGGCAAGGAAGTCAGATAATACGCTACGACGGACACGAGCCAAGGAACTGCTTTCCTATCTCGATGTGGAGAAGCGGCCCCATGTGCACCTGCTCGATGGAGGGTTATCGGACAACATCGCCTTGAGAGGCATCTTGGAAGGCACGAGCGTCACAGGAGGGCTCGAGGCTGTTTTCCAGAACGCCGGCGTCAAACAGGTCAAGAAACTCGTCATCCTTTCGGTCAATGCCGAGACCAGTCCAGACCTAAAGGAATACAGGAGCGATGAAATCCCGGTCTTCACACGATCCATCAATTCGCTGGTCGATATCCCGATCAACCGGTATTCCGCGGACACGCTCCTGCTTACCCGCTTCGCCGTCGAAATGTGGCGCAATAACATTCGCAAACTCTCTCCAGGCGTGGAGGCAGTTCTGGGACGGGATGCGGAGATCTATTTCATCGACGCGAATCTCGGGAGAATCGATGATCCGGTCGAACAGGAATACCTCATGAAGATCCCGACGACGCTCTATCTGACGGATGAGCAGATTGATCGGTTGCTTCTGGCCGCGTCGCGCTTGATATACAAGGATCCGGAATTCCAACGGCTGATGAACGATTTGCAGAAGCGTCCGTGACGGTCGCCGACGCCACCCTCGGAGCGATGCTGAGACTCAGCTCGAACATCTGATGAATCGGTTGAGCCCGCTATTGATCTGCCTAGCAGGAGTCATGACTTCCTGCCAGAGTGATCTCGGATTCCACCGTTCTACCTGCGCGGACGCTCACATGCCCCCCGGTGGCGCAGCCTGCACTTCGCTCACGAACACGTATTGGCGACCGGTTGAAATCAGCGGAAGGGCTGTGGTTGTTGCGGCTGGACAGAGAGAGCCGTACGTTATCCTGGAGCCGGATGGGAATACGATGCGCGGATTCACCGGATGCAACCAGATGCAAGGTCGGTATGAAATCCAGGGAGATGAATTGCACATCCGCGGGGTGGCAACCACCCGGATGTTCTGTCAGGAGACGATGGAACAAGAGCGCGCATTCCTTCACCTCATTGAAACTGTGTCGCACTATAAGATAGCCGGAGAAGCGATGGAGTTGCACGACAGCTATGGACAGTTGCTTGGACGATTCGAGTCGAGACGTGTGAAATGAGTGAGGTCTGCGTGCCGAACGCGACGGGCGAGACTTGGGCAGATGTTCGCAGCACTGTTGGTGTTGTCAGGATTCATGCTCGAGCAGGAAGTATCTCGAATGCCGAGAAGCGCGGTCGAGCAACTTCATTTGACCAAAGCCGTCGAACCCACCTCAGCAATTTGGAAGTTTCGCTGCTCAAAAATGCCACCTCGCATGCCCCAGAACAGCGATTGTTCGCGAACGGTTTTTGACATACGTGTATTTACAGCACCAGACATTTCTGGTACAGTTCTTCCCCTCCAAAAGGCCTTTTGAAGGTGCAGGGATTCTTGCCAGGTACATGATGAGGCGACACAAGTTTCAGAGAGAGGGGGTTGTGTGTCTCAGCCTCTTTGTCCTTTTCTTGTTATGGTCGCCGTCAGTTTTGGCAGAAGAAGAGAAAGGTCCCGCGCTTCCCGACAAGTTTATGATCCGCGGCGGATACGGTTACGTCTTTAACGCGGACACCACTTTTTCTATCAATGGGGCCTCGGGGATCGGGACCACGATCGATTTTGCCCGTCAGCTCAGCGGTCAACGTGAGGACAGCATGTGGCGCATCGACACCATGTATCGGTTCAATGACAAGCACAGCGTCGGGTTCAATTACTATGACGTCCAACGCAGAGGCCAACGAGTGTTGAATGCAGACTTCACAATCGATGGCACGACCTATGCTGCAGGTGGAAACATTCAGAGCGAACTGGATATCCAGCTCTACCGTTTCTTCTATAACTATTCGTTTCATCATGATGAAAAAGTTGAATTGGGAATATCTCCGGGGTTGTACTTTGCCAACATTAAGGCTCAGTTCTCATCCAATCTTACCTGTACCGGTGGGACGGCTTGCGGAACAGGTACAGGAGTGTCTGGAGGCTCCACGGAGTCGTTCGTCGCCCCATTGCCGAGCATCGGACTCTTCGTCAACTACCATTTCACTCCCCGGTTGCTCGCTCAAGCCAGGTTTGATTGGTTTTACGTGGAGATCGATCAGTTCAAAGGCTCCATGAACGAAATGTATCTTGGATTGGAATATCGCCTGTTTACCCACTTCTCGGTGGGGACCGCGTTTGATCGATTGAATATTGATCTGAAAAACAAACCGGAAAAAAGCAGCGGATGGAGAGTGGAGAACGATTGGAATATTGTTTACCTCTATGGGAGCTTGTACTTCTGAAACGCATCCAGATCACCACACCTGATTGCACTCGCGGATTCTATCCACTCCCCTGACCAGGATGAGCCGAAGCTTGTTGGGAAAACCTGACGGATAGGGAGACCGTTTGCGTCCGCTACGAAGACAATTCCGCTCAAATTCAAAGGGGAAATAAGGTGTGACCCTGTCAGTATTGACAGTATCGGGAACATGACCGACCGCATATGCTGGGGGAGCTACGTGCGGTCGCTTGTCGGAGCAGTGCATTGGTATGCACTAGCGCGCTAAAGGACGAATCTCCTACCGGAAGGAAGTGGAGGTGGGCCATGGGTGCCACTGCGGAACGAAAGCGCCTTGATGAATCGAGGGAGCAGGGTCTTCTCTGGAAGAAATGGGGCCCCTATCTGAGCGAACGCCAATGGGGGACGGTTCGTGAGGATTACAGCGAATCGGGAAATGCCTGGGACTATTTTACACACGACCATGCACGTTCCCGCGCATACCGGTGGGGCGAGGATGGGCTCGCCGGATTCTCTGACGACAAACAGCGGCTGTGTTTCGCATTGGCATTGTGGAATGGCAAAGACCCTATCCTGAAGGAGCGTCTCTTCGGGCTCACAAACAGCGAAGGGAACCACGGCGAGGACGTCAAGGAATATTACTTCTATCTCGACAGTACGCCGACGCATTCCTACATGAAATACCTCTACAAGTATCCACATGCAGCCTATCCCTATGATGACCTTGTCAAGACCAACCGGAGCCGTACCCGCGAAGAACTTGAATATGAATTGCTCGACACCGGTGTGTTCGACCAAGACCGCTACTCCGATGTCTTTGTGGAGTATGCGAAGAGCTCTCCGGACGACATTCTGATCAAACTGAGCATCTGCAACCGGGGGAATGAGACGGTTGAGCTGCACGTGCTGCCCACCCTGTGGTTCAGGAACACCTGGTCCTGGACCCAGGGGGCGCCGAAGCCTGGTCTCGAAGCGGTCGATGGTCCGAAAGACATGAGCGTCGTTCAGGCATCGCACCCAGAATTAGGAAAGCGGTACTTCGTTTGCGAGGGAGACGTACCGCTGCTGTTCACGGAGAACGAGACGAATTCGACGCGTCTCTTCAACAAGCCGAATCCAAGTCCGTACGTCAAAGATGGTATCAATAGCTTTGTCGTAGAGGGACAACAGGGAGCTGTGAATCCCTATCGGACCGGTACCAAAGCGGCAGCGCATTACCGGCTTCTAGTAGGCGGCGGAGCGACGAAGGTTATCCGCTTGCGTCTGGGAACCGTGGCTCCGCCCGACGAGCCGGGCGGTAAGTCGCTGGCAATCTTCGGCAAACCCTTCGATCAAGTAATGGCCGATCGCCTGTGCGAAGCCGACGAGTTCTACGAATCGATCACCCCGTCGTCGATCGGAAAGGACGCGGCCCTTGTCATGCGGCAAGCATTGGCCGGCATGTTGTGGACGAAACAATATTACTACTTTGACCTGGATAAGTGGCTCGAGGAGCATGGCGCCGATCCCTTGATCCCCACTAAAGCCCAGCACCTTCGCAACAGGCACTGGTATCACATGGTGAACGACGATGTGATCTCGATGCCGGATAAATGGGAGTATCCCTGGTACGCTGCCTGGGACCTTGCCTTTCACTGTGTCGCCTTGACCGGCGTGGATCCGGACTTCGCCAAACAGCAGCTCGAACTGATGCTTCACGATTTGTACCTTCACCCTAACGGGCAAATTCCAGCCTACGAATGGAATTTCGGGGACGTGAATCCTCCGGTACATGCCTGGGCCGCATGGTTCGTATATCAGGCCGACAAGACCCTGCGCGGGGCCGGAGACGTCAACTTTCTGAAGATCGCGTTCAATAAGCTGGTGTTGAACTTTACCTGGTGGGTGAATCGCAAGGATCCAGGCGGACGGAACGTATTCGAAGGGGGGTTCCTGGGGCTCGATAACATCGGGGTCTTCGATCGAAGCGCGAGGCTGCCGACAGGGGGCTATTTGGAACAGGCTGACGGAACGGCCTGGATGGCGCTCTTCAGTCAAAACATGTTGGACATCGCACTGGAATTGGCGCAGCACGATCCAGCCTATGGAGAGATGGCCTTGAAGTTTTATCAGCATTTCCTCTGGATCGCCGCAGCCATGGATCGGGTCGGCGAGCATCACGACGAGATGTGGGATGAGGAGGACGGATTCTTCTATGACCTGCTTCGACTCCCAGACGGCAACGCCACACGTCTGAAAGTCCGTTCGATGGTGGGACTGCTTCCTCTCTGCGCCTCCACCGTGTTCGACAAGGAGGTCGTGGAGCGATTCCCGAACCTCCAGGAGCGTGCGCGCGGATTCCTCAGGCAACATCCGGAGCTGAGCGCGACTATCGCTCCGCCTGCGAAGTTGGGAGTGAAAGACCGGCGGCTGGCCTCGATTCTCAACGAGAACAAGTTACGTCGAGTATTGTCGAGGATGTTGGACGAGAAAGAGTTTCTCAGCCCCTATGGAATTCGCGCGCTCTCCAAATACCATCTCGATCATCCGTATGTGTTCAAGGTTCATGGAGAAGAGTACCGGGTGAGCTACTTGCCGGGCGAATCGAACACCGGCATGTTCGGGGGCAACTCGAACTGGCGGGGTCCCATTTGGATGCCGGTGAATATTCTGATCATCCGCGCCCTGCTCAATCTATACGCATATTACGGGAACGAGTTTACGGTCGAATGTCCTGTGGGATCGGGGAAACAGATGAACTTGTTCGAAGTGAGCCAGGAGATTTCGAGGCGACTCAGCGCGATCTTTCTCAAAAATACGCAGGGGGTCCGTCCGGTGTACGGCGGCGCGACCAAGTTTCAGACCGATCCTCATTGGCGCGACCACATACTGTTCTACGAATATTTCCACGCGGATTCGGGTGCCGGCCTCGGCGCCAGCCACCAAACCGGCTGGACAGGCATCATCGGCAGGCTTATCCAGCTCTTTGGAACGATCAACGCGAAAGACTTGCTTGAGGATGGGCGGAACGCGGCGGCTGCTCGCATCGCGGAGATGGTTCAGGGGGCTCGAAAACCGCAGGGAAGATCCTGAGGAGGCACGATCATCATGCGACCCTGGCCTCGACGTCCGGTCATCTATGAGATCAACACTGTGGTGTGGCTTCAGGAACTGAGCCGTCGCGAGCGAAGGCCTGTGACTTTGAAGACCGTGCCGGCGCAAGAATGGGACGCGATCGCGTTGTACGGCTTCGATGCTGTGTGGCTCATGGGCGTGTGGGAGCGGAGTCCGGCCGGTATCCGTATCGCGAAAGGGAATGCGGGACTTCAGACGGAGTTTGGGCGCGTTCTATCTGACTATCAAGCGGAAGACGTTGCTGGTTCCGCCTACTGTATCCGTCGCTATGTCGTGGACGATCAACTGGGCGGGCCGGAGGGGTTGGCGGCGGCCAGAAAAATGCTGGCAGACCGCGGCATGCGATTGGTTCTGGACTTCGTTCCGAACCATGTCGCGCCGGACCATCCTTGGGTGACGGATCATCCGCAGTATTTTATTCAGGGCACCACAGACGATCTGAGTCGCGCACCAGGGGAGTTCTTTCAAGCTGGCGCCCATGTGATCGCGCATGGCAGGGATCCGTATTTCCCGCCCTGGTCGGATGTCGCGCAGCTCAATGCGTTCCATCCCGCATTACGCCAAGCCGCTGTCAAAACAGTGCTCGACATTGCCGAACAATGCGACGGCATGCGGTGTGATATGGCCATGCTCATGATGAATCCTATTTTCGAGCGGACGTGGGGACCTCGCGCAGGCCAGAAACCCGGGAGAGAATATTGGGTCGAGCTCATCAGGGCCGTGCGCGAGAGGTATCCGGATGTCCTCTTTATGGCGGAGGCCTATTGGGATCTGGAGTGGGAGCTTCAGCAACAAGGGTTCAACTATTGTTACGACAAACGGCTGTACGATCGTATAGAACACGATCATGCAGAACAGGTCAGGCTTCATCTCTGCGCCGATCTGGCGTACCAGGAAAAACTCGTCCGTTTCATCGAGAACCATGATGAGCCACGAGCCGCAGCAACGTTTCCCTATGGAAAAGCGCAGGCTGCCGCCGTGGTCTTTGCCACCCTGCCGGGAGCCAAGCTGATTCACGAGGGGCAATTCGAAGGCCGACGTGTGAGACTACCCGTATTCTTGCGTCGTCGTCCTGAAGAAGTGCCGGACGTTCACTTGCAGGGATTTTACAAGAATCTCCTCCAGGCAATTCGGTCCCCAGATTTCAGGGACGGGGAGTGGAGATTGTGCGAGCGGTCCGGTTGGCCGGACAACGACAGCTACCTGAATGTGCTCGCATGGTGCGTTCAAAAAGGAGCTGACCGCCATCTCATCATCGTCAACCTCTCTGGAACGCACTCCCAGGCTCAGGTCAGAATACCGTGGGACGATCTTGCAGGCCGCCCCTGGCGGTTGACGGACTCTGTGCAGATGACGACATTCGAACGAGCGGGCGATGATTTGCAGAGAAACGGCCTCTATGTGGATCTCGATCCTTGGGGCTTTCATCTCTTCAAGGCCCAAACTCACTGACATTTCTGGTTTGGCCAGCCGGAGGGAAGCCTTCGATGTCGTTGACTGAGATCATTGGTTTCGTGGCCGGATTCGGAACCACTTTTGCTGCTGTACCGGACCTGATCAAGATGTTCAAGCGCCAGTCCAGCCAAGGCATGAACCCGACCATGGCGGGAATCATGGGCACGTTTCAGATCGTCTGGGTCTATTACGGTTTCTTGATCGACTCGCGGCCGGTCATTGCTTGGAATCTGGTCGCCGTGGGGATCAATTTTCTGACCGTCGGCGCCTATTTCCACTTTGCTCGCCATGAAAAGAAACCGGTATGATGAACACTCTCCCAAGATTCGCCCCGGCACCGGAGGAAGTACCTTATTCACGAACGCAGTGTTGTGAGGTTGTTTTCAGGAAGGAGGGTGCAGATGTAATTGACTCCTTATCTTCGCAGTAGGTGTTGTGCCATTAGAATGGGCTGAGTGCTGTCATTGAGATAATGTCATGAACGTTCGGAAAACCACATTCTAGCTAAAGGAGACATGCCGATGAAATTTTTCACACCATTCATTATAGCCGGAGCCCTCTTGTTCGCTGCACCGGTGATGGCACAGGAAACAGCAGGATCCGGCGGGAACACCAACATGGAAATCCTGCTCCAAAAGGTCAAAGCGGACAAGAAGTTGCTCGTGGCCGGCAATATGGATCTCAGCGATGCCGAGGGCAAAAACTTCTGGCCCATCTACGACAATTATCAGAAAGAGCTGGATCAGATAAACCAGCGACTCGGCAAGACGATTATGGAATATGCCGACGCCTTCAACAAGGGGCCGATTCCCAACGATACGGCAAAGAAGCTGCTCAACGACGTGCTGACGATCGAAGAAGCGGAGATCAAGTTGAAACGGACCTACGCGGACAAGGTCGGCAAGGTCTTATCACCGGCGAAGACCGCGCGCTATATTCAGATCGAGAACAAGATTCGAGCGTTGTTGAAGATGGAGCTCGCAGCCAATATCCCGCTGGTCTATTAAGAGCGGACTATCTGCGCCGGAACCTAATGGTTCCGGCGCAACACACAAGTCTAACAAAGCCCGTGCAGCATCTAGTGCGGTTGATCAGTATGAAAGAGCAAGTCGGGAAATTCGTCCATTCATTGCTTGAAAACAGGAGGACACCATGCGCCATCATCTCATTGCAGGTTTGGTACTTTGTGGACTGACAATCATGACTGTGGGTTGTAGCAGCTACTACCGGGTCACGGACCCGGCTTCCGGAAGAACATACTACACGACAAAGATTGACGAAGCCGGCAGAGCGGGGGCGGTGAAGATCAAGGATGCCAAAACTGGAAGCACCGTGACGCTGCAGTCCTCAGAGGTCAAAGAGATCTCGTCGGACGAATACAAGGCAGGGCTCCAGGCACAGCCCGCTCCTCAGAATTGACGACTGTGTGGCGAGTCAGCTCAAGGGAGATAAAAGTCGCGAATGCGAACTGCAATTATACGCGGCTGATGGCCGCGTGAACGCAAGTAGGCGAACTTTTTACACAATGGAAACCGTGAGATGAAACAAGGACATGCGGGAGCCAGGACAGCTGTCTGGCTCCTTGGGCTTTGCATCTTTGTCACTGGCTGTGCCAGTTCGCTGTATGGATGGCAAGTCCGAACCAATTCAACACCGATGCCACCGTCGTTTAACCCTGCCGCCTTGGAGCAGCATTCCGTTGCATTGTTCGGGGCCGTTACGAGTCCACCTAATCAGGGCAATGAAGTAACATTATCATCCATTCTCGAGCAGATTCTTAATAAGGTTAAGCCGAACTGGAAAGTGGTGCCTGCTCATGAACTTGTCAAGCGTATCAACCAGAAAGGATTGGCGGAAGAGTATGCCAGGATGAGAGCAGAGTACGAACGGACTAACATCCTCGAAGGCAGTTCCTTGCGGAAAATCGCCACTGGAGTCGGTGTGCGCTACGTGTTTCAACCTCGGCTCATCTCTTTCTCACAAACATTGACCGAACGCTGGTCATTCGTCGATGTCCGTATCATGCAGACCAGGTCGAGCATCATGCGGGTCTCACTGCAATTGTGGAATGCGGAAACCGGAGAGATAATATGGGCCTCCATTGCCGAAGCAACCATGCAGAATGAAGCCATTTCTCAAGATCCTGTGTACTTAGAGGACATTTCCCGGGTTACGTTGGCCAGCATGGGGGCGGATTTTGTAAAAAGAAAAACGGCTTCTAGATACAGTCCCGTGAACAAAGTCCTTAATGACCTGATTGAAGAAGCCATGCCGTCTCAAAGTCCCGATAATCAGGAAACTCTTGAGCCCGAGAAACAATAGTTCGGTGCCCTGAATGTCTGTAAGGCTGAAGGGGGGAGAAACTCTACAACCAACCGGTGAATCGCTACAGGCGGATTGATTGGAGAAGAGAGGCGGCTCATGTTGTCAAACGCCAGGAGTCGTAAGCGCACTGTCGGGCTGGCTGCCCTTCTAGTTGTCGCCGGTGTCGGAATGGCGGTTTGGTCTTTCGAGTTGAATCCCTCTGCCGGCGGCCCAGCTCCGGAAGGTATGGTGTGGATTCCAGGAGGAGAATTTTTGATGGGAAGCGAAGAGCCGATGTTTCGCGATGCTCATCCGGTCCATCGTGTGATGGTGGACGGCTTCTTTATCGACGAGACGGAGGTGACTAACGAACAATTTGTCCGATTCGTCAAGGCAACCGGCTATATCACGGTGGCCGAACGTGCTCCCAAAGAAACGGATTATCCCGGCGCAAGACCAGAGATGCTTGTTGCCGGTTCCGTCGTGTTCTCGCCCCCAGACCATGCAGTTTCTCTGCACGATCATTTTCAGTGGTGGAACTATGTCAACGGCGCGGATTGGCGTCATCCCGAAGGGGTCGGTAGCTCCATCGAAAAGCGCATGGATCATCCGGTTGTGCACGTCGCCTTCGAGGACGCTGAGGCCTATGCCCGGTGGGCAGGCAAACGCCTACCGACTGAAGCGGAGTGGGAGTATGCGGCGCGCGGCGGGTTGGAGGGAAAGAGGTTCGTGTGGGGCGATTCTTTTTTGCCCGGCGGGAAGGTAATGGCCAATACCTTCCAAGGCCATTTCCCCGACTACAACACGGCTGAAGACGGGTACGCCTCAACGTCACCGGTCAAGGCGTTCCCGCCAAACGGCTATGGTCTCTGGGGAATGGCCGGGAACGTGTGGGAATGGACGTCGGACTGGTACCGCCATGACACGTATATGAGACGGGCGAAAAACGGCAAAGCGTTGCTTAACCCGAAGGGGCCAAGTGCCGGTGAAAGTTTCGATCCGTCGGAACCAGGCGTTGCCAAGCGGGTGCAGAAGGGTGGATCATTCCTCTGCACGGACCAGTATTGCGCTCGCTACATGCCTGGCGGGAGGGGCAAGGGTGCGCCCGACACGGGAACGAATCATCTTGGTTTTCGATTGGTGCGCGATGCCGGCTAATCGTGCGTGACCAAGAGATAGGAACCACCGTATGCGGCGATGGTTGTTAATGATTCCGGTTGTGATGTTCTTTGCCTGCGTTGTGGGATGTTCCACGATCGACGTCAAAATCGATTTCGATCCTGCGGCGGACTTCACCAGGTTTCACACGTTCGCCTTTGGAGGATTGACGGACATCACCCAGACAGGCCTTCTTGATAATTCGCTGGTGCGGAAGCGGATAGAGTCGGCTGTAGCGAGGGAACTCACGAAAAAAGGACTTAGGGAAGTCACAACGGAAGATCATCCGGACCTATTGGTCAACTATTGGATCGGCACAAAAGACAAGCAGCAAGTCTCAGGCACAAGTGGCCCGGGCGTAGGGGGTTACAGGGGTGGCTATTATGGTGGTTATGGCTGGGGAGCATCTTATAGCACCGTTACGACCTATGAGTATAAAGAGGGGACACTTGTCGTGGATCTTGTCGAGCCGGCAAAGAAAGAATTGCAGTGGCGCGCGACGATGGTCGCAATTCTCGAGGACACGACGGAAGGAAACATCGAGCTTGGTAACAAGGCTATCGCGGAAGCCTTTGAAAATTACCCGCCCAAGAAGCAAGCGCCCTAGCCCGTATTATTCATGAGCGCTTCTGCTGCAATCGTCGATCCGCTGTTGCGACGAGCCTTCGGCCTGCGGGCTCGCCCCTCGGACCCTCAACGTACTGCACGAGTGCGCCTCGGGTCCTCACGGCTCCGCGCGCAGGTCTCACGACGCGGCTTAGCGATTTCGCGACGAACCGTCATGAATAATGCGGGCTAACAGCCGAGAGGGAGGCATGTAGATCTCTCATTCGGAATCGAACAATCATCCGGCCTCCAAACACAAACCACAACGGTCGGTCTCCTATGTCCAGGTCGTGACAGGTTCGCGAAGACGACTGCCGGACATGTACCATTGACGGCAATTCAACCGCAAGATGTCAGTGACAAGCCTATAGTGAGCAGGGACGCGGAAGTTTGACATGACTCGACTTCGTAGGGAAATGCTGTGGGGAGCCGGCCTGTCCCTGATTCTCGCCGTGGTGGCAATCGGGTTCCTGTTTCAGCTCGACCTGAACCGGTATCGCGTGTGGATGGCGGCGCAGGCTACCGAGGCGATTGGCCGGACGGTGACGATCGATGGACCTATCCAATGGTCCCTCTCGCCGGCACCGACCCTTGTGCTGCATAATCTCCAGATTGCAAATCCACCCTGGGCATCAAGAGGTGATTTTGCCAAAGCGAGCAATATCGAGGTCACGATCGCCCTGCTTCCTCTGCTCTATGGCATTGTTGAGATTCCTCGAATTGTCGTCGAGGGACTTGATGTGTTGCTTGAACGAGGACCGTCCGAAGATGTCAATTGGAAGTTTCGGTCGAAGCACGCGGAGGAACCCTTCGACAAGGCCACTGGTTCGCCTGCGGGCACGGTCGAGATCCGAACGATCGAACTTCGCAACGGAACGGTGGAGTACCAAGGTAATGGTGAAGCAGATCGTCACGGTCGAGTGTCCGTAGAGAGAGCGATATTACACACCCTTCCTGACCAGCGTCTCCGGCTGTCCGTCTCCGGAGCGTACAATCGGGTCCCCATAATTGTGGAAGCGACCGGCGGAACCTTGAGGGGTCTGATGGCCAAACAAGGGCCATGGCCCCTTGCAGTCGAGGTGCGGGCTGATGAAGTCATTGCTGCCGTTCATGGAACCATCGGCATCCCGATCGGGTCTCGCCGCCTCGATCTTGAAGTGGAGCTGATAGGCGATCGCCTGAATGTGTTTAATCCGTTATTGGCTGTCAATTGGCCGGACGTCGGACCCCTTGCCCTGTCCGGCCGGTTGCGGTGGGCCGACGGAGTTTTTTCGGTTGCTGGCTTGAAGGTGGCCTGTGGCTCCAGTGATCTTGCCGGAGAGGGGTCTCTGGAAATAGGAGGACCACGTTCTAAACTGGTTGCGAAACTTTTCTCCGACAGAATCGTGCTGGAGGATTTCTCGGGTCGACAAGGCTCAGCTAAGCCTGAATCGGGAGCGGCGGTCCTTGAACAGCCTGTGAAGGTTCCTGATTTCCTGAAGTCCTGGGATGCCACCATCGAGATAGCCGCCGAGAATGTGCTATTCGGCGGGGCGACCCTCCGGATGGAGGCGCTCCGGGCCGTACTCTTGGACGGGTTGCTCAACATCGACCTTTGGAATGCGCAGGCGTTTGGAGTCCCGCTCAGGGGCCATGTCGATCTCAACGTCAAGGCAGACGTTCCGTCTGTCTCGCTGGCGCTTGTCGCAGACAAGTTCGCCCCCGATGTCGCGCTGAATGTGGCCGAAATGTCTGAAGGCCTCGCAGGAATATCAAATCTTGTCATCAATGCCACGACTCATGGAACGACGTGGGGGGCCTTACTCCACTCGTTGACGCTTGCGTTCCACCTGGACCGCTCGTTGTTTCTCGTCAAGGATCCACTCTCCGGACATGTGACCGACATGGTGATCGATGCGACGAGCGGGTCTGTGAATACCTCGGAATCCAGGCAGGTCCTGTTGCTCGGACGCTATGGAAATCGGCCCTTCCGTCTTGAGTTGACCATAGGGCCTCTTGCGCAGCTTTTCTCCAACGAGAGCTGGCCCATTCAACTCTCGATTCGTGGGGCGCCTGGGCATGTGCTGATTACCGGTCGCATCCACGAACCGCTGCGAGCCAGGGGCATGGTTTTTCGCTTCTTGGGCGAAGGCAAAAACATTAGCGCACTGTTACCATCGCTTCCGGCCCTTGGTCCTTATCGCGTGACGGCACAAATTAGCGGCGACATCCGTCGATTCCACCTTGCTGAACTTGCAGGGCAGTTTGGCCGCAACGACGTTGCCGGTGAATTAGATTTCGCATTCGAAGACGACCGGCCGACTGTCACGGCACAACTTTCTTCCCGGCTGATACAGGCGATGGATTTCTTCGGTCACGCAGAACAGTCTGCGGACCCGGACGATACAACCCGGGCACCGGACGATGCGGCATTGTCGCAACGTCTCCATGCTTTGGAGGCCCACGTGAAATGGCAGATCGAACAATTGGATGTAGACAAGCTGAAAGCGAATGCATTTTCACTTACTGTGACGCTGGGTAAGGGGCGACTGGCAGCAACGTGCGCGATGACGGTGTCTCCGCGAGGCGATCTGAAGGGCGAGCTCGCGATTGACACACGTGGCGAAATACCTGCGCTGACGGCGAGTGCGAGGATACGCGGCTTGGACTACGGGGGGCTCCTACTAGAAGTCGCAGGGATCAATGTGATCGCAGGTTCCGGCGATCTGGATGCCAGTCTCCAGAGCCGTGGTTCAAGCATTCGCGCGATGTCGGAGCAGTTCGTTGCGGATGTGACGGCCAAGCCTGGTGTGATGCACATCGTTTCAAAGGGGAAGGATTTCTGGCCTATAACGGTCGCCGAAGGGAAACTTGCTCTTTCCCCTGATAAGCCCTTCGCCCTTTCTGTTCGCGGAGAAGTCCGCGGTGTGCCGCTTTCGCTCGCCATAACGGGAATTTCTATGAGTGAATTACGCCTGATGGCGTCCCGGTTACCATTAAGAATACTCGCCCAAGGACCGGATGTCGTCCTTGAAGCGCAGGGGCAGGTTAGTTCGGTGGTGACACCAGGGACTGCTGATCTTCATGTCAAGCTCACGGGCAGTTCGCTGGCTAGGTTGGGTCAGCTGTTTGGAGCGACCTTGCCGGAGTTCGGTCCGTATGAAGCGACAGGGAATGTGATGATTCAAAGTGAGAAAGCCGCGTTGACCGGGTTCCATCTCCGGTCGGGATCAAGTGATGTATCAGGGAGGGCAGACGTCTCCTGGAGGGACTCGCGTCCTCGGATCAGGGGAACCTTTGCCTCCGACCTGATCGAGCTACAATTGCCTGAACGCCGTCCTGATCTTGCCCCTTCGCCCAGGGTGCCGGATAACGCACTGACGGAGGCTGCGTCCACCGCCAAATCAGTCGGCAAAGGAGTGGTCGACTTCGCCAGCCCCCTCTCAATTCCTGAAGCTGCAGGCAAGGGCGCCGAACCCAGGATCATTCCGGATTGGCTGCTGCCGGTGCAGTCTTTGAGGGCAACGGATCTGGATGTTCTGTGGACGATCAAACGACTTTCAGCGCCGCCAGTGCAGTTGGATGACCTCGTCGCAATGGTGACATTAAAGGAGGGACTGCTGACTGCTGGTCCGCTGGCATTCACTCACGAGGGGGCGGCAACGACTGGTCGCGCGACCGTGGACAGTACCCGTCAGGTTCCTCATGTAGCGGTGGAGATGACAATGACCAACCTTAATTACGGCGGACTCTTCAAAGCTTTCAAGATTACGGATAAGGTCGAAGGCAGCGTCGACATGGCTTTGACCGCCGAGGGAGACGGCCTGTCTCTGAGAGACCTACTGGTCGCCGCGAACGGTCATCTCGACATTGTCGCCGGTCCGGCAAAGGTGGCGAATCGATACGTAGAACTATGGGCATCCAATCTTATGACCGCTATGTTCTCGCAAGCCTGGAACCGGGAGGAGTTTACCCGATACCACTGTGGGGCGGTCTATTTCGACCTCCATGACGGAGAAATGAGGACCGATGCCCTTCTGATCGATGCACATGACCATTCGATCGCAGCGGCGGGCATGTTGAATTTCGGTGCAGAAGAGCTTGATGTGGTTGTGACTCCCAGACCGAAGGATTTGGCGCTTTTCAGTCTGGCAGCGCCGGTTCGCCTGACCGGTTCAGTGGCCCGCCCCAACGTTTCGACGAAAGCCAGTGCGATTGCTGCCAGTAAGGCGTGGCAGGTGCTTGGTGTCGCGGATCCGATCGGAGCGGTTCTGTTCGTGCCTCGATTGATTCATGAAGAAAAGGCGGACTGGACCGTTTCGAGAGCTGAGAATCCGTGCACGGCTGCCTTGCAAAAAGGCGGGGAGAAAGCGTTGTCTACTACCAGGGTCGTCAGCACCGGTTTTGACTGGCTGGCCGATCTCATGCGCGGAACCGGATCGGCGTTCGTCCGATTTTTTGGGGGACAAACCGCGGCATCCGCTCGTTAGGACGCATGACGTTGTGATACCGCATGACCTCTCATCGTCACCCAGCAGGCCGAACGAATTGAGTATGCGAGGCCTGTGTGGTATCTCTAGACCGTCGAGCCGCTGGCAAGATATCCGGTGCGGGAAAATGGCGCACATTCTTAAACAACGTGTTCTCAAGGCCTCAACCCTATTCGCTCTGGGAGTGCTAACACTAGGGTGTGGTCGCATGGTCACAATCGATTATGAGCCTGCCAATCCCTGGAAAGGGCAAGGAACGTTGACGGTTTCGCCTTTTCAATACGAACCGGCTGAAGCGCATCGCGTTCGGCCACGCCAAGTGGAAAGCCATAAGGATGCGCGAAGCGAGCTGTTCCTTTCGCAAGAGATCGGCTCGTTCTTCACGGAAGCGCTTAAAGAAGAATTGGTCCACGCTGGTTATACGTTAAGTGAATCCGCCCCTTTCATTGTCTCGGGCTCGATCGTGCGATTCTTTTCCGATTGGACGGGCGAGGTTGATCGATCGTTTGAATTGCAAGCGACATACATCGTCAGGTCAGGCGAACGAACCGTCCTGACCTGGAATTGTTCCTCCATTCAAAAGGGCCCGAATTCGCTCACCCAGGACAGCATTCTCATTCGAAAAGGAACGGCAGACTGTATGAGACGGTTCATCCAAGCGTTCCAAGAAGCCAATGTCCTATAAACGAAGTGTGAAAGTGCGCATTGTGCAAGAATGATCGCGCGCGCAGGAGGGTCAAGCGTCGTATCAAGGAGGCCTGACATGAAATTCTTCTCGCAGTTGACTCACACCATGACGATGGTGATGTTGCCGGTGCTCGGTTGCGCCTTTGTCGCATGTAGCGCACTGGATCGCACCCAGGCACTGCCGCTTGAACCGATCCCGGTCACCGACCTCAAAGTCGTGGCAGGAACATGGGAAGGCATCATGGTGCAGTCTCCGCCTACCCGGTCGGACGATTGGATTACTCTCCGGATTCAGGGGGATGGGACGTATCATTTCGAGATGGTACGGACAATCGGTGTGTTCAAGGGAAGCGGCCGATTCTTTCTGGAAGACGGCAAGCTTGAAGCAAAATCAGAAACGGGATGGGCTAGTGCGCAACTTCACCGTCATGTCGGCATGGACGACATGGTCCTCAAAGTGGAGGGGAGCGCCAGCCACGGTGTCACGTATCGCGCTCAGTTGACTCCCAAACGGCTCTAGCCATATTTCACGGCCCGTAGCGGCGCTCATGTATCGGATGGGTTACCATCCGGCGTCTTTCAAATCGATGAGAACATATCTGTCGAGTCGCGCTGGATCGGCCTCAGAGCATCCACTTACCGACCTCGCGTTAGGTCGATCTCACGTCACTTCAGACAAGTAGAGCCTCCACAAGACTGTCAGTTTTGACAGTATCCCTCTTAGAAGTTTGCCGGTAACATCGCTACCGATTGGCAATACCGAATTTCTTGATGCACGAACAGTCGCGTAGCTGCAACCATTTGGGGAAAGGAGAGGAGCGATGAAGATTTTGAAATTCACCTGGTGGATCTTGGTGGTCACTATGAGCCTGACTCTGGCGACGGTCGGTTGGTCTGCCGATTCGGCATATGCTGCGACTGCCAGAGAGATTGACGTCGGCGTTGATGTCGCATTGGAAAAATTTGCAAAGGACGTCGCGGGTGGGAAGGAATTTTTGGCGAGTAGCAAGGGGGTGCTGGTCCTTCCGAAGGTACTAAAGGCTGGTGTCGGCATCGGCGGTGAGTATGGCGAAGGAGCGATGCGCATTGGCGGGAAGACCGTGGATTACTACAATATTGCTTCAGCCTCGTTCGGATTTCAATTTGGCGGGCAAGTGAAAACCGTGCTTCTCGTGTTTATGCAAGACGGAGCGTTGAAAAACTTTCGGGAGAGCAACGGCTGGAAAGCCGGTGTGGACGGCTCGGTCGCATTAGTGACACTGGGGGCCGGCGGCTCAATCGACACAACCAAGATCAATGAACCGATCGTTGGATTCGTATTTGGCGAAAAAGGGCTCATGTACAACCTGACTCTGGAGGGCTCGAAGTTCAGCAAGCTGGATAAGAGCGAATAAGAAAGCGGATGGGGATCAGACTCAGCACGATCTGCGAGACGATGGCCAGGGCTGCGGGGTCTTATTGTATGCTGGAATCATTCTTTGGTTCCGAGCGAATTGAAGCAGGTCTGCCGTCGTCTTAAGAGCCTGAAGGTCCATAATCCTGTATTTGTGAAAGGCAATAGTTCGCGGGGTCACTTTGAGGATTTCAGCAGCAGCTTTCATCGTACACCCCTCGGCCAGAAGCTGCAAAACTTCTCGTTGCCTTAAGGTGAGCGGCCTCTTCTGTTTCGATGCCTTGCCCCAACGCACAAACACTTCTTCCAGACGGCTCCGCATTCGCGGAGTGACATAGCGACCACCTTTGAGCACGACAGTAATGGCTTTGGTGAGCTCCGTGCCGGCTGAGGTCTTGAGCAGATAGCCCGAGATTCCCGTATCCAACGCTTCAGCGGCAAGGTCAGGATCGTCATCAACGGTCAGCATGATCAGCTTCGCGTTGGGATGAAGGCGTCTCATCTGCCTGGCAGTGTCCAATCCGTTCAATAGGGGCATGCTCATGTCCAAGATCATCAAATCGGGGTTTACCGCCTGCACCGAAGAGAGTACCCCACGCCCATCGGAGGCCACACCGACCACCTCACACGTCTCGGCCAGCATGGTTCGGAGAGCATCCACAAACATGGTATGGTCGTCAGCGAGGAAAACCGTTGGCTTCGGCACGGGTCTCCTTTCGCCAGACGTTCTCGCACGACCTGTCCCCATCCTCTAGAAGCCGTTTCCATGGTGCGCGCGCCTCGATCCTGGTTCCATTACCCGGCTTGGATTGTAGAATAAGTATGCCGGCTACCTGTCGCAGCCGCTCCTTCATGCTGATGATTCCAAGGCCATTACGAGTCGATTCCAATTCTGGATCAAACCCGACGCCATTATCGGTTACGGTCAGGCGGAGTTCCGACCCTTGTACGTGCAGTGTCACAGAAACCTCTGTCGCCGAGCTGTGTTTGGCGACATTGTGCAGTGATTCCTGTGCGACGCGATACAGGCAAAGGGCGATCGGAGGAGACAGGCCTCGTGCCGCATCTTGTACGAAACATCGTACTTGAAAAGTTTTCATGCTGCCAATGTCCCTGCACAAGGATCGGAGTGCCGTCGGCAATCCCAATCGATCGAGCTTCGCCGGATGCAGTCCGTGAGCCATTTTCTGCACATCCGAGGCCAAAACTTGAATGCTCTCCATGAGGCGGTCTGCTTTGTTACCGAAGTTAGACTTGCCGCGGACGTCTTTCTGGGGAGTGTGTGCCAATAGGTCCAATTGAGCCGCCAACAGGGCTAGGCGCTGACTGATATCGTCGTGCAATTCACGAGCGAGGCGATGGCGTTCTTCCTCCTGTGCGCCGATCAGCCAGCCGCTGAGCTGACGTAGCCGGTCTTCCGTCCGTCTCTGTTCCGAGATGTCAGACTCCACACAGGTGATGTACGTTCCGTTTCCAATTCGCGTGCGTACGGCCTGAGCTTGGAAGGGGATGCGTTGACCACTCTTGGTCCTACACTCGTACTCGCCGAATCCGGAACCGGTCCGCAAACAAGTCGTCACCATGGTCTCGTGTTTCTGTCGATCCTCCGGGCAGAGTCTCTCCACGGCGCGCATTTCGCTCAACTCCTTTCCCGAAAAACCATATACACGCTCCACATTGTGATTCCATCTGACCAACTTGCCGTGGTCGTCGATCACAAGAAAGTTGCCCGGCATACTCTGAATGACGCTCTCCACAAACTGATGCTCCTCCGCGGTCTGGCGTCTCAAGGCGCCGGCGAACAAGTTTCCAAGGAGCTCTAACTGCCGTACTATCGCATCAGACCAAACGAGTGTCTTACTGAATGAGACGACGCCAAGCACAAACCGAGATGATCCGTCTGCACCAAGTGGAAGGATCACACATGACCGGATACCTCTCCGCCGACAAAACGCGCGCTCGACAGATGCCCCGGATGGCAAGTCGTCAACGTGAGAGAATCGTGCGACGGCTCCTCGACGAAGTTGTCCGAACATCCACGGGAATTGACGAGTTGCGACGGATGCCGGGCCAGCTGGAAATCCGAGCCGCGTATGGGAATGCGTGACGATAAGTCGAGTGCGGACGACGGTACCGAAGATGCCGCGATCAGCACCGAGCTTCTCCACGAGACGGTGCAGGGCATCGATAAGGACGTGGTCCAGCCTGTCGGGCGGCGTGCTCACGACTGCACCGGAAAGGTCGATCAGCAGGTCGTCAAGTTGGTGTAGATCGCAGCGCTGCTGAACCGAATTTCCGGGATGGGTGTTGATCTCACAGATGACCGGATATTTCTGCCACGCATTCATGCGTGAGTCTTCTTAAACGAAACCCGCTTGCCGCCTTCCAATAACCGCTTGGGGTCCAGAAGACCGTAAAGCTCAATGAGTTTCGCCACGCACCCGGTCCAGCCGGTCTGATGGCTCGCGCCCAGTCCCGCCCCGTTATCACCGTGAAAGTATTCATAGAAAAGGAGGAGATCCTGCCAATGCGGATCGGATTGGAACTTCTCCGTGCCGCCGTAGACAGGACGCCGTCCCTCTTCATTCCGAAGAAAGATCCTGCAAAGCCTATCCGCGATCTCCTTGGAGACCTCAAAGAGGTTCATCATCTTGCCGGATCCCGTAGGGCATTCAATTTTAAAATTGTCACCGTAGTAGAGGTAGAAATTCAGGAGCGCCCGAATAATCATGACATTCACCGGCATCCAGACCGGTCCTCGCCAATTGGAGTTGCCCCCGAACATGCCGGTATTGGATTCTGCTGGCAAGTAATCCACCCGATACTCCTGGCCGCCCACGTGGAAGATGTAGGGGTTCTGCTCGTGGAACTTGGAGAGCGCGCGGAGCCCATAGGGACTCAGGAATTCATTCTCGTCGAGCATCTTCGAGAGAATTCGACGGAGCCGCTCCGGATTGAGCAGGGCAATAATTCCCCTCTCCCCTATGCCAAAATGTCCCGGGCCGGTGGGGTGCATGGATTTGAGCAGTTCCGGCATCTGGCGTGCGCGTGCATGAAATGCATTGACGACCTGCGGAACAAGTTCCCGCTGCCACGGCTCAAGCACCGTGGTCGCGCACAAGGGCAACAATCCCACCATCGACCTTACGCGAAGTCGCTGGCTACTGCCGTCCGGTAGCCGCAGCAGGTCGTAGTAGAAGCCGTCCTCCTCATCCCACATGCCATCCGCCCCGGACTTGTTCATCCCTCCGGCAATATAGAGGAAGTGTTCGATAAATTTTGTCACCATGTCCCCGTAGGTGGAGTCGTGGGCTACCAGCTCCACCGCAAGCTCCAACATGTTCTGACTGAACAGGGCCATCCAGGCTGTGCCGTCCGCCTGCTCGAGGTGACCACCGGTGGGCAGCGGGGCGCTGCGGTCGAAGATTCCAATGTTGTCGAGGCCGAGGAAACCTCCCTCGAACACGTTCTTGCCCAACCGGTCCTTGCGGTTCACCCACCAGGTGAAGTTCAGCAAGAGCTTGTTGAAGGCCAGCTTGAGGAACTCCACGTCCGTCTCGCCGCGCATGGCCTGTTCAGCTCTGTGGAGAAATAGGGTCGCAAAGGCGTGAACCGGAGGATTCACATCGCTGAAGTTCCATTCATAGGCAGGAACCTGCCCGTTGGGGTGCAGGTAGAGCCCATGAAGCATCAGCTGCATCTGCTGCTTCGCGAAGTCGGGGTCGACGATCGAGAGCGGCAGCGTATGGAAGGCCAGGTCCCAGGCCGCGTACCAGGGGTATTCCCACTTGTCCGGCATCGAGATGATGTCCTCGTTGACCATGTGGAACCACTCGGAGTTCCGCGAGATGCGATATCCGGTATGAAGGGGATTGGAGTTGTGCTCCTCCAGCCAACGATCACCATCGAAGTAATAGTACTGCTTGGACCAAAGCATGCCGGCCAGAGCCTGGCGCATCACATTGGCGGCGTCGGGGGAAACGGACGGCGGGGTGACGGACCGATAGAATTCGTCTGCTTCCTGTAGGCGGGTTGCGAGGGTTTCATCAACCCACGGTCCAAAAGGGACGGCCAGTGGCTGATTCGTGAGGCGCAGGCGCACGGTCATCGACTGGCCGGGTCCCACCATTTGCTTATAGTGCGCCGATGCCTTCGTTCCATGGTGTTCAGGATTCACTGCCGCCTGATTGCCCTGCACCACGTAGTCATTGATACCGTCTTTGACGTATGGGGTGGGGTTCGGGTATTGAGGAAAGAGCCGGCTGTTGTTCGTTTCATTTTCGGTAAACAGCAGCGGCACCTCCCCCTCGCAGTACAGGTAGTACTTGCCCAGTGTTGAATGCTGCGCCACGATCCCGCTCGTGCCCGCCGGCCCCTGGCTCTGCTTGAGGATCGGTTTCTCGGCAGGTCCGGCAATCCATGTCGCCCAGTCGTTGCGGAACCACAGAGTCGGCAACAGATGCAGTTCGGCCTGCTCCTGGCCCTGGTTGACTGCGGTGATCTGGATCAGAATGTCGTCCGGGTTTTCCTTGGCATATTCCAAGAAGACATCAAAGTAGCGATCCTGATGAAACACGCCCGTATCGAGCAGTTCATACTCCATCTCGTTGCGGGAACGCCGGCGGTTCGTCTCCACCAGATCGGCATAGGGGAAAGCCGCCTGCGGATACTTGTAGAGGTACTTCATGTAGGAATGCGTCGGCGTGCTGTCGAGGTAGAAGTAATATTCTTTAACGTCCTCGCCGTGGTTGCCTTCGCTGTTCGTGAGCCCGAAGAGACGTTCTTTGAGGATCGGGTCTTTTCCGTTCCAGAGGGCGAGCGCAAAACAAAGCCCCTGCTTCTCGTCACAGATGCCCCCAAGACCGTCCTCGCCCCAGCGATAGGCCCGCGAACGGGCTTGATCATGGGTGAAGAAATTCCAGGCATCACCGTTATCGCTATAATCCTCCCGAACAGTTCCCCATTGCCGCTCGGTCAGATATGGCCCCCACTTTTTCCACGGACGTGTATGTTCTCGAGCTTCTTCGAGTCGGAGATGTTCAGCGTTCATAAGACTCCTTTCAGACCTCGCGTGGGGATCTTGGTTCAACCGCTCAGGCGCACGAATTATGACGGTTATTCGTAGAGCAATACAAGTACCAAGGAGTGGTTTTATCGATGGATGCTGCGCTGGACTGCAGTGATCATCGGTTGACTATCTGCTAAAGTAACGCATCATGGGACAGCTTCACAATGAGGCCTGTCGCAAAACAGGGCAAAACGCCCGCCAGTTCAACTATCCCTTTTTCGACCTTGCCGGTGAACGTGCTCGCTGGCGAATAGAAGAAATCGATCGGCAAGGCGACGTCCTCATCCGATGTTCGGCCTCCCCCGCAAGCACATACTGACGGCATGTCTGTCGTCGCAACTGTACTATGATCAACATTGCGATGAATCGGCTATGTATGTGACAAGCACACCAAAATGATCCGATCCCGGTTCGGCTGAGACACCCGTAGGTTGCCCGAACAATTCTTGCCGCAAGCAGCCTTTCGGACTGTCCGATGGTTTCTTCATGAGCAAGATGAAATCAACCCGCCTCGCTTGACTGATCCCCTTCTGATAACCCTCAAGTAACTTCTGCTGTTGGCTGTCGGGGAGACGTTTCATCGCGTCGCGAAGTGCAGATGGAACGTCTCGTACTCCTCCTCCCGCAATCACGTTTCGCTGCGGATCAAGACTGTAGACGTCAGCTTTGGAGCTCGCGATCGTGTAAGTATCTCGAAGACCTGCCCGTTCGAGCTCGCGGTACTCAGGGTCGCCGGGTTCAAAATTAAAGTCTCCTCCGATGATGGCGCCAAGATAGGTCCCCTCAGCTTGCAGTCTTTCCATTTCCTTCACGAGCACGCGAATCTCATCGAGTCGTCTCGCTTGATCTTGCTCCATCGCGTCAATGACCCGTTCGAAGTCCTCGCGTCGTACCTTTCCCTGATCCACAGCTTCATTGATTTTTTGAACGAAAAAGGCACTCCGTTCGATGCCGGAGTGCAAATGCAAACTAACAGCGAGAATCTTTCTGCCAGTCCCCGGATTTTCAACCTCGGCGATCAGGGCGTATCGAAGCTCGCCTGTCTGCATCCCCACGAAATCAGAGCAGCCTCCAAATCCTCCGCTGAGCTTAAGCCCTTTCACTTTCCGCAGCCGGAGAGGGGTCTTGGCAAGGACGGCCAGGCCGTTGTTCAACCCTGGAACCACGGCAAGCCCCGGAGCGAGACGCACACCACAGGCATCCACTTGGTGAACCTCGGCATACTGCAAGCCGAAGTTCTTCAGTCCCTCGACATACGCCTCGGCCATTTCCGGTAAAGGATTGACTTCTTGAAGGAGCAGCACGTCCGGTGGAACGACTGAAATTTGTTGAAATTGGAGATTGAGCCGAGCCTGGCGTTCCTCTTTCGATTCGCTGGGTTTGACCGTCAGTCCACTCGGCTCAAGACCATGCAGCGTGTTGTAGGTCAAGACTGTAACCCGATCCAACGGCTTGGCGTCTGGTTCGTATAAAGGGACCGCCGGACCGGAATGCGTACAGGCTGCAAGGGACAAACACAGCAGTGCAATCGTAAGGGGGACACGGAGGCAGGTAAAAACTCCTCGATTTCCTTTATCCACAATATTCGCCACGACACTATGAAGAGATCTGAAAAGCCTATTCCGGATCGAACCCCCGAATAGGTGTACGACTCAGAATTTAAACCCAACGTCGAACTTGAATGTCGTGAAACTAGGAATTCCGATATTTGGAAGGTCAACCCATTGTTGTCTGAAACCGCCACGGATGATGAGATAGCGATTGATGTCCCATCGCATCCCCCCTCCCACACCGAAACTGAGGTAGGTATCGGCTTTGGTCGGTTGAGCGACCCCACAAATATAGCCGTACCACGGGTCCCAAAAACATCCGGCTAGCGGTGGACCCGCCGCAATATTCGTATCGACATAGGTGCCCCCGATGTTGGTGTCGATATACGGCGTTACGGGACCGGCCAGCACATTGTACGTCGCCGCTAGCGTGAATGTGGTGACGTCCATTGATCCACGACTGGAGACCGGCAATGAGGGGTTCCCTGCCGCCGGCTGGCTCACGGCCTGATAGTCGGGATTGCTCCAGGAAAACCGCCCGCCGAGGTTCCAATGCTCATTGAAGTTGTACCCGAATTGCAAACCGAATCCCCAGGTGTCGTGAATCTTGGCCGTCGTTCCTCCGTCGAAATTGAGGTTCCTGGTCAATGTGTACTCAGGAGAGAGGAGCAATTCCCACTTCTTACTCCGAATCGGTCCCCCTGACACACCATCATCGGCAGACGCACTGACGCCCCCCATCTCCACAACTAGACTCATGCAAGTGAACGAAACGAGGATTCCGTACAAACCTTTCATCGATAGTCCCTCTTTGTTCTCCAGCACGCATGACGGCGCAGACAGGGCAAGCAATGTCAAATCACTGAAGCCATGAAGCTGCCGGCCGGGATCGCTAATAGTGGACAAGGAGATCGTCGGAGTATTTGCTCACTATGGCTTCCACGCAGCGCGTCAAGAAAGCCATGTCGCCCTTCGGTGGTCAGCGCGATCAAGCCGGCCTTGACTTCCGATGCGGTCTCGATGATGACATCGACCACTTCTCCTTTGCGCGCGACCGTGTTCCAGTTCCAGCCCGGCTGGTCAGGAAGACGAACGTGGGGCATGCCTTCCTTCTCCCCGACGTGAAGCAGTGTAAAGCTTCCGCTTGGAATATTCAGCTGGCTTGCCATCCGGACGGCAGCCTGAATTGCCGGCTGAGCCGGAGGAACGGCAGCGATAGGAACGAGGATGCTCTTCAATGAAATGGAGCCGTCGCGTAGAGATACGAATCCTTCCACCCCTTTTGGAATGAACATCGTCATCTGATGTGATTTCCGCGCGATCGCAGCAGCGACGGACTTGCCGAGCCACTGAGCCTTGTCCTTATTCTGATCAGTAGCCAGCACGATCAGATCTGTATTGTGCGTGCTCAGATAGGAGGTTACGGATTCCACTGGGTCGTTATGCACGGCTTGGATTTTCTTGACGCCGATCCCTAGCTTCGATACTTCGGCTTGTGCGCTGTTCTTCGGCAGCAAACCCCATCGCTCGAGCATCGCCCGGACGCCCGGGAACTCTGTCCACTCCTCAGCATCTTTCTTCGAAACGTGAAGAATGGTCAGGTCTGCTCTGGCCACGAGCGCAGCCTTCAGGGCATGCGCAAAGGCGGTTTCGCTTGTGGGAGTAAAATCAGAAGGATGAAACACGTGTCGCAAAACCTGACCATCACCGGACTCAGCTGCGGACATGTCGCCCCCTTTTCTCAAATCGCCTTATGGTCAGTCTGTTCAAACTCTTCACCAGCCAGTATAGAAATTCTGGCTAGCTGACTGTGTAGCCCCGTCCGGTCATACAGGCCGAAAACGCTCGCTTGTAGCCGGCGAGGCTGGCTTCATACTTCTCCTCGGCTTTCTCCTGAGCTGCCTCAGCCTGCCGTGCCTGACCTCTGCGTTTCATCGCGCCTGCTCCTCCACCAACAGCAGCCCCTATCGCCGCGCCTTTCCCCGCATCGCCGGCAATGGCTCCGCCGATCGCACCTAAAGCCGCGCCTTTTGCGGCACCGCCAACCACTTGACCCTGTTGCGGGGGTGGAGCGGCCTGTTGCACCGTCTGGGTCGGATCAAATCCGGTTTGTTCCTTGCCCCATTTGTAACAGGCAAACTCGTCCTGTTCCTGCTGCTCTTTCGTCTGCCCCTTGCTTGGATAGACAAAAACGTCCAGTCCGGCCAGAGCCTGGCCCGCCACAAACATAAACCCCGTCACTATAATGGTGATGAAAAGTGTGTATCGCATGGTGTCCTCCGAACAGTGGTACCGGCGTCTGAAATTTGCAACCTCATTGTTGTGGTGTCGGCGCGGGTGCCGGTTCCGTCGAGCCGACTGGCTGATCAGTGGTGGCGGATACCCCGCTGATCAAGGGTACATTTCCCAAGATCGCGAGCCGAATGACCATCCCGACCATATCATCAATTTGGGCGAATCGAGCCGCAACGACCGGATCTAACTTCTTGCTCAAAATCTTGAAGTATTTCTGGCGCAGGGCGAGATCCGCCTGCTGGTTCTCCCCCGACGCTTTGACCAGCTTCATAGCGTCGTCACCGGTCATCGAGGCAAATTTGCCGATGTAGGTACCCAGCAGACGCAGCCGCTTCGCATCCAGTTGGTCTTTCTCTTTTTTGTACTGATGGTACACCCCCCAGAACACGTCGCTTTGTGGAGGAGCCAGTGCCATCCCCTGATCGAATACCTCCTCACGCTTGTGCGACAGGACATATTGCAACTGATCCAGGTCTAATGCCGGGGTGACACGGACGACTGTAATGTTGTTATCAGCAGCGTGCGCAAGAGCAGGCGAAAACAGCAGGCACAGAGCGAGCGCGGTAAGCCAATGTATCGGTTTCATGGCGTCTCCTTTCAAATTATCCTTCCGCAACAGCGACTAACAGAGTAGGGGCCGGCATTACGCCTTCACGTATGCCTTCTCAAAAGGGGCGCTTGCAGTCTTGATTACTCATCATTTTGCTCCGCCTTGTGTGCTGTACTGGAGCGACTCCAGCACCTTGTCGAGGCTGAAGCTACCGACTTTCTGGCTCGGCGGGAATTCTTTGAACGACATCAGGAATTGCCCACAGACCGACCCACCCCAGCTTTGAAAAACGCATGTCTCTCCCTCTCTCCTACCAGTGATGTGTACACAACCTGCTATCTACATGAAGATCCTAAAAATCCTCCGCTGCTGAAGCCTGGAGATTCGGAGTGGGCGACACATAACGACGCCCTGCTGCGACATGGAGAAGTGCTTGCGGCAGATCAGACATGACTCTACTCTTCACCACATACGCCAATGCCCCGACCGCCAGGGCCTCCCGGAGAAAATCAGCATCGTCATGCACAGTGAGAAAGATGATCCCTGCCTTACAACCATCCGCGTTCAGTCGCCGTGCCGACTCCAGCCCATCGAGTTGCGGCATAGTAATATCCAGCACGACAACATCGGGATTTAACCGTTCCACCAGCTCAACTGCGCTCAGACCGTTGGTGGCAATACCGACGATGTCGCATTTGATGTCGCATCGCTTAGCCAATAACTCCACAGCGTGCTCGATAAAGCCGAGATTGTCGTCGGCGAAGACAATGCGGAGTCGCGGGACGGAACCGCGGTCATTTTGTTGGTCTAAGTCGGTATCAGATTGAAGGATCATATGTACAACTTCGAATGGCTCCCACAAAGTCGAGCCGAACAGCACCACACGGATTCCCCCATGTACCAGAATCCCTATCGCACCTCCACTGTCAAAACTGACAGGGTCATAAGGCGTGGCGAGCCAGTGGTGTATGTCCGCTGCACGATCACGTCCTGTCACGGAGGCGGCGACTTCGGAATGGTTACCGAAAGCTTCAGGGAGAGGTCATTGTTGTAACCAGAGGAGGTTCGCCCCGTTAGCTCCTTGATTGACCGGAGTATGTTGTATGCCTATGCTGTATTGCCATCTGATGAATAGGCGTGACAATGACTCTCAAATGAGCCGGCTGCCCGTCTGTCAAGCCCGACCAGAACAAATTCCCGTCAGAAGTTATCATTCCATCTGGGTCTGGCCGGGTGAATTGAGCAGGTCACAGAGGAAACCCGTGACCATGGCCACAGCACCCGATCAGAAATGGGATGCCCATGCCGGCTCACGGCCGGTGCCGTCGCGTGATTCGCGCTCATCGTCCATCATGCCGACGCGGAATGTGAACGGGTGTACGACCGCACATCAGACATTGGAAAATTGGACAAGGCACTCGACGAAGCAACTGCTAGAGGCTGGACCATAGTAGACATGACGCGCGATTGGAAGCTGGTGTTCCCGTTTGATTGAGTGACATCAGAAGAAAAAACTTCATTGGTTGTCCCTCTTGACTCCTACCCTCTGTGTTGTTAACTTCTCAAGAAGTTATTGCGTTCCTGCCTGTTGACCGCGCCTGACGGCGAGTCACGGTGCGGTTCAAAGGGAAACTACCCGAAGCGATTAGCTCCGAGCATGTCCCTTGACACGCTTTCTGTGCACGGAGTATAGTGCACGGCTCGCGTGACGAATTTTGTCGTTCTTTGACAACTGAATAGAGAATGTTGAGCAATGGTGTAAGTGTATTGAAGTGGTGGCCCTTGGTCCAATTCTAAGAACACCTTTATGAGAGTTTGATCCTGGCTCAGAACGAACGCTGGCGGCGCGCCTAATACATGCAAGTCGAGCGAGAAGACGTAGCAATACGTTTGTAAAGCGGCGAACGGGTGAGGAATACATGGGTAACCTACC
>DATIAT010000109.1:0-3908 GCA_035457905.1 Nitrospiraceae bacterium
CGCGATCGCCGATCTGGCGGAGCACAGCAGCTTTGAGGAGGTTGCCTATCTTCTCCTGTTTGGCCATCTTCCGACCCATCAGGAGATGAAAGACTTCTCAAGGCAAGTGACCGAACAATCAACTTTGCCGCGGCCGGTCGAAGCGTTTTTCGAAGTGGCTCCTCGAGGGTCACATCCGATGGATATGCTGAGAACAGGCCTATCCATCCTCGGAATGACCGACCCGGAGGCTGGCGACAACTCGCCGGATGCTAATACTCGCAAATCGATTCGCCTAGTTGCGCAGATTCCCTTACTGATCTCGGCTGCCGATCGGCTCGCAAGCGGAGTACCACTGCTTCGCCGACATCCAGATCTCAGCTTTGCGGAGAACCTTCTCCATCTATTGACAAGCCGAAAGGAAGACACTCGGGCGAAAGCCATGGCACGCGTGCTCGATGTGTCGCTCACGCTGTACGCGGAACACGAATTCAATGCCTCAACGTTTTCGGCCCGCGTGACGGCTTCGACGATGACGGATCTACACTCGGCAATAACTTCGGCGATCGGTACGTTGAAGGGGCCCCTGCATGGTGGAGCCAACGAGGCTGTGGCCCAGATGTTTGTCGAGATTGGCAGCCCGGCCAAGGCCGAGCGATGGGTCCATGAAAGCCTCGCCAGCAAGCGGCGGATTATGGGCTTCGGCCACCGTGTCCTTAAACATGGGGATGCCCGCTCCGCGATCATCCAGCGGCATGCGGCAGACCTGAGCCGGATTTGCGGCGACCATCGTTGGTACGAGATTGCGGCAGTGGTGGAGCAGGTGATGCGAGAAGAAAAAGGTCTGTACCCCAACCTGGATTTTTACACGGCAGTCGCCTATCTCCTGATGACGATGCCTCGTACGCTCTACACGCCCGTCTTTGTCTGTTCGCGCATCACCGGGTGGTGCGCACATGTCATTGAGCAGCAGAGTCATAACCGGTTAATGAGGCCGCGCGCATTGTACACAGGACCCTCCAAGAAGGAGTATGTTCCGATTGATCGCCGTACCTGACCATATCGCACGAGCGCGGAAGATCGAAGGAACCTGTCCCGCCTTGCGGTGGGCTTCTTTTGCCGATTTCTTCGAGTCACGCGTGTACGATCGTACCTTGATCCATCGATCGTTCTTGACCTATTACGACGACGATGCTGCGACGCACCATACCTATACCTATACGCAATTCGGTACGGTGGTCCAAAAGGCCGCCGCGTTTCTGCACGATCACGTTGGTCTCCGGCGAGGAGATCGCCTCGCGACGGTTCTCTTCAACCACGACGTCTCCGTCATCCTGTACTTTGCCGCCTGGCTGTCAGGTCTTACGATCGTCCCCATTAACGTCGAAGAACCTCCGGATAAGAAACGTTTCATTCTGGAGCATTCGGAGGCCGTCGCCGTCTGTTGCTGGCACAGCTACCTGGAAGAACTGAAGGATCTTCAGCGCGATCTCCCGTCATTGCAACGGGTGATTGCCGTGGGTAAGGATGGTTTTCTCTCCACCCTGGACGGTGGCATCACAGCGAAAACGCAATCCCGTTCGTTCACATCACACTCATCACCTCACGTAGGCTCGCTGGATGACGAGGCTCTCATTGTCTATACGTCGGGCACCACCGGTCCGCCGAAGGGCGTGGTGCTGACGGTCGCAAATCTTCTGATCGATGCAGATGCAATCGCCGACTGGCACGGGTTCGGCACCAATGACCGTCTGATGTGCGTGCTTCCTATTCACCACGTGAATGGAACGGTGGTGACACTGATCACACCGTTTTACTTCAAGGGAAGCGTGGTGCTCAATCGAAGGTTCAAGAGTGACACGTTTTGGCGAAGGCTGCAGGATGAACGAGTCACGTGTGTGAGCGTCGTTCCGACCTTACTGGAATTTCTTTTAGATGCAAACGACAAGGCGAAATACCAATTGCAGGACTTGGCGGGATTCATCTGCGGCGCAGGCCCCCTGCTGAAAGACACGGCTGCACGATTTGAGGACAGATTCGGCTTTCCCATTCGACACGGCTATGGCTTATCAGAAACGACCTGTTACTCCTGTTTTCTCCCGAACGACTTGGTGCCCGATGACCATCGTCATTGGATCAGAGACTTTGAGTTTCCCTCCATCGGTGTCCCGCTTCGACATAACCAGATGGCGATTGTGGACTCAGAAGGGCAGCAACTTCCGGAAATGTCACGGGGAGAAATTTGCATCCGGGGGGGAACGATCTGCGCCGGTTACTACAAACGTGCCGATGCCAATGCCGGCGCGTTTCAATGGGGTTGGTTCCGCTCGGGCGACGAAGGCTTCTATGTGCGAGACGGGCAGGGAAGACCCTTTTTCTTCATTTCTGGGCGCCTCAAGGAGTTGATCATTCGAGGGGGAGTCAATATTTCTCCTCTTGAAATCGACGACGCGTTGAAAAGCCATCCTATGGTCCGGTTCGCCATGGCCGTTCCCTTTGTTCACCGCTACTACGGGGAGGAAATTGCCGGTTATGTTGTACTGCGGGACGGCGCCTTTCGCCCTACCCAAAGAGAACTCCTGAGGCACTGTCGCCGCTTGCTGCCGTTTCCGAAGTGCCCCAAAGTCATTCTCTTCGGACAGGATGTTCCTTACACATCGACTGGCAAGCCGAAACGGCTGGAGTTGAAGGCACATCTTGCGGAAAGTTTGGCCGACTACCGGCATCACCAGTTCAAGGAAGAGGAGCTCATGTAATCACAGAAGCCAACCGATCGCAGTCGATTATTGGGTTGAGTGGCCTAAGACTATCGCATGACGTTCGCGGCATCGAGTTCGCAGAGCTGAGCATAGGCATGCACTCGCGCTTCGCTCTCCAGGGCGATAGCGCTGCGGATAAGATGTTGCATACTGTTCTCCAGGTTCCTGATTGTTCTTTGGCACGAATCACGGGTGGTTTCGAAGATCACATTACATCGCGCGATAAGTACTTCCAATTCGGTGTCCGGCGGAAACTCCTCGAGGCGCGCACAATAATATCGCATGCTGTCACGATATGCGGTGATCTGACGCAAAATATCGCAAAACCAGGTGGCCAACACCACGGTTTGCGGCGCCAGCTTGGCGTCGACCGGTGAGCGTATGATGCCGAATGCACCTTCCTTAAGTGCCCGTCGCGAGGATGTGACCGTCGATCTCATGGTAGAGATGATCAGCGGCACTGACAGATATCTGAGACTTTTCAACAAGAAAAAGTTTTCAGATTCCGCGAAGCTCGCACTGGAAATGACGACATCGTACAAAGGATCGACGACTCGGTCCAAAGCTTCACGATGGGTCGTGCAGCAGTCCAATCGTTTATTGGGTAGCCAGCTATACAACGCAGGACAGAGTTCTTGCCACAGGGCAGGATCCGGGTCGGCGATGAGGACGGATTGAGCGTCCATCGAGTCACCGTGGTGAGAGGATGAGTCGGAGCGCTTCTCCGAAGGGATGAATCCAAGTATCGTTCCGTCGATACTATCTGTCAAGAAAGAGAGATCGCGACTCCACCCAATCGTACAAGCTTGTAGGCCGGTGTGGACATTGGGCAGCACATACTAAGCTCTAAGCAAGCCAGGTGTTTCACGAGCTGCGTCTCCTATGTCCATCGACTCTCTGGCCCGCCGCCCAGGCGTGCGATGTCGACATATTTCACGACAAGGTCAGCCAGCCGTACACCAGTGCGCTCGCCGTGGGCCAAGAAATCACGCTTGGCCGCATCCCAAGCCTGTGCCCACTGATCCTCCGATGCTTCGATGTGGTAATAGAGCTCAAGCGTCGAGACGGCCTGGTCCGCCTCCGCCTCGGAGAGTCCCAATTCCTTTATGAGGTCGTTTCTCTGGTTGCGCCTCACATCGAGATACCGTTGCAACAGAGTCTGCATCTTAT
>DATIAT010000110.1:0-5847 GCA_035457905.1 Nitrospiraceae bacterium
CAAGACGTTGAAGGCCATTGCTGGCCACAGGCCCGTGACGCCTGCTGCCCTATTGGAGATTCCCGGCATCGGCGCCCTGAAGGTAGAACGGTATGGCCGGCGAGTGCTGGAAGTCATAAATGGAGAGAGATAGCCGTCAGCGATCAGCCTTCAGCTGTCAGCTTCTGAATAAGAGAGGTCAGCATGCGTTTCACCTCGGTTACTTGTTTGAATAGCTGTTGACTGACGGATTTATTGAGGTAACGCAGGTCGGTTGAAAGGATAATATGATATTCGAGTTCACTTGCCGATCCTAGCGCAATTCGTAAAAATCGAGCCAGTTCTGGCTCGCCACTTCTTCCGCAACCTTCTGCAATGTTCGCCGGTATTGACACTGCGGCTCGTCTTAGCTGACTGGTGAGACCAAACAGTTCCTGTTGGGGAAAAGTCGACGTAGCCTTATAGATTGCCAAACTTAACCCGTGAGCTTTTTCCCAAACTTTGAGTTGCCTGAAGTCTCGCATCTGTCCTTGGTTACCGCTTAAGCTGACAGCTGATCGCTGAAGGCTGACAGCTATTTGAAGTTCCCTGCCTGTGTGAAGCACGCTTGCAACTCCCCGTAGGTTTTCGTCACCGGAAACTGCGGGAACTCCTTGGGAAGGTGGTCCGGCGGGCAGAAAAAGAACCCGGCATGAGCCTCTTCCAACATCGCGGTGTCGTTGTAGGCGTCCCCCGCAGCCAGGACGTGGAAGTTGAGCGATTTCAATGCGGCCACTGAGTGCTTCTTCTGATTCTGCATCCGCATATGGTAATTCACAATGCGACCGGCAGGGTCGATTTCCAGTTGGTTGCAGAAGAGCGTGGGAAATCCCAGGCGGCGCATCAGCGGTTGTGCGAACTGGTAGAACGTATCGGACAAGATAATTACCTGGCATCGCTCGCGGAGCCATGCGATAAAATCGACAGCGCCTTCCAGCGGTCCCATCTTGTCGATGACACCCTGGATGTCGTGAATGGTCAGCTTGTGCCCATCCAGGATGGTCAGGCGCCGTTTCATCAAGGCATCGTAATCCGGCATCTCGCGAGTAGTCATTTTGAGTTCGTCGATGCCGGTCTTGCGCGCGACGTTGATCCAGATCTCCGGCACCAATACTCCTTCAAGATCCAAACACACGATCATAGGTTTCTGCATCAGTTTCTCCTCTTGCCTTACAGGAGTGGAATTTAGCCGTCAGCTTCCTTGCTACGTTTCTGAAACGCCTGACTGAGGAATCGCCACATGTTGTCGAGGATTTGGTCCAAGAGGGATGAGCCGGGCCAGGTCTGTCGGGCCTCCTTTTCGTGTCGCTCGGCCCATTCCAAGGCTACCGGGAGCGGGATGAGTCGAGGGGGAGAGCTGGTTAGTGTTCCCCAGACAAGCCCCAAGATGGAACTGATGCGCATCGAGACCGGCAGGGGGGCCACCGGATTCCGTGCCATATCCTGACAAAGTTCCGCCGGTGAGGTGACGAGGAGTTCACGGCATGCGGATGGTCGCGCCTCGTAAATCGAACACAGCTCATTTTCTAAATAGGGACACGAGATTCTCAACGCATAGTAGGACTGGTTGATAGGGTCGAGTTCCTCATCAGGCAACGTTCTCGAAGCCTCAGCGACGTCGTTGAGCTGGTCCCAGAGGCCGGCTCGCGAGAGGCGATCCTTCGTGTCGCTGAGGCGGTTGAGCAGATGGGTTCGCCGGTCGATCGGCAACTGCTCCAGATACTCCCGCAGCGCGAAGGCTTCCGGAACGGAAAGCGGAACCAGCATGCGACAGCAGGCAGCGCAGCCCATCCGGCAGGAAATGGTCCGGCCTGATTTGACGGCCTGTCGGACTTCCAGTTGCGCGGTTTCATCCCCCAGGCGGCGTGTGACCGGGACGATTGCCGTAATGGGGATAAAGCCCGTCGGCACGTCGATGGCCGCAGTCAGACGTCCGGCCGGAGTATTCAGGGCCACCTCAAATTGCTCAACCATTGCACGCCGTTCCAGCAGTATTCATGAGTGTTTCTGATGCAACCGCAGATTTATAGCTGTCTGTGGCATCATAGAGAACCATTCAACGGCCGGTCAACTTTACGGCTCCAACAGACTGTTCAACATATCGCCCGCTTTGTTTTTGTGATGAGGTGGTTCTTGCCCCCTTTCATGCACGTCCGCATAATGTAGGCATCTGTGGGCAATGGAGAACGTTATGGCATTGTCCGGTCATGTCGTAGGTTTGCTCAAAGGATACATGCAGGATCTGGTCGAGCAGGCCGAGCAGGAGGCGGAGGCCCATGCCTCCTTCGGCTTCTCCGCAACACCCTATCGGTCTGATCAGGCGTTGTCGGATTTGTTAGCCATTCTGGACGATCGCATCGAATCCGAAGGAGTGCAAGTCGGACTGCCGGAAGGATTTCTTCACCAGATGTGGAGCCTGTGCAACGATGCTGGCGCCCAGGTAACAGAACGTGTGTGGTTGGATATCAACAGCAGCGACCAGCTGCCGTCGAAAGCCAGGGTTCGAGAGTTGACCTATCGCGCGCTGCTCGCCGTTCTTGAAACCTCAGGTTAGCACGCTGTGAAACAACCATTTCGGCACGGCAAGACGGCGGCGACGAAACGTTCCCGACAGCGTATCCGGAGTGAATCAACGATCGAACAGAGGAGAGCGATGCGATGACACAAGTACGGCGCTATTGGCTGATGAAATCGGAACCGAGCGCTTTTTCGATCGACGATCTCGCACGTTCCCCAAAGCAGACGACCTACTGGGATGGGGTGCGAAACTATCAGGCGCGCAATTTCATGCGTGCGATGGCCGTCGGCGACTACGTGCTCTTTTATCATAGTAGCGCCGAGCCACCGGCCGTAGTGGGGATTGCTGAAGTCGTGCGGACAGCCTATCCAGACCCGACCCAATTCAACAAGACCAGCCACCACTATGACCCGGCCAGCACCCCCTCTGCCCCTCGGTGGGACATGGTTGACATCCGGCACCGGCGGACATTCAAGACCGGTCTACCGCTCGACCGATTAAGGCAGGAATCGAAGCTGAAGGGCATGGTCTTATTGAAAAAAGGCTCCCGCCTTTCCGTCCAGCCGGTAACAGAAGCCGAATGGGCAGTGATACTCAAACTTGCCGGGGAAAAAATCAACTAGCGGAACAACTGTGTCAGCGTGTGAGACGTGCGAAATGAGCGCGAAAGGTGCGACTTGGCATAACCAGAGCTTGAGCGTTGTGCGTGTCGCGCTTGTCTCGCCAGTCTCGCGCGTCGAGCTCTTGCAGACTGCTCAAAAAGGCCGTCCAGCAAGGCCACAGCGAGTGAACATCGGAGGCGTAGCCTCTGGGCTACGTTGAGGATCTGAACGATGAGAGAATGATGCGGGCGGGCTTTTGGGGCAGCTTGCTAAGTTTTTGCTTTGCCGTTATCCAAATGTCGATGCTGCCAGTCGAGCCAAGCATGGCCAAGTTCGTGGGCAAGAATATAACGACGTCTGGTCACAGGCAAGCGCTTTCGAAGATAAATGGTCTTCGTGGCGTCATCCCAGATGCCGTCGGCATTCGGGTCGCGACGGTCCATGTCGGTATCGGAAAGTTGACGCACGGAAATCCGATAGCCGAATGGAAACACGACTCGAGAAGGTATGCGTAACATAACCGACGCTCCTCCATGCTGAGTTAGACTATCACACAATCCGTGCCTGCTTCACGGGGTGTTCGTGCAGTAAAAACAAGGCATTAGACAGTATTTCTCTCACACAAACTGATCCGCTCATCAGTGCTGGCTTTTCATTATTGAGGAGAAACTTCCGCTGGCCATCAACCGGTGCGACCCGAAGTTCAGGGTCCAACGTCCAATAAATCTCGAACTTCGAACATCTGCCCACTCCACTCGGCAATTCTGTGAGAGTATTTTTCTATTGTGGTATACAAACGACGCTTCGAACTTTTGGATAACGCAATTGTTTCTCTGCATCCTGATAGGACAGTAGTATAATAACGGCGCGTGAGGTCAAACATGCATCGCGTGCTTGTGTTGGGCGCTGGGAAGATCGGATCTCTAGTAGCTTGCCTCTTATCGGAAAGCGGAGGGTATGAGGTCTGCCTCGGCGATATCACCCTTGATGCGTCCAAGCGGATTGTCGAGGACCTTGGTCTTTCGCACGTGACACCCCTCCTTCTGGATGTCCGACATCCAGACACTGTCAGCGCATATTTGACGGCGCATCGACTCGATGCCATCCTCTCGAGCCTCCCGTATTTCTGCAACCCCGTCGTGGCCGGACTTGCGCGGGAACACCGGCTGCACTATTTCGACCTGACGGAGGATGTCGATGTCACCAACCAAGTTAAAGTCCTGAGCACCGACTCATCGCAAGCTTTTGTGCCGCAATGCGGTCTCGCCCCCGGTTTTATCAGCATTGCAGCACACGATCTGATCACCCATTTCGATACGGTGGATACGGTGAAAATGCGGGTCGGAGCCTTGCCGGTTCATCCCAGCAACGCTCTCAAGTATTCGCTGACGTGGTCTACCGATGGATTGATCAACGAGTACGGCAACACCTGTTATGGAATTGAAGGGGGAGAGAAAGTGCCGCTCTTGCCCCTCGAAGGGTATGAAACGATCGAGGTGGACGGGCTCCTGTACGAAGCGTTCAACACCTCAGGAGGATTGGGAACGTTGGCGGATACCTATGCAGGGAAGGTCCGGACCATGAACTACAAGACCCTGCGCTATCCGGGCCATTGCGAGAAAATTCACCTCTTGATGAACGACCTCAAACTGAATGAAGACCGTGAGACGCTCAAACGAATTCTGGAACGGGCGGTTCCCCAGACGCTCCAGGATGTTGTACTGATCTACGCCTCCGTGATGGGGATGAGGGAAGGCGCCTTGTTCGAGGAGAACTATGTGAAGAAGATCTATCCCCAATGCATCAAGGGAAAACTGTGGTCCGCCATTCAAGTGACGACCGCTTCGAGTCTCTGCGCCGTGGTGGATCTCGTGCTTGCGGCGCCTGAACAGTACAAGGGATTCATCACGCAGGAATCGTTTCCGTTGCAAGACGTCATCAACAATCGATTCGGAGTCTCCTACCGATGATATCTGCCGCGGAAATCCTCAAGGGATTGGGCTTGGAATCCGTCAATGCCGGTGGCAGCACCGGGAGCCATTGGTGGGCTTCTGACAGGAACGCGCCACTGCTGGAATCCGTGAACCCGGCAACCGGCGAGAAGATTGCACAGATTCGCGCCTGTTCAGCCGATGACTATGAGCGCATCGCGCAAGAGTCCGTAGCGGCGTTTCAGCAATGGCGGCTCGTTCCGGCTCCCAAGCGGGGAGAATTTGTCCGGTTGATCGGCGTGGCGTTGCGGGAGCACAAAGATCTACTCGGCTCGCTGGTGTCCCTGGAAGTCGGCAAGATCAAAGCGGAGGGGGATGGAGAAGTTCAGGAAATGATCGACATGGCGGACTTTGCCGTGGGCCAATCGCGTATGCTGTACGGATCGACCATGCATTCAGAACGGGCGCAGCATCGAATGTCCGAGCAATGGCATCCGCTCGGGCCGGTGGGAGTGATTACCGCCTTCAATTTTCCCGTCGCGGTCTGGGCTTGGAATGCGTTCCTGGCGGCGATTGCCGGAGATACGGTTCTGTGGAAGCCTTCGCCGAAAGCGCCGCTCTGCGCGATTGCAGTGCAGCACCTCTGCAATCGGGTGATGGAGCAATTGGGTTATCGCGGCATCTTCTCATTGATTGTGACAGCCGAAAGGACCATCGCTGAGATGTTGGTCCAGGATCGGCGCCTGCCGTTGATTTCGTTCACAGGGTCTGTACCGGT
>DATIAT010000111.1:0-15782 GCA_035457905.1 Nitrospiraceae bacterium
ACCCCAGCCGGTTCTTCGTGCCGGATCCTCAGCTGTGGTGTACCAGTGACTCACATATCCGCCGCCGAATTTGACAAAGAGCCCGGAGTCCCGCATCGGATACACGCGGCCAGTCAGAAAGGCTTGCATGATTCCTTCACCCCGAGCTTCCGGGGGTGGTTGCATCGGTTCAATCAGCCATCCGCTTAACTCGATGCCCAGTAAGAATTGGGGATGGACCACGTATCCCGCGTCCAGCCCCATGAAGAAGTTCGTCCCGTCCTGAGAGGCCTCCCTGCCTGACTGGGAGAGGAAACCCCCGCCGAGATTCACGTCGCCCCACCATCCTTGTCGGACAATGAATTCATCGGCGAACGCAAGGAAGCCGGGGCCTGCGCACAAGGGAATCCCCAACATCAGCAGGGCCTGCAACAGGAAGGTCAGAGCAACTCGTGTCATTTCCAGGAAGCCTCCTCTTCTCCTTGCGGCGTCGCTTCATATTGCTCTCAGTTTCCCACCAGGACAGGGGACCCAAACCTCCCGGGCTTGCCTGGTACCTGAAACCGAACTCTGACACCCAGGTTCGCGCCATCTTCGAATGATTGGTCGGATTGTGCGATATCAGCCAGACCGTCTTCGTTCAAGTCAGCGACCGCCACATCGATGGGCCCATTCGGATCCGACAGGTTGACTACCGGAAAAAAAGTTCCCGGTGCGCCAGGGTTTTGAAACAGCAGCGAGATGCTTCCGGGGTAGAACTCCGGGGGCGGACCGCTATGGATAAGCACAGCGCCATTCGCCACCGCCAAATCTGTAAGCCCATCGTTGTTGAGATCTCCAGAGACAACGGACTCAGCGCGCGTAGGCCAACCGGTGGCGTAGGTGGTTCCTGCTGGAAAACTTCCGGGAGAGGCTAAACTGTTCAGGAATACAGACAGGCTGGCTGTTGCGAAGTTGTCCAGGGCACCGTAGTTCGCCACCGCAAAATCGAGCAGGCCATCTCCATTCAGATCGGCGATCGCCACGTCGATAGGTTGCAGACCCGCCGCTACCCTTTGTGGTGGCAAGAAGCTCCCCGCAGCAGTAGGGTCCTGAAGATGAATGGTGACGTATCCCGCGTTGGGGGCTGTGGTGACGAGGTCAGCTCGACCGTCTTCGTTCAGGTCCCCGATGGCGACAGAGGAACAACTGACCCCCAAGCCTGTAGGAGGAAGAAAGGTCCCGGGTTGACTTGCATCTTGAAGCAGGATGGAAAGTCCGGAATCAGCGACGGCGAGATCGAGGTGGCCGTCTCCGTTCAGATCTCCGATGGCCACACCATCGGGATGGGTGCCGACCCCGAGGTGTTTTGCCGCCAGAAAGCTGCCTGGCGAGGAGGCGTCTTGAAAGAAGATGGAGATACTCGCTGAGGTGGCGTTTGCCGCTACCACATCCATGAAGTTATCGCCATTGATGTCCCCAATAGAGAGCTCAATCGTGTCGCTACCGGCAGCAAGGTTCGTCGCTCTACCGAACGTACCGGACGAGGACTGACTTTGCAGCATGACCGACACGCGGCCAGGATGATGATGAGGTGGCGGACTAGCGATAAAGGTATTTCCTGAGGCAAGGTCTGGACGCCCGTCGCCGTTTAGATCGCCCGCCGCTACTGAGTAGGGCAACGTGAAGCTCACAGGATCGTCATTGCTGCAGGCGCTGAGCGTCAAGGCGACGAACGTGATGAGTGCGAGCCGTTCCGATAACAGTTGAGGCCAATTCGGTATCGTTTTCATGGCCGATCTCCCGTGATTCTGTGGACCATGAAGTCCTGGATCGCATCACGGATGGAAGGGCTCCAAATCAAATTCCGTGCCGATGGGAACTATGAAAGCGAGACAATGAGACCAATCGCACGGATTTGCGGTAAACAGGCCACAGAAAAAGATCGGCCGAGAGGTTTTGCTGTCCGAGCAAGTGCGGAGACAGCTCGAGTGCGATCACGCGGATTCAGAGCAGCTATGAACGGCGGTTCATAAAGCGTAACTTCTGTTCACAGAGAAGAAGATGAGAGGATGCCCGAGCAGAACATTTCTTCTAGGCCGTTGGAGGCTGTGACGGGTTTCTGCGGCTGTCGGTCATTTCGCTTTCGAGCTTCCTGAGCCAACGATACGTGCGCCCGAGGACCTTGGCGGCCCGGCTTTTGTTGCCGCCGTATTCGGCGACAGCGCGGCGGGTGATAGTCCATTCCACGTGGTTCAAGAGTTCGGTGAGCGAGCCGCTTTTTTCGAGAGTCTTCAGGAGGGCGTCCCATTCGATATGGTCGATGAGTTCGGCGATATCGACCGAAGGCGCCGGTTCCGCGGTCGAACGGAGGTTGCTCGGAAGCAGGTCAGGGGTAATCCATTTCTTGCCTTCCGGCGCCAATGTCACAGCGCGCTCCAAGACATTCTCCAATTCGCGGATATTGCCAGGCCATTTATACAACAAGCAGAGCTGCAATGCGTCCGGCGATAAGCCGGCGATGGATTTTCCTATCTTCTCGGCGAATCGCTGAGCGAAATGTCGGGCGAGTTCAGCAATATCCTCCGGACGTTCTCTCAAGGCTGGGACGTAGAGCTGAATGACATTCAGGCGGTAGAACAGATCTTGCCGAAATTGCTTCTGCTCCATCATCGCGATGAGGTCGCGGTTGGTGGCGGCAATCAGCCGGACGTTGGCTTTTAAGTCGCTGGTCCCTCCCACGCGCTGAAACTCCCGCTCCTGAATCACACGCAACAGTTTCACCTGTACTGCGGGGGAAATGTCTCCAATTTCGTCGAGGAACAGTGTGCCTCCCTCGGCGAGTTCGAATTTCCCTTTCTTCTGAGCTATAGCACCGGTAAACGAACCTTTCTCGTGGCCGAACAGCTCGCTTTCCAATAGCGTTTCAGGAAGCGCCCCGCAGTTTACGGCCACGAACCGCCGGTCCTTGCGTCGGCTCAGTTGATGGATCAGTCTGGCGGCAAGCTCCTTGCCAGTGCCGGTCTCTCCTGTAATGAGTACCGTCGTATCTGAAGGCGCGATGGTTTGTATCAACGCCACGAGATCCCGGATTGCCTGACTCTTGCCGATAATTCCACCCGCCTCCTGCGATGCCGCGAGTTCTTCTCGGAGCTGGACATTTTCCTGAGCCAATTCGACATTGCGAAGGAACATGGTGAGCGTGTGCCGATGCGTCGCCTGGAGATTTCTCAAATGCGCAAAGAGCCTGTGGGCGAAGGCGCGCCGGTCCGTCAAAAGTTGCGAGCGGCTGACGGCGGCCGCTGCATCGTCCGCCAGTGGGGAGCGATTCGTCCAACGCAGGCGATAGTGAGTATAGGGTGCACTATAGATTGCGCCGGTTTTGATTGTGGTGCTGAGTGAGCCTGCCGAGAGGGTCCCGCCTCGCTCGATACGAACAGCGGTGCAGAGGGATTCAGGGTTGGGGGCTAGGTCTTTCGGAGGCCGGCTGGTATCGCCAACCGTCCATACAGTGAGACGATTCTGCGGGTCGATTATTGCAATGAGCTGTTCCTCGTGAGGCTGAGGGGCCGGGCCGCGGTCTTGCTTGACCGGAACCAATTCGGGAACGAGGGTGATCGCGCGCCCGACAATAACTACCTCACCGGTTGATCGGCGGGCGACGGTGATCCGATCGTTTTTCGAGCTGACATTGTAGGCGTCGCCAAATTCATTGACCAGGGTTTCCAGGCGCATTTGCGAGTAGATCTCTTCGCAGGCGACGGTTTCGACGGTGGGATCCAGCTTGGCGATGCCTTCGATATTGCCTTGCACCAGATTCATATTTCCAAGTCCAGGATCGACCGGCGGCAAATAGTGCGACAGGATGTGCGAGGTCTGGACTTCGTCTGGACGGATAAAAGATTGGAGTTGCAGATAATTGGTATAAGCGGAGGCCCAGTCACCAACGGAGCGAAACATCGATTCCACGTCGTTCAGTAGAATGGCGATCGTTTCGATCAGGGTTGGAGATTGGGTTTTGACGGTTTCGTAGTAGGCCAAAGCGGCCTGATAGGTAAAGTCCTTCTGACCCGTAGCCAGCTCGCAGCTCTTGATCAGCTCACGGAAAACCGAATGTGGGATCCAATTGCTTGCATCCGTCAGAAAGGCGCGGGCATCCTGAATTTCTTGAAACGATTCGGCTGCCCCCATGACCCGTTGGAGGTCGACTTTCGATGCCTGTTCGGGGTAGCGGGTCTCGAGATGGCGGATCAGTATTCCGCTTTGCAGGCAGGTGATCCAAGGCTGGATGGTCATGGGGCTCCTCAAGCCACCAAGTGCGCCCGAATCGCGCACAGAGTCATAGCACAGCGGGAACGGAATAAAAAGATGGCATGGGTCAGGCGTCGGCGGAAACGGCCTTCGCTCCAAGCGACAATTGCTTGAAAGTTGACAGGGACTCGAGAGTTGGTAGGCTGGTCTCACGTCCATCACATACGAAAGAGATGAGATGATCACGAGAAGGGTTTTCTTCAAGCTGGCTGGGGTTGCGGCCTTGATGCCCTGGGGCTGCGCCCGGTGGCATGCGGAGCCGGCCAGTGCGCTGTTGAACGATGTACATTCGAGATTGAATCCGACGACCGTCCGCGACGTGATTTCAGTACGATCGGTTCAGGATATTCAGAGAACCATTGAACGTGCGATGCGAGAGGAACGAGGCGTATCGGTGGCCGGTGGTCGTCATGCGATGGGTGGGCAGCAGTTCGGGACCGACACACTGCATCTGGATATGCGACCGTTCAACCGGGTGCTGAATTTCGATTCTGGCTCCGGTCTGGTTGAAGTCGAAGCCGGAATACAATGGCCTGAGTTGATTGAAGCTACACTGAAGCTTCAGCAGGGTGCGCAACAGCAATGGGGCATTGTCCAGAAGCAAACCGGTGCGGACCGGCTCAGCATCGGCGGCGGCCTGTCGGCCAATATCCACGGGCGAGGGCTGAAGCTCAAACCCTTTGTCGGAGATATCGAATCGTTCACGCTCGTGTCAGCCGATGAGCAAGTCATGATGTGCAGCCGGTTGCAGAACCCGAATCTGTTCAAATTAGCGATCGGCGGGTACGGTCTTGTGGGCGTCGTATCGTCGGTCACGCTGAGGCTCATGCCGAGGCAGAAGCTTCAGCGTGTTGTTGAGTTGGTCCAAATCGACGATGTGATGCAACGGTTCGAGCAACGGATCGCGGATGGATTCCTTTACGGGGATTGTCAGTTTGCCCTCGATCCGGCGTCCGAGGATTTCCTGAGACGCGGCATCTTTTCCTGTTACAGGTCGGTCGATCCAGCTATGCCGATTCCCGCCCGCCAGCGGGAAATCGCCCAGGAACAATGGCTGCGCCTGCTCTATTTGGCCCATACGGATAAAACACAAGCGTTCGACGTGTATTCCAAAGAGTATCTGGCGACGAACGGACAGATCTATTGGTCCGATACGCATCAAACGAGCTACTACCCGGATGGCTATCACCGATCACTCGACAGCGAAATGCGATATGAGGTTCCCGGGTCGGAAATGATCTCGGAACTCTATGTGCCCCGGCGGGAATTGGCGGCGTTCTTTGCGGATATGCGGGAGGATTTCCGGAAACACAACGTTGAAGCCATCTATGGCACGATCCGCCTGATCGAACGGGACGATGAATCGTTTCTTGCATGGGCAAGGGAACCATGGGCCTGCACTGTCTTAAATCTCCACGTGTCGCACACACCGGCCGGCATCGAGCGGGCTGCGGCGGCGTTCCGCCGATTGATCGATCTAGCGAGGAAACGGGGAGGCAGCTATTTCCTGACCTATCACAAGTGGGCGACTCGCGCGCAAGTCGAAGCCTGTTATCCGCAGTTTTCCGAGTTTCTTCGGTTGAAGCGGAAGTACGATCCACAAGAACGGTTCCAGAGCGACTGGTACCGGCATTACAGAACGATGTTTGCCGATCGGCTATGATCACCCCACCACGCCGATTGGTCCGGTTGCATCCTTAACCACATGTTTTTTTCCGAGCCAGCCACGATGGCGACAGATTACTTGCTTGTCGTGCTGTGCGGGTTCTTTGCGTGGCGACTGTGGAGATCGCAGAAGGGGGATCCGCAAGCGAGTGTGTATTATTGGGCTGCGGGGTTTGCCAGCTTTGGATTGGCTTCATTCGCCGGTGGGACATTTCATGGGTTCTCGATGCTTCTCAGCCAGGGTGTTCTGCAGGGATTGTGGAAGGTCACGGTCTATGCCATCGGGTTGGCGAGCTTCTTTCTGCTGACCGGTATCCTCAACGCGAGTGTTCCGCTACCTGTGAGGCGGTTCGCAACACTGATTCCGTATGCCCATTTGATCATCTATGTCTGGTGGATGGCGACCCATGATGACTTTCGCTACGCCATCTATGATTATGCATTTACGAATCTGAGCATCGTAGCTCTACAGCTTCATGCCGCCGTTTCACGAAGCGCCAACAGCGCTCCCTGGCTGATCGGAGGGGTGCTGGTAACCTTCCTGGCGGCGGCGGTTCAGGTCAACGAAATCGCGTTCCACCACCACTTCAATCACAATGATTTCTACCACGTGATTCAGATGGTCGGGATGTTTCTCCTCTATAGGGGTGCGCGCGTGCTCAAGGACCGTTAGGCCCCTGGCCTGTTTCTCCTTTAGGCACCGGCAGGCCTTCCAATTCCATGATCCGCAACGCGTTGGTCGAAGGGGAGGGGCCGGCTCTGAGCTTGTAGTCAAATTGCAGCGCACCTGCTGCGACTGTTTCCTGGAAGTGGGCGTTTCGCAATTTCGGCACGGTCTTGTCGAGATCGGTCAATTCCAGATCGTGGGTGGTCACCAAGCCGAAGCCGTTGCCTTCCGCCAGAGTGGAAATGTAGGAACGGCTTCCGATCAGCCGTTCACGGTTGTTGGTCCCTTTAAAGATTTCATCGATCAGGAACAGCACCGGCGCGCCGGATCGATCCGAGGTCGCGTCGAGCAGGCTTTTCAACCTCTTTACTTCGGCGTAGAAAAAAGACAGGCCCGCCTCTAGTGAGTCATCTACGCGGATGCAGGTGGCGATGCGCACCCACGTCCACTCGAAGAGAGCGGCGCACACCGGCGCGCCGGCCTGGGCGAGGCACAGGTTGATGCCCAGAGTACGCAGAAAAGTGCTCTTGCCTGACATGTTGGAGCCGGTCACTAAGAGTATGGTTCCAAGAGCATCAAGCGTTAAATCGTTCGCGACTCGGTTTGTCTCCTGGATCAGCGGGTGTGCGAGGCCTTTGGTCGAGAGCATGGCCTGCGCTCCGTTACGCCGCTGATCGGCGCTGAGTAGGGCTGGCCAGCAGTATGAAGGATGCAACGCGGCAAATGTGGCAAGCGCTGAGGCGGCTTCGACCTCGGCCAGTCGATCCAGCCAGGTCGGCAGGTGATCGGCCACTTGAGCCTGAATCCTCCGGAGTCGATAGGTGAACCACAAGTCCCAGGGGCAGAGTAAGTTGACGATCAGATGAATGAGTGGGTGGGCTTTGACGCTGATCGCATGCAGAGTGCGGGCAGCCTGCCGGACAAGCCGCGGCGGATTGACATCCGGCGCGAGCAACGGCGTCCATAGCCCGGCGAGCGCCGAGTGTTTAGGTTTGGCGTGTCGTTCGACAAAGCCGAGTACGGCTCCCAACTTCTCCAGTTCGAAGTGCACACCCACCGCATGTTCCAATAACTCTTCGCCTTGATCGGTCCAGAAGTAAAGTAAGACATAGGCGGCGAATGGCCACATCCAATAATTCGGGAGCCAGTTGAGCAGTGCGCTCAATCCAAGCCCGAACGTGGCTATCGCGAGCAGGATTTGAATCGCTAAGACGATCGCGAGATGTGGAAATCCGACGGCATGTTGCAGGACAGCTTCCAGTCTCCGGCCGTTGATTTCCTGATCGCCGATGAGCTGACCTTCAAGCCCCAGTCGATCGCGGAACAACGATCGTGGAATGAGTTCCTGCACGAGGCGACGGCGGATCAGCCACTGGTCCGGTCCGGGCGGTTGTTCCAGGAACCACGACGCCAACCGCGACTGTCCGTACGAGGAGACGGTCGTGTCGAGTAGATGGAGGAGTGAGTGGGAACCGACCAGATCCAGGTCTTTGGCATACGGATGATTGTCAGGAGTGCTCGACGGGCGAGCGGGAATGTGATTCCAATCCAGCCGGAGACGGGCCAGGTGGACGAGCTTGATCTGTTTCCAGAGGCGAAGCCGGTGCAAGCGACTTTCGAGCCTGTTATGATAGGCGGCCACGGTGAGAAACAGGGTGATAAAGGCGATGAGCGATCCATTGCCGGCTTGATACCAGCCCATTTTGTAGAGGACCACCGTGCAGATCGTACCGACGATGAACAAGATGAGACGCCAGCGGGTGAAGGTGGAGCTGGAAGCGGTGGCCAGGGCGATCAGACGGTCGAGTTTATCCACCAGACGCATGAACGAACGGGCTTTCGTTACAGGCGCTATGGGCTGATTTTGGATCATAGCGCCGACCTTACTGGAAGGGGGAGAGTGCGTCAACTCTCATCGGTCATGCAATCAGACGAATGGATGGATGTCCAGATTCGGGCGGCTGTCGATGCGGGGGAATTGCTCGGTATGTTGGCTGACCCTGCGATCCAAGGTGGATGGGAAGAGGAGGGGGTTATCCATCTTTATTGGCCGAAATCAGAGTGGAACATGGAGGCACGGGCTCGGCTCAATAGTATTTTGCAGGGAGTCAATCCGGACGCCTCGACCAAGGACGATATCCGTGTTGAAGAGTTACTCGAACGGGATTGGAATCGACAGTGGGCTCAGTCGGTCCGCCCGATCCGGATCGGACGGCGGATTGTCATCAGGCCGAGTTGGGAAAGGGTGGCGTTGCGGGGGGATGATGTTGAGATCGTACTCGATCCGAAGCAGGCGTTCGGCACAGGCCATCACGCGACGACACGGATGCTGTTGGAATGGCTTGAAGACGTCGTTCGCGGCGGCGAGTTCGTGCTGGATATGGGGGCAGGGAGCGGCATTCTGGCGATGGTCGCCCTCCGGCTTGGAGCGGCCTCGGTCCTCGGAGTGGATTCAGACCCTGTCGCAGTCGATTGCGCGCGCGACTATGCAATTGAGAATGGATTCGGAGCTGGTCTTGAGTTCCGGTGCGGAACGCTGGAGGAAATTGACCGGCAAGGCGTGCTGCGACCGGATCTGGTACTTGCCAATCTCGATTGCCTAACGTTGATACAGGGGTGCGATGAATTGGCGCGCTATATGACTCATGGTGCGCGGCTCTTGCTCTCCGGCATTCTGCTTGAGCAGGAGCAAGAGGTTCTCGATGCATATGTCAATACCGGCGCCGTGATGTGGCAACGGCGTGAGCAGGATGGTTGGGTGGCATTGGAACTGCTGATGGTGGAGTCCTGTGAGGGCATCTCCCAATGACCATGAACGGACGCCCATCCTATGCCCATGTGTATCAGATCAATGTTTCCGACGGTGGCGTGCCGAAACGGCCGGTGCTCGAAGCTGTCATCGCCACAAACGGTGTCGAAGGCGACAGACAAGGAAACCTTAAAGTGCATGGCGGGCCAGATCGCGCTGTCTGCCTGTATTCGCAGGAGCTGATCGAGCGGCTGCAGGATGAAGGCCATTCGATCGATGCCGGTTCTGCCGGGGAGAACCTGACGCTGGCCGGATTGGAGTGGGAGAAACTGAACCCGGGGGATCGGCTTCAGATCGGACCTGACGTCCAACTGGAGATCATGAGTTATACGTCTCCCTGCGATAAAAACGCCCAGTGGTTCCGCGATAGAGACATCAAGCGCATTTCCCAAAAAATAAACCCGGGATGGAGCAGGCTCTATGCGAAAGTGCTGCATGGCGGCATGGTGAGGCCGGGAGACGAAGTAGTATTTGAAAGGAAGGAGTAGCTATCAGCTGTCAGCGCTCAGCTGAGGGCGGAGCAGTTAATTCTATAAACTGAAAGCTGACTGCTGATGGCTGAAAGCTAAAGATCTATGGATCGAACACTTGAACCTGAGTTGATGGACGATCCTGTGCAGGCGGAGGCCTACGCGCGCGCGGACTTTGCGGAGGTGAACCAGGGATTCGTCGATCGGTTCAGGGAATACTTTCCTGATTTTTCCGAAGGCCGCGTACTGGATCTTGGTTGCGGCCCTGCGGATATTCCGATCCGCTTCGCCAGGTTCTACCCGGCATGTCACATCGTCGGTGTCGATGCATCGGCGCCGATGATTCAGTTCGGCGAGCAAGCAGTGAGGCAAGCGGGGCTCGCCGACCGCATTACGTTGAAGTGCGAGCGATACGACGCGGTCGCCGGCGCGAACATCGCTGAGGCAGTCATTTCCAACAGCCTGTTGCATCATCTGCCGAACCCGCTCCAGTTTTGGCACAAACTCCGTCAATTCGTGAAGCCTGGCTCGCCGGTGCTTGTGATGGATTTACTGCGACCCGACTCACCAGAAGAGGCGCAAGCCATTGTGGATCGCTATGCGTCCGGCGAGCCGGAGACCCTGCGGCGAGATTTCTACAACTCATTGCTGGCCTCGTTTACGGAGGACGAAGTCACGTCTCAACTGGCCCGCATGAACCTGACGCGCTTGATCATCGATGTGCCCGATGATCGGCATTGGGTGGTAGGAGGGGTTATCTATTGACAGGCCGACCTCTCCAGCTATTGCTCGCAGCCACACTGTTTCTTGCCTCGGCTCTTCCCCCTGTGTCTCCTGCTTCTGCTCAACTCGAACGGCTTCGGAAATCGAAGGCTCCGGAGCCGCCGCTCAGTGGCGACACCATCATGGTGGAGATTCCTGAAGGGCCGTTCGTAATGGGGTTCGAGGGAACTCAGGCGTTGGAAGATGAGCGACCAAAGCATCAGGTGTTTTTGCCCACATTCTTTATGGATCTCTACGAGGTGACGACCTCTCAGTACGCGCTGTTTCTCGCCGACACACACCGTTCTGCGCCTTGGCAATGGGGTACGGTGGATCTGTCACAACATGGCGATAGGCCTGTGGTCGGTGTGGACTGGTCGGACGCTGACGCCTATTGTCGGTGGAAAGGGAAGGGGCTCCCCACTGAAGCGGAGTGGGAGAAGGCGGCGAGAGGAACAGATGGGCGCCTGTATCCCTGGGGCAATCAGCCGCCTCACAAGGATCTGGCAAATTTCGCGTTGGGTGCGCGGTTCAGCTATACCCAGGTTGTGATGCCGGTGCAGTCCTATGAGCGGGGTAGGAGTCCGTACGGGCTCTATCAAATGGCCGGAAACGTGTGGGAGTGGGTACAGGATTGGTACTCTGCAAACTATTACGAAATCTCTCCGGAACGAAGCCCACAAGGACCCGAAGAGGGGCAGTTCAAGGTGCTACGAGGCGGGTCGTGGTCCGATCTGCCGAAGTATCTCCTAACCTACGGGCGCTTCAAGCTGCCTCCTGACACGCGCAATAGTTATACGGGCTTCCGCTGCGCCAAATCCTGACAGGCTGATGAAAACGATCCCCAACGTCGTTCTCGCCTCGACCACATCCTCAACGTAGCCCAGAGATTACGCCTCCGGTGTGGCCATCGGCTGCGGCCTTGTTGGATGATCGATTTGATCAGCCGCCGAGACTCTCTGGCGCGGTGTATCTACAGCTTTCCTCATAAAAGCGGCGGCTCAAACTGGCTTCCAGCAAGGCCGCAGGAAGTACGGCGACTGAGGCATACCCTTGGGGTACGTCGCAAGGAGGCGTACGACTGAGAATGCAGTTGGAAGACAGTTTCAGCCGTTGCTAGTAGAGGCTCTTGCTGACTTCGGCAGATAACGGACTTTCATTGCCCGCACTGTCGTAGGCAGAAACGGCGAAGAAATAGGTTTGGCCGATCGGAAGATTGGGGATGGTGTAACTCGTAACTTTTCCTACGACGAAGGCCGAGCCAGGGAAACTATACGTACCGGAAGCCGTGCCGATGTAAACTTTGTAGCCGGCCAAATCGGATTCCGTATTCGCCGTCCATGTGAGTGTCGCAGCCCCTGTCGATGGGCTAAGAGGAGGCTGTGTTGATGGTGGCGGAGGTTGCAATAAGTTCGCGACCGCGGAATTCTGAAGAAGGTTCAATGCTGATCGTGAACCGCTGGACGAGAGAGCGGAGCCCCTTCCAGCTGAGGTCGCAGAGAGAACGCTTGCCGCTCCGGCGAACGGAGCGGAGGCAGTCGAAGCGACTCCGGCTGAGCCAGTCGTAGTCACTCCTGCGAGAGGTGCAGAAGCCGTTTTCGCTGTGGGCGCCGTAACCGCAGGCATTGTGTCTTTGAGGGAGGCGGCTGTCGTCTGTGTGACCTGTCCGGTCGCTACCCCTGATGCCGGTGCTGCAAGGGGCGTCTGGGACAATGTCGCAGGGGCGGTCACCGTGGCAACAGCCGGATGCTTCGTCAATGGCCGATGATGTGTTGAGGACGGGCTTGGTAAGGAAACCGGATTCTTGGGCGCACCGATATGGCTTGTGCTGTGAGTCGTCTCGGCAGCAGGAGGCTGAAGGACGGTCCCTTGCCTTGTGGCAGATGGGACAGTGGATTCATCGGCGGAGCGGTGAATCAAGCTGTGACGACGCGGCATTTCCTGCTCTGCCGCTGAGATGGACGTCGGAATTGCGACAGATTGCAGACTCTGGAACAGTATGGCCGCAAGGAAGGTGATCTGGAATCGGAAGATCACGGTGTCTGTCTCCGGGCGTCTGGCTGCGGCACATCTGCATTGTGCCGTGGACAAGCGTGATGCGCCAGAAAAATGTCAATTTATTCCGACGGGATAGTCTACCGTCGGTCGTGAATTACCTAAGTCAGACTGGCAAGGCGAGGTGATCTGACTCTTTCTGATTTGTTTCGGTCATCTGATTAGTCTTGTTCAGCCAAATAAACAAGACAAACCAAACGAACCAGAGCAACAAGCCGGGTGTCGTGTTTCACGACTCCCAGGAAAGATGGGTAATGAGCCAGTCGCTGATCGACGTGGTCATCCGACGAAAATCTTCCCCTCGAGTGAATTGGTGATCTGCGCCGGGCAGGAGATCCAATCTCTTTGGGCCTCCCAACACATCGTGCAATCGCTGACTTTGATGGAGAGGGACACATTCATCCTGTTCTCCCTGGACAATTAACGTGGGCGCAGTGATTCGCTCAGCCGGACCATAGGCGATATGTTTGAGACAGTCTTCGTAAAAATCATAATGCAAGCGAACCCGATCCGGCCCTCCTACAATGTTGGGAATCGTGCCCGTAGCCTGCCACCGGTCCAATTCTTCCGCGCTGAATGTTAAGCGAAGCTCTTCCGCAAAATCCACGACAGGACATTTGAGGGCCAAACAAGCGATATCGCGACACTGAGCTGCCGTGAGGATGGCGACAAGCCCTCCAAAGCTTGAGCCGACAAGTCCAATCCGGTCATATCCCCTGATGGTCACCAGATCCAATGCAGCTAGTGTCTGATGCAGGGCCAGGGTTACCGTGATGTTTTCAAACGGTCCGTCACTGTCGCCATGGCCGAAAAAATCGAACCGGAAGGTTGCCAGATCTTGTTCTTTGAGAAGGCGGGTCAGGGTCCTGTTGGTCGTACTGTTCTTGCCGGAGAGGAATCCGTGGCACAGCACAACGAGCCGCCTCGTCGGTGTGTCTGGCATGCTCAAAATGGCCGCGATGCGATGGGCATGTTGATCTTGAAATGTCAGGGATTCTTCCAAGGTGTGGTCTTTCAATCAAGCCGTACGCTGGGAAAATAATTTAACTGCGGGAACGTCAACGACCTCACCTGTCGCGCAACAGCAAAGATGCTGCAGGATATCCGAGCGGGACTGGCGGGACAAGCGAGATAGGCCAAAGGACGTGGGAACCCGATCTGTCCACAGTGCGACATCCTTGCATGTTGCACGTTTCACGCGGCAGGATCTATGGCGCTGCTGGATTCATTCAGTGTCTTGTTAGGGAGTGAAACGACAACTTCTAATGGCGAAACTCCCAAAGCCCAGGCGAGCTTGGCAGCAAAGATGGTCATGCTGCCAAGGAGCAGACAGACGGTGACCCAGGTCGAAATCTGAATGTAGAGTGAACTGAGAGGGAAGTTCCAGGTCATCGTCGCGAGCAGACCGAAGCCCATTGTCCCTAGGCTCAATCCGGTGACTTGGACGGCTCGCCACCGGTTCATGATGACAGTAAGTTGCTCTCGATATGACTCCTGTTTTTTCCGGCTCCTGGTTCGGTCGACTGCCAGTATCTCAGGGATTCCATAGGATAAAGCCCCAAAGACTGTCTGTAGGATGAATCCGATCAAGGCCATATGGGTGTAGGCTGCGAGGTGCAATGATCCAAATGGAAGAGCCGGCGACTCCGGGAGGGAGTTGGCTCCAACGAGCACGCCAGCAATGATCATGAGGACCAGGAAAAAAGTCGCGGTCATGAGGTGGTCGGAAGCGGCATTTCCCGAATGGCCGGAACGTATCCATGTGCGCAGAAGATTGTACGAGTAGAGACCGATGCTAAAGATCAGCAATCCTCCGACCGCCAATTCGAGGCGTAGGGACGAGGTAATAAACCCACCGATCAAAACGGCAAAGCCGGCGGGAAGTACGACTGTGACGAGGCGAGCGAGTTTCAGGCTGTAGAGTTCGGTGTTCAAGACAATCGGCAAGAGACGATGGGTGGCGCAGAGCATGGCCATTGTGATGAAACCCAACAGAATCAAATGTAGGTGAAGCAGCCGCGCGTGGGCATAGTATTGGTGGACGAACTGAAAGGCCATCGCGACACTAATGACTAGTCCAAGGAACAGGGAAATGAGTGAGAAACGATAGAGCCACGAGGAGCCGGTTGGTTGAGTCGAGCGTTGCCGCGCGCATTGCCAGGCGACTGGGGTGACGGAGGCGACGGCTCCAATCACGATAATTCCAGCCCCGCCGATGATCGCCATGTTTCCGAGCCCGAATCCAGTGAGCAACAAGACTGTGGCGGCGTTCAGGGTGGCGAACAGCCATGGACGGGAGTTCGAGTAGGCATGGCTGCTCTGGGAATCACTGGATATGGACGCCAGTAGTCCGCCGATCATGAGTTGCAGGAGGCCGCCGATGAGGGTGGCATGCACATGGACCAGTCTCAGCCAAGTGGGCAGTTGCGTTCCATGGACCAATCCAATCAGGACGGCCAGTCCTATCACCGAGGAAAGTAGGAGCCAGCTAAATCCTGTGATCAAAAAGGTCAGTGGGCGGCAGGTCACGCGATCCATGGCATCCTCTTTTTAATAGGATGCTGGAAGTCATGTCGGCGCGCAAGAATTTCGATTATTTGCGTATGTGGTGTAACAAGAGAATACTCACGCAGGATGCTCAAACAGGCCAGACTTTTCACTCGCCCAACCCCGGCGCGCCAAGATGCGCCGTTCTGCGGGCAAGCCGCAGCTGATTAAAGCACTGGAGACATAGCTTTCTCACCCACCCACCCCGAACTGCTAACGTAGTTCTATCCCGATGGGTTACGTGGAGGATGCGTTCGAGGTGAGAACGCCGCATGGGAAAAGGCGCGTTTCGGCGCGCCGGGGTCGGGCGGGTGAGACAAGCGGCAGTTTCAGCATCCTGCTATGTCTGGAGAAAGTAGAAGTGATTCGTCGGCCCGGTTCCGTGACCGATTGCCAGGCCATGGCGAATGGCCTCGGTGAGATAGGTTTTGGCTGTCTGTACGGCATCGTGAACAGATTTGCCCCGTGCAAGGTGCGCGGCGATAGCCGATGCAAACGTGCAGCCGGTGCCATGTGTATGGGGTGTATCGATGAACTC
>DATIAT010000112.1:0-5004 GCA_035457905.1 Nitrospiraceae bacterium
CATCTTCCGCTATGACGTCATTCCGGGCCCGAAAGTGTTTGAAACCCAGATCCACGGGAAGCGGTTTGAGATGTACAACGATACCGTGTTGGGCTTCAACAAGTCGGGCAAGGAAGTGGCGCGCATTCAGGTCGAAGAGCCCATCTATGTGAGACCCGCTGAACGGGTCAACTGGCTCTAAGATCGCGGCAGTCGTGTGGGGCCTGGTGTGGGGAGAGCTTGTCTCTCCCCACACTCACCCAAGCAGTCGTCTCCACAATTATCCATGTCCATTCACTGGACCTCCGTCCTCATCAGTGTCTTGATCCTGGCCAGCGGCATACTTGGCTCGCAAACGTTGACCCGCGTCGATCAGGATCTGCGGATCATCTATGCGGAATACACCTTGGCCGCAACGGACCTCGGACATGTGAATGGGGAACTGATTCGGTATCGAACGTCGGTGATTAGGGCGATCGAGGCCGATACGAAGGAGGACTTCCAACGCATCGTTGCCTCCCTTCCGCAAAAGCATACGCGTCTTGACAAGGCGATTGCACGCTTTGTCGAGGCCACGAACGATGCTTCACGGGGAAAGAGGGTGGACGCGGGTGAACTCACCGAGTTGAAGGCGGTTCGGAAGAGTATTGACGCCTACATGACTTCCTCACAGCACGCGCTGACCATGATGGAAAGACGCTGGAGTCTTGCCTCCGGCGCCGAAGCGCGGCGGCTACAAAATTTAGCGAGACAATACGTGGCAACAGATACGGGAGCCAAGTTCATCAATGTCACCATCGAACTGGATCGTCTCCTTGAACTGGTAGCCGCCATCGCCGGTGAGGTCAAGAAGGAGGCTGATGACTCCTTACGGGTTGCCACGATGGCGATGATTGCGGTAAGCTTGGCGCTTGCGGGGCTCGTGCTCACGATACCAATACCTGTGAAAACCGAGCCGCTTCCAGAACAAACCTAGGTCACCATTCTCTTATCCTCTCCCTTATACATTCTCTGAAAGTCACAGATGTCACATTTACGCAACAGAAGAGTACGAGCGATAGCATCTGTAATTATATATACAATACAATGACTTACAACATTTTTGCCTTTAGAATTCGCATGGCACTAGAGTTGCTGTGACCTATTGTGATAGCAGGAGGTTCCTCGGTGAGACAGCAACAGACTCTTTCCAATCCGATCAGTTGCACGGGGGTCGGATTGCATACGGGAAAGCCGGTGACGCTCACGCTTCGACCTGCCCCCTCGGACACGGGCGTCGTGTTCGTCAACCGCAACGGACATGCCGGGGCGACTTTGGCGGCATCTGTTGATCACCTCGTTGCGACGGAACTCTGCACGGCAATCAGCGGCAATGGTTTTCAAGTTAAGACGATCGAGCACGTATTGGCCGCGCTCGCAGGCTTGAATGTCGATAACGTCTACGTCGACATCGACGCGGCCGAAGCACCGGTCATGGACGGCAGCTCAGCGCCGTTCGTCCGACTCATTCAATCGGCCGGCCTGGTGTCCCAGAACCGCCGGCGATCATTTTTGAAGATCACTCGACCGCTGGAGATCGTTGACGGATCTCGCCGTATTCGAATTGAGCCGTCTTCTACACCCCGAATTACCTATACGATTCAATACGACCATCCATTGATCCGAACGCAAACGTATGCGTACGAACATTCCTCCTATGCGTTCGAGATGGAGATTGCCGGAGCAAGAACCTTCGGCTTCTTACAGGAAGTGGAAGCGCTCTGGGCCCGAGGTCTGGGCCGAGGCGGCAATCTCGAGAACACGGTTGTGCTCTCACAGGATGGAATTTTGAATGAATCCGGTCTCCGCTTTTCAGATGAATTTGTGCGGCACAAGGTATTGGACCTGATCGGTGACTTCTCGCTCCTTGGGCTGCCTTTTATCGGCCATCTGATCGCCGACCGGTCAGGACATGCCCTCCATACGCGTCTCGTGAAGCAGATTCTCGACCATCCAGAATGCTGGGTGCTTTTGAATGCCGATCATGCGACATCACCGGTCGAAGTCAACCCCTCTCTGTCTTCCTCGTCTCCCAGATCCTCTGTGGCCGTCGCACTTCAAGCCTCGTAAACCAGTTCCAAACCTGGCGCGCTGAAGCGGAAATCAAATAGGGATCGGCCTATTCGCTGGTGGGATCGAAAACGCCGGGAGCGAGTGGCCTCGCCCCCGGCGCTAGAATCGAGGCGGGACTTACTTCTTTTTCTTCTTCGCTGCTTTCTTCGTCGCCAAGACTCTCACCTCCCTTCGGAATGCTGTATCCTTTTCCATGAAGCGATGCTTTTATACCGCACGCTCCAACATATCCTCGGTGGCCTCGAAGGTGTTGGGCCCAACTTTGCGAAAACGCCTGTCACGCTTTAATGATGTCGCCACAGACGTGAGCGGCGTTTTGCCCTTGATTTGCAGGCCGCCCTCGACCAGCCTCTGGACGAGCTCCTTGGCATGCATGGCGCGGTTCGCCTCACGCAACACCTGATAGGCCGCTTCCGGTACGCTCTTTCCGGCATATTTGCTCCGTCCTAAAAGTATTTCCTGTGATTGATCTGTAACGTCGACGGGAAGCCCACGGGCACCCTTCTCGTCACCGACAAGTTGCGTCGACAGAGTCGCCAGCTTGGCCTTGTCGACCTCGACCCTGTGTAACGTTTCGGCGAGCTCCAGATACTTCTTGATAGTGGCGATTTCGTCGTCGAGCCGACGACGTTTTTTTTCGAGGTCGTGGAGTCGATTCTTGTAGGCGTGAATGCGCTGTTCGAGACCGACCAAGATGTCGGTGAGTTCTTCCAAGGGCAATCCTCCCAAGAAAGCATGCTTGCTTTATATGCTTGCTTTCACAACAAGTCAATAGAGCCGCTCAAGAATATGGCTTGCATGCACCTTTCAAAGAGTGGTGCTCAAGCAGCGTGCTATTATGACGATCATGACAAATCAAACAGACGAGACACCAGCGCGTTTGCGTTCGGTCGCGGTCGAAGCTTCAACGGCTGCCGGGAGAATGCTGCTGAACTTCGCCAAGGCAGGATTCACCGTCCAGCACAAGAACCCGATCGATTTGGTCACCGACGCCGATCATGCCGCGGAACAGTGCATCATCGATCATATTCGCCGACATTTTCCCACCCATCATACGCTTGCAGAAGAGCGAGGAGCCGATGCACACGTCCCGTCCCGCTATCGATGGATCATCGATCCGCTGGATGGCACCACGAACTTTGCCCACGGATTTCCCGTCTATGCCATCTCGATCGGCGTCGAATGCGACGGCCAAGTGATAATTGGCGTGGTGTACGATCCCTCTCGCGACGAGTTGTTTACTGCCGAAGCTGGCCAGGGCGCGTATTTGAACGGAAAATTGATGTCGGTTTCACAAACGCCGCAGCTCGGCGAAGCTTTGACGGTCACCGGTTTTGCGTATGACATCCGAGATACTCCGAACAATAACCTGGATTACTTCGTACGCTTCGCTCTGAAGGCTCAGGGAGTGCGGCGCACGGGAAGCGCGGCCCTGGATCTCTGCTATGTTGCGGCGGGCCGATTCGACGGCTTTTGGGAGATCAAGCTGAATCCCTGGGACATGGCCGCAGGTACTCTCATTGTCCGGGAAGCCGGAGGACACGTCACCGATCTCCGCGGCAACGCGCATTCGATCTATCAACCGGAACTTGTCGCCAGCAACGGCCGCATTCATGACGAAATGCTCGAGGTGATACGAGGCAATCTCCGTCCCTAGCGCCGTCGACTGGCGCCCATCTCGGAAGATTTTGCCAATGTACATGGCGAGCGCGGCTGCGCTATGATGAAAGAACCGAAAAAGGGAGACACACGCATGGCCGCATCAACACCTCCATCCCCCAACGGCAATCCTCAAGCAGCCGGAGCCAAAACCACTTCATGGGATGTCGAGCTGCTTCGCGTGCTGGTCAGCCGGAAGGGCTCCAATGTCGAGGCGCAATGGGCCATTCACCCTCAGCTCAAGCAGGATTTATTGCCGCACGAATGGCAGGAAGTGACCGACCTGATGGCAAAGGTCTCCGCCATCGTGGGAAGTCGCTTTTCCCAGATCTTGTCTCAAGCCGACCTCGAGCCTCCGGATAACGCCTGATCACTCGGCGGCGCAATCCATCTCACACTTACCAGGGGAGCATCGTATGGACACGTACTATCATCCGCATGATCTGGGCAAATTTTCGGACATGGGCAAGAGCAACGCAGCTTTGTGGGACAAGTTTATGAATTATTACACTGCGGTGTTCGCCGAGGGAGCACTGACCGAGCGAGAAAAGGCGCTCATTGCATTGGCGGTCGCCCACGCAGTGCAGTGTCCCTACTGCATTGATGCATACACGCAGGCGTCATTGGAGAAAGGATCAAACGTGGAGGAGATGACTGAAGCCGTTCACGTCGCCTGTGCCATTCGAGGCGGTGCCTCGCTGATTCACGGCGTCCAGATGCGAAACGTGGCCGACAAGCTGTCGATGTAGGATAGGCAATGGGACAGGCACCGACCTCGTCGGCCAGTCCCCTATAGATAGGGATGCTCGGGGATGGCCAACGTGAAATACTTGCCGCGTTCTTCATAGAGAACCCGCCTCGAGACGAGGTCGGCCAGAACGGATTCAAGCTGGTCGAGATCGGCAACGGACTCTTCGGTGACCGCCGCGCGGATCTGATCAATGCTTTTCGGCGACTCATTGCACAGCTCAATGAGGACGGCCGCCACACCCTCGTATCGGTGCCGGGTGGGTGCCTTTGGATTCCGGCCGTCGTATACGGTGACGAACCCCAAAGCCTTTGAGTAGTATAAAAAAGGCCGGTCATGAGACGCATGTAGGCGTTGCCAACCTTCAATGGCCGACACTAATTCTTGGTAGATGTGCGGATCTACCCGCCAGTTATCCAGTTCATACTCGAAGTCATAAGCAATCTTGTTCAAGTCGACCTGCCGGGCATCGTACACGTATTGATAGGCCAACCCTGGCCCCGTCA
>DATIAT010000113.1:0-13438 GCA_035457905.1 Nitrospiraceae bacterium
TCAACAACCTGCCGCCGGCCTGGCATGACTCTTACTACTTTTTCGCGTTGCCTGCGTCCTTCGTGGTAACTGCTGCGTTCGGACTTTTTTTGGAACGGACCGTGATTCGTTTCCTGTATGGGAGGCCGTTGGAAACGTTGCTCGCTACCTGGGGAATTAGCGTATTTCTTCAACAGGCGGCGCGCTGGTACTTCGGCGATTTGACGAGCGTGAACCCCCCGACATTCATGCGAGGGGGGATGGAACCGATGGTCGGGCTTGTTCTCCCCTACAGCAGGATTTTCATCATCGGATTGGCCGGAGTCGCCCTGTTTGGGGTTTATTTGCTCTTATCTCGCACACGTATGGGACTTCTTGTCCGCGCAGTGACGCAAAACCGCAACATGAGCGCTTGCGTCGGCATCTCTACACGCAAAGTCGATTCCTGGACCTTTGCCTTCGGCACCGGCCTCGCCGGTATCGCCGGTTGCGCGATCAGCCTGATCAGCAACGTGGATCCGGAAGTTGGAAAGTCCTATATCGTCGAGTCATTCATGGTCGTCGTGGTCGGAGGAGTCGGAAAATTGGCCGGGACGGTCGTCTCTGCATTGGGAATCGGGATGATAAGCAAGATTCTCGAGCCCATCATCGGAGGGACAGGCGGGTCTATTTACGCGAAGCTGTTCATTTTGATGGCGATCATTGTGTTTCTTCAAGTAAGGCCGACCGGTTTGTTTCCGGCGAAGGGACGAGCTGCTGGGGCTTGATCATGGCCACGACGTGGAAAGGGTGGATCGCTTTTGGGTCCGTCAGCATCATGCTGGTGGTGGTCTTGCCGTTTTTGAACGCTCTGCCGAACGACTCGATATTCTGGCTGCCCGATTACTACCTCAATCTGCTCGGTAAATATCTCTCGCTGGCTATCATGGCTTTGGGGCTTGGGCTGCTCTGGGGCTTCTCAGGCATTCTCAGTTTAGGACAGGCGGTCTTTTTCGGACTTGGCGGATACTCAATCGGTATGCACCTCATGTTACAGATCGGCCCCGAAGGAAGTAAGTATGGGGATGCAAGGCCTGATTTTATGGTCTGGAACCAGATTCTTGAACTGCCCTGGTACTGGCCTCCCTACTATAGTTTCGCCTTTGCGGTCGCCTCTACTGTCTTGCTTCCTGTGCTCCTTGCATTGGTCTTCGGGTACTTGATGTTTCGCAGCAGGATTCAGGGCGTCTATGTGGCGATTGTCACTCAAGCCATGGCGTTTGCCGCGTGGTTGCTGTTCAACCGAAATGAGACGGGACTCGGAGGAACGAACGGGCTGACAGACTACAAAACCGTCCTGGGGTATTCGCTCCTCGCTCCTTCTACTCAAAGAGCGCTCTATATCATCACGGCTGTCTGCCTGGTCGGAACATTTGCTCTCTGCTACTGGCTCACGCATGGCAAGATGGGACATATTTTGCGCGCAATTCGGGATGGTGAGAATCGCTTGAGATTTTTGGGCTATTCGATCACCGGCTTCAAGATGTTTGTATTTAGTCTTTCCGCCGGCTTGGCCGGGTTGGCGGGCGGTCTCTATGTTCCGCAAGTTGGTATTATCACACCGGCTCAAATGGGAGTCCTGCCTTCCCTGGAGGTCGTGGTGTGGGTCGCGGTCGGAGGACGAGAAGCCCTGATCGGCGGGCCTCTAGGAGCGGTGCTGATCAATGGGTTGCGGAGCTACTTGACGGGGGTGGCTCCTCAACTTTGGCCTTTCTTTCTGGGCTCGTTATTTGTCGCGGTAGTCCTTCTGTTTCCACAAGGGATCGTAGGGCTCCCCAGTCAGATTCGGCGCCTTATGCAGCGATCACATGCCCCTTCTCCGGCGACAACATCTGAGCACCCAGATAATTTGTCTCTGGAAGGCGAGGAAGCGAAAGCAGCAGGTGAAACCCTCAGTGCCGGCGCCGGTGCTGTCGCTCACTCCCTCTTTGGATCGAAGGCAAAGGTCAATGGTGGGAACAAAGTAAGCGAGGGGCAAAACGGGGAGCGAGTAGAGCAGAAGACCCCTTGGATTTTACGACTGGAAAACGTAACCGTGAGCTTTGAAGGCTTTCTGGCGCTCCGTGACCTGAATTTGGCTTTGAGGGACGGGGAACTCCGTTTTGTCATTGGTCCTAATGGGGCAGGCAAGACAACCATGCTGGATGTGATATGCGGCAAGGTCAAACCGATCAAAGGAAGTGTCATCTTTGGAGTTGGGACCGATTTGCTTGCCTTGCAAGAGCATGAGGTGGCAAACATCGGCGTTGGACGCAAGTTTCAGACCCCTACCGTCTTCCCCTACCATACGGTGTTCGATAACCTGGCACTCTCATTGAAGACAAAGAAGACAGTGGGAGCGACGTTAGCCTCACTTCGAGCGCGGCAAAGCCAGAGAGGCCTCCTAGAAGTACTCGATTTTGTGGGACTGGGGCGCCACTCGCAAACGCTCGCCGGCGTCTTGTCTCACGGCCAAAGGCAGTGGTTGGAAATTGCGATGTTGCTTGCGCAGGAGCCGAAACTCCTGCTGGTTGATGAGCCTGTGGCCGGAATGACCGGTCGGGAACGCGACAAGACGGGGCTTCTCTTGGAAGCCATAGCTCGCGAGCACGCGACCGTGCTCGTCATCGAGCATGACATGGAGTTCGTCCGTCATTTCTCGAACACCGTGACCGTTCTTCATGAAGGCACTCTGTTGTGCGAAGGGAAGATGCAAGAAGTGCAGAACGATCCTCGAGTGCTTGAAGTGTATCTGGGCCGCGAGGAGGAAGAGACGCATGCTGCTCCAAACCACTAACCTGAACATCTACTACGGGGACAGCCATGTCGTGCGTGACGTGACCTTCTCGATCCCCGAAGGAAAAATCGTCTGTCTCATGGGGCGGAACGGGGTAGGGAAGACCACTGTGATGAAATCATTGATGGGTCTCCTTCCCACAAAAAGCGGACGCATCGATTTCGCCGGACAGGACATCACCACCTTGCGTCCCTACTCACGGGCTCGTTCCGGAATCGGCTATGCACCGCAGGGAAGGGAAATTATTCCCAGCCTCACCGTGGAAGAAAATCTTCTGATCGGGTTGGAGGCAAAGCCCAAGGCCCCCAGGGTGATTCCTCCCCGGATTTTTGAGCTGTTTCCGGTTTTGAAGACCATGCTTGGGCGACGAGGAGGAGACCTCAGCGGGGGACAGCAACAGCAACTTTCTATTGGTCGCGCCTTGGCTGCTGAGCCGAAACTGTTGCTCTTGGATGAGCCCACAGAGGGGATCCAGCCGTCTATTATCAAAGAAATCGTACATGCCATCAAAAGACTGAAGGAGCAAGGAGGTCTTTCGATCCTCGTTGTGGAACAATTCGTGTCGTTTGTCCGCGGCGCCGGCGATTATTTTTACATCATGGAGAAGGGGGCGATCGCCGCAGAGGGGCCGGTTCCGGACCTCTCGGATGGCCTCATCAAAAAACATCTTGCCGTGTAGCCACATCGCAGGGTATTTCTCTTGAAAGTTAGGTCGACAATTTCGCAGAGGGGAGTCCGCTCATGCATTTAACTCCTCGTGAGCAGGAGAAGCTTCTCATTTTTGTGGCCGCTCAACTGGCCAAAGAGCGGAAGGCTCGGGGATTGAAGTTGAATCATCCCGAGGCGATGGCCTATTTGACCGCGGCGATTCTGGAGGGGATTCGGGATGGCCGCTCGGTGGCTGACCTGATGAGCTACGGCGCAACGCTACTGAAGAAAAAAGATGTGATGCCGGGCGTGGCGGAGATGATTCACGAGTTGCAAGTCGAAGGGACGTTTCGCGACGGTACGAAGCTGGTCACGGTTCACGAGCCCATTCGATAGGTGTTGAGATGAAGAAGAAAACTAAACAGAAACCTGCCAAAGCAAAAACGATGACGAAAGCCGCCAAGAAAGCATCGCTGCAACCGGCTGCAGTGATTCCCGGTGAAGTGATTCTTGGGGAGGGTGACATCGTCGCATTGCAAGGGAGACAAACCGTTGAGGTGACGGTGGCGAATACAGGCGCCCGGCCGATCCAGGTCGGGTCGCACTGTCATTTCTTCGAAGCGAATCGAGCATTACGGTTCGATCGCGAAAAGGCGTATGGCTTCCGGTTGCAGGTGCCGGCTGGGACGGCGGTGCGGTTTGAACCGGGTGAAGAAAAACGAGTGCTGTTGGTGGCGATAGGCGGCAATCGCGTGGCCTACGGAATTAATGGGCTTGTGAATGGTCGTCTGGATGATCCAAACGTGAAGGCCAAAGCACTTGCTGCCGCGCGGGACCAAGGATTTATCTCGAAGAAGTAGGTTGGACAGAATCGAAAGAGAAAGGAGAGAGGCTGTTCAAATCGGAATCCAGCAAGACCGCAGCCGATGAAAGCCCCGGAGGCGTACCCTCTGGGGTACGTTGAGGAGGCTTTCGAGGTGAGAACGTAGCTGGATGCCGATTTCAACAGCCGACGAGTCATGAAGATTCCTCGTCGCCAATACAATGACTTATATGGACCGACTGCGGGCGATCGTATCCGTCTGGCGGACACGGATCTGCTGATTGAAGTCACGCGCGATCTGACTGTGGCCGGTGAAGAGGCCAAGTTCGGCGGCGGGAAGGTCATCCGCGACGGCATGGGTCAGTCGCCGGCAGCCACGCGTACGAAGGGCGCGCTCGACCTTGTGATCACCAACGCGATCATAATCGATTGGTGGGGGATCGTGAAGGCCGACATCGGCATCAAGGACGGTCGTATCGTCGGCATTGGCAAGGCCGGCAATCCCGATCTCATGGAAGGTGTGTCGAAAGGGATGGAAATCGGCCCCTGCACCGAAGTGCTTTCAGCGGAAGGTAAGATCATTACGGCTGGTGGAATCGATACGCACATCCATTTCATCTGCCCGCAGATCATCAACGAGGCCTTGGCGAACGGGCTAACGACCCTGATCGGCGGCGGGACCGGTCCGGCCACCGGGACCAATGCCACCACCTGCACGCCCGGTGCATGGAATATCCATCGGATGTTGGAGGCGGCGGAGGGGTTTCCGATCAATCTCGGTTTCCTTGGGAAAGGCAATTCATCGCTGCCCGACGGGCTTCGCGAGCAGGTTGATGCAGGAGCGATCGGTCTCAAGTTGCACGAAGACTGGGGCACCACGCCTGCGGCGATTTCAACCTGTCTCGATGTTGCGGAAGAATTCGATGTCCAAGTCGCCATTCACACCGACACACTGAACGAAGCCGGGTTCGTCGAAGATACGATCAAAGCCTTCAAGGGACGCACGATCCACTCGTTTCATACGGAAGGCGCCGGCGGCGGCCATGCTCCCGACATCATCAAGGTCTGCGGCGAGGCCAACGTGTTGCCTTCCTCCACGAATCCCACGATGCCGTTCACGGTGAACACGATGGACGAGCATCTGGACATGCTCATGGTCTGTCACCATTTGAATCCTCGGGTGCCGGAGGATATTGCGTTTGCCGAATCGCGCATCAGACGGGAAACGATCGCAGCAGAAGACATTCTGCACGACATGGGGGCGATCAGTATGATGTCATCTGACTCGCAAGCAATGGGGCGGGTGGGTGAAGTGATCATTCGCACCTGGCAGACGGCGCACAAGATGAAGGTGCAGCGAGGACATCTCTCCCAAACTGCGGCTGACAAGCTGGCCGGTTCCAACGATAACTTTCGTGTGCGCCGCTATGTCTCAAAGTACACCATCAATCCGGCGATTGCACACGGTATCGGGCACGAAGTGGGCTCGGTCGAAGTCGGCAAGTTGGCGGACCTTGTGCTGTGGAAGCCGGCCTTCTTCGGCGTGAAGCCTGAAATCGTCCTGAAGGGCGGTTTCCCGATGTCCGCCGCCATGGGAGACCCCAACGCGTCGATCCCGACGCCGCAGCCGGTGTTTACGAGACCGATGTTCGGGAGTTTCGGTCGCGCCCCGTTTTCCACCAGCCTCAGCTTTCTTTCCAAGACCGCAATAGATCAGGGAGTGCATAAGTCGCTCGGCTTGCAGAAACGTGTGGCGGCGGTGAAGAAATGCCGGGGCATCGGCAAGCGCGATATGAAACTGAACGATGCACTGCCGCGCATCGATGTGGATCCGGAAACCTATGTGGTGAAAGCAGACGGGCAGATCTTGGCGTGCGATCCGATGGCGGTGTTGCCCATGGCCCAGCGATATTTTCTTTTTTAGCAGGCTGGTGAAAATGGTCTCCAGCTACGTTCTCGCCTCGAAAGCCTCCTCAACGTACCCCAGAGGGTACGCCTCCGGGGCATTCTTCGTCTGCGGCCTTGCTGGAAACCATTTTGACCAGCCTTCGCCGTGATTGAGGCTTAATGGCTGGGCTGTCAGGCTAATCCATGAATACAAGGAGTCTTCTGAACGGCCTACGATTTGTCGATAGTTTTTTTCCGTCGGGAGGCTATGCGTTTTCGTCGGGGCTTGAGGCGGCGGTGCAGGGGGGAGCGGTTCGCAATGCGGAAGAACTGTCTTGTTACGTGGTTGAGTCACTCATGACTGGAATAGGCGAGCGCGAAGCAGTGGCAGTTGGATTGGCGCACGATGCCTGTGTTTCCGGTCTCATTGATGGTGCATTCAACGCGGATCGGGAACTGGAGGCGATGAAACTGGGACAGGAATCACGAGCAGCCAGCCGGCAGATGGGACGTCAAGTTATACGGTTGGCCGTGGGGCAAAAGCCGCAACATTCAGTAATCGGTGACTATCGTGCAGCGGTTGAAGCTGAGCGGACGCCCGGACATCTGGCCGTAAGTTTCGGCCTCACGTTGGCGGCGGGAGGGTGGTCGAAGGAAGACTCCATTGCCGCGTTTTTGTATCAAACCGCCACGGGTTTCGTTGCGGCGGCGATGAAACTCATGCCGATCGGCCAGCGCGAGGGGCAGCGGCTGTTGGAAACTTGGATCGAGATCATCGAACCTGTAAGCAGACAGGCAGCGCAGCAGCGAGTGCTCCGCTCCTGGTCTCCGGTTCAAGACATCTATGCCATGCGGCACAGCCGGCTGGAATCGAGACTTTTCCGGTCATAGGAGCTGATGGCCGACGGCGATTAGCCGATGGCAAGAACAGGGCGAAGATCAAAACCAGATTTAATCTTTGTTTCTGCTATCAGCTATAAGCTCTTCGAGGTTCCAATGCATCGGGCCGATGAACATTGCGCAGGGAACGGCCGTATTGCGGCGGCGCGGACGCGTCGTATTCCTGTGATCGGCGTCGGTGGTCCAGTGGGGTCCGGGAAGACCGCGCTTGTCGAGGCGCTCTGCCTTCGTCTGCGGGATCGTGTGAGCTTGGCGGTGGTGACTAACGACATCTTCACCAGGGAAGATGCCGAGTTTCTCACACGCCGGGGAGCCTTGCCACAAGACCGTATTTTGGGCGTCGAAACCGGAGGCTGTCCGCATACGGCGATCCGCGAGGATGCCTCGCACAATCAGGAGGCTTTGGACGATTTGCTCAGCCGCCATCCAGACGTCGAGCTGATGTTCGTCGAGAGCGGAGGCGACAATCTGGCTGCGACCTTCAGCCCTGAACTCGCGGACAAAGTCATCTATGTGATCGATGTGGCGGCCGGCGACAAGATCCCTCGCAAAGGCGGACCAGGAATCACCCGGTCCGATCTTCTGGTGATTAATAAAATCGATCTTGCGCCGCAGGTCGGCGCCGATTTGTCCGTGATGGATCGGGACAGCAAGCGAATGAGGGGCAACTTACCGTTTCTGTTTACGAATCTCAAAACAGGACAGGGGCTCGACCAAGTCGTGGCTTGGGTCGAGCAGTTCCTGCCGCATGGTGTACACCGTCATTAGTCTTTCCTCTTGTTCATTTGGTTTGTTTCGTCTGTTTGGTTTGTCTCGTTTATTTGGTTACACCAGACCAACCAAATAAACCAAATGAACCAAACAAACCAAACCAACCAGTCTCTTCTCCACACCGTTGGCCGGCATGGCGCGTTGGTCTATGAATTCGAACGGGAAGATGCACGCACTGTCCTCAAGCGCTCGTCTTGCACAAGTCCCTGGCACCACTTTCCTCCTTCGTATCTCGACGACAGCGGGTGCGCCTACACCTGGCTCGTGAATCCTTCCGGCGGTTTGGTCGGCGGCGATCATCTGTCGGTGCAGACGCAGCTTCACGCGGGCGCGCATGTGCTCATGACAAGTCCGTCCGCCAACCGTGTCTATCGAAGTGTGTCTGAGCCGGCGCTACAAGAAATTTGTCTTTCGCTCGGTCCTCACGCTCGGCTGGAATGGCTGCCCGAGGTTATGATTCCTTTTGCCGGGGCTCGCTTCCGCCAATCGATCCACGTCAACCTTGCCCCGGGTGCGACGGTGGTACTGTGGGATGCAATGGCATCCGGCAGAGTTGCCAGGCAAGAACGCTGGGCCTTCGTGTCAGTCGAAAATGAGGTTCGCATCAGCACAACTTCGGGTCTGGAAGTCCTTGAGCGGTATCGTCTTGCCCCCAACGGACTGCCTGAATCGGTAGGCCTCGCCGGAAGCTGGGACTATCTGGGCTCGCTCTTTGTCATCGGCGATACGGTCGACGCCGATATCTGGAAACGCCTGGACACCACACTCGCCGCTATTCTGGAGCGGTATCCCGGCCTGGTATTAGGGGCGGTCTCAACCCCGGCAGCTCCGGGTCTGGCGGCCAAATTCGTCGCGCGGTCGGCTCCGGACCTGACAATCACATTGGAGGCGATCTGGGCGGCAGTACGGGAAATTCTTTGGAGTCTTCCGGTTCCGAATTTGCGGCGCTACTGAGAAGGCTGAAGGTTGGAAGGCTGAAGGCCGAAGGAAGTCCGGAGCCCGGAGTCCGAAACCTTCAGCCTAAACCTCTTCAGCCTTCAGCCCATTGTGCTATATAGGTCCTATGCGAACTTTCCGAATCGCCATGGCCCAAATGAATCCGACGGTCGGAGACCTGGAAGGGAACGTTCGCCGGATTACAACCTGGTTGCGCGAGGCGAAAAAGGCCAAGGCCGACCTGGTGGCTTTCCCGGAGCTGGCAATCACGGGCTATCCGCCCGAAGACCTTCTCTTAAAGCCTCGCTTTATCGCCGATAACCGTCGTGCGCTCCAGGAAGTCGTTCGCCACTGCCGGGGGCTTGCCGCGGTTATAGGCTATGTCAGCCAGAGCGATGGTGTAGATCCCAAGCCTGCACGCTTGTCGGTAGTGCCGGCCGGTGCGCACGAACTCTACAATGCGGCGGCGATCATTGCCGATCAAACCCTCGTCACGACCTATTGCAAGTGGTATTTGCCGAATTACGGCGTGTTTGACGAGAGCCGCTATTTTCATCCGGGCCGGCGGCTGCCACTCATTCGGATACGGAGCACAGTGGTTGGAATCAACATTTGTGAGGATGTCTGGTTGCCGGAAGGTCCGACCGGGTTCCAGGCTGCAGCGGGCGCCGAAATCATCGTGAATATCAATGCATCGCCGTTTCATCTAGGGAAAAGCCTGCTGCGTGAGCAAATGCTGGCCACCCGTGCGAGTGAAAACGGAGTGGCGCTCACCTACACCAACGCAGTCGGTGGTCAGGACGAACTGGTCTTCGACGGGAATAGCCTCATTCTCGACCACCGGGGCGAGGTAATTGCGCGGGGAAGAGCCTTTGAAGAAGATCTGATCGTCGCCGACCTCAATATGGAAGCCGTTGCGCGAGCGAGACGAGCCGGTCGGAAAAAGATCCTGCCAAGGCGGGTGTCTTCTGTGGTGGAGGTCCATGCCGCTTCGCTTCCATCCCTTCACAAGATCCGAGTGCGCGCAGTTCCCGATGTGGCGGCGGCCCTGGACCCGCTGGAAGAAGTGTACCGGGCTCTCACGTTAGGGGTGCGCGACTATGTGAGAAAGAACGGTTTTACGCATTCTGTAATCGGTTTGAGCGGGGGAGTGGACTCGGCGCTCACCGCAGCGATCGCTGTGGACGCCCTTGGCCCCGATAAGGTATGGGGGCTGTTCATGCCGTCGCCCTATACGTCGCAAGAGAGTCACGAGGACGTCGCCGAATTGGGAACGCGACTTAGGATCTGTGTCCATACGATTTCTATCACCGCGCTGTTCGATACCTATCGAGAAGCTCTGGCGGAAACGTTCAAGGGGCGTGTGCCCGATACGACGGAAGAGAATCTCCAAGCCCGCATCCGGGGTAACCTCCTCATGGCCTTCTCCAACAAATTCGGGCATTTGGTTCTCACCACAGGCAACAAGAGCGAGATGAGTGTGGGGTATGCCACACTCTACGGTGATATGGCCGGCGGCTTTGCCGTCATCAAAGACGTACCGAAGACGATGGTGTATGACTTGGCGCGGCTCCGGAACCTCCGGAGCGCAAGCCCGGTGATCCCCAAACGGACTTTGGATCGACCGCCGACCGCTGAATTGAGACCCGCCCAAACAGATGCAGACTCGTTGCCCCCCTACGAGATACTCGATCCCATTCTCCAGGCCTATGTGGAAGATGACCGGTCTCTCGAAGAGATTGTCGAAGCGGGGTTCGATCATGCCACGGTAGCGCGTGTGATGACGATGGTGGACGGCAGCGAGTACAAGCGCCGGCAGGCGCCGATCGGAATCAAAATTACGCAGCGGGCCTTGGGGAAGGATAGGCGGATGCCGATCACGAACGGGTATCGAGGAAGGCCGACTGGGAAGGCTGAAGGGGTTTAGGCTGAAGGTTGAAGCTAGGCTGACGACTGAAGGCTGGGAACGGTCTTTCTGACCTTCAGTCTAAGCCCCTTCAGCCTTTCTTTATTTTTGCTGCGGCTTCTGATTGCCGAGTTGCTGCTGTTGTTTAAGGGTTTGCATTTCCTTTTTCAGGGCTTCCACCTCCTGAGCCAGGGCTTCAGTACTGGAAGACGGAGCTTCCGCTGCGCCGGTTCCTGCCGGAGCCTCGGGGGCCCGCGCGCGATCAGTAGCCACTGCCGGGGTATGTTGCAGCAGTTCATAATCAACGGCGAGAAATCTATCGGTGGTCTTCTCGATTTCCGGGGGATCGAAAGCATCGGACCGTTGGGCGGAGCTCGGAATGAACACCACGACATGGTTCTTAAGGCCTGAAGAATCGGGAGGACGATTTCTAGAGGACATGGTGCCGGCATTGACGTTCGTTTTCTTCGGTGATGATCGATATTGAGAAAGTGTGATGTACAACTGTCGACCATAGGCATAGAGGGAGCCGGAGGTTGTTTCGGTGGTCGAAGATTCCAGGAAGGAGCCTTCTTGCGTAGCGAGGGCACGATACTCAATACGCTGATCCGGCGCAGCCGTGCGCAATCCCTCTGCAATCAGCGGAGCGAGGAACTGAATCTGATCCTCGGAGAAGACGGGGACGGGTGCCCATGATCCTGCAAGCCAGCCCTGAAGGCCCCGCTCCTGATACTGGACGGCCATACCGCGCAACACTTGAGCGATGAGAGCGGGCTCCAGACTGATCGGATGAGTGGCGTGAATCGACTGATCGGGCATCGTCTGAAGAGAGACGACTCCGCGCGCATCTTCAAAGAGAATTTTGCCGGTCGAAGTGGTCGTGCCGCAGGCAGAGCAGACCAGACAGAACAGCATCAGAGCAATCGATGTCTTGCGAGGCAGTCGTCGTGCTGAATGCTGTGGTGCAGGAGCCATAGTTGGAAGCAAATCTAGCATAGAATGACCGGTCATTGCCATGAGTCTGTCCGGGCCGGCGGGCGTCACATGATGGGTTCACGATTTTTGATCACGCGGTGCGAATTGTCGGGGTTCGCCCGCCAGATTCATGACAGTTCGTCGAGATATAGTTGAGCTGCGAGGGCCCGTTGCAAACTCGTGCAGAGATTGCCGGGCATCACGTTGCCGCGTGGCGTCGGCAAACAGGCCTCGGTTTATTTCATCAAAGTGGCCGTTGGTGTTAACGCGCCATACAGAAACCATACGAAATGGTGGATTGACTTAAATTTCTATAAAATGAGATATTTATTAGATGAGAAAATTCTAGTCTCATTGCTGAGACACTACTTGGCGAGCGGTCTTGTATGAAGAAGCTGGTCGAAATTGCCATAAGAAGGCCCTATACGTTCGTGGTGCTGGCCATCCTCATCCTGGTGTTTGGGGCGCTGACAGTGGAGGAAGCGCCGACCGACGTCTTCCCAAATATCCAGATGCCCGTCAGCTCAGTAGTCTGGCTCTACGATGGCTTGATGCCGCAAGAGACCGAGGGGCGAGTCACTCGTGTGTTCGAACAAATGTTGACTCAGACGGTCGAAGGCATCAAGACGATCGTGAGCACTTCTTACTTCGGTCACTCCATCATCAATATTTTTCTTCAGGACGGAGTTGATCTGGCCGGCAGCGAGGCCGATATCGTAGGAATATCGCAGACCTCCGTCAAAGCGCTACCGCCGGATGTTGCCGCGCCCATGGTCATGCGGCTGTTCCCCTCCCAAGTACCAGTAGCCGTTTTACAAGTCGAATCTGATATTCAGACACCGGCCGAGCTCTATAACATGTGCGTCATGCGAATTCGACCGATGCTCGTCACCATACCCGGCGCGATCCTGCCGCACCCCTACGGGGGCCAGGACATGCAGGTCATGATCAATGTCGACCAGCAGAAGTTGATGGCCCGTCATCTCACCACGGAAGACGTGCACCAAGCGATCGAGAGACAGAATCTCGTGCTGCCGGGCGGGGACATGAAGATCAAGGAGACCGACTGGCTTGTTCTGACGAACGCATCCCCGTTGAAGATTGAAGAGTTTGACGACATTCCGATCAAGCGAGACGGCAACGCCTTCGTCCACCTGCGTGACGTTGCCACGGTTCGCTTGGCCGGCCGGGTGCAAACGAACTCCGTACTGGTCGACGGCAAACAGGCCGTCATCGTCGTCGTCATGAAGAGCAGTGAGGCTTCGACCATCGACATCGTGAATGGAATCAAAAAAATGCTCCCCCGCATCCACGAGGTGGTGCCCCCTGATGTGAAAGTGACTCTCATCAACGACTCCTCGGAATTCGTGAAGGAGGCCATCGCTGATGTGGTGCACGAAATGGTCATCGCCGCCTTGCTAGTCGGTTTCATCGTGCTGGTGATGCTCGGCTCCTGGCGCCCGACGGTCATTGTCCTCACGTCGATCCCGCTCTCCATCCTCAGCTCCATCATCGCCCTCCATCTGCTCGAAGAATCGATCAATATTATGACTCTAGGCGGATTGGCGCTGGCTGTCGGCATTCTCGTCGACAACGCCGCGGTCATGATCGAGAATATCGATACCCACCTCGCCATGGGTAAGCCGTTAGAGGAGGCGATCATCGATGCCGCCAATCAGATCATTCTCCCGACGTTCGTCGCCACACTCGCCATCACAATCGTGTGGGTTCCACTGTTCCATTTAAGCGGCATTGCCGGTTGGGTGTTCCCGGCGATGGCCGAGGCGGTCGTCTTCGC
>DATIAT010000114.1:0-3906 GCA_035457905.1 Nitrospiraceae bacterium
ATAATCGGCTTGTCAGAGTATGGTAATGATTACAACACAGATGCGATGGAACGAGCCGGGGCAGTAGGAGTCTATAGAAAATCGATGGCTTTGGAAGAACTCTACCCGGCAATTAAAGCGGTTCATCCAGCGATGTAGGTACCTTCTCGTTTCCCAGTTCTGGATATTTGGCTCCACTAAAACTCCACTCCGACTATGCCTGCGATCGTTGCTCGTGATTATCCGGCGTCCATAGGGATCCTGTGAATGGATAGCTGTGGGGACATCCCCTCAGAGAAAGTCGATCTCCGCGCCTGCCAGGCCATTTCTGTGAACTTGCAATAAGGGCGCGAAATTCGCGATTTGCGGTGTGGAAGAAGGTCGTTTGACGCTGGGGCAACGTATGTGATACTGTAACACCTTCTGTCCCTCGCGCTTTCCCAATCTCCATCATTGTTTCTGCGCGATTCCCTTCCTGCCTGTTCCTGACGAGATGACGTTCGTCGGTCGTAGAGAAAAGACTCTGAGGAAAGGTATGTTTCGGGCCTTGCAAGAGGAGTGTCTAGATGAAAATCTCGAAGAAAAATAGAAGGACCTCTAAACCGAAGATCCGATGGGACTTGCTGGGCTTATCTGATCCCCGTCTTGCCGAATCGACCACCTCTATCGAAACGATCAGAAGAGAGGTGTCTTTGCTCGCTAGCCGAGGCTTTGGACAGGAAACCACCATACGGTCCAGAGCGCAGGATACGAAAGGGCGTGGCCGCGGCCGTCAATCTGACGGAAGCCGAGCGAGACGCCGAGGCGCGACCGAATAGCTCGATGCCATTTGACCGGTGGAGGGAAGCGTTCCGGTTAAACCAGGGAGGACGCCATCGCACGAGGTAATTCCACACTAGCAAAACGCGATCGTGAGAAAGCCCTTCAGAGGCAGCGTCAGGAGAAGGAAGCCAAGCGAGCGCTGCGCAAGTCTCAGAAAGCTTCGCGCCCCTCTGTCAGAGAGGGAGAAGATCCAGATTTGGCAGGGCTTCAATGGGGACCGCAACCTCCCTTGTTCTGACTGCCAAGCAATCACCTAGTAAAGAACTCGCACAGGGCAGGTTGCTAAGTGTTTCAAGAACTGCTACAGTCAGTCAACTTTCATCGCGGCGGGCCTCGCATGGAAGATAAATGATACGGCCCATCACCGATGTTGTTGTCACCGAGAGTGTGATCGGAAGCCTGACCAAGCCGCTCCTGTAGACTGCGTCTTTGGCCCTCTCCTTCCTTAGTCGTTCTCGTGTTTCACACAATGTCATTCCAGAAGGAGGACCCCAATGGGTACAAAACTATATGTCGGCGGCTTGCCTTATGCAGCCACCGAAACGCAACTCACCACCTTGTTTGCTGCACATGGCACCGTCGCATCGGCACGCGTGATCGCAGATAAGTTTACCGGACAATCCCGCGGCTTTGGCTTCGTGGAGATGTCCACACCGGAAGAGGCTCAGGCGGCCATTGCCGCTTTGAACGGCACGCAAATGGACGGCCGGTCGCTGACCGTCAACGAAGCGAAACCGCAGGAACCACGCTCCGGTGGAGGTCGGTTCAGCGGCTCTGGACGGGGAAATGATTTCGGCGGTCGGAATCGTTTCTAAGTCCTAGCGTGCTGCGAGACAGGTCACAATAGTTCACAATACATTGACTGTGACGATAGAGTTCTATATGCTGTCACCAGTTGTTCCCTCGTATTAGTCCGGCTAGGGACATGCATAAGCATTACGGACTTCGCGATCGCATCGCGACCAGGTCCAGTCTGGAGCGGCACCCTTCCCGGTTGTTTCTCCCCTCGGTTCTCTGATCCCGCCATCATGCGATCACACTGAAAGGATTTGTAGTGGATACGTCTCTTGAACTACGTTTTGATAGTCTTGGTGTGTCCGAGGCATTGGTCAAGGATCTCGCCATAGCAGGGCTCTACTCGCCCACCCCGATTCAGATACAGGCGATTCCTCCGGCGCTGGCCGGCCGTGACGTCATTGGCTGCGCTCAGACGGGAACGGGGAAAACCGCCGCATTCGTCATTCCCATCATCGAACGGCTGGCTCGGCTGCCGAAAGGTGAGCCGCAAGCGTTGATTCTGGCTCCGACGCGAGAGCTCGCGCTCCAAATACTCACCGCGATCGATAAACTCGGTCGCCGTGTTGGAATCTCTGCCACGGTTATAGTTGGTGGCGCTGACATGCAAGCTCAGGTACGTGGTCTCCGTCAGCGGCCGGATGTTTTGGTTGCGACTCCTGGGCGGTTGCTCGATCACATGTGGAACGGAACCATCAATCTGCTACCGATAAAAATCCTGGTGCTTGATGAAGCCGACCGGATGCTCGACATGGGATTCGCCCCGCAGATCAATCAAATTCTCACCGCACTGCCGGAGGAACGGCAGACGCTGCTGTTTTCCGCCACGCTGCCGTCCGATCTAACACAGTTCTCACACGCCAGTGTCAAAGAGCCGGTCCGCGTCATGGTCACGCCGTCGTCCACGACGGCAGACGGTGTGACACAAGCGCTGCACTATACGACGCATACCGGTAAACCGGATTTACTTCTTTCTCTGTTAAAAGAGGAAAAGCAGACTGTTTTGGTCTTTACCCGGACCAAGCATCGAGCGGATCATCTGGGCCGGGTGCTCGGTCGCGCGGGGCACAGAGTCGGCGTCCTGCATGGCGATCGCAGTTTTTCACAGCGCCGAAGCGCGCTGGAAGGCTTTAAACGGGGGGCCTTTCGCGTCCTCGTCGCGACGGACATTGCGGCACGGGGCATCGATGTCACCAACATCGGCCACGTCATCAATTTCGACTTACCGCATTGCCCTGAGGATTATGTTCATCGAATCGGCCGGACGGCTCGGATGAAGACGACCGGACGGGCCACGAGTTTCGTCACCGCCGAAGATCCACAGCAACTCCGTGCCATCGAACGCCTTCTAGGCCATGCGGTGCCCTTGGCCTTAGGTAGCCCGCAGCCGTCATCCGACCACCCCAGACAGATGATGTCTCAACGCCGGAACGGAAGGCATTCTTCTTATTCCATGAGAGAGCGAACGCAGCCGACGCAAGGTCGCGGTCTTCGCTAGCACCTCAGCCCACGCGATTGTTGAAGGAGAATACCATGACACAACCCCAAATCGGATCGATCAATCAGAGGAAAGCGACATGGAGACGAATTCCCGACGGCACGAGAGTCCGTCTACGGGAGAACGCCCAAGAAGGCGTGATCGACGGACTGACGGAATTGGTAATCGGTCCTGGGAGAAATCCCGATGGCCGGACGCAATATCGGATCAATCTTGGCGATCCTGCGCGGATGCTGGTGGCGGAAGATGCGCTGCTCATTGTGATCGACAAGGAAGGATTGGTGTTTATGGTCAAACAGAATGCCGATTACCGGCGCCTCGTGACGGAGCAGTTGCGTGGCGATTTTTCGGCGGACCGGTTCGTTCCTTCAGCCTAGGAGCGTCTCGTCCCTCAGGACGATCAAGACGCGGAATCACGGGAGTAATGGATCATACGGATCTTAGCCGCATCCTCAGTTTAATCATCAGTGTGCTAACGGATCCCTATGATCGGTTCGTCGACAAACTGCGCGCTGACGGGAGAATTACAGATGAAGAAGTCCAGGAGCTCCGCCAAGCCTTGAACGAGCAAATCCCTAAAGTGTCTGCATTGATAAAGCCCCGCTCGGTTCCGTCATCCAAAACCTAATATTGGTCACGTCGTGATGATCCGCCAGTTCGCCCCCCAGCATCGCTCGTAGCTCGACTCTACTTAGGGGTGGTTAACTCATCTTCAGCCACATGCCCTCTCATAGATTTCTCGATGATGTTCTGCTCAATTTCCTTGGCGATCACTCGGGCCAGTTGGTCTGCCGACACGGCACCCATAGGAA